>JBBRMA010000058.1:0-33726 GCA_038231075.1 Myxococcales bacterium | reverse complement strand
GGGCAACCCGCTCGGCCGATTCGCTGCGCATCGCCGCGTCTCTCCTCGTTGCCGTACAGAAAGTACGGCGCCTCGTCGTTCCTTGCGCTGCTTGCGACTCGACCGTTCTCCTCGGTCCTTCAACCCGATCGGTGCTCTAGCCGTACGACTTCTCCTGCTTCTCCTGCTCCTCCTTGCAACGGATGCACATCGTCGTCACCGGCCGCGCCTCGAGCCGCTTGATCGAGATCTCTTCCTCGCAGATCTCGCAGATGCCGAAGGTGTTGGCCTCGATGCGGCCGAGGGCGTCGTCGATCTTCTTGAGCAGGAACTTCTCCCGGTCGCGCAGCCGGAAGACCATGCTCTGGGTGTACTCGGAGGACGCAAGATCGATCTCGTCAGGCAGATCGTCGGTGTCGAACGCCGCCTCCTCGTTGAGGGTCTTGCGGGCGCTCTGGAGCAGCGCGCGCTTGTTCTCCTCGAGGATTTTTTTGAAGCGCTTGAGGTCCTTCTGGTTCACGGCGAGCCTCCTGCGAACAACCGGGTGCAGTCCAAGTTGCGGCGCCGTGCGGCGACATGCACGCTGGCCGGCCAAAAAAGAGGCGGGAGTTTAGGGAGAGGGTAGAGTCGAGTCAAGGCAAGAACCTTTTTGCCGGGTGCGGACACAAAAAACAGCCTGCTCCGGTAGCGGGCCAACAGCAAGCGGAGCCTTTCAGTGGCCGACAGCAAGCTCGACAGGGAGTTCCTCAAGAGCGTCCTGTCGCTGGCGGCGAAGTCCGAGGTGGACCATCTGCTGTACGTGAGCGACACGGCGCTGACGGTGTCGGAGCTGCGCGGGCGCTCGCTGAAGAAGAAGCTCGTGTACGCGGTCACCGAGGAGAGGCTCGCCGAGGCGCGCCGCAAGGCGGGCTACATCGCGGTGACGGTCCCGCCCTACGACTACTCGCGCGTCGAGAAGGTGAAGGTGGCGCTGGTCTCGGCGATGACCGCGGGCGTCTTCAAGGACGGCGAGAACGTGCTCTGCCTGACGGGCCGCACCGGCGCCAAGACGACCGACACGCTCGTCAAGCTGCAGATCGGCCGCGGCTTCGAAGAGAAGGCGGCCATCGACGCCATGGGCCTCGGCGCCGAGTTCAGCTCGCAGGTGGTGGAGGCGCTGGTCTCGCTCGCCATGGCCATCGGCCACGAGGGGTTCGAGGGGCACCCGATCGGGACCATCTTCGTGCTCGGCGACTCGACGGCGGTGATGGAGAAGAGCAAGCAGCTGACGATCAATCCGTTCGGCGGCATCAGCGAGGCCGAGCGCAACGTGCTCGACCCCAAGATTCGCGAGGCGCTGAAGAACTTCTCGGTGCTCGACGGCGCCTTCGTCATCCGCGAAGACGGCGTGGTCCTGGCCGCGGGGCGCTACCTGCAAGCGACCGCGGACAACAACAGCGCCGATCTGCCGCTCGGCCTGGGCGCGCGCCACGCGGCGGCGGCGGCGATCACCGTGGACACGCGCGCGATCGCCATCAGCGTCAGCCAGTCGAGCGGGACGATGAGGGTGTTCAAGGACGGGAAGATCGGGCTCGAGCTGCAGCAGGTGTCGCGGAGAAGCTAGGACGCAGAGTCGCTACCCGACGCTCGCCGCCGCCTCGTGGTTCCGCTCGCACCCCATCGCGATCACCTTGTCGAGCTCGTCCACGTCCACCGGCTTCACGAGGTGGTGATCAAACCCCGCCTCCCGCGATCGCCGCCGGTCGCTCTCCTGCCCATAGCCCGTCAACGCGACGATCAGGAGCCCCTGGTTGCGCGCATCCTTGCGCAGCTGCTGCGCCACCTCGTAGCCGTCCATGCCGGGCAGGCCGATGTCGAGCAGCACCACGTCGGGGCGATGCTGATCGGCCAGCTCGAGCGCGGAGGGTCCATCGTGCGCCACGTGCACGCGGTAGCCGAGCAGCACGAGCAGCTCGTAGAGCATGGCCGCCGCGTCCACGTTGTCCTCGACCAGCAAGACCCGCGGCGCGTTGTCGGTCGAGAGCTCGGCGGGCGGCGACTCTTCCTTAGCCACCTCGAGCCCTGAGAGCTCGACCAGCGCGGGCAGCCGCACGATGAACTCGCTGCCCCTGCCCGCCCCGTCGCTGGCGGCCTCGATGCTGCCGCCGTGGAGCTCGGCCAGCCGCCGCGCCAGGGTCAGACCGACGCCGAGCCCGCCCTGGGAGCGGTCGAGCGGCCTTTCACCCTGCGTGAACATGTCGAAGATGCGCGGCAGCAGCTCCGCGGAGATGCCGGCGCCGCTGTCGCGCACGCGGATGACGGCCTGGCCCTCCTCGCGCCGCAAGCTGAGCCAGATGGATCCGCCGGGCTCTGTGTACCTGGCCGCGTTGGACAAGAGATTCGAGATGATCTGCTCCAGCCGCGTCGCGTCTCCCTCGACGGGCAGGGGACCTGGCGGCAAGGACAGCGAGAGCTGGTGCCGGCGCAATTGCACCAGCGGTGAAGTGTTGGCCACCGCCCGCGCGATCACCGAGGCCAGGTCGACGCGCTCCTTGTCGAGGCTGGTGAGCCCGCGGGTGATGCGCGAGACGTCGAGCAGATCGTCGAGCAGCCGCGCCATGTGACGCACCTGCCGCTCGATGAGCTCGCGGTCGTGCTGGGTGGCCGCGTCGCGCCCCTTGCCCTTGCGGCGCAAGACCTGGAGCCCGTTGGAGATGGCGCCAAGCGGGTTGCGCAGCTCGTGGCCGAGCATGGCGAGGAACTCGTCCTTGCCGTTGTCGCTCCGGCGCGCCTCGTCGAGGAGCCGCTTGCACTCGGAGGCGGCGCGGCGGCTCTCGGTGACGTCGAGGAACGCGACCATGCCGGCCACCACCGCGCCGTCGGCGTCGCGCAAGGGAGCCGCGTTGCACTGCAGCGTCCGCACCTGGCCGTTCTCGTTGATCTCGAGCTCCTCGCCCGTCAGCGCCTGGCCGCGCAAGGAGCGGCCGAGCAGCTCGCTGACGGAGGCCGACCAGGGGCCCGAGGCGATCTCGTCGGCCTTCTGGTTGTGCAGCGAGATGACGTGCTCGCTGGCGTCGGCGATGACCACGCCCGCGGGCATCTGCTGCAGGATCTGCGAGAGCCGGATGCGCTGCCCTTCCAGCTCGGCGACGGAGCGGTCGCGCTCGGCCATGGCTGTCTCGCGCTGTCGCTGCGCGGTGCAGACCGCGCGGAGCTGGCCGAGCATCCACTCGACCCGATCCTCTTCGTCGGCCTCGCCGAGCAAGAAGCGCGCGGGCTCGTCGTAGAGGTTCTTGCAGACGTCATTGTCGATGACGACGGTCTGGTGCGTGCGCAGCGCCGCGTGCTGGCGGGCGGCGGGAAAGAGGCCGCGGTCGTACTGGCAGAGCGAGGTGACGCCGCACTCGCGCAGCACCTCGCCGATCACCGCCTCGAACTCGAGCACGCGCTCGCAGCCTTCTTTTGCGCCGAGCGCCCACGCCATGTCGGAGGTCACGCGCAAGCCGCTGAAGCCGTCGGCCTCGGCGCGGGCGGCCTCTTCGCAGAAGAAGCGGATCATCCGCTCCGGGTCGAACCGCCCGCCCTGCAAATAAGTCGCTCCCGCGTCGAGGAGCGCGATGGCGCCGCGCGCGAGCTCGACGTTCACCTCGACGCCCGCGTCCGCGAGTGCGCTCATCGCTGCCTCGTCCTTGCCCTCGCGCGCGAGGTAGAGGCAGCGCTCATCGGCCTGCAGCCCGTCGTGCAGGAACGGAACGACCGCGCAGAGCCGCTCGGCCTCCGACTCGTGCAAGAGGCAGCAATGCTCGCCCTGGGGAAAGTGGTGCCGCGGTTGCTCGAGTGAGGTGCTCATGCTGCGTGATCCTTCCTGCGTTCGTCTGGCGCGAGGTGGGCGCAGGCAGAACCTTCGCGATGGCCGCGCTCTTCCCGGATTCGCGAGCGGCGACAAGAGCGCGCTCGCTCGTGCTACAGACGGCCGATGAGCCGCCAGGACCGCTTCCTTCGCGCATGCCGCCAAGAGCCAGTCGACAAGACGCCCGTCTGGATCATGCGCCAGGCCGGCCGCTACCTGCCCGAGTACCGGGCGGTGCGCGAGAAGGTGAAGTTCCTCGAGCTGTGCAAGACGCCGGAGCTGGCGGCGCAGGTGACGCTGCAGCCGGTGGACCTCCTCGGCGTGGACGCGGCCATCCTCTTCAGCGACATCCTGGTGGTCTGCGAGGCGATGGGGATGGAGCTCATCCTCGAGGACAAAGGGCCCGAGTTTCCCCAGCCGCTGCGCAGCGCCGCCGACGTGGCGAGCCTTGGCATGCCGGACCCCGAGGTGGAGCTGCGCTACGTGATGGAAGCCATCCGGCTCATCCGCCGCGGGCTCGACGGAAAGGTGCCGCTGATTGGATTTTGCGGCGCACCTTGGACGCTCGCCGCCTATATGATCGAAGGCAAGGGCTCGCGCAGCTTCGAGAAGGCCAAGGCGCTCCTCTTCTCCGACGAGGCGCTCGCCCACTCGCTGCTCGAGAAGCTGAGCGACGCGCTAGTGCTGTACTTGAACGCGCAGCTGGCTGCCGGGGCGCAGGCTTTACAAATTTTCGATAGCTGGGCGGGCGCGCTCTCGCCCTCCGATTATCGGAAATTTGGAGCGCCCTACATCGCTCGCATCATCGGCTCGCTCAAGCGCGACCCGGTGTCGCCGCAGCCGGTGATCGTCTTCGGCGTCGAGACCGGCGAGCTGCTCGGCCAGCTGGCCGCCACCGGCGCTGACGTGGTGGGCGTTGACTGGCGCGTCCCGCTCGACGAGGCGCGCAAGCGCGTGTCGCCCAAGGTCGCGCTGCAGGGAAATCTCGACCCCGCCGCGCTCTTCCTGCCGCGCGACCAGCTCGAGGTCCGCGTCCGCGCGGTGCTCGCCGAGGCCAAGGCGGCGGGCGGCGGGCACATCTTCAACCTGGGCCACGGCATCCTGCCGCCCACGCCGGTGGCGAGCGCCAAAGCGCTGGTCGAGATCGTCCACGGCGACTGAGTCGGCGGTCGGCTCCTCGCTGCGAAGGGCGCTGCGCAGTCCCTATCTTTCGGGTTCCACCCCCGGAGGATTTCGATATGAAGCGAATGATCCTGTCCAGCCTCACCGCGGCCGCGCTCGGCTTCTCCATCGGCGCGCGCGCGGACAATGACAACAGCGAGACCACCCGGTCCGAGGCGTCCGACTCCGCCAGCGCCGCCAGGCCCGACCCGAGCAAAGCAAAGCTCGTCCGCAAGCTCCACCGGACCAACTCGATGGAGATCCGCGCCGGCGGGCTCGCGCAAGAGAACAGCGCCAACGAAGGCGTGCAGTCGTACGGCAAGAACCTGGTGGACGATCACATGAAGGCCGACGTCGAGGTGCTGAACCTCGCCTCGAAGATGGGCCTGTCGCTGGTCGAGCCCGGCGCACCCGTCGGCGACAGCGCCAGGAGCCAGGACGCCAAGGCGAAAGAAGACGCCGAACACATGGCGAAGATGGAGGAGCTGAAGTCGCTCAAGGGCGCTGCCTTCGATCGCCAGTTCCTCGCCATGATGGCCAAGGGCCACGCCAAGGTGATCGACGAGGTGAAGACCGCGCGCGCCTCGATGGCCGACTCCGACGAGCTGGCCGTGCTCCTCGACAAGGTGCTGCCCACGTTGCAGAAGCACGAGGACAGCGCGAAGCGGCTGCTCAACAAGACCGGCCCGCAGGCGCGCCGAGCTGAGTAGAGAGGCTTCAGGCTTGAGACCGCGGCTGGACTTCAGCATCGGTCTGGAGCCGGAAAGCTGGAAGGCCGGTAGCCGGAAGCCGCCGTTGTCGTTACAACGGCGCGCGTGACTACCGCTCTGGCGCTCCCGCGCGACCCCGCTCCCAAGATCGGCGTTCTCTTGCTCAACCTGGGCGGACCGGATTCGCTCGAGGCCGTCGAGCCCTATCTCTACAACCTGTTCATGGATCCGCTCCTCATCCGGCTGCCGCTCGGGCGCGGGTGGGCGCGGAGGCTCTTCGCGCGGACCGTCTCGCGCCGGCGCGCGCCGCACGTGCGGCAGCTCTATTCCGAGATCGGCGGGCGCTCGCCCATCGGGCCGCTCACGGAAAAACAGGCGCGCATGCTCGAGCGCGCCCTGGGCCGCGGCCATCGCTGCTATGTCGCCTTCGCCGCCTGGAAGCCGTTCATCCGCGAGGCGGTGGCGCAAGCGGTGGCCGACGGGTGCGAGCGGCTGGTCGGGGTCTCGCTCTTTCCGCAGTGGTGCAGCGCCACCAGCGAGTCGGCGTTCGGCGATCTCGACGCCGCCGTGGCCGCGCTGGCAAAGCCGCTGCCGGTCACCAAGGTGACGCACTATCCCGAGCACCCGCTCTACCTCGAGGCGCTGGCCAACACCGTGCGCGAGGCGCTGCGCCGCTTCCCCGAGGCGGAGCGAGCCGGCGTGCACGTGCTCTTCAGCGCCCACGGCGTGCCGGTCAGCATCATCAAGAAGGGCGACCCGTACGAGCGCGAGATCAAGGCCACCGTGGCAGGCATCGTCGCGCGGCTGCCGCAGGGCCAGGCCTTTTCGCTCAGCTACCAGAGCAAGGTCGGGCCGGTGAAGTGGCTCGAGCCGTCGACGATCAGCCACTTGCCGGCGCTGGCGGCGCGAGGCGTGAAGAAGGTGGTGGTGGTGCCCGTGGCCTTCGTCAGCGACCACATCGAGACGCTGCACGAGCAGGGCATCCTGCTCAAAGGCGTCGCGCTCGCCGCCGGCATCGAGCAGTACGAGGTCTGCCGCGCGCTCAATGACTGCCCGCTGTTCGCGCAGGCGCTGGCGCAGTTGGTGCGCGCGGCGCAAGCGTGACGGCACCTGTCGTCGCCGTGCTCGGCGCGGGGGCCGCGGGGCTCGCGGGCGCGCTCGAGCTCTGCGACCAGGGCCATTCGCCGGTCGTGATCGAGGCGGCCGCGCGCGCGGGGGGCAAGGTCTCCTCCATTCGCGAAGGCGGCTACTTGATGGAGCGCGCCGCGCTCGGCCTGCTCGACCGGCAGGGCGACCTCGCGCCGCTGGCCCAGCGCCTGGGCCTTGCGCTCCTGCCCGCGGGGCCGCGCGCGAGGAACCGCTGGGTCTATCGCGACGGCAAGCTGCGCACGCCATTCGCGACGCTGAGCTTTGCAGAGAAGCTCTCGCTGCTCGGCGAGCCCTGGCGCAAAGCGGGGGACCCGCTCGCCGACAGCGTCACCGACTTTTGCAAACGGCGCCTGGGCAAGGCGGGCGCCTTCCTGGCCGACGCGCTGCAGACCGGCATCTACGCGGGCGACCCCGACCGGCTCTCGCTGGCGGCCTGCTTTCCCTCGCTCGCCGAGCTGGAGCGCACCTCGGGCAGCCTGGCGCGCGGGATGATGCAAGCGCCGAAGAGCCCTGTCCCGCGGCCGCGGCTGGCCTCGTTCGCGGGCGGGCTGCAGGAGCTGACCTCGGCGCTGGCGGCAAGGCTTGGCCCCTGCCTGCGCCTCTCGACCAGCGTGCGCAAGATCTTCCGCGAGGGCGCGCGCTACCGGCTCTCTTTGCGCGATCCGGGCGGCGTCTCCGAGCTGCTCGTGGATCGGCTGCTCATCGCCCTGCCCGCTCCCGACGCGGCCGACGCCCTCGACGCGCTCGACCCCGCGCTCGCCGACGAGCTGCGCGCGCTCAAGGCCGCGCCCATCGCCATGGTCCACCTCGGCGTGAAGTCCGCCGACGTGCTGGCGCGCACCGACGGGTTCGGCCTGATCGCGCCGGGCAGCGCGCAGCTCGGCACGCTCTTGCCCGCCTCGCTCTGGGAGGGCCGCGCGCCCGCGGGGCACGTGCTCCTCAGCACGCTGGTCGGCGGCGCGCAGCACCCTGCGGCCGCCGGCCTGCCCGACGACGAGCTGGTCGCCGCCGTGCGCGAGGAGCTGCACCGCACGCTGCGCCTGCGCCTCGACTCCGAGCCGTCCCTGGTGCGGATCGTCCGCTGGCCCCAAGCGGTGCCGCAGTACGAGCGGGGCCACCTGGAGCGCGTCGCCTCGCTGGAGGCCCGCGCCGGCGCGCACGCCGGGTTGCGCCTGACCGGCGCCTGGTACCGCGGCGTCTCGGTGCTCGACTGCCTCCGCGACGGCAAGGCGCAGGCGAGGGCGCTCGCTGCCCTTCACTGAACGACGGGTCAGCCATCAGGCCAGGGGTGCGCCGCTTTCGTGCTACAGACCGCCCCCCATGGACGTCTCCCAGCCTCCCCAAGGCTCTCCGCAGCGCCCTCCTTCCGAGCCGCCGGTCCGGGAATCGTTTTTCGCCAAGGCCCGCCGGTTCCTGGTCGGCAAGCCCAAGGACATCCAGGACCCGCACCTCTTCCAGCACATCTCGCTGGCGGCGTTCCTGGCCTGGGTGGGCCTGGGCGCCGATGGGCTCTCGTCCTCCTCCTACGGCCCCGAGGAGGCCTTCAAGGCGCTGGGCGGCAAGTACGAGTACCTGGCCGTCTTCCTCGCGCTGGCCACCGCGCTCACCGTCCTCATCATCGCCGCGGCCTACAGCAAGATCATCGAGCACTTCCCTTTTGGCGGCGGCGGCTACGTCGTGGCCACGCGGCTGCTCGGGCCCAAGTTCGGCGTCGTCAGCGGCTCGGCCCTGGTCATCGACTACGTCCTCACCATCACCACCTCGGTCGCGTCGATGGGCGACCAGATGTTCTCGATCTTTCCCGAGCACTGGCAGGGCGGAAAGCTCTTCGTCGAGGTGGCGGCGATCTTGCTGCTCACCATCATGAACCTGCGCGGCACCAAAGAGTCGGTGCGCGCGCTGGTGCCCATCTTCCTCGTCTTCGTCGCCTGCCACATCATCATCATCTTGACCAGCGTCGGCCTGCACCTCGGCCACGCGGGCGCGGTCGCGTCGTCTGTGACCACCGGGCTGCGGCGCGACATGGCCGACAGCAAGGTCGGGCTCTTCGGCATCCTCGGCGTCTTCCTCGGCGCGTACTCGATGGGCGCCGGCACCTACACCGGCATCGAGGCGGTCTCGAACGGCCTGCAGATCATGCGCGAGCCGCGCGTCGCCACGGCCAAGAGGACGATGGTCTACATGTCCATCAGCCTCGCCGTGACCGCGGGCGGCATCATCCTCGCGTACCTGCTCCTCGGGGTTCAGCCCGCCGCCAACAAGACGATGAACTGGGTGCTGACCGACATGCTCGCGGGCCGCGTCGCCTTCATGGGGATGCCGGTCGGCCACTGGTTCGTCGTGGTCACGCTGATGTCCGAGGCGCTGCTCCTCTTCGTGGCCGCGCAGGCGGGCTTCATCGACGGCCCGCGCGTGATGGCGAACATGGCCCACGACTCGTGGCTGCCGCACCGCTTCAGCGCGCTCAGCGACCGGCTCACCATGCAGAACGGCGTCATCCTCATGGGCGCCGCGTCGCTGGTGATGCTGCTGAAGACCGGCGGCCGCGTCGACGCCCTCGTCGTCCTCTACGCCATCAACGTCTTCGTGACGTTCTCGCTCAGCCAGGCCGGCATGATCCGCTACTGGTTGATGAAGGACACGCGCCAGAAGCACCCGGACTGGAAGAGCCACATCTGGATCCACCTGCTCGGCTTCGTGCTCTGCTTTGCCATCCTTTGCGTGAACATCTACGAGAAGTTCCGCGAGGGCGCCTGGCTCACCGTGGTGGTCACCGGCGCCTTCGTGGCCGTCTGCATGCTGATTAAGTATCACTACAAAGGCGTGCAGCAGCGACTCAAGCGGCTCGACGAGATCCTCACCGCGCTGCCCCAGAGCGGCGGCAGCAAGGAGCTCGCGATCGACAAGAACAAGCCCACCGCCGTCCTGCTGGTCGGCGGCTACTCGGGCCTCGGCATCCATTCGCTCCTGACCGTGCTGCGCCTGTTCCCGCGCTATTTCCACAACGTGGTCTTCATGAGCGTCGGGGTAGTCGACAGCGCGACCTTCCAAGGCGTCGAAGAGGTGGATCGCGTCAAGCGCCAGGCCGAGGAAGGCCTGCAGCAATATGTCCAGCTCGCGCATAGGTTGGGAATGCCGGCTGAGTATCGGGTAGGGATGGGAACGGAAGCCATCCAAGGTTGCGAGAAGCTGGCCACCGAGATCGCCGCCGAGTTCCCGCGGACGATTTTCTTCGGCGGCAAGCTGGTCTTCGAGCAGGAGAAGTGGTGGGACCGCTTCCTCCACAACGAGACCGCGTATGCCATCCAGCGCCGGCTCCAATTTACCGGCCTCGCGATGGTCATCTTGCCGGTGCGCGTGCTTGAGTAAGAGAAGGCTTCCGGCTTCACCGACAAGTGGCGGGTCAGTGTCCACCCCCCATCGCCGGATGCGGTCTTTCCGCCGATAGTCGATAGTCGATAGCCGAATCGCCTCCTTCGAAAGAGCGCCCATGTCGCGACCACTCCTCTGCGCCTCGCTCCTGGCTCTCGCGGCCTGCACGAGCGGCGGCGTTCCCGACACGCGGCCCAAGCTGCACGACGGGGGATATCAATGCCTCTATACAGCGCCGACCGTCGCCGCTTGCTGCAACGGCGGGTCCGGTTGCAACGGCGCGTTCTGGTGCAACACCGTCTCTTGCCAGTGTGAAGACGTCGAGTCGCCCTGCGGCGGAGGCACCGCCGGCGGCAATATCGATGGCGGCACGCCGGACCCTGGCAACGTCCCGGCGGGCAACGTGAC
The DNA here is from genome assembly GCA_038231075.1 of Myxococcales bacterium. Classification (GTDB taxonomy): domain Bacteria; phylum Myxococcota; class Myxococcia; order Myxococcales; family 40CM-4-68-19; genus JBBRMA01. The sequence goes on along the minus strand of JBBRMA010000058.1, from coordinate 23,118 downwards.
CTCCAGCGGCGGGAGCGTCGATCGGCTCTGGTTTGCCACCACGGGCGACACGCGGCCGGGTGATTGCGACCAGACCGATCTCTATCCAAAAGAGACCTTCGCGCGCATCTCGCAATCAATGAAAGCCTTGAAGGTGCAGTTTGCGCTCGACCTCGGCGACCATATGTTCGTGTGCAACCATTCGGTCGCCGAAGCGCAGCAGCAGATGGGCTACTACATGTCCGGCGTCGCGCAGGGACCGTCGCCTTTCTTTATGACCATGGGGAATCATGAGTGCGGGGTCGGCACTTGCCTGCCCGGCTCGACCGACGCGAACTTCTCGACCTATATGGCCGCGCTCGGCCGGCCAAAGCCCTGGTACGCAATCGACGTGCAGACCGCGGCGCAGGGGCTGGCGCGCTTCGTCTTCGTGGCCGACGACGCCTGGGGCAGCGAGCAAGCCGCGTGGCTCGAGTCAACCCTGGCCGAGGCGGACAGCAAGGCGAAGTACACCATCGTCGCGCGGCACCACCCGATGACCGGCGGGAGGACCGGCGCCGGCGATCTGGTCGCCACCATCGAGAAGCACAAGTACACGCTGCTCTTGACCGCGCACACTCATACCTATGCGCGCGGCAGCGACCATGGCGGGCGGGCGCCGATCATCGGCATCGGCGGGGCGCCTGGGTCTGCGCCGCCCGGGTTTGCGACGGTGCTGCAAGAGAGCGACGGGCGGCTCACCTTCGTGCTGCGAGACGTGACCGGGAATCCGGTGGGCACGTCGTGGAGCGTGACGCCGCAATAGGGCCAGTCACCGAACCGGAGCCGGCGTCCGCGGGGCGAGGAGCAGAGTCAGTTGGGTTCGGGCTCCTTTACTTTGCCATTTGCCTTCTTGGGAGGCTCCTTGGCCTCCCTGAGCGGAAGGCCCTTCACCAATTCGCGCCGCTTGGGGCGCATCCACCAGCGCGGCTGCGCGGGTTGGGTCTTGGGCAGCCCCTTGACGTCGATGCGCACGATCGAGCCCTTGCGGAACTCGAGCTGCAGCGTCTCGTGCGGCGAGACGCCCGCCGCCATCGCCACCGCCGAGGACATCTGCGGATCGTGTCCGACGACGCCCACGGCCTGGCCCTCTTTGACGCGGCGGCCAAGCTCGGCCAGCAGCTCCGCGGCCGGTACCTGCGGCTCGAGCTGCGAGAGCACGCCCACTTCCTTTTGCTCCAGCGCCACCGCGAGCAGCTCGGCGGTTTGCACGGCGCGCACCAGGGGGCTCGTGAAGAGGAAGTCGAGCGGCTCGCCCAGCCGGGCGAAGGCCTTGGCCGCGCGGAAGAAGCGCTCGCGCCCCTCGGCGGTGAGGGGGCGATTGGCGTCGGAAATCTCGGGCGAGTGGTCAACGGCGATGCCGTGCCGGATCAGGTAGAGTCGAATCATGGCGTGGACTGTAACGCCGACGCGTCGGGCCGCACGTGACAAGATGCGGCTTGCGGCTTGCCGCTCGAGGCGATCCCGGTCGCCTCCGCTATAGTCTGCCGATGCTGACCTGCATCATCCTGGCGCTCTTGATGGGCAGCGCGCCCAGCGCGGACTACTCGCTGGTCGCCCAGCCGTTCGACTTCTTTCCCGTGGGAGGTCTCGTCTCCGCGACCTCGCACGACGGCCGGCTGGCGATCACCGGCGGCTATGACCGGACGCTGCGCCTCTGGCACCTGCCCACCGGCAGGGTGCTGCGCGTGATCACCTCCCACAACCGCGAGATCGTGGACGTGGCGTTCAGCGCCGATGACAAGAGCCTCTACTCGATGGACGAGCTCGGCATGATCTTCTGGCACGACGCGGCGACCGGCGCCAAGCAGGGTTATCTCTCCACCGACGGCATGTTCAAAGCCAGGTCATTTGCCGTCAGCTCCGACGGAAAGATGGCGGCGAGCGTCAGCAAGAGCGAGATCAAGCTCTGGGACCTGGCCAGCAAGGGTCTCTTGCGGACGTTGCCGTCGAAGGACCCTTCCCGCCCGCACGAGCCGGAGAAGATGTTCTTCACGCCCGACGGGAAGCATCTGGCGACCTGGGATGGATCGCGCGCGATCGTCTTCGACGCCGCCACCGGCGCCTCCGTCTGCGCGGACGCCATCGGCAATTTCGACGCGCTCGTCAAGAGCTGCGAGGCCGCCAAGGGACCCACCCGGGCCGAGCTCTCCAGGGCTCATGCCGGCAAGAAGGTCACCGAGAGCGATCGGGAGAAGTTCGCGCCCGTGGCGCGGAGCGCTGTCTTTGGCCTGCGATTCATCCCGCGGACCCATTCGCTGACGTTCACCTCGGACACCAACCGCACGGTGATCGTCGATCTCGAATCCGGGCGGGGCGTGCGTCCGGGGCCTGCCCTGTCTGGAGCAGTCTGGCCGCTGGCCGGCAAGCAGATGATGGGTCAGAAGCATCTCTTGCCTTACCAATCGAACAAGAGAGTGGTGCAGATCAGGGACGTCGCCACCGACCTGTTGATCCGCGAGCATGACTTATTGACGCCCGAGGGAACCTGGCTGCTGGAAACCAGAGTGGCCCTGAGCAACGACGGCGCCTTGATCGCCGCCATCGACCAGCAAAGGATCCTCTTCTATGACAGCGTCACCGGCAAGCTGATCCGCACCGTGCCGGGCCTTCCCAGGTTCTATGGCTCGTTTCAATTCTCTACCGACGACAAGCGACTCCTCGTCCTCAGCACCACCTCGGCGGCCGGCTATAGCGACGGATGGTTCGCCGCCTACGATGTAGCGACGGGCGCGAAGGTTGATTTCGAGTCCATCAGCCCGCCGCCCGACAAAGATCTGCGGACCAGCAACGATGGCCGCTACGCCTCCTGGTACAACGCCCGCGCCATCCTGGTCCGCGACCTGAACGGCAAGACCACCCGCTCGGTGCCCCGCGACGCAAACAGCATGGGCTACGCCTTCAGCCCCGATGGAAGGACCCTTGCCATGGGCACCAACCGCGGCCGCATCGACTTCTTCGATCTGGCCGAGGGCCGCGTCGTCAGGTCCGTCGAGGGCAACGAGGGCTCGCGCGAGCTCGCCTATAGCGACGACGGCCGCTTCCTCGCCGCCACCGGCTGGTCGGACGTGCTGATGCTCTGGAACCTCAAGACCGACGGGCGCGTGACGATGAGCTTCTCGGACCATGATTGGATCGCCTATACCCGCGATGGTTACTTCGACGGCTCCAAGGACGGCGGGCGCCTCGTCGCCATCGTCAAGCAAACGACCGCCTTTGGCGTCGATCAGTTCGCTGCGCGCCTGAATCGTCCGGATGTCCTGCTCGAGCGCCTCGAGCTGGGAACGCCGGAGCTGCTCGAGCATTACCGGCAGCAACACCGCAAGCGATTGAAGCGGCTCGGCGTCACCGAGGAGAGCCTGGGCAAGGATCTGGCCGCGCCGGACGCCGCCGTCACCGCTGCGGCGGTGGAGGGGAAATTCGTCGCCCTGAGCTTCACCTGCAAAGACGATCGATCGTCGATCGACCACTACAGCATCTTCGTCAACGACGTGCCGCTCTTCGGGGCCAGCGGCGCCGCGGTGCCCGCGACACATAGCCTGAGTCAGGAAGCAAAGGTTGAGTTGACCAATGGCTCGAACAAGATCGAAGTGTCCTGCCGCAACGGCTCGGGAGCCGAATCGTATCGCGCCCTGACCAGCGCCAGCTACAAACCCGACCCCGTCCGCGATCTCTACTTCATCGGCTTCGGCGTCTCCCAATACCAGCGCAAGGAACTCAATCTCTCCTTCGCGCACAAAGACGCAAAGGATCTGGCCGCGCTCTTCTCCCGGCCGCGCAAGGGCATCGGGCAGGCGCACGTGAAGGCCTACCTGGATCAAGAGGTCACCGCCGCCAGCATCGCGGAAGCGAAGAAGCTCCTGCGAACGGCGAAGCCAGACGACATCTTCGTGCTCTTCATCGCCGGCCACGGCGTGCACGATGATGACGCCGAGGCCACCTATTACTTCCTCACGCATGACGCCGATCCGGCTGCGCTGGCGAAGACCGCGGCGAACTTCGAGTCCGTCGAAGATCTCCTGCAAGGCATCGCGCCGAGAGAGAAGCTCTTTCTCATGGACACCTGCGAATCGGGCGAGAGCGAAGGGTCCGCGGTCGCCGTCGCGACTGCGAACGCGGTTCCCGGCGCGATCTCGCGCGGCATCCGCAAGTCGGAAAAGCGCGCCGCGCCCGGGTCCCCGGCCGCGGCGCCACCGGCGCGGGCGTATCTGCAGGCGCGCGAACGCTATATCTACAATGACCTGGTCAGGCGATCAGGCGCGGTGGTGTTCTCTTCCAGCCGCGGCGGCGAGCTGTCCTATGAAGACTCGGCGCTGGCCAATGGATATTTCACCGCCGAGATCCTGCGCGCCCTCTCCACGCCCGACGCCGATGCGAACGGCGACAAGGAAGTGTCATTCGACGAGCTGCGCGCCTTCGTGAGCCGGGCCGTGGCAGAGCGGAGCCACGGCCTGCAGACTCCCACGGTCGATCGCGACAACCTCTACCAGCGGATCAGCCTGCCCCTGCCATCCGCCGAGCCGCCGGCGCCCCCGCCCACGCCGAAGCGGAGCAAGAAGGGAAAGAAGCATAAGAAGGGTTAGAAGCGTGCCATTGGCTTGAGTTCAAAGGAGAAGGCTCTTACCGCAAGCCGCAAGCCGTCTCTTATCTTCCCGTCCGCAGCTTGAACGAGACGGGGCCGCCCGCCACCTCGACCAGTAGATCCGCCTTCTGCTGCGAGGCCCAGACCTCCAATTCGCCGCCGTCTTCGGCGTGGACCTCGATGACGAGCCCGCGGCGGCCGCGCACGACCTTCAAGCTGCGCACGTTGCGGCGGTGCCCGCGATCGAGCCCGTCGGCCACGCGCAGGAGCGCGCCGAGCCTTCTGACGACGACCCGCTCGTCGGGCGCCAACACCTGGAACAGCTCGTGCCGGTCCTTGGGCGGCGAGCGGCGGTGATAGCGCGCGATGGTGGCGATCAGCTCGCGCTCGCGGTCGGTGAAGCCCGGCAAGTCTGCGTGATAGATCAAATAGTAGCTGTGCTTGTGGTGCCGGTTGTAGCTGACGAAGGTGCCGACGTCGTGCAGGAGCGCCGCGGCCTGCAACAGAGCGCGCTCCTCGTCACCGAGCTTGTGCAGCTCGCGGGTCTGGTCGAAGAGCGAGAGCGAGAGCTGCGCGACCTGCTCGGCGTGCTCCTCGCGATAGCCGCAGCGGCGGCCAAAGGCGCGCAGACCCTCGAGCACGGCGTGCTCTTGGTGGAGGCCGGCGGCGGGCGGGCGCACCTCGCGGCGCACCAGGTCCGCCATCAGGCCGTCGCGCAGGCCGCGGCTGGTGACCTCGACCTCCTCGACGCGCAGCTTGCGCAAGATGCCGGCGAGGATGGCGGCGCCCGCGTAGAGGATGTCGACGCGGTGCTCCTCGACGCCGAGCTTGCGCCGCTCCTTGGCGCTCGAGACCCGCAGCTTCTCGACGGCCAGGTCGATCTGCGCCCGGGTGACGAGGCCGGGCTTGGCCGAGGTGGGCAGCGCGCCCGGCGGGCCCGAGAGCCTGCGCGCGAGCGCCGTCACCGCCGAGATGGTCCCGGCGCTGCCCATCAGGCGCTTGAACTTGCCGACCATCAGCGGGTCGATCTCGTTGAGCGCGTCCTGCACGGCCCCGTCCACCAGCCGCGCCTCCTTGCGCTGGAGGGGGTCGCTCTTGATGAAGAACTCGGTCAGCCGCACCGAGCCGAGCGGCAGGCTGTAGCTCGACTCGGGCTCCTCTCCATGAGCGGCCGTGATCTCGGTCGAGCCGCCGCCGATGTCGCAGAGCAGCCGCCGCTCGCCAGCGGGTGCGCCTTGCAACACGCCGAGGCAGATGAGGCGCGCTTCCTCGGCGCCGCTGATGACCTCCAGCGAGATGCCCGACTGCGCGCGCACGGTGCGGAGCAGCAGTGCGCGGTTCGACGCCTCGCGCACCGCGCTGGTGGCCACCGCGCGCACTTTCTCGGCGCCGGCGCGCCTGGCCAGCTCGGCAAAGCGGGCCAGTGCCGCGGACGCGCGCGCGATCGCCTCTGCCGAAAGGCGCCCCGTGCGGAAGACCTGCTCGCCGAGCCGCACCGCCGCCTTGTCCTCGGCCAGGACGGTCAGCGTGCCGTCGCGCGCGGCCTGCGCGACCTGCAGCCGCACCGAGTTCGACCCCACGTCCACCACGGCCAGCACCTTGGCCTTGCCCCGGCGCGGCGCGGGAACCCCGTTGGCGGAGAGCGCGGCCAGGGGGTCAACCTCCCATCGTGAAGTCGACCACCGAGGGAATCGAGGGCAGCACCTCGACCGGCCGGCCCGAGTGGTCGGTGTCGAGGTGGACGACGAACCCTTCGGGGAACGCCTTCTTGTACGCGTTCACGTGCGTCGGCTCGTTGTCGAAGGCCGCCGCGATGCCGCCCTGCCCGGCCAGCTTGCCGTGCGAGAGCTCCTTGAACTCATCGTCATTGTCGGCGAACGCCGGCTTGAGCCAGAGCTCGACGCGGGCTTCCCCTGGCAGCGGAAAGCCGGCGCGGCGGAAGCTCTCGAGGGTGCCTTTGCCCATCTCGGTGTGGCGGCCGGTCAAGTAGAGCACGCGGCCGCCGCGCTCGAGCATCGAGCGGACGAACTGCACGGCGCCGTCGATCGGCAAGTCGTCCTGGCAGTAGTCGCTGGTGAAGAAGCGCGCCTTCCAGAACTCGCGCAAGGTGGGGATGGCGGCGGCGACCTCCTCGCGCGAGAGGCCGCAGAGCAAGAGCGAGTCGCGCATGTCCCAGCTGATGATGTTCTCGGGCGGGCAAGCGGCCAGGCGAGCGTCGCCGCGGGCGGCGCCGAACTCGCGGACGATGCGCGCCTGGCGCGGCTTGTTCGACAAGAGCGTGCTGTCGAGGTCGAACGCCGCCAGGCCGCCGGTGCTCCCGACCGCGTCCAGCGCGGCCCGGAGGATGCGGCCCTGGTCGGCCGGCCTGGCGCGCGAGCCGAACGCGAGCACGTGAACGCCGGAGATCTGGTCTTTCGGCAGCCGATCGGCCGGGCGCGAAGGCCTTTGGTCGGTCATCGAAGCGACAGGTAGCAGAGGTGCGCCGGGAGTGGAAAGCGATTCCGAGATCTGGCGAAGAGTTTTCTCCCTCACAGGTTGCGCCTCCCTGCGCTGAGCGCTTGGCTCACCTTTCGCAGGGTGACCCTGCGGGGGCTCCTGTCTGCCCGCGCGCCGCGAGTGGCGCGGGCCTGCAGCCAGCCCAAGGGGGGCGGGGAACATGGTGTCGAGGACGACGTCGCGCGCAAGCCGGCTGCGCTTGTTGCCAATCATCGCTGGTCTGGCTTTGGCGGCCTCGGCGTGCAGCGAGGGGACGCAGATCCAGCCGATCACGCCCCAGGGCGGCACGCCTGACGGCGGCACCGGCCCGACTGGAACGACTGGGCCTACTGGCACCACGGGTTCGACGGGCACGAGTGGACCGACCGGTACAACGGGGCCGACAGGCCCGACCGGCGTCACAGGCCCGACGGGCGTGACCGGCCCGACCGGAACCACTGGACCGACCGGCCCGACTGGCGTCACCGGCCCGACCGGAACCACGGGAACGACCGGTACAACCGGCCCGACGGGCGTGACTGGCCCGACCGGGACCACTGGACCGACCGGGACCACTGGACCGACCGGGACCACTGGACCGACCGGGACCACGGGACCGACCGGGACCACTGGACCGACCGGTACAACCGGCCCGACTGGACCGACCGGAACCACTGGACCAACCGGAACCACTGGACCGACTGGCGTGACCGGCCCGACCGGTACAACCGGTCCGACTGGCCCGACCGGAACCACTGGACCGACCGGCACCACCGGGCCGACCGGCACCACGGGACCGACCGGACCCATCTTTGGCGGCCCTGGCCCCTGGCCGACCGGCAACGTCCAATACGGAAGAGCCCAAGGCATCCTCGAGTCGCCCGTTGTCGGCATGTCCACCGACGAAGCCCAGAACATCTGGGTGGCGACGCCCGCCGCCATCTACGTGATGAAGCCGGGTGACACCATGTTCACGCGCTACTCGTCGAGGGACGGGCTGCACCTGAGCGACAACCTCCTCAGATATTGCGACTCCTGGGCGAAGGTGGACCGGACCTGTCCTTCCTGGGGCGGCGCCACTTCGCAGGGCATCGCGGAGATCACCGGCGGCGGACCCGGCGAAGTCTTCGTCGGCTATTGGGGCCAGGATTACGGCGACACAAGCTACCAGGACCCGCCCTCCGCGAATGGAGTGGACCCCGCTTACACGCGCCACACCGGCAAGCTGGACCGCGTGCGTCTCCAGGCCGACGGCTCGCTCCAGGTGACCTTCCTCGACATGGTCAGCGGCAACTCAGCTGAGTTCTGGCACAACCGCACCGTGCATCGGCTCATCTTCGACCACTTCGTCCACGCCCACGAGCTCTATGTCGGCACCAACCACGGCGTCGATCGCCTGTTGCCCGACAACTATCGCGCGCCGCAGCCGGGCGAGTGGTTCAACAAGGTCAATCGGGAATGGATGTCCGACCATCTCCACCCGGAGGTTTGCTATCACGCGCCCTGTCCGATTGGTAAGGAAGGCGATTTGAGAATCGGGGAGTGGCGAGGCCTGGCGCTCACTCCCGACGGCAACCTCTGGGTTGGAGGCCGCTGGGCCGCAGGCGAAATTCGCTGGGCCCAGGACACCATCGAGTGGTTCTATGGCTGCAAGTGGGGCGACGGGGATCAACCCGCTCCGTGTCCGGCCAGCGCGCCGAACTACAATGCGCCTTACTTGCACGGGTTCGGCGATCCCTACAATGGACCTGACGCAGGGGGCAATGCGCCCGTCTTCAGGCCGCCGCAGGAAGGCGACCCGGTCTCGATCAGCGGCGTCTCCGTCGCGACCGATGGGCACGTCTGGTTCACTAGCGGCCCCTGGTACAACAACCCCTTGGACATCGCTTATGGCGTAGCGACGTGGAAGGATCACGAGGGGTTCACCTATTACTCACCGAGCCAGCTCGGTATCCCCGAGCAGAGCGTGCGCGACGTGCTCGCCTTGCCGGACGGGCGGATCCTCTTTGCCACCTGGAGCTCCGGGTTGACTCTCCATGACCCGGCGACCAATACCAGCCAGCAACTGACCGCGCCGCAATATCTGCCGAGCAACAGGGTCAGGCGGCTCGAGCTCGACACCATGGTCTCACCCTGGGTCGTCCACGTGGCCACCTCCGCCGGCGGCGCCTCCCTGCGCGTTCTTCCCTGATCCCATGCGCACACTCATCTCTGTCAGGCAGCGCGAAGAGCGCATCCAGCGGAGCTGCATCCGCTGGGTGCGCACCGCCGGAGCGACGCTCCTCATCAGCACGGCGATCGCCTTCGCCGGCTGCGCCAAGGGCGGCAGGTCGGCTGTTCAGGGCAATGGCGCGGGCCCCTGGCCGCTCGAGAACAAGCAATATGGCGCGGCCGAGGGGATCGCCGAGACGCCGGTCGTCGGCGCCTCGACCGACGAAGCGCAAAACCTCTGGGTCGCAACGCCGAAGGCCCTCTATCTACTCAAGCCGGGCGGCTCGCACTTTCATCGCTACGCGGCCGCCGATGGGCTGCACCTCCAATCCAATCCCGCCACCTATTGCGACGATTGGGCACCCAATCACGACTGCCCGATCGCGGGCGCCGCCGCCGACCCTGGGATCACCGAGATCGCCGGCGGCGCGGCCAATGAAGTCTTCGTCGGATATGCCGGCACCATGAATGGCGATGGCAGCTGGAGCGACACCGACCGCCACTCAGGCGCGCTCGACCGCGTCCAACTCAAGGCCGACGGAAGCTTGCAAGTGAACCGGCTGCAGATGGTGGCCGGCGTCTCGGTCGAGTTCTGGCACGACCGCACCGTCACCCGGCTGCTCTACGACCACCTGATCCACCCGCACGAGCTCTATGTCGGCACCAATCACGGCGTCGATTTGATGCGGCCCGATCACTATCGCGACCCGAAGCCTGGCGAGTGGTTCAACGATGTCAACAAAGAGTGGATGAGCGACCACCTCCATCCAATCGTCTGCTATCACCACGCCTGCTCCGGCGAGACCGACGAGCGCATGGGCGACTGGCGCGGCCTCGCGCTCGCGCCCGACGGCGGCCTCTGGGTCGCGGGCCGCTGGACGGCGGGCAAGATCAACTGGGACCAATCGCTGACCAATTGGTATTCCCGGCCAGGCGCGCAGGCGTTTGCCCTCGCCTTTGGCGACCCCTATCCGCAGGCCGCCAACTCAGATGGGTTCATCAACGAGCCGGTCTTTCGCCCGCCGGCCGAGGGCGACCCCGTCGCGCTCAGCGCGGTGGCGGTGGCCAAGGACGGCCGAGTGTGGTTCGCGAGCAGCCCCATCGCCGCCGATCCCGCCTATGGCGTCGCCGTCTGGGACGGACACTCGTTCAAGGTGCTGGACCCGGTCAACGACCTCGGCATGGCCGAGCGCTCGGTGCGCGACCTGGTCGCGCTGCCCGATGGACGAATGGTGCTCGCCGGCCCCACCACGGGCCTGCTGATTCACGACCCGATCAAAGGAACCAATATCCCGCTCCGCGGCACGGAATGGCTGCCGAGCGACCGCGTGCTGCGCCTGGAGCTTGACCAGATGGTCGAGCCGAGCGCACTGCGCGTGGCTACCTCTGCTGGCGTGGCGGTGATTCGCAATTTGCCTTAGCAGCAGTGGTGGCCCATGAGCAGCAGTCGACGGGAGCGGCGGCACCAGGCGCGAGTCCGCTTGGGAGCAGTGGGCGCTGTCTTGATTCTCGGAGCCCTCTTCAGCTCCAGATGCGGCGGTCCCCCAGAGCCGCATGCGCAAGTCACGCCGGCGATCGCTGGTTCACCGGACGAGATTCGAGACGAGCCCGGCGACCCCTCCCTCGGCGGCCCTCCAGCCTCCTCCACTTCACACTCTTCCTCGGCGATTTCCCCGGTGCCCCGCGCGCTGGGCTATCTCGGCAAAGGCCCCTGGCCCTTGAGTACGCGCACCGTCGCGACGCCGGGCCTCGGGATCGGCGAAGCGGCGATTGTCGGTGCCTCGACCGACGAGGCGCAAAACCTCTGGGTCGCGACCACCCAGGCGCTCTACCTGCTCAAGCCCGGCGACCCGGTCTTTCGCCGCTACGCAGCAGCCGACGGGCTGAACATCGCCAACGCCGGCTCACCTGGAATTACCAATCTCGCGGGCGGCGCGGCCAACCAGGTCTTCGTCGGCTACGAGGGCGTCTGGACCACCAACCCGACCAACACGGATCCAGAGCGCCACCGCGGCAAGTTCGACTTCGTCACGCTCAACCCGAACGGCACGCTCACCGTGCGCTTCATCGACGCGCACAATGCCAACTCATCGGTCTATTGGGAGAATCGATCGGTGCGCCGCTTTGCCTACGACCATTTTACTCACCCCGGCACTCTCTACATCGCCTTCTCGCACGGCGTGGACATCATGTTCCCGGCGCTCTACCAGCCGCTGGCGGCGGGGCAGAATCAAGACGCCTGGTACCGCACCTTCCTCGGCGACCACGTCCACCCGCGCTCCTGCTATCACGCAGCCTGCAACCCAAACTCGAACTCCAACTTGCGCCTCGGCGAGTTCCGCGGCCTCGCGCTCGACGCGTCCGGCAGCTTGTGGATGGGCGGCCGCTATGCCGCCGCGCGCATCCATTGGCAGAGCAATCCGCAGCTCTGGATCAAGTCTTGGAAGCCTTATAATGCCTTCGATCCTTCCTATGGCGACCCGTACCCGAGCAACGCGCCCATCTTCCAGCCGCCGCTCGAAGGCGACGCCGTGTCCATCAGCGCGACCGCCGTGGGCGCGGACGGGCGCGTCTACTTCGCGTCTGACGGCACCTTCGACAGCTCGCACCCGGCCTATGGGCTCGCCATCCTCGACTTGAGTTCGCACGCCATCGTCCGGCCGGACCCGGTCGCGCTGGGGTTCGGCACGCGCGCCATCAGCGACCTCGCGGCCCTGCCCGACGGGCGCATCCTGGTCGCGGCGCAAGGCCACGGCCTCTGGGCGTGGAACCCAAACACGGGCGCAAAGCAGCAATTGACCACGGCCGCCGTCAAGCGGCTCTGGGTGGACACCATGGTCAGCCCGCCCGCGGTTTACGCGGCGACGGCGAGCGGCCTCTGGATCGGGCGCGGCTTGTAATGTAAGAGCCTCGGTCCATGGCGACCGAGATCAATCACCCCGACGGGCGCGTCGAGCTTGCGGACGACGCGCGCATAGTGGCGAGCCCGCTCTACAATCACGACCTCGCCCCCGTGCGCGTCAAGGACCGCAACTGGTCCACCTATAATTACGCCGCGCTCTGGGTGTCGATGGCCCACTGCATCCCGACGTACATGCTGGCCTCGGGGCTGATGGACAAAGGCATGAGCTGGAGCCAGGCGCTCTGGACCATCGCGCTCGGCAACACCATCGTGCTCATTCCCATCCTGCTCAATAGCCACCCCGGCACCCGCTATGGGATCCCCTTTCCCGTCTTCGCGCGCGCGGCCTATGGAACGGTTGGCTCCAACCTGCCGGCGCTGCTCCGCGCGCTGGTCGCTTGCGGCTGGTTTGGCATCCAGGCGTGGATCGGCGGCGCGGCGCTCAATACCTTCTTTGCGTCACTTTGGAATCTAATGGGCAGGCCCGGCGCCTGGCAGGGCCTCCTCGGCTCCATCGGCGGGTATCCGACGACTCAATGGATTTCCTTTCTACTCTTCTGGGGACTCAACATCCTCATCGTCTATCGCGGCATGGACCTGCTCCGCCGGGTCGAGAACTGGGCGGCGCCGTTCGTCCTGGTGATGACCGCCGCGCTGGTCTATTGGGCCATTCAAGCGGCGCACGGCCTGGGTCCAATCTTGTCTCAGCCCGGCCGGCTCTCCGGCGGCGCCTTCTGGCCGGTCTTCTTCCCTTCGCTCACCGCCATGGTCGGCTATTGGGCCACGCTCTCGCTCAATATGCCCGACTTCACGCGCTTTGGCCGCTCCCAGCGCGAGCAGGCCTTTGGCCAGGTGGTCGCGCTGCCCACGACCATGACGCTGTTCGCGGGAATGGGCGTCGTCATCACCAGCGCCACCGCGATCATCTATGGCAAGGCCATCTGGGACCCGGTGGTCTTGGTCGGCCAATTCAAGCACCCGCTCGTTGTCTTGGTGTCGATGTTCACCATCGTGGTCGCGACCCTGTCGGTCAATATCGCCGCCAATGTCGTCTCGCCGGCCAATGACTTCGCCAATGCGTTTCCCAAGTGGATCAGCTTCAAGACCGGAGGCCTGATCACGGGCCTCATCGGCATCGTCATGATGCCCTGGAAGCTGCTCGAGTCCGGCGACCGCTATATCGGCTGGTTGATTACGCTCTCAGGCGGAATGGGCACCATCGCCGGCGTCCTCATCGTCGACTACTGGCTGGTGCGGAACAAGAGGCTGCAGCTTGAAGATCTCTATCTCGCCGATGGGGTCTATACCTACGGCTCCGGGTGGAACCCGCGCGCGGTGATCGCCACCTTGTTCGGCTGCGCGCTCGCCTGGGGCGGCCTCTTCATCCCGCCCCTGGAGCCGCTCGTCTCCTATGGCTGGTTCGTCGGCGCCTTCGGCGGCGGCGCTCTCTATCTGGCGCTGAGCCGTGGAGCCAAGGCGCCCTCGGTCGAGGTGCAGCATTAGGACTCGATTGGTTTGCGCCTTGGTGTTGGCGCTGGCCGGCGAGGCGCACGCGCAGGGCCTCGCGCGGGTGCGGGCGCAGGGCGAGCTGCGCTGGGCGGGGGATCTGCAGGGCGGCGAACCCTATGTGTATCGCGACCCGCGCGATCCTTCGAAGCTGATCGGCTTCGAGGTCGAGATCGCCCGCGCCCTCGCGCGGCGACTCTCGTTGCGCGAGCAGTTCATCCAGAATGATTGGAAGAACCTCCTCCCTTCGCTGGCCCGCGGCGACTTCGATCTGGCGATGAACGGCCTCGAGGACACTCCGCAGCTGCGCGCGTCGGCGCTGGCGACGAGGCCCTATTGCGCCTTTACCGAGCAGCTCGTGGTGCGAAAAGGAGCCAAGGCGCGCACGCTGGCCGAGCTCTCCGGCAAGCGGGTCGGGACGCTCGCTTCTTCGCAGGCGCACGAGCTGTTGCGCACGCTTCCGCAGATAGAGACCGTACTCTATGAAGGGCAGGAAGAACCCTACTTCGATCTGGCGCAAGGCCGGCTCGATGCCGTGCTGCTCGATTCAGTCATCGCCTCGCGCTATGGGCTCAACAAGCCCGAGCTCGAGCTGGCCACAGCCGACGTCGCGCACGGCACCTATGTCATCGCCGTGCGCCCCGGCGAGGCCGATCTACGCGACGCGCTCGATGGCGCGCTCGCGGCGATGGAAGCCGAGGGAGAGCTTCTTCGCATCTTGACCCGCTGGGGCCTGACCGCGCCCGCGCAGGCCCCGCGCGCGTCTGCCGAAGATCAGGCGGCGCCCCCCACGGAGCGGACCAGGCTCGACGCGGCGCAAGGGATGCTCTTTCTGCGCGGAGCAGCCATCACGCTCTTCGTCTCGCTCCTGGCCATGGCCCTGGCCGTCCCTTTTGGGCTCCTGCTCGCGCTCTTGCGCCTCTATGGCAACGCACCTTTGCGCCTGCTCTCCCAGGCTTATATCGAAGCATTTCGGGGCACCCCGGTGCTGCTCCAACTCTACCTGCTCTACTATGGCCTCGCTCCTTTGATTCACCTCTCGGCGCTGACGGCGGCGATCCTGGGCCTGGGATTGAACTATGCCGCCTATGAAGCCGAGGTGCACCGGGCGGCGCTCTCGGCGCTGCCCATCGGCCAGTCGGAGGCGGCCGCGGCGCTGGGGCTGACGCGCTGGCAGGCGCTGCGACTGGTGCTCCTGCCACAAGCGCTCCGCACTGCGCTGCCGGCCATGACCAATGACTTGATCTCGTTGCTCAAGGACAGCTCGTTAGTCTCGGTGATTACCGTGGTTGAGTTGACCAAGCAGATGACCATCACCGCGGTGGACGTGCGCTCGTGGGTGCTGCCCGGGCTGCTCTGCGCCCTGCTCTATTTCGCCATGAGCTATCCTTTGTCGCTCCTGGCGCAGCGGCTCGAGGCAAAGCTTGCGGGTGTGCCCGAGGCGGCCTTGGCCGGGCCGCCGCCGGGGAGCGCGCGATGAGCGATCCGTTGGTGCGCGTCATTCAATTGCAAAAGTCCCACGGCGGCCGCCCGGTGCTGCGCGGCATCGACGCCGAGGTGCGCAAGGGAGAGACCATCGCGCTCGTCGGCCCCTCGGGCGGCGGCAAGAGCACCTTCTTGCGCTGCCTCAATGGACTGACTCCATTCGACGCGGGCAGCGTCCACGTGGCGGGACACGACCTGTTGCCGGGGACGCCGCCCGACGACCGATCGCTTGTCTCGCTGCGCGTCCGCGTCGGAATGGTCTTCCAAGGCTTCAACCTCTTTCCCCACCTGACGGCGCTGCAGAACGTCTCCCTCGCGCCCGTGCACGTCCAGGGCGAGCCCGCCGCCGAAGCCGAGCGGCGCGCCCGCGAGCTGCTCGCGCGCGTGGGGCTCGCCGATCGCGCCGGAGCGCTCCCAGCGCAGCTCTCCGGCGGCCAGCAGCAGCGCGTGGCCATCGCCCGCGCCCTCGCGCTGCGGCCCGAGCTGACGCTCTTCGACGAGCCGACCAGCGCCCTGGATCCAGAGATGCGGGGCGAGGTCCTGACCGTCCTGCGCGACCTGGCCGCGGCGGGGCAGACCATGCTCGTCGTCACCCATGAGATGGGCTTTGCGCGCGCGGTGGCCCACCGCGTCTGGGTCTTCGACGAAGGCAAGCTGGTCGAGGACGGCCCGCCGTCGGAAGTGTGCGATCGCCCGCGCTCAGAGCGGGCGCGCGCGTTTTTCAACGCTGCGCGCTAGCGCCTGGACGCCGCCGCTCGACGCAGCGGCGCACCCGCCCTCAACGCCCCTGGCTGCTTCTGCGCTCGGGGCGGCTCCTCGAGGCGCAAGGCGAGGAGCCGGAGACCAGCGCGAATGCGCGTCTTCACCGTGCCGAGCGGCGCACCCAGCCGGAGCGCGATGTCCTCGTGGGTGAGCCCCTGGCCGTACGCGAGCTCGATGGCGACGCGCTGGCGCTCGGGCAGCAGGGCCAGCGCCTCGCAGAAGAACTGCCCCCCCGAGGCGTCGGCCGTGGCGTCGCGCTCTGGTCGGGCGGCGAGAGGCCGGGCGAGCCGCATCACTCGCTGGTGGCGCAAGCGATCGAGGGCGCGGCTCCTGGCGATGACGGTGACGCGCGCGGCGCCGCTCAGGACCTTGCCGGCGGGGGACTCCGTCGCCACCACCGGCTCGCGGGAGCGCCAGAGCTCGAGGAAGGCATCCTGCGCCACGTCCTCGGCGTCGGCGGCGTCGCCGAGGATCAGCTGAGCGATCCCGACCAGGCGCGGCAAATAGCTCGCGTACAGCTGCGCGACCTCACTGCTGTACGCACTCATACGGAGAACCTAGGCATCCTCCGCGGGGCGCGCGCTATCTTTCAGCCATGGCGACTCTCACCATCGAACAAGCGCACGCTCTTTCGGCCTCCGATGTTCGCCAGCGGCTCGAGCAGCTGCTGACCACGCTCTCGAACAAGTACGGCGGCGAGTTCCGCTGGCAGGGCGACGCCGAGGCGCAGCTCAAGCACTCGATGGCCAAGGCGGTGGTCCGCGTCGAGCCGGCCCGGGTGGTGGTCACGGTGGAGGGCGGCCTCGCGCTCTCGCTGGTCAAGGGCAAGGTCGAGGCGCGAGTGAAGCAAGAGCTGCAAAGAGCGCTGGCCTGATCAGGCACCCCGGGCGGCCCGCAAGACCGCGCAGACCTCGAGCGCGGCGCGGCGGGCGGCCTGGGGAGAACCCGCGGGCGCCAGCTCGGCGCGCAAGGCGGCGAGGCCTTGGATCTGCGCATCCCTCTGTAGACCGCCGTTCAGCAACGGGCCCGCCGCGGCGGCGATCAGCTCCGGCGTGCACCGGTCCTGGAGCAGCTCAGGCACGAGCGCACGTCCTGCCATCAGGTTGATCAGCGAGACGAACTTCACGCGCACGAGCAGGCGTCCGATGAGCCAGCTCAACCAGGAGAGCCGATAGACGACGACCGTCGGCACCTGGGCCAGCGCGGCCTCGAGCGTGGCGGTGCCGGAGGCGACGATGGCCGCGTCGGCGGCGGCCAGCACCTCGGTCGCCCGGGAGTCGATCAGCACCGCATTGGTGAAGGAACGTTCATCGAGCCTGGCCTGCAGCTCGGCGCGGTCGAGCGTTGGAGCCACAGGCAGCGCGACCTGCAGCGCGGGATCCTGGGCGCGAAGCAGCGTCGCTGCCTGCAGCATCGGGCCGAGGAGGCGGCTCACCTCCTGCCGCCGCGAGCCGGGCAGCAGCGCCAGGACCTTGGCGGTCGGGTGCAGGCCAAGGCGCGCGCGCAAGGCGGCGCGGTTGGCGCTGGCCGGCAAGGTGCGGTGCGCGTCGGCCGAGGGGTTGCCGACGTAGGTCGCGCGGACGCCGTGGCGCGCGTAGAAGTCGGCCTCGAACGGCAGGATGACCAGCATGCGGAGCACGTCGCGCGCGATCTGCTTGACCCGATACGTGCGCCAGGCCCAGACGCTCGGGCCGATGAAGTAGATGACGGGGATGTCGCGCTCGCGCAGCTTGCGGGCGAGGCGCAGGTTGAAGTCGGGGCTGTCGATGAGCAGCGCCGCGGCCGGGCGGCGATCGCGGGCGGCGTCGCTCAGCAGATCGAGCGCGTCGAAGATGCGGGGCAGCGCCGGCAGCACCTCGACGATGCCCATCACCGACAGGTCCTCGGCGCGGACCAAGGCCTCGCAGCCCTCGGCGCGGAGCAGCGGGCCGGCAGAGCCGAAGGCGCGCACCTCGGGCAGCAGGGTCTTCAGCTCACGCAGCACGGCGGCGCCGTGGAGATCGGCCGAGGCCTCCGCGGTGACGATCAGCAGCTCCACTCAATGCCCCCCACTCAATATCCTTCGACGGCGATGCCGGCCGTGTCGGCGGCCGCGACCAGCTGCGCGCGATCGAGCACCAGCGCCCTGCCCGCCTCGAGCACGAGGGCCGAACAGCCCGCTGCCCGCAGCGCCTCGATCGTGCGCGGGCCCACGGCTGGCACGTCGAAGCGGGTGTCCTGATCGGGCTTCTGCACCTTGACCACGACCGGACCCGCGCCGCCCCCGCGCGCCAGCTCGCCGCCGCGCGCGATGCAGGCATCGGTTCCCTCGGCCGCCTCGACGGCGAGGACGACGCCGCGCTTGACCACCACCGTCTGGCCTAGATCGAGCGCGCCCAGCGCCCGCGCGGCCTGCAGGCCCGCCTCGGCGTCCGCGCGCTGCTCAGCGGAGAGCTTGCGCTTGCCGAGCGGCCCCTTGGGGGCGAGCAGCTCTGGCACCAGCGGCAGCGGCGAGATGATGCGCACGCCTTCGCCCTCCAGCGCCGTCGCGATGGCGCGCAGGGCCGCGTCGTCGCCGAATGAGCGCAGGCCGGCCAGCACTTTGAGGCCCATCCAATCCGGGCGCACGTCGAAGAGCCGCACCTTGGTGATGCCGCCGCAAAAGACCGCCTCGCTGCAGCCCTCGGCGCGGAGCAGCTCTGCGATCTTGCCGAGCTGGCCGAGCTTCACCCAGCCAAGGCGCGCGACGTGCTGCGCGAGCTCTGGGTCGGCCTCGCCCTCGTGAGCGGCGGCGATGATCCTGCGGCCCGCGCGCGCGGCGGCCTGCGCAAAGAGCAGCGGAAAGCGGCCCGAGCCGGCGATGAGTCCGAGCGGCTCGCCGTCGCCGCCGGCCATCAGCGCGCGATGCCGCGTTCGGTCCCGTCGAGGAAGGCGACGAGGTGATCGATCTCCGGATGGCCGCCGTGCTCGGCGCGGACGCGAGCGACGGCCTCGCGCAGGCCGAGCTTCATTCGATAGAGAATCTTGTAGGCGCTCTTGACGCGGGTGAGCGCGTGCTCGTCGAAGCCGGCGCGCGTGAGGCCGACCGTGTTGATGCCGGCCACCTCGGCGCGATCGCCCTGGACGGTCACATACGGCGGCACGTCCTGGGTCACCATTGAGCCGCCCGAGACGAACGCGAGCCGCCCGATGCGGGTGAACTGGTGCACCGCCGCGAGGCCGCCGAAGATGACGTGGTCCTCGACCTGCACGTGGCCGGCGAGCGCGGCGCTGTTGGCGAGGATGCAGCCGTCGCCGAGCCGCACGTCGTGCGCCACGTGGCTGTTGGCCATCAGCAGGCACTTGTTGCCGATGCGGGTGACGCCGCCGCCTTGCGCGGTGCCGATGTGCGCGGTGCAGAACTCGCGCAGCGAATTGCCGTCGCCGATCACCAGCCGCGTAGGCTCGCCCCCGTACTTCAGATCTTGCGGGATGGCGCCGAGCGCGGCGAACTGGAAGATGTGGTTGCCCTCTCCAATCGTCGTGTCGCCTTCGATGACGGCGTGGGCGCCGACGCGGCTGCGCGCGCCGATCTTCACCCGCGGGCCGATGACGGCGTAGGGGCCGACCTCGACCGACGAGTCGAGCTCGGCGCCGCGCTCGATGAGGGCGGTCGGGTGCACTCGCACTGCTGCTGACACAATCACTCCTTGGGCTTGTCGGCGATGGTCGCCATCATCTCGGCCTCGCTCGCGCGCGCGCCGTCCACCTTGGCCTCGCCCTTGAGCTTCCAGATGTCCCCTTTGCGGCGCACGACCGAGACGTGCAGGTCGAGCTTGTCGCCAGGGATGACGAGGCGCCGGAACTTGACGGCGTCGAACGACATTAAATAGATAACCTTGTCCTTGGGGTCGAACGGCGCGCTGCCATAGGCGAGCAGCGCGCCGGCCTGGGCCATGGCCTCGAGCTGGAGCACGCCCGGCATCACCGGCTGGCCGGGGAAGTGGCCCTGGAAGAACTCTTCGTTGAAGGTCACGTTCTTGAACGCGTGGATGCGCTCGCCGGCCACCAACTCGACGACGCGGTCCACCAGGAGGAACGGGTAGCGGTGGGGGAGCGCGCCAAGGATTTTGCGAATGTCTTGCACTTGGGTCTCCCTGCGCAGACGGCCGGCGACGCTACCACGGTCGGCTCTTTTTTTTCGCTGCCGCGACCGGGTCCGCTCAGGGTTACAGACAAGAGCTCCCCGGCCTCAGTCTTTCTTCTCCAGCTCTGCCACCCGCGCCTGCAGCTTCCTCATCTCCCGCACCAGCTCCGCCAACCTGGGCAGCGCCGCGGACATGCGCAGCCACTCCCGATGCGCGATGGCCGGCGAGCCGCTCACCGTCTCGCCGTCGTCCAGATCGCGCGAGACCCCGCTCTGCGCGCCCACCCGCGCGCCGTCGCCCAGCCGCAAGTGGCCGACGACGCCGACCTGGCCCGCGAGGATGACCCCCGCGCCCAGCTCGGTCGAGCCGCTCACTCCGCACTGCGCGACCAGGAGCGAGTGCTGCCCGACCTTCACGTTGTGGGCGAGCTGCACCAGGTTGTCGATCTTGGCGCCGCGGGCGATCACCGTCTCGCCGAGCGTGGCGCGATCGACGCAGGTGCAGGCGCCGAGCTCGACGTCGTCCTCGATGCGGACGATGCCCGCCTGCGGGACCTTGCGGTGGAACGGCCCCTCGATGCCGCGCTCCGGGTCGCCCTCGAGGTCGAAGGCGAAGCCAAAGCCGTCCGAGCCCACCACCGAGTTCGGCTGCAGGATGACCCGGTCGCCGAGCACGCACCTCTCGCGCACCACCGCGCCCGCGTGCAGCGTGCAATCCCTGCCGACGCGCGCCTCGTCGAGCACGTGCGCGCCCGGGTACAGCACCGTGCCGCTGCCGATGCGCGCCCCTTTGCCGACCGTCGCGCCGGCGCCGATCGACGCGCTCTGGTGCACCTCGGCGCCGTCCGCGACATGGGCTGCCGGGTGCACGCCGGCCACGGGGCGCACCTCGGGGTGAAAGAGTGCGCTGGCGCGCGCGAAGGAGACGTAGGGCTGGACGGCCACCAGGCGCGCCGCGGAGGCCGGCACCAGCGGCGCGTCGTCCCGCGCGACGATGACCGCGGCCGCCCGCGTCTTGCCGAGCTCTGACTTGTAGCGGGGGTTCGAGTAGAACGAGACGTCGCCTGGCCCTGCAGTCTGCAGCGGCGCGACGCCCGTGAGGACGCGCGCCCCATCGCCGTGCAGCTCGGCGCGGAGCTGCGCCGCGAGCGCCGAGAGCTGCACTTCCAAGACGGACTACTCTTCCTTCTTCGCGGCCGGCGTCGCCTGGGCCGACTTCTTGCCCTTCTTCCCGCCGAAGCGGTCGTTGTAGCGGCGCACCACCTCGTTGGTGATGTCGGAGGAAAGGGGCCCGTTGAGCAGCGCTTCCTTCTTGAGGACGAGGTTGAACCCGTCCTTGTCGCTGACTTCCTGCACCACCTGCAAGAGCTTCTCGGAGATCGAGCGCATCGCCTCTTCTTCCTTGCCGGCGATCTCTTCCTGCATCTGCCGCGCGAGCAGCTGCGCCTCCTGGTACTTCTTGTTCATCTCCTGCTGCTTCTGGGTCTTGGCGTCCTCGGTCAAGACGCCCTGCTGGCGGTCGTAGTCGGCCTTCAGCTCGGAGAGCTCCTTCTCCTTCTTGGAGAGCTCGCCGCGCTTGGTCTCCACCTCGACCTTGAGGCGTGCCTTGGCGGCCTTGCCTTCCTCGACCTCGAGGATGACCCGCTGCACGTCGACGTACGCGATCTTTTCCGCGCGGGCGGCGCGGGCAGCAAGGAGCGAAAGGGGCAGTGCGAGGGCGAGGGCTACTCGACGCATGGTTGTTCTCTTCGGTTGATTCGGAGGCTGGGTAAAAAGGCGCGCCACCCTACGTTCGGGCCCTACTGGCGTCAAGACCTGCGAGAGGGACGAGCGGGCACGCAATCTATTCAAAAGACGGCCACCCGCGATCGACCCTTGGCTAGAAAGCGATCTTCATCACCAGGAGTGGCGTGGCCCGCGAGGACACGTGGATGGCGCTGGTGTCGTAAAAGGGCACGAGGAGATCGAGGCCGGCGATCAGCCGGAAGCCGTGCAGGCGCAAGAACTCCAGGCCGACGCCCAAGAGGACGCCCACTCCCGAGACGCTGTTGTCGAGCTGGCTCGAGCCGCCCGAGCCGCCGATGGACGAGTAGCCGAGCGCTGCGCCGAGGTAGGGAGAGATCTCGCCGTCGAGCGGCAGCCAGGTGCCGCCGATGCCGAAGAAGCCGCTCGAGCCCGAGCCGTGGCCTTCGACGAAGCCGGTGAGCCCGGCGCGCCAATGCGCGATCTCGTAGCCGATGGCGCCGTTGAGGCCGAAGGGCTTGGTGTAGCTCTTGCCCTGCGAGCCGTTGAACCCGAACGTCAGGCCGAGGCTGATCTTGGTGGTGCCGCTCTTGGTCTGCGCCGGCGCCGCCTCGCTCGAGGTGACGGTGTTGAAGGTGGCGTTGTCCGCGGCCTGGCGGCGGTCGAGCACGGCGTCCACCAGGCGCGGGAGGATGCGATCGGCCTCCTCGATGGCGGCGATCGAGAGCGAGGTGCTGAAGCGATTCTCGAGCGTGTCCGTCCCCAGCTCTTGCAGGGTGAGGATGAGCTTCTGCCCGAGCTTGCCCATCTGCAGCGCATAGAGCCTCGCGGCGCCGCGCTCGCGCAAGAGCGCCGAGGTCGCCTCGTCGGGCAGCCGCACCTCGGCGAAGCGCTGGTCCTCAAGCACCGCCAGGCCGCGCTGCCGCAGCGCTGCGGCCGCCAGCCTGCGCACGGTGCGGACGGTCGCGGGGTCGAGTCCACCATCCTCGATCACCATCACGGCGACGGGCCCCCCGACGGCGATCTCTGCCGCTGGCTGGGCCAGCGCGGCGGAGCTTGCAGCGAGCAGCCCGGCGAGAACTGCGAATCTTTTCATCTACCCTCCGCGGCCTGGGACCGCGGGCGCGCGGCCGCGGTCACCGAGAGCCCCTCGGGCTAGCACACAATGCCAGTCAGATGAGCACCGGTAGGGTAGCGGCCGCCGGCAGGCAGAGGCCCGCCGCGCGGCACGGGCGCCCACGCGCGTGTGGTGGCTCGCTGCGCTCGCATCGATCGGATTTCTTGCCGCGCGAGCCCTTAAGCCGCGCGACAGGCCTCTGCCTGCCGGCG
>JBBRMA010000057.1:0-34338 GCA_038231075.1 Myxococcales bacterium | reverse complement strand
CTCCCGCGTGGTCGGCAAGTCGCGGCGCCTGACCGGCGTGCTTCTGCTGCTCCGGACCACGCGCGAGCTGATCAGGACCACCCCCGAGCATCGCTTCCGCGCCGTTGGCCGCGGCTGGACCGAGGCAGGCTCGCTGCAGCCCGGCGAGCTGATCGCAACCGCCGATCCAGAGGTCGCGGCAGAGGTCGTGTCGGTCGAGCGGCGGCTGGTCACGCCCACGCCCGTCTACAACCTCATCGTCGAAGGGAGCCATGCCTTCCACGTCGGTCGCGACCACCTGCTGGTCCACAACGGCAGCAGCAGCCCCGGCAGCGGCGCGCCTTGCGTGTTCGGGGCCTCGCTTACCGAGGGGAGGACCCGCAGCTCTCGGTCCTCGAGCGACGCGTTCTTGGACGCGTTCGATAGGGGGATCGACAGAGGGCCTCCTCGGCCGCACCTGGCGCCGGACTTCGAGCTCGTCACCAAGCGCATCAAAGGATTCGACGTGCAGTTCGTCCGGTTTGACGCCCGTACGGCCGTGACTGGAGAGGCGGTGTTTGGCCGCAACTATTCGGGGCACTCGGCGGCGGCCTTCACCGAGAGCGGCGAGCTCTACATCGCTGAGGGTCGCCACCGCACCATCGGCGCCGCTCATGGCGACACCATTCCCGAAGACCTCGGCGGCATGCCCGGGCGGAAGCATTGGCTGGAGTTCATGCTCGACCCCTCGGTGGCCAAGGAAGCGTCGCAGCAAGACCTCTATCCAGCCCGCGATCTCGCGATTGACTACGATGAGCCCGACTTGACCGGCGCCGAGCTCAGCCGCAGGCGGCACCAGCAGTAGAGCTCGAGCTGGCCGCGCGGCTGCTCGCCCTGACGAAACTCGGCGAAGCCGAGGGTTGTGCGCGCGCGGCAAGGTCCAGAGATCGTGCGCATGCTGAGGGTCGCTCAAGGAGTCATAAGGGAGATAGAAATATCCCTGGTCGCCCCAGCCCTCGCCCACGGGCCCCGTCCACTCTGTGATGAATGCGGCAGGGATCATGTCTCGTCCGCCTCGACCCGTTCGTTGATGACGAGGTTCCAGCGCGGCTTGCGCGATCCTTTCGCTGGTTGGCCTGTCGGCAATTGCTGCAGGATCTTCGGCCAACGCGAGGAAGACTCACCACGAGCGCTGACGATAGGAAGACTGAAGACTATAGAGGTGAACTATCGTCGAGGCGGTCGTTCTTCCCGCAGCCCTGGCGTCAGTTGCGGCGCCGCCTCATGAGGAGCGCGAGGAGGCCCGCGAGCGCCCCCGCGCCGCCGCTGGTCGACGTCGAACAGCCCGTCTTGGCGCCGCCGCCGGAGCCCGAGCCGGCGACGGTCACGGTGACCGTCGCCGAGGAGGCGGAGTGGTCTGCGCTGTCGGTCGCCTTCGCGACCAGCGTATGCGAGCCGGCCGGGACCTTGGAGGTGTCCCAAGAGGCGGTCGCCGGCGAGGTGGCGCTGGTGCTGATGATGACGCCGTCGGCGTAGATGACGATGCCAGAGAGCGAGCTGCCTGAGGCGACGGTGGCCGTGGCGCCGACGCTGATCGTGCCGGAGACCGTCGCGCCGTCGGCCGGTGAGGTGATCGCGACCGTCGGGTCGCTCGGCGCGACGACGTTGAGCGTGGCGTGCGCGAGGCGCTGCAGCGACCCGACCGCGCCGGTGACCGCCACATCGACGGCTGCCGGCGCGGCTGTGCCCGCGGCGCGGAGGGTGAGCGTCGCGGCATTGCCAGGATTGACCGGGTTGTCGCTGAACGTGCCCGTCACTCCAGCCGGCAGCGCGCCGAGCGAGAGCGTGATCGCAGCGGGAGCGAGGCCCGCGGCGCTCACTTTGACGTTCAACTCCGCAGCCGCTCCTCCCGCTGTCGCGCTGGTGCTGGCCGACGAGAGCGTGACGGTGAAGTCATCCTGCTCGACGGTGACGGCGACCGCGGCCGACGTCGCGGAGAGGCCGCCGCTGTCGGTGGCGACGGCGGTCAGCGCGTGGGCACCTCCGGCCGCCGCGGTCAGGTCCCACGCGGCGGTGTAGGGGCCGGGTGCGGCCACCGTCGCGAGGCGCGCGCCGTCCACCCGCAGCTCGACAGACGCGATGGTGGCGCCCGGCGCGGCAAGGGCCGTCGCGGTGAGCGAGGCGGACGCCCCCGAGACGGTCGCGCTGGCGCCGGGCGAAGTGATGGAGACGGCGGGCGGGTTGCCGACCGCCACGGTCACCGCCGTCGCGGCGCAGGTGCTGCCGTCGCTGAAGGTTCCAGTCGCGCGGAGCGTGTGCGGGCCATTCGCGCTTGCCGCCGTATTCCACGTGTAATCGAGCGGCGAGGTGGTGGAGGTGGCGCCGGCGCCGGGGCTCGCGCCGTCGATGGTCAGCGCGAGCCCGGTCAGCGTGGTGGCCGCAGCGGGCATCGCGACCACGGTGACCGCCACGCTCGCGCCGGTCAGGATCGCGTTGCTCGCGGGCGCGCTGATCGAGCAGGTGCTGGGGTTCGCGACGGTGACGCTCACCGGCGCGGAGGTGGCCGTCGCGCCGTCGGCGTCGGTGACGACGGCGCTGAGCGCGTGCGCGCCGTTCTTGACCGAGGTCGAGTCCCAGCCGGTCGAGTAAGGACCCGCGCCGATCACCGTGGCGAGGTGCGCGCCGTCCACCTTGAACTCGACCGAAGCGATGGTCGTCCCGCCTCCGGCCGGCGGCGAAGCGCGCGCCGAGATGGTCACTTGGCCGGTGATTGTTCCAGATGGCGAGACGATCGAGATGCTGGGGGGGTTGACGACGATGACCGCGACGGCGGCCGAGGTGGTGGCGCTTCCGTCGGCGTCGGTGGCCACCGCGGTGAGCGAGTGCGCGCCGTCGGCGGCCGCGGCCGTGCTCCACGCGAGCGTGTACGGCGCCGCCGAGACCTTGCCGAGCGACCTGCCGCCGTCGAAGAACTCGACGTTCGCGAGCGTGGTCCCGCCCGGCGCCGTGGCGGTGGCGCTGAGCGTGACCGAGCCGGAGACGGTGGTGCCGGCCGCCGGCGCGGTCAACGACACCGAGGGGCCGTTTCTGACGAAGACCGTCTCGCTCGCGGTGCAGGTCAAGCCGCCGACCAGCGTGGCGGTGGCCACCAGGGAATGGCTGCCATTGGGCGAGGCGGTCGTGTCCCACGAGTAGTGGAGCGGCGAGGTAGCCGAGATGGCGCCGCCGCCCGGGTTTCCGCCGTCGATCCGAAGCGCGATCTGCGAGAGCGTCTGCCCGGCGAGCGGCGTCGCCGTCACCGTGACCGGCACCTTCGTGCCCGCGACCACCGCGTTGGCGGCGGGGCTCACGATGGCGCAGGCGAGGGGGCTCGCCACCGTCACCGCCTGGCCCGCCGAGGTGGCGGAGGTGCCGTCGGCGTCGGTGGCCACGGCCGTGAGCGTGTGCGCGCCGATGGTCGCGGTGGTCGAGTCCCAGATCACCGAATAAGGTCCTGCGCCGCTCACCGTCGCGAGGTGCGCGCCGTCCACCTTGAATTCGACCGAGGCGATGCTGGTCCCCGCCGGCGCCGTCGCGCTCGCCGTGATTGCCACCGATCCCGCGACAGTGCCCGTCGGCGAGGTGATGGCTACCGCCGGCGGGTTCGCGACGGTCACCGAGATCGAGACGGCCGCATTCCCGCCGTCCGAGTCCTGCGCATAAGCCTCGACGGTGTGCACCGAGCCGTTGGGCAATCCCGACACATTCCACGCAAAGTCCACGGCGGGCGTCGCATAGGTCGCCAGCTTGGAATCGATATAGAGCGCGACATAGTCGAGCGCGGTGTTGCTGGCCGGCGTCGCGGCGGCGTGCAGCGGGACCACGCCGCGGACCTTGCCGCCGTCGGTGGCGCCGGTCAGCGTCAAGCCGGTCGGCGGCGGCTCGATGCGGACCAGGACGGCGGCCGTGCGCGCGGTGTAGAGCGCAGGCGTCGTCTGCTGCGCCGTGATCACGTACTCCACCACCGAGTTGGTGACTGCCGTGTTGTCCACCGAGAAGCGCAGATAGGTCTGGTCGGAGGCGGCGAGCGTGGTCTTGTCGAAAGCCGCAGTCACTCCCGTGAGCGAGCCGGCGAGCGAGAGCGTGTGCGCCGGCGGGCTGCCGCCCGTCACCACCGAGACGATCGGCACGGCCACCGTCTGCCCAGGGCCTGCCACGACCACCGCGGGGTTGGCATAGAGTTGATAGTCGGTCGCGAAGTGATACGAAGTCTGGCAGAGCTTGGTGGCCTGCGAATACATCTGCTGCACGGTATAGGTCTGCCCGTCGACGACCGACGTGATGGTGTCCGCATATTGATTGCACATGTCACCGATCTCGGCGCCGTACGGCTTGGCGTACCAGGCGAGCGAGTTGGTGAAGTGGAGGAGGTCGAAGATGCCGGTCTCGGCGTCGGTGGTGGCCTCGAGCAATTCGTGGGTCGACGCCGAGCAGAGGTTCTTGAAGGTGGTTGACTGGCTGCCGCAGCCGTTCTGGCAGCCGCCGGAAGCGAGGTCGGGGAAGACGCCGTAGAAGACGTCCTGCCCGTTGTGCAGGAACGCGCCGTGATAGGCGCAGAACTTGGTGCACGAGCCGTCGCCGTTGGATTGCGAGAGCGAATATCCGGCGGGGAAGTAAACCATGAAGATGGAGTTGTTGTCGGGCTGCGGGATATTGCCCGCGTTGAACTGCGCCTCCAACTCCTGCTGGATATCGCCGTCGGTGATCGAGGTGCTCGTATTGCCCGGCGAGATGGTATAGGCGCCGCCATAGACTCCGCGGCCGATGCGCTGGTTCGAACCCTTGCTGCCGTCGAACTCGGTGTCGTACTCGATGATCCAGTCGAAGATCTCGCTGTTGGTCACCGCCTGGTAGAAGCTGCCGATCTGCTGCTGGGTGACCTGGTTGACCTCGCCGGTCCAGAAGATGGCCCACACCAGCGGATTGGAGAGCACGCGGTGGCGGTAGTAGAGGATGTCGCTGCAGGCGACGGCGTTGCCGTTGCCGTCGCTGCAGGATGCCGGGGTGCCCGCGGAAGAAGTGATGACCGCCGGCTGGTTCCGGAGGGGGGCGGCGCCGTGCGGCAGCACCAGCGCTTCCGCGCCGCTGGAAGACAGAAGTGCCAGCGCGAGCAGGGTACACTGGAGGCTGTTCATTTCTACATACTACAGCCTCCCTCGCGTGCGCCCAAAGGCGGGGCGTGCGCGCGGGGACATTCATCAGAAAGGTGGAGCGGAGGGGCAGCGACCGCCCGCGGCTCTTGCTTCAATCTCGCTGCCCATCAGCCTACGCGCTATGATTTCGCGATGGGCATTCTCCTCAAGCGGGCGCTCGATCAGGCTGCCGTTTGGCACCGCAGCCAGCTGCGCAAATATCCCAAGGTCGAAGTTCCTTATATGAGCCACCTCGCCGGAGTCGCGGCGGTGCTCGCGCGGCACGGCTTCGCGGAAGCGGTGGTCGCCGCCGGCGCGCTGCACGACTGCGTCGAGGACTGCGGCGTCAGCCACCAGGACCTGGTCGACCGCTTCGGCGAGGAGGTGGCGAGCCTGGTCCGCGACGTCAGCGAGGAAGACAAGAGCTTAAGCTGGGAGGAGCGAAAGCGGGCCTATCTCGAGCACTTCGCGGTCAAGTCGTGGGAGGCGCAGGCGATCACGCTGGCGGACAAGATCGACAACTTCCTCTCGATCCTGGTCTGCAAGAGAGACCACGGCGACCCGTGGGCCATGTTCAAGCGAGGCAAGGAGGCGCAGCTCGCGCGCTTCGATGCGCTCTCGGCCGCTCTCGAGCCGCTGCAGCGGCATGCGCTCATCGACGAATACCGGCAGGTGCTGGAGCAGGTCCGCGCCGCGTAAGGGTAGAGTCGGCTGATGGAGCCACCAATGAAGAACGCCTACCTCGAGCAGGTGAAGCAGGAGCAACAGCAGCTCGAAGTCGATCTGCGGGCCAAGCGGCCGGCCCGCCCGCTCGACGAGATGGCCCGCGGAGTGGCCAGCTCTCCGGCGATGACGGCGCAGATAGCGCAGACGGTAACCGGCCTCTCCTCTGCGCGGGCCTGGGAGCCGGAGCGAAGCGTGCCGGCGGTCGACGTGCGCATCACCGGGTTCTGGAAGTGGAAGACGGTCATCGTCCCGCCCAATGCCTACGTGGTGCACACCCGGCGCGGGCGGCCCGAGCCGCTTCACCTCGGCCTCGGCACCTCCTTCCGCTTCGACCCCAACGTCGACTCGTTCCTGGTCGTGCCGGCGGCGATGCAGACCATCCTCATCAACGCCAATTGCATCTGCCGCGAGCTCCAGGGCCTGGTGGTGCAGGGCTATGTGCAGTGGATCATCGCCGACTTCGGCACCGCCTACCGCAAGCTCGACTTCACCGATCTGACCGACCCGATGCGGGTGGTGAACCTCCAGCTGCGCGAGCAGGCGGAGGCGGCCATCAAGGACAAGGTCGCCACCATGAGCATCGACGACGTGCTCAGCGACAAGCAGCCCATCATCCAGGAGCTGACCGCGCGGCTGCGCCAGGTGGCCGAGGGCGGCGGCGAGGCGACCGACAAGGGGCTGGGGCTGCGCATCGTCACCGTGCAGGTCAAGGAGGCGGTGGTCTGCTCGCCGCAGCTCTGGGAGAACTTGCAGAAGCCCTTCCGCGCCGAGCGCGAACGGGTGGCGCGGCTGGCGGCGCTGGCGGCGCAGAGCGTGATCGAGGGTCGCGAGCTGGAGCACGAGAAGACGCGGCAGACGGCGCGGCTGGCCACCGAGAGCGAGCTGTCGGCGCTGCGCTCCGCCGAGGAGGCGCAGGCCTTCGACCGCGAGCGTCGAGAGACGGCGCGGCGCAGCCAGACCGAGGAAGAGGTGGCCAGGCGCATCGCGGCCGGCCAGCACGAGACGCGGAGGCTCTCGCAGGAGGCGGGGCGGGTGCTGGAGGAGGCCGCGATCGATCACGCGCGCCGCGTGGCAGAGGCGCGGCAGGAGGCCAGCCACCGTGAGCTGCTCAAGGGCTTCGAGCTGGAGCTGGCCCAGGGCGAGCGCAAAGCCGAAGTGGCGCGGGCGGCGGCGGCGCTGGAGAAGATCAAGCGCGAGGCGGAGGCGGAGCTGCAGCGGCTGCGCGCCGACGAGGAGCAGAAGCTCGAGGCGGCGGCGCTCGCGGCCCGCCTCGAGCGCGAGGGCCGGCAGCTCCTGGCGCAGAACCGGCAGGCCGAGGTCGAGCTGGGATTCGAGGGAACGCGGCACAAATTGCAGAACGAGCTCTCCGCGGCGCGGCTGCAGGCCGACCTCATCCAGCGGCTCCCCGAGATCGCCCGCGAGCTGCCCAAGCCGGGCGAGCTGCGCGCCATCACCATCGGCGACGGGGCCTCGCACGAGGCGCACGCGCTCGGCTCGCTGGTGGCGCAAGTGATGGGCGTGCTCGACGCGTTCCGCAAGACGGAGAAGGGGAAGGCAGCCAAGGACTAACCTTTTGGACTGGCCCCGTCTCGTCATTCCGCCGGGAGAGGAAAGCGAGTCCGATCGATCGCCGAACGTCGCCTGAAGGTCTCTCGGCTCCACCAAATTCAGCACTGAGTCTGCGGCGCGTGCAGGAAGGCGCTCAGCGACGCAAGAACATCTGCACCGCCTTTCGCATCCGGCTGTCCCAATTGTGCACCACCACCATGTCGCGGGAGGGAATGATCGAATGGTCGTCGGGACCATAAGTGACGAGGCGCGGTGAGCCTTTGTAGACTCAGGCATTAAAAACCGCGAAGTCTGCGGAAAATGCCGCACGCAGCTACAACGCGGCACTCTCACGTCGGGAGGTGGTTCTTCTGGCGGGCTGCTCGTCTCGTTGGACGATATCCGGCGAGCCGTCGGAGCTGACGTCGCGTGGCGGCTGGTGCGCAAGAACGCCCTTGGGCCCTCACGTTTCATCGGCTCACCGAGCAGCTCTGCTCGACCATCCAACGCTAGCGGGTACCGGCGCCGAAGCGCTGCGCCACGTTCAGCAGTCTCTGCCGCGGATGTCCGCTGCCGTTTGATTGCAGCGATCCCAAGCTGGGTTGTCAGGTCTAGCCAGGGCCATGAACCGAGCCCATCGTCGCGGACGTGGGACTCCCGCGAAAACCAATGGTTGCTCGACGCAGGCATTCGAGGCGAGGATGCACCGACCCTTACCAAGAGGTTTTTAATGACGGTGGCGGCTCATCGCGCTCCTGAATCCAGCCGCAGCCAAACGCTCCGGATTGCGCGCTTCCGGTGGCCGGCGTGGTTCGCGGTCGCCCTCGGTGCACTGTCCCTCTGGGCGTCGGCCGCCGCGGCCAAGGATTTGAAGGACATGAACCCGGCGGAGCGGTCGCAATACTACGGCGACCTGCTCCGCACTCTGCAGAACCTTGGGGGCGAGGTCCTGACCGACGACCTGCTCATCCGCTCCGGTCCCTGTCTCGACCAATGCCCGACCGGCCTGCACACCTTCTCGGCCGACCGCGTGGAAGAGGCCGGCTTCAGGCCCAAGCGCGAGTTCCACTACGACCGTGAGGCGGTGGCGATCCGAACGCGCGACGAGAAGATCCACGACGCCGTCCTGGCGCGGTCGCACATTGACTTGCAGGAGAAGACTTTCGAAGTGGTGAACTCGCACGTGGCGGGGGTGCAGAAGCTCGCGCTGTATTGCGGCCTGAATCCGGGCAACGGGGCAACCAAGCAGGGCTTCCACCTGAAGTTCGTCCCGCTCAACGATGAGACGTGGGCGATGGGCCCGCAGGAATTCCCCGACCAGAACAAGAACGCCGACGTGGTCAAGCTCCGCGACGAGTGGTTTGCCTTCACCGAGGCGTGCGATCTGAAGAAGCTCGATCTCTTCCCCAGCGAGATGCAGCTCGTGCGCCTGGAGGACTTCCTACAATTGAAGCGCAAGGAGCGCACCCACAAGATCTTCGGGATCGCGGACAAGAAGCAGGTCGCCGCGTTGGTCGAGTTGCTGAAGAGGGACGCGGCGGCCTTGCAGAAGCAACCGCACGTGCTCCACCATGTGGTGGCCAATGCCCTCCTCTCGGTGCTCGGCGACGGCAAGCTCGCGTTCGTGCAGGATCAGCTCAATTCCTCGCTGCTCTTCTATCTGCACCAAGCCGCGCAATATATGGAGTCCATCCGCGACTACGACAAAGACGTGGCGAAATTCGACGAGCTCGGACAGACCTACGAGCATTTCCAGGACTTGCTCTTCGTCTATCTCGGCAATCACGACCGGTATCCGAGTCTCGAGGACTTCCAGAGAGTCGCGGCGCAGCTGGGCGCCGCGCGCATCGCGGCGCCCAACAAGGTGCAGATCGTGGCCTATCCGACCCAGAGTGGCATGGACGGATTCGCGACGGCGGCGCTCGGCGCGCACCACGTGACCGGCACAAAAGTGCTCGGCAATTCGTCGTTCCCCGCGAACATGATGCCGCTTGGAAATCCCGTGCTCAATATGTACCCGGGCATGTACTTCGAGGCGCGCTTCAAGGTGGGCCCTCAAACCGACGTGCCTATTTATGCCACCGGTCTCGCCACAGAGTTCAAGTACGATCTGCAGAAGTCGGCCGCGATCATCAAGGCGGTGAAGGGCTCGGCCGCCAAGCACCCGAAGACGGTGCTCATCGTCGATGACACGCTGGTGGACTTCAAGGACATCCAGCACCTCGACAAGGACTTCACCAACTCGACCACCGCGCTCGTCAATGGCCTCGCCGCGGAGATGTCGGCGGGAAAGGTGGACGTCATCCTGGCCCGCAGCCTGCAAAAGTTCGGCTCGCTCGGCACGCGGAAGACCAAGGCCGGCTTCATCCTCATCTACTCCGCGACGCCAGCCAGCTACGAGGTGCTCGCGCCGCTGGCGCACGAGTTCTGGGTCACGCGCCGGCGTGACTTCCAGTGGGTAGCGTTCAACATGCAATACCAGGACATGGTCGAGCGCGCCTATATCCAGGCGGTCGACAAGAACGCGACCTTTCTCGGACAGCACCTGCGCTATCCACTGGCTCCGGAGGACGAGAAGGTCCACAAGCCGCCGCACCAGATGGCGATGCGTACGTTTGTGCTCACCGACAAGCTCGAGCTGCGCGCGCAGGCCTTCCGCGCGATGCCGCAGTTCGGTACCTTCGGCGGCCCTTTCTCCAGCCACTCTGATCTCGCCGACGTCGAGCGGTTTTCGCCCGGCCTCGAGCCGCCGGACGTGCTCCTCACCAAGCTGCGGTTCTGGGTCAGCAACGTGCCGGCGCATATCCGGCTGAAGAAGATGGGGGAGGCGGTCATCGACCTTCGCAACCTGAAGCTGCCGCTGGGACCGATCCGGAACAACATCTTCTACGATGCGGTGCGCGAAGCGTGGCCGCAGGCACCCAAGTCGTTCAAGCTCTACCAGAGCGGCCGCGAGATCCCGAATAGCCAGGGCCAGGCCACTGACTTCAACTTCGACTTCTCCAAGCCCGGAGAGCCGGTCGACCTCGTCGTCGAGGAGTAGTCGTCGGCGACGCGCTCGGTGAGGATTGTGATGCCAGGCCTGGGCAGGGAGCGAGACGGCTTGCGCAGTTCGTCCTTCGACCAAACCCAGACTTGCGCCGGTGTCCGATCGGCGAGGAGCATTCAATGAGGCGAGCTATCATTGCGGGGGCGGCCGAGTGATCTGACCTGGCCCGTGGGCCAGGTCAGTTGATCCCGACTACGGCTCTGTGGGAGCGGGATGCGACTTGGCAACCCCGCGAAGTTGACATGTCCTGATCGGTGGACGATGAAAGAAGCACACCGCATCGAGCGTGCAACTTGCCCTGCGGCGGCGCTTTGGAGCGCTGCAGTGGTGAACGAGCGCGCCAAAGCCATGCGCTGGATTGGAGCAAGATGACCCGGATTCAACGGAGCGCGGCGGTCCTCGCAGGCGTCTGCTGGCTGTCCTTCGCCGGTCGTGCCCACGCCCAGGTCAAGGAGCTGGCGCAGGCGCTGATCACCTCGGCCTCCGCCGTCGAGAAGGCGCTCGAGGCCGGGGCTGATTCAAACCTCGGCGTGCTGGTCAAGAAGCCCACGGTCTTCAGCTCGATCGAAAGCATCGACCGGAACCTCACCCAGCTCATGGCCTTGCCGCACGTCGAGCTGAAGCAACACTTTACGGTCACGCAGATGAAGCAGGTCTGGGCCGCGCTCGCGCTGACCGGCATCACGGCGCAGCAGCTCGGCAAGACTGATTCGGTCAAGAAGCTACAGCGCTTCATCCTCGACAACTACGCCGCCGACGATCGGTCGACCTGGGTGCTCGAGTTCGAGCACAGCCTGTTCCCGAGGCACGCCTACGAGCGGTTGGTTCAAGAGAAGCGCCTGCTGGTGTTCGGTTCGATCCCCGAGATGCGACAGGCGTCGTACTGCCCGTCCTGCGTCTCGATGGGGAAGACGCTGATCGAGGGGTTCGAAGACTCAGGCCCCGCCCACCTCTACCTGGAGCAAAAGAAGGTCAAGGTGCTGCCGTACGTAATCAAGGTCGACCCGTCCTTCAAGACCAAGATGCTTCAGGTGCTGGGACGCCTCGCCCTGACCAGGACGGGTGGCCAGTTGATGAGCGCGCTTTACAAGGCCAGCTCAATCACGGGCAAGCCGGTCGTCATCTATGGCGTGCAGCCTTGCGACTCGCTGCCGCCGGATCTGATGTCGTTGTCGAAGAAGATGGGGCTGATGGAGAACAACCTCTGCTCAGGCTTGGTGGCAACAGCCGAGACCCGGTCGAACGCAATGGCCTCGCTGATCGACAAGCGGCCCCAACAAAAGACCTCCCGGGTGTTCCCTGGCAAGGGCAGCGCCTCGTTCATTCCGGTGCAGATGAACTACCTGAACGGGCAGATCCCCGAGATGGTGTTCTCGAAGAAAGACGGCGGCCAGCTCGTGCCCTCGACCATCCAGATCCTGCTGGTCCACGAGATGACCCACTCTCTGCACCAGCTCGCCGGCCTGCTCACCGGCGTCGGCGGCGACTTTCCCGACGACGTCCTCATCTCCTCCGCGTTTGGCAACCTCGAGGAGCAGCGCGCCATCGCTGGCGAGCCTTTCTATGACTCGATCCGCAAGCTCGAATCGGCACTGTCGCTCGACGGAAAGCTGCTCTGCGAGAACCGGCTCCGCCTGGAGCTTGGCGGCCCCGAGCGCTTCGGCCATTTCCTGGCGGCCACTGACAGGGACGACCCGCTCCTGACCCTCGGCAGGGCGCTGGAGCTGCCGCTCGAGCTGCTGAGCGACAAGCCGCTCAAATCGCAGAACGATCTGCGACGTTGGTTCGGCGCGGTTTCCAAGAAGGCGAGATTCAAGGATCTGAAGGTCGGCGATATCCTCGTCCAGCGCCTCTACGACGACGCGAACGAGGTACAGCAGTCGATCCTCGCTGCGCAGTACTTCAACTGCCCCACGCTAGGCTCGCGGTATGCCACGCACGTCAGTATCATCGACTCAATCGAGCGCAATGGCCCGGATGTCACGATCATGATGGCCGAGATGGGGCCCCTCGGCCTGAGCCGGAATCCCGTCTATGTGATGAAGGGCGCCTTGGAGATTGTGCCCTTCGATTCCTTTGACTACGTCGTCTACCGGCCCAAGGATGGCGGCGCCGCGAGCGCGGCCGGACACGCCATCCAGGCGATCGCCTCGCTCGGCCCGCTGCCCTACTCGTTCCAGCACTGCATGGCGGGCGCGTTCAGGGGCATCTCCTTCGACAGCGGCGCCGCCAAGCGCGGGATGGTCGTCAGCGACTTCGCGCTGCACTGGAGGCCGGCGAGCGCATCGGGTCCGCAGGTGGACGTCAAGACCCTGGCGAAGAGCACCGGCTTCGCCTCGCTCGCCAGCGAGGGGATGCATTGCGTGGAGCTCGTGGTCTACGCCTACCAGGTCGGCAACAAGCCGTACATCAAGCTCGACGCCAGGAGCACGCCGCCCGCGCAGCTCGAACATTACTTGAACACGCACTCGAACAAGTTTGAGTTCGTAGGCGTGATCCCCGCGAAGCGGGCTTCGACCGCCAAGCCGGTCGAGCTTCGCAAGCGCAGCATCACCTGCAGCACGACTCAATGAGAGCAGGTCGCGAAGCTCAACAACATCGAATGAGTCAAGGCGCGACGGCGATGGCGAATGGGAAGTCTCCCGCGGCGTCCGGGCTGGGCCGCGTCGGCAGGAAGCGCTGCAGCGGCACGGCGTTGCCGGAAGCGGCCGGCGCGAAGACGCTGATGCCGAGCGTATCGGCGACGTAGACGTTTCCGCTGGAGTCGACGTCGATGCTGTGCGGGCAGTTCAAGAGCGTCTTCGGACCGATGACCGATCTCGAGGCGGTGGTCGCGCCCTTGGGAAAGACCGAGAAGCTATTGCTGTCGCAGCTCGCCACGTAGAGCGTGCCCGCGGCGTCCAGGGCAAGCGCCGGGTTCAAGGTCGATGCGACCAGGTCTGAATAGATGATCGTCGGCACCGCCGCCGTGCCGGTCGTGCCGGCCGCGTAGACCCGCACCTGGCTGAGGAACTGCGCCCCCACGTAGAGACGGTCCTGTGCGTCGATGCCAAGGCCCTGGGAAAACTCGAACCGCAGCTCCGGATCCGCGAAGGTGCCGATGGGCGCGCCGCTGGTCCCGCTCAGCGAGAATTCAACCAGCTTGGGGGCGCCGGCGGGTCCGGGCTGGGTGACCTCCCAAGCGTTGCCGGCGGAGTCGATGACCAGCCGATACGTGCCGATCGCCTCGAAGCTGCCGATGGCGGCGCTGTTGTCGATCTGCTTGGTGGGCACGCCCGTGCCGCCCGCGTTCGGAAAGAGGAAGAGCCCGGTCTTGCCGACGCCGCTGATCGAGACGATCGACTGCACCACCACGTTCTGGTTCTTGTCGAAGGCAATCCCGGTCACGACGCCGAGGCCTGTCGCGCTCGAGTCGATGTGTTTCAAGAAGCCGCCCGTCGAATCGAAGATGAGCATGCCGTCTGCGTCGCTGGTGCCGGCGTAGACGTTGCCGTGCGAGTCGACCGCCAACGCCGTGGGGCCGTAGAGTCCTTGCGTGAGCGCGGTGACGTCGATGGTCCGCGTCGGAGCCACGTTGCCGTTCGCGGCCGGTCCGAAGATGGCGATCTCGACGCCCTCGGTGTGGTTGCTCGTTGGCGATTGCCCGTGGAGCCCGCGAGACTCGACGTAGATGTTGCCCGCGCCGTCGACGGCCATGGCCATCCGGCCGGTGTGGGCCTGGTTGAAGTCTTCCGGCATGGACGGCGCGAAGTATTGGCCGAGCTGCGTGGCCGGCCCGGTGATCACCCGCGACGGCGCGGCCCCAGAAGACGCATAGACCGCGATCGCCGGCAGGCCGAACGCCTTCCCCGCGACGGTGGCGACGCGATTGTCCGCGCCGTAGAGCACGTAGACGTTGCCCGACGCGTCGACGGTGGTGTCGAGCACCTCCAGCAGGCCGCTCGCCGAGCTGCCGATGGTCTCTTGCGGTGCCGCGTTCTCCGACGCCTGTGGGCCGTAGACGGTGACCTGCGTCTCGTTGCCGGCGTAGATGGCTCCCGTGGCGTCTACCGCGAGCCCCGCGCCCTCCACCAGCTGCGTGGCCGCCCCCACGATGGACCGGACTGCGGCCGGCGACGGGCCGGCGTCCGGGGCGTATTCGTCGACCTGGTTGGTGGCGGAGGTATAGAGGTTTCCCGCGCCGTCGAAGGCCAGCGGACCTTCGATCTTGTCAGCGGGCGTGAGGGTCGTGAAGGGCGTCGCGGCGCCGCTCGCGTCGGGGCAGTAGCCGGCAATGAACGTGGTCGTGTTGTTGGCGGCGGTCACATACGTCGCGCCGTTCGGAGCCACCGCGAACCCAACGACGATCCCGATGTCGGCTGGCAGCGCATAGGTCCGCCGCGGCGTCGTGGTCGCTCCAGACGCGCTGGTGGCGAAGTTCTGCACCGACCAGGCGACGCCGCCGTCAGCCGCTGTCTGCACCACCGCGTAGAGCGACGAATCGGGAGAGGCCGCACTGGGACAGCCCGGAGGAGGCGGCAGGGGCGTGCCAGGCGGCGTCGGAGGGAGCGCCTTGGGGTTCGTTCCGCAAGCGGCGGCGAGAACGGCGGCCGCCAGGAGTTGAATGCGCATACCCGATCATGCGCAAACGGCTCGAAAAACACCTCAGGCTCCCGGCTTGGTGACTGATGTCCACCATGTTGGACACAGTCGATTGCAGCGAAGAACGACGGCGACTGGCTGGTGCCGAACTTCCGCGCGCTCGTCTGGAAAGGCGAGCGAAGACCCGGCGGCCGCGGCCTCTCGGGTTGGAGATCATGGGCCTCGCCGAGAACCCGCGACTGCGCCAGGTGGGCCAGTCGGCGGCCCGGCTCGTTTCCCTCGGCCGGTGACGCGGCGGTGCTGCCGTGAGAGCGTGATGCCAGGAGAGCGTGAAGCCATGAGCTCGTGTCCATCGACGGACGAGCTGTTCGATCTGGTTGCCGAGGGCGGCGACACGGCCGCGAGCGCGGCGCTGCACCAGCACCTGCGCTCCTGCGAGGCCTGCCGGGGGATGCTCGCCGATTTCGGACGAGAGCTGGAGCCGGCCCCGCCGGACGAGTCGGAGTCGGACCAACCGGCGGCGGCGCTTTGCACGGGCACCGTCATCGGCCGCTACGAAGTGGTGAAGCTGCTCGGCCTCGGCGCGATGGGCGAGGTGTGGGAAGCGCTCGATCCGTCGCTCGGGCGCAGCGTGGCGCTCAAGGTCCTGCGCGGGCGCGCGGCCAGCGGCGACCCCCTCCAACAGCAGGCGCGAGTCTGGCGCGAGGCGCAGGCGATGGCGCGGCTGTCGCATCCAAACGTGGTCGCGGTGCATGAGGTGGTGTCGCATGGCGGGCAGCTCTTTTTGGCGATGGACCTGGTGGTCGGCGGCACGTTGCGAGCGTGGCTGGCGTCGAAGCCGCGCAAGCTCGACGAGGTTCTCTCTGCCTTCGTCGAAGCGGCCAGGGGTCTCGCTGCGGCTCACGCGGCAGGCCTCGTGCACCGCGACTTCAAGCCCGACAATCTGCTGATCGGGGACGACGGCCGGGTGCGCGTCACCGACTTTGGCCTGGCGCGCTCTTCGGAAGTCGCCGAGCTGCGGGCGAGCTCGCCAGGCGCCGACCCGAGCGAGGCACGCCTGACCCAGACCGGCGCCTTGCTGGGAACGCCCGCGTACATGGCGCCCGAGCAGATGCGCGGCGAGCCGATCGACGCGCGCGCCGATCTCTTCAGCTTCTGCGCGTCGCTCTTCGAGGCGGTGCAAAGCGAGCCTCCCTTCAAGGCCGGTTCGCTCGCGGAGCTGCGCTGCCGCGCCGAGGCCAACGAAGTGACGCCGCGCGCGCCGACCGTTCCCGCCTGGCTGCGCAAGGTGCTGCTCAAGGGTCTTCGCGCCGACCGCACCGAGCGTTGGGCCTCGAT
Organism: Myxococcales bacterium; assembly: GCA_038231075.1. Taxonomy (GTDB): domain Bacteria; phylum Myxococcota; class Myxococcia; order Myxococcales; family 40CM-4-68-19; genus JBBRMA01. Next base: position 17,967 of record JBBRMA010000057.1, on the reverse strand, counting down.
GGACGAGCTGATCGCGGCGATCCAGGCCGGCCGTGCGCGCGCCCATCTCCGGCTGCGCTGGCGGCGCACCGCGGCCTCGCTGCTGCTGCTGGCGCTGGCCGTCTCAGTCATCGGCCTGATCGCGCGCCCGGCGGCGGCGCCGGCGATGGCGGTGCGCCGCTCGGTGGCCGTCCTTGGCCCGCGCAACGCGAATGGAATGCCCGGCGCGGCCTGGCTCTCGAGCGCGCTCGCCGACATGCTGGGCGCCGAGCTGGCCGCGGGCGAGCAGCTTCGCCTGGTCCCCGGCCGCGGCGCTGCGGAGGCGGCGGCGAACCTGGGCCTCCGGGGCGCGCCCGAGCTGCGTCCAGGCGATCTGCGCAGGCTGCGCGAAACCCTTGGGTCGGATCTGGTGGTCGCGGGATCGTACCTGGCCCCGGCGGCCGGACCGCTGCGGCTCGAGCTGCGTCTCTACGAGGCGGTCTCGGGGCGGGCGATTGCCGTGATCACCGAGGTGGCTGAGTCGTCCCAGCTGGCACCGCTCGCCACCCGCGCCGGCGACAAGCTGCGGCAGGCGCTCCAGCTCGCGAAGCCCGCCGTGTCCGACGCGAGCAGTTCGTTTCCCAGCGATCCGGAAGCGGAGCGCCTCCTGGCCGAGGGTCGTGCGCAGCTGGCAGCGCTCGCTCCGCACGCCGCCCTGGCCACGCTTGTTCGCGCTTCCCGGCTGGCGCCGGACAACGTGCGCGTGCTGATGGCGTTGGCCGAGGTCCACGCAGAGCTTGGCGACAACTCCGCCGCGCGCGCTGACGGCAAGCGGGCCTTCGCCTCCGCGGCAGGGCTTGGCCGCGAGGAGCGGCTGCGCATCGAGCGCCTGATGGTGCTGCCGGCCGCGGGAGATTGGCGGCGGGCGGTGGAGATCAGCCAGTCGCTCTGGACCTTCTTTCCGGATGACGCCGAATACGGCTTGCGGCTGGCCTCCGATCTGCTGGTCGCGCAGCGCATCGACGACGCCAAGGGTGTGCTGGCGCAGATCCGAAAGCTCCCGCCGCCGCCGGGCCGCGACCCGCGCATCGATCTGATCGAGTCAAACGCGGGCTCGCTCGCTGGCGATCATGAGCTGGCGAGGGACGCCGCCGCCCGCTGTGCCGAAGGAGCCCAGAAGCGCAGCTCGCGGCTTCTCTTCGCCACCTGCCGCGCGCGCGGGGCCGAGGCGCTGCGCCGACTCGGACAACCGGCCGCCGCCATCGCCGCCCTCGCCGAGGCCGGGGCGATCTATCTGCAGCTCGGCGATCGACGGGGCGCGGCGGCAGCGACGCTGGCCCTCGGACGGCTGTCCGCGGACACCGGCGACCTGGCCAAAGCGGGCACCCGGTTCGAGGACGCCGTGCGGCTCGCGCGCGAGCTCGATGATCTGTACCTCGAGGCGGCGGCCACCAACGACCTCGGCAATCTGCAGCGGCGGCTGCGCCACAACGACGAGGCGCTGGCGACCTTCGCACGCGCGGGCAAGCTTGCTGACCGCCTCAACCGGCCGATCGCGGTGCTGGCCGCCACCGTCAATCGCGCCAACGTCCTCGCGGTGCTGGGCCGTCTGCAGGAGGCGTCGGCCGAGTACGAGGCCGCCGAGGCGCTCGACGCGCGGACGCCCGGAAGGCCAGCGCACTTCGAGACCGCGGCCGGACGCTTCGAGATCGCGCTCCAGCGCGGCGAGCTGACCCGGGCGCGCGCGCTGGCCGAAGAAGCGCTGGCCGCGGCGGGCTCCGACTCGATCAACTCGGGGCAGGCTCAGCTCTGCCTGGCCATCGTCGACCTGGCCGACGGCAGGCTGGCCTCGGCCACCGAGCACGCGTCGCGCTCGACCGCGCTGCTGAAGGCTGCCCGCGATCGCGACGATCTGGCGGTCGCCTGCGCCATCCTCTCGCGCGCGCACCTCGACGGCGGCAAGGTCGCAGAGGCCGCCCTCGCCGCTGCCGCCGCCCGCGACGCGCTGGCGGGAAACCAGAGCAGTCGAGCGAGCGCGCTGGTCGGCATCGCCGGGGCGCGGGCGCAAGCGAGACAACCCGGGCAGCTCGCGCCGGCGATCGGTGCCCTTCGCGTGATCGCGGCCGAGGCCGAGAAGACGGGCTCGATGTCTGACCGGCTCGAGGCGAACCTCGCGCTCGGTGAGCTCCTGCTGCGCGCGGGCGACCGCGAGGGTCGGGTTGCGCTGAACGCGGTCGTCAGCGACGCCGGCGCGCGTGGCTTCAAGCTCATCGCCGACGCCGCAGCAAGAGCGCAAGCAGCGCCCTGAAGGACGCTGCATCTTGTTTCTCGGATCACCTGAACGTGCCAGGCCGACGGCGGCGTCAGGACCGCTTGAGCAGCCGGCCCAGCGAGAGATAAAGCTCGCCTCGCAAGAGTCCCGCGAGGCTCTCGAACTCGGAGGGGCTCAGGTGCAGCTTCTCGCGCAGCCGCTTCTGCGACTCGGCCAGCAGGAGCTCGCGGCAGCTCGTGAGGCGCCGGTTGACGGTCGAGCGGGCGACACCGAAGAGCGCCGCGATCTGCGGCGTGCGCAGCCCATCGACGAGCTGGAGGCGGAGCAGATTTGCCTGCTCGTCGTCGAGCAAGGCAAAAGAAGCGCTCAGCGCCTCTCGAAGAATCGGGCCGTAGCGGAGCTGCAGATATTGCAGCTCCGGGCTCTCGCCACCCACGAGCTGATCGGCGGCGCGCTCGTCGGCCGAAGGGGCGTTGGCCGCCCCGCCGCTGCGGCGCAGGTCGACCGCGGCGTGCACCGCGATGGCCCGCACCCAGCTCGAGAGCGGTCTCCGGCCCGAGTACTCAGCGATGCGCGGTGGCGCGCCGGGCCGCGCCAGCAGCAGCTTCTCGCGCAGCATCTGGCTCACCTCGTCGGCGAAGGCCGGCGCGGTGTCGATGCGCGCGAGCGCCGCCCGCAGCACTCCGGCGGCGAGGAATCGGCGGTCGAACGCTGACAGCGCCGCTGCCGATCCGAGCGCGCAGCCGCACGCGAGGTGCAGGTCGGCGGCGTGCAGCGAGGCGATGGTGTCTGCGAGCGCTCCTGCGGCCAGCGTTCGGGGAAGCGCTCGCGCCGCTTGCGCGACGACCGCCGCAGGCTCCACTGCGAGCTCTGGCCAGGCGGCGGCTCCGCGCGCGACCACCTCATCCATCGCGGCCGAGAGGCTCGGGTTCCAGCTGTCGCCGAGCGCAAGCGGCGCGTTGGCGCGAAAGGCTTCGCCGGTCGTCGACACCTGGCCAGCCTAGCCCTCAGCCGCGGCGGGGTCCATGCCGCGGCCGCGCTCCTCTTTGCCGCTCTTGAGTTTGCCGCAGGCTGCGAATGAATTGGTCGGGGCGCGTGGCCACCCACGCACAGTGGCGGAAAGCGCCCGGTGCGCCACCTGGCTCTTCACCACGTACTCCTTGTGCAGCGCTTCGCAGCTGGTGTCGGGGGCGCAAGGGGGGTCGTTCCGATGGCACAGGTCAGCTATGTTCGCGGTGGGATCACGGGCTCGACAGGGCAGGAGCTGAGCGTGGTGGTTCCTCTCCGGCCTGAGAGCGCCCGGGCAGCAGCTGGCGGCGGCCCCTCTGCGCGGCAGAGCCCGATCCAAGACGCGAAATCGCCGGCAAAGCCAGCGGCGGCAGCGGAGCAACGCGCGCCGCAGTCCGATCCTTCGGCGCGTGCGCGGATGTCCATCTGGTCCTTCGGCGCGCCTTTCGTGAAGAGCCTCACCACCAAGGTGGGCCTCGACACTGCCCAGCTCGACTTGATCAAGCGGGCGCGCGTCGACGACCTCTCGCTCGTGAACACCATCAGCGCCGACGAGCGCAACTGGAAAGGCGGCGGCGCCGCGGTCGCCTGGTCCGACGCCTTCCGGCCCGGCGGACTTTCGAAGGGCCAGCAGCCGCTGCTCGACAACGTCCGCGGCGACTACATCAGCCGGCTCGTCGAGGAGCTCCATGCCCGCGGCGTCCAGGTTCTCCTCGGCTACACCATCGGCAACGACCCCAACGACAAGCGGGGCGACGAGTACTGCAGAGGCTTTACGAATTGGCTGGCGTCCATCGGCGAACAGCAGGTCCGCGATCACGCAAAGGCGGTCTCCGACTTCGTCGTCAAGTACGATGCCGACGGAATCGGCTTCGACCTAGAGATCACCAGCCTCGGTGCCGCGCAAAAGAACAATCTGGGGCTCCTCTATGCATCGGTCTGCGAGAACCTGAAGAGCCGCGCCGGGATCGTCTCTTACGCGACCGCGCCCTTCACCGCGGAAGGAAAGGTGGACGGGGTTGACTGCATGGCCGGGATCCAAGCGCAGCCGTTTGCGTTCGCCCGGGACACCCCGAATTTGATCGCGCGACCGATGTGCTACGACACGCTCGATTTCAGCTTCGAGCTCGTCGGCCGCTCGGTGGAGTACGCGCTGGGCGCGGCAGGCCTCAAGCCGTGGCAGATCCAGATGGGGATCTACGGCGGCGCTCCCCGGCACGGGGGTCCAGCGGCGACGCAAGCGTTCGTCGCCAAGACACTCGGCCCCCGGAGGATGGGGATGGTCATGTACCAGGTGCCCGCGGGGCCCGGCGCGGTCAGCGCGCTCGGTCACACCGCGGACTTCGAGAAAGCGCTCAACCCCGGCGCTCCAGAACCGAGTCTAGTTAAGACCTAATGCCAGTCAAATCAGCACCGGTAGGGTACCGGCCGCCGGCAGGCAGAGGGTCGGGCGCGGCACGGGCGCCCACCCGATCGAGGTGGCTCGCTGCGCTCGCACTGTTTGGATTTGCGTCGGGAGCCCTGAAGCCGCGCCCGGCCCTCTGCCTGCCGGCCGCCTATTTGCCTGACATTGGGAGGGGGGGTGAAGGAGACGTCAGGCGGTCGCGTTTGAGTACTCAAGCTGACTCACTAGATGTCTAGTTCTCCCCCCATACTCAAGGTCTGGCAAAGAGGCAGCGGGCAGGCCTTGTTGGCCGGGCGCGAGCGGGAAGTCACCGCCAAGAGGAGCATTGCGATGCCCCGAGCGTGACGGCGGTGGCAGGCACCGGCACCCTCTCGTGCCGCTTCCAGCTGCTGGTGAAGCCGGCCCTGTCCTTGACCCGGATCTGGTTGAGTTGCGCTGCTGGCACCTGCGCGCCGTAGATATCGCCGGCCGGTGCGGGCGGCTTTCCATAGTAAACGTTATGTGGATAATTGTTGTCGCTGTAGTAGCCGTAGTTGCTATTGCCGGAGGGATCGCCGGTGGAGACTCGGTGAGGCAGGAGGAGCGCATCTCGATCTTCTGCTTGAGTATCCCAGAAGTTGAAAATCGCCGCCGGCCAGGGCTTTGCGGAGATGGGCGATCTCGGCGAAGTGGATGGTGAGGTCGTCTCCGTACGGTTCGCCCGGTCCAAACAGCGGTCAGAGGAGCGCGACCTGGAGCGCCATCAATCCGAGCGCAGCCAGCGCTGGCCAGCGCACGAGGCCGGACAGCCTGGTCTTCAGCGAAGCGCGCAAGCTCTTCCTTCCTCGGGCGGCAGGCAGTGGCGTGAAGTGGCGTCGATCAAAGCGGGTCTTCGCACGACAAGTCGATCCTCTAGCGGTGCTCGAGCCAGCCGCGCCGTCGGAAGGCGTTGAGCAGCCGGCCGGGAAGCAGCCCCGCCAGCGACAACGCCAGGTGCCGGGTGGCGAAGGCGGCTCCGCGCTGATCGAGGCGGTGGCGGAAGTAAAGCGTGCCGACGCGGAGCGCGTCGAGCGGCGGGCGCCCCTCGAGGAAGCGGCTGACGCCGGCGAACAGCGTGCCCGGCGATCGCACCTCGCGCCAGTTTTGCAGGAGATCGGCGTAGCGCAGGCGCGCCCTCCAGTTGGGGCTGGCGCGAGCGAGGCGTTCGCGCACCCACGGGGGCACCGGCGCGTCCAGCTCCGCGACCAGGTAATCGAGCGCCTCGCACGCGGGGAGCGCAAGGCCGCGTCGCAAAGTCTCCTCGAGGAAGAGCTCCCAATCCACCGCCTGCCCGGGCGGCCCGGCCTTGCGGAGGATGGCGAGCGCGTCGGTGATCCAGCGGATGGTGGGAGACTCATTGAAGGCGAGCCCATGGATGATGACGTGCAGCAGGTGGTCGGTGGTGGAGAGCGTGAAGCCGCTGACGCCAGCGACGGCGAACGGCACCACCCGGCTCCAGATCGCCTCGTCGCTGTGGGGCCCGACGTTGGTGTGCATCACCGACCAGTGCAGATCGAGCTCGAACCCATCGGGCTGGTCGGCCTTGGAGAAGGGCAGGCCATGCTGGTAGCCCTGGTCTGCGAGGTTGACTTGACCCGCCAGCGCTCTTCGCAACGACCTCGGGTGCGAGGTGCTGGGAAGGACGCCATGCTGCGCGAGGACGGCGACGGCGCGCGGCACGTCGGCGGGGTGGACCAGGACGTCCACGTCGGTAAACATCCGCAGCCCGAGCTCGCTGTAATAGAGCGGGGCCAGCGCGATGCCCTTGAGGAACACCACTTGCAAACCGGCCGCGACCAGCGCGCCCGCGAACGGCGCGATGCACCGGACGCGCTCGACGTGCTGGACCCAGGAGTATTTGCGCACGCCCCGCAAGAGGCCGAGCTCAGGCTCGGGCACTCCATTCTCGACCAGGTTCCTGGCGATCAACGGCAAGAGCCGCGCGGAGAGGTGGTCGAGCTTCTGGATGTCCCCGCCGCCTTTTCTCCACGCGTCCCAGGCGGCGACCGACGAGCTGCCGCTGTCGAGCGCCGCGTGCAGCAGCAGCGTCTGCGCCGGCGTCGGATGCCAATGGCGCTTCAACGCTTTGCCGCCTCTCGCCGGCGCTTGAGGTTGCGCCGCACCACCTCGACATAGTCGATCCGGCCGGCGGCATCGCGCCGCCCTAGGTTCTGATCGTGCAGGCGCCGGGCGAGCACCACCTCGGGCAGCGTGGCCTGGCGGAGGCCGAGGTCGGCTCCGCGCATGCACCAGTCGATGAACCAGCCGGTGCGCAGATCGGCGGCCAGGCGACCCACGCGCTCGAAGGCGCTGCGGCGGGCCAGGAGCGACGAGATCACGTGGCCCGGCTGCGGCCCCGCGGGGCAGTGGAGCCTGGCCTGCTCCTCGGGAGCGAGCTCCGGGCTGATGAACTGCCGCATCTGCCCGAAGACCAGGTCGAGCGCGGGATCGGCGTCGAGCGCCGCCGCTTGCAGCGAGAGCTTGCCGGGCAACCAGAGATCATCGGCGTCCAGGAAAGCGAGCCGCTCGCCCGCGGCCAGCGCGATCCCGTGGTTCAGCGCCTGCGCCCCGCCTTCGTGCTCGCGGCGGACGAGCCGCACGGTGGGCGCGCGCGCTGCCAGCCCGCTCGCGATCTCCGCGCTGCCGTCGGTAGATCCGTCGTCGATGAGGAGGATTTCGGCGGCGGCGAGATCCTGCGCGAGGACGCTCTCGACGGCGGCAGCGAGGTAGCGCTCGCCGTTGAAGACCGGGATGACGACGCTGATCGCGCTCACACGTCAAACCCTAAGCCCATCTGCCGCTCTCGCAAAATCAGTCGCCGGACAGTGAAATGATCGCCGAGTCGTGTGTCCAGCAGGAGGGGCCCATGGATCGCCGCCGCGTTGCCGGAGGATGAAAATGAATCCTGAGGATCGTTTTCTCGTTCCGGCCGACGTGATCTTCCAGTCGATCGACGGTGAGGTGATCTTGGTGCACCTCTCTCGCGGCACGTACCACAGCCTCCGGGGGAGCGGCGGCCAGCTCTTCGAAGTCGTCGCCCGCGGAGGACCTTTGCGAGAGCTCGGCGCCCTCCTCGCCCGGCAGACCGATGGCGCGGCGTCGGTCATCGACGCGGCGGTCGCGCGCTTCCTCGAGGAGCTGCTGGTCCTGGAGCTCGTTCGCCCCGCGGCCGCCGCAGGTCACGCAGCGCAAATCGCCGCCGCCCCGAACGGCGTGGGCGCCGCGGCTGCCGAGAAGAGACCGTTCGAGGCCCCGAGCGTGGAGACCTTCACCGACCTCAAGTTCCTGCTCAACGCCGATCCGGTGCACGACGTCGAGGCCTCTGGGTGGCCGGTCATGGCCGCGCAGGGGCAAAGGCGGCCGTGAGCGATCCCGAGCCCTTCGCAAGCACCACCGCGCGCGAGCAGGCCTTCCGAGCCGCGGACCGCGCCTTCGTCTACGCTGCCGGCCGCGGCGCCGCCGGGGAGAGAAGGCTGCGGCTCGCCGGCTTCAACGTGCGGCTCCGCTTCGCCGGCCCGGAGCTGGCGGCGATCCTCGATCCGGCCTTTGGCCACCTCGCCGCCCCGAAGCAGGCCGGCGCCGAGGACCTGGTGGTGACCCTCATCGACGGTCCATTTGCGGCCCGCGCGCCAGACGCACAGGACGCGGGGCTCGACAGCGCCCGCAGCGCGCCGGGCTTGTGGCTGGATCTGGGCGACAGCACCCGCACGCTCACCGACTTCGCGCGCGGCCGCTGCTTGCAGTGGATCCCGGAGGTGGCAAAGCTGCCCGCCTGGGCTGCTGCGTCGCCGCTGCGCGCGTGCCTGGGGCAGTTCCTCGCCAGCCGCGGGCGCTTCCTCTTGCACGGCGCCGCCATCGGAACGGCTTCCGGCGCGGTGCTGCTCGCGGCCAAGGGCGGCTCGGGCAAGTCAACCAGCGCGCTCGCCTGCCTCGAGGTCGCGCTCCCTGGGATGCGGCGGCTGCAGATCGCGGGCGACGACTTCGTCGTGCTCGAGCCCGACGCCCGCGAACCGCGGGTCCACTCGTTCCTCGGCACCGCCAAGATTGGACGGGCACAGACCGCGCTCTTCCCCAGCCTCGAGCGGCTGGTGGTGCGGGGCGGGCCGCTCGACTCCGCCAACGAGAAGGCCGTGCTGCAGCTCTTTCCCGGCGCGGCGGACAGGCTCGCCCCCGTCCTCCCGCTGCGCGCCATCGCCGTGCCGGTGCTCGCCCTCGAGTCGCGCGAGAGCCGCATCGAAGAGGCGACGCGCGCGGAGGTGCTGCTGGCGCTCGCGCCCTCGTCGATCCTGCTGGTTCCGGGAGTGGGTCAACAGACGCTGGAGGCGATCTCCGCGCTCGTCAGTCAGCTCCCGCTCTACCGCCTGCGAATCGGCTCCGACTTGAAGGGCATCCCGGCGGCCCTCGCGGGGCTGCTCGCGTCGCTCACCGCTGGTTCGGAGGCCCGCGCGCCGGCGCTCGCCCGACTTGCGGAGCCGCTCCTTGCCTGAGCCCTCGGTCTCGGTGCTGATCCCCGTCTTCAACGGCGCACGCTTCCTGGCCGCGGCGTTGGAATCGGTCAGGGCGCAGACGCTCGCCCCCTCCGAGATCATCGTGGTGGACGACGGCTCGAGCGACGGCTCGGCAGAGGTGGCGTCCCGCTTTCCCTCGGTGCGCGTGGTGCGGCAGGAAAACCTTGGACCCGCGGCGGCCCGCAACCGCGCCGTCGCCGAGGCAGGCGGCGACCACCTGGCGTTTCTCGACGCCGACGATCTGTGGAAGCCGGAGAAGCTCGCGCGCCAGATGGCTGGCCTGCGCGCGCGGCCCGAGCTGGGTTGGTTCGTCTGCCGGCACCAGTTCCTGCTCGACGAGGGCGAGCCGAGGCCGCGCTGGGCCCCTGACGCCGAGCGGGAGGCTGAGATGGTCGCGTGGCTCCCGAGCGCGACGTTGGTGCGGAGCGACTGCTTCGTCCTCACCAAAGGCTTCGACGAGAGCCTTCGTTACGGCGAGGACCTCGATTGGTTCTCGCGCGCGCGGGACCTCGGCTTCCAAGGAGGCGTGGTCGACGAGCAGCTCTTGATCCGCCGCGTCCACCGCACCAACATGATGCACGCGCACACGCAGGCCGACTTCCAGCGCGCCATCGCGACGATCTTGTTTCGCCGCCGGCGCGCGCAGCAGGCAGGAGGCGGCGCAGGGTCGGGCGGCGGAAACACGCCGTGAGCGCGCCCCTGGACCTTCCCTTCGTCTCCGTGGTCATCCCGGTCTATTGCCCTTTGGCCGGCCCCGCCCACGAGCTCGATCAGTGCCTGGATCACCTCGCGCGGCAGACCTATCCGCGGGAGAGATTCGAAGTCATCGTGGTCGACAACGGTTGCCCCTCGATCGATGCCTCGCTCCGGCGCCACGACGCCTGCCACGCGCCCGCGCTCGATCTCCAACTGGTCCGCGAGCCGCGGCCAGGCAGCTACGCCGCCCGCAACGCCGGACTGCGTGTCGCGCGCGGCACCGTCCTCGCCTTCACCGACGCGGACTGCCTTCCCTGGCCCGACTGGATCGAGCAGGGGGTCAAGAGCGTCGCGGAGGGCAGCGAGACCGGCATCGTCGCGGGGCGAATCCAGCTGGTCGAACCCCGCCCCGCCGGCGTCTCGCCCACCGCCTACCTCTACAGCTCGATGCTGAGCTTTGCTGGGAACAAGGGCGAAAAAGGGGAGTGGTACGGCGCGACGGCCGACCTCATCGTCCGCCGCGCGATCATGGACGCGGTCGGCCCATTCGACACTGCATTCTTGAGCGGCGGCGACTGGGACTGGGGACGCCGCGCGAAGGCGCTCGGCTTTGCCACCAGATATGTCGCCGCGGTGGGGGTGTGGCACCAGGCGCGCCCGTCGATCGGCTCGATCCTGCGGCGCGAGCTGCGGCTCGCGGGCGGCGTCCAGACCGCTCGCGCCCTGCGCCATCCCGCCAGCCGCCTGCGCAATGCGCGCAATGTCCTCGGCACCGAGCTCCGGCGCGTCCTGCCTTGGGCGCTCAGCGTAGTGCGCGGGTCGGGGCTCGACGCTCCGCCGGCGGCGCGAGCGAAGGTCTCGGCGCTGGTAGTGTTGGTGCAGGCGCTGCGGACGGCGGAGCGGCTGCGGGTGCTCCTCGGCGGCGCGCCTCGGCGTGCCTGAGAAGGGGAGACTCGGTGACCGCGGGCCAGGCGACCAGCGCAGACGGGCCTTCTGGCCTGCCACCCGTACCCGGCGCGGACTCCTCCTCGCTGCTCTGGTCGGCGGCGCGTCCCCACCGTGTGCTGGTGGGGCTGTCGCTGGTGCTCGGCTTTGCCGGCGCGCTGCTCAACGGCATCGGCGTCACCCTCTTGGTCCCGCTCTTCCTCGGCTTCCTCGGCCAGGAGATCTCCCTGCCCGGGGGGTCGAGGTTCGTGCAGCACCTGCTCGGCGCCTTCGCCGGGGCCGCCGGCCAGACCCGCTCCGCAGTTCTCTTCGCCGTCGTGCTCGCGTGCCTGGTCCTCAAGAATGCCACGGGCTTTGGCAGCACCTACGCGGCCGGCCGCCTGCGCCGCGAGATCACCTGCGACCTGCGCGAGCGCGCCATCCGCCTGGTGCTGGCGGTGGACGTCGATTTTTACACTCGCGTAAAGGTCGCCGAGCTCATCCAGCGCATCAACTGGGAGACGCTGCAGACCGCCTCCGCGGTGCTGATCGTGCTCCGGATGGTGGTCGCGGGCGCCGCCCTCGCCGTCTTCCTCGCCTTGATGCTGCTCCTCTCCTGGAAGCTCACCCTCGTCTCGCTCCTGCTCCTCGCGGTGGTCATCTCCGCCAACCACTGGTTCATCCGGCATGCCCGGCGCATGGGCGGCTACCTCTCGGAGCGTTCGAGCGACTACGCCCACGCGCTGCTCGAGACGCTCTCCGGCATCCGGCTGGTCCAGGCGGCGGGCACGGCGGACGAGGAGGCGCTCCGCATCAACGCCCTCTCCCGCAAGCGCGAGGAGATCGAGCTGCGCAGCTTCGCCGCCTACGTCGCCGTCGGCCCGGTGAGCGAGGTCTCGACGCTGCTTGCGCTCTGCGCCACGGTGGCGCTCGGCAAGCTCTTCTTCGCGCAGGAGGTCGGCGTCCTCTCGACGCTGCTCTTCACCTACCTGGTCCTGCTCTTCCGCGCGCTGCCAGTGGCCAAGGAGGTCAGCGACCTGCGAACCCAGCTCGCCGCGCTCGCCAGCGCCCGCAGCCGGACCGCGGCGTTCCTCTCCCGCGAGGACAAGCCATTCTTGCGCAGCGGCTCGCGCACCCGGCAGCGCCTCCAGCGCGAGATCCAGTTCCGCCACGTCGAGTTCACCTATCCTGGGGCCAGCGCGCCGGTGCTGCGCGACTTCGACCTGACCATCCCGCGCGGCCAGACGGTGGCGCTGGTCGGTGTCTCCGGCTCGGGCAAGACCACGGTGGGGCTCTTGCTGGCGCGCCTCTACGATCCGAGCGGCGGACAGATCGCGCTCGACGGCCTGAACCTGCGCGAGCTCGAGCTGCGCGGCTTGCGGCGCTCGATCGCGGTGGTCAGCCAGGAGACCTTCCTCTTCAACACCACCATCCGCCACAACCTCGCCTACGGGCGGCCGGCGGCGACCGATGCTGCGGTCCGGGAGGCGGCGCGGCGGGCGCACGCGCTCGAGTTCATCGACCGGCTGCCGGAGGGGATGGAGACGCGGATCGGCGATCGGGGTGTCCTGCTCTCGGGAGGCCAGCGGCAGCGGCTGGCCATCGCCCGGGCGCTGCTCGGCGAGCCGGACATCCTCATCCTCGATGAGGCCACCAGCGCGCTCGACTCGGCCTCCGAGCGGCTGGTGCAGGCGGCGCTCGACGAGGCCCGGCAAGGCCGGACGACGCTGGTGATCGCGCACCGGCTCTCGACCCTCGAGGGCGTGGACCAGATCGGTGTGCTCGACCAGGGCCGCATCGCCGAGCTCGGGACCCACGAGGAGCTGCTGCGCCTGCAGGGCCGTTACGCGAAGCTGTGGTCGCTGCAGGGCGTCGCGGGCGGAGCTACGCCCAATGGAGTGCGAGAGGAGCTGCGGTCTCCGGATTAGCAATCGCGGTGTTAGTCCCCTGCCTCGACGAGGCGGTGGCGATCGCCCAGGTCGTCGCCGACTTTCGCGCCGCGCTGCCGGCGGCGACCATCTACGTCTACGACAATGGCTCGAACGACGACACCGCGAAGCTCGCGGCCGCCGCGGGCGCGGTGGTGCGTCGCGAGCCGATGCCGGGCAAGGGCAACGTCGTGCGCCGGATGTTTCAGGACGTCGAGGCAGACCTGTATTTGATGGTGGATGGCGACGGCACCTACGATGCCAGAGTCGCGCCGGCGCTGGTCGAGCGGCTGCTTGCCGACCAGCTCGACATGGTGGTCGGCCGCCGGATCGAGACAGGGCAGGGGGCCTTTCGCGCGGGGCACCGGCTCGGCAACCGGGTGCTGACGGGGCTTGTGGCGCGGCTCTTCGGCGCGCCGCTCGGAGACATGCTGAGCGGCTACCGGGTGGTCTCGCAGCGGTTTGCCAAGAGCTTTACTTCGTCGGCGCGCGAGTTCGAGATCGAGACCGAGCTCACCGTGCACGCGCTGCAGCTGCGGATGGCCACCGCCGAGCTCGACGCGAACTACATCGCGCGCGGGCCGGCCTCGGCGAGCAAGCTGCGCACCTGGCACGACGGCTGGCAGATCCTTGTGACCATCACAAACCTCCTGCGCAACGAGCGCCCGCTGCTGTTCTTCGCGCTCATCGCCCTGGTCCTCGCCGGCACTGCTGCCGCGCTCGGCGTGCCGCTGATCTTGGAGTACTTCGACACGGGCCTCGTGCGCCGCTTTCCCACCGCCATCCTCTGCAGTGGGATCGGCGTCATCTCGGCGCTCTGTCTGGTCACCGGGCTGATCCTCGATCTGGTCGGGCACGTGCGTCGCGAGTCGAAGCGGCTGGCCTATCTGCAGCACCCGGCGCCCGGCCTTCCCCGCCGCTGACCACGCGTCGTCATCGGCGTGAAGAATTCAGTCGAGCAGGCCTCGGGTTCGCACCGAGACAAAGGTCGCTTGTAGGTGGCTCCCCCACGGTTGGCTAGCGGATGCATCAGCGCGCGCAGCGGCTCAATGTGCGCGCCATGAAAAAGTCCTTCCTCGCCTCGATGCTTGCGCTCTCCCTCGCGTCCCTCTTGCACGGCTGCGGCAGCGGCACGGACGCCGCGAACGCTGTCGGGGACGACCTGAAATCGCACCGCCACTGCGCGCACGACTCCAATTGCTACAACGGATATATCTGCGTGGCCGGATATTGCACCTCGCCGACGGCCTGCCACTCGAATGGCGATTGCCCGGCCGGCGAGATCTGCAGCAACGGCAAGTGCCAGAACGCGCCGCCGCCCCCGCAGTGCACCTCCAACGGCAACTGCACCAAGGGCGAAGTCTGCGTGAAGGGCGCCTGTCAACCTTGTACGAGCACGAGCCAGTGCGACGCCGGCCTCGTGTGCACCAGCGGCGCTTGCGGCACTCCGCCGCCGCCCCAGTGCACCGCCAATCACAATTGTGCGAACGGCGAAGTGTGCGTAGGCGGTGCGTGCCAGGCGTGCACCAGCACGACCCAGTGCGATGCAGGTCTCGTCTGTTCCAACGGCGCCTGCGGCACTCCGCCTCCGCCTCCGCAGTGCACCACCAACAGCGATTGCCCCTCTGGCGAGATCTGCCAGGGCGGCACCTGCGTCGCGGGCGGTGGGACCGATGGCACGCCGACCCGCACGAGCTCGTGCACGCCGACCTCGCAGGAGACCGGCACCGCCATCAACACCGCGCACGGTCGCCTCGACGGCTTTGTGACCTACGTGCTCCCGGTCAACGGCTCCAGGTCGTGCAATGGCGACTCGGGCCACATCCACGTGCAAGTCCGCGCGAACGGCAGCATCTACGACGTGGCGGTCAACGTGGGCAGCTTGCCGGGCGACGCGGCGCTTTACGAAGCCGACATGGTGTTGCCCGACGGCGCCTGGTCGGAGGGCTGGCACAACGACGCGCTCTCGTACAAGTCGCTGGGGCTGACGTCTTCGCAGTTCACCCCGCAAGACCCGACGGCGCTCGCACAGAAGCTTGAGTCGGAGCTGGCGTCGGCAAACCACATCTCCGTCTTCGGCACTGCCTATTCATCGAAGAATGGCTGCCACGATATCCACTATTACAACGGCAACGATGGAGCGCTGGTGCTGCAGCCGCTCTCCGCCACGCCGCACGTGCTGTTCTTCCGGTTCTCCAACCAGTCATTCTAGACGGCCTTACCAACACCGCAGAGCACTTCGAAGCGGGGGCGCGGGCACTTGAGCCGCGCCCTCGCTGTTTCTGAGGTCCTATCGCCGCCCGCGCGGATTCGGGCCCCTGAGATGATCGCGAGAAAGACCAAAGACCTAGGGCCGGAGACGGGTAGTTGTCGGCATGATCTATACGACAGGTGGTGGAGGCAGGTCGTCACCCACAATCTGCCACACGTTCTCAAGTATATGATTTAACGGGAATAGAGTTTCTGTGCGATTTATGCATTCACGGGCTTACCCATACAAGCTGCATTGCGATTCCGATCGCGGAAGTCCAACTCTCTTTGGGCGCGCCGGAAGAAACCGGCACAAACTTGGAGTAGTCGATGACGCAATCAGCAGCAGCATCGAGAGCTCGGTCGGTCTCCCTCTTTTCGCTCGCGTGCTCCGCTGTGGCAGTCGCGCTCGTGTCCGCGGCCTGCGGCCAGGGCGGGGCGAGTCAATCCGCTGACGAGGCTGCCGTGCGCGCAATGAACCGGCGCGGAATGACGCCGATGCGCGATCAATCGACGATCCACACCGCCTCGTCGCCGTCGGGCGCCCACCTCAACTACCACGGCGGCCGCATCAACTCGCACACGCAGGTGGTGCAGGTTCTCTGGGGCAGCGGCAGCTACGACAGCCATGTGTCCGGCACCGGCACGCCGTCGATGGCCACCTTCTACCAGCAGTTCATGTCCAAGACGACGCTGCTGAGCGGCCTGTTGCAGCAGTACAACACGCCCTCCTCAGGCGGAACCGGCCAGACCTTCGCGAGCGGCAACTTCTCCAGCCAGGTCACCATCACTCCTTCGGCCGGCGGCTCCACGGTTGACGACACCGCAATCCAGACCGAGCTCACGGCGCAGATCAACGCGGGCCACCTGCCGGCGCCCGCCGTTGACTCCCAGGGCAACGCGGTCACCTATTACGCGATCTTCTTCCCGCCGGGCGTCACCATCACGCAGGGCGGCTCGAGCTCGTGCATCGCGGGCGGCTTCTGCGCCTACCACGGCACCGTCGCCGCCGGCGGCGGGCACAGCGAGTACTACTATGGCGTGCACCCCGACATGCAGGCCGGTTCGGGCTGCGCCACGGGCTGCGGCACCAGCTCGACGTTCGGCAACTACTGCTCGGTCTCCTCGCACGAGCTGGTCGAGATGATGACTGACGCAGAGGTCGGCATCGCCACCGTGGTCGGCCCGCCGATCGCTTGGTACGACAGCAGCCACGGGGAGATCGGCGACATCTGCAACGGCCAGCAAGGGACCTTCGCCGGCTGCGACGGCCAGTCGTACACCTACCAGCTCGAGTTCTCGAACGCGGCGCCGAACGGCAATGCCTGCGTCACCATCGCGCCCTCTTGCGGCACCGCGGGCAACGACTTCTCCGTCTCGGCCAGCCCGACCAGCCTGACCGTCACGCGCGGCAACTCCGGCACCAGCGTCATCAGCACCTCCATCACCTCGGGCAGCGCGGAGAGCGTCAGCTTCAGCGCGAGCGGGCTGCCGAGCGGTGCGACCGCGGCGTTCAGCCCCAGCTCGGTCAACTCGGGCGGCAGCTCGACCCTGACCATCTCGACCACGGCGAGCGCCACCACCGGCACCTTCAGCGTCACGGTCACCGGCACGGCGTCGTCGGGTTCGCACGCCACCACCATCTCGCTCACCATCAGCGCCCCCGCCGGCAATGACTTCTCGGTGTCGGCGAACCCCACCAGCCTCAGCGTCGTGCAGGGCGCGTCCGCCACGAGCACCATCAGCACCGCGGTCATCTCCGGCAGCGCGCAGACCATCACCTTCAGCGCGACGGGCCAGTCGTCCGGCGTCACCGTGTCGTTCAGCCCGGCGTCGGTCAGCGCGGGCCAGAGCTCGACGATGACGGTGGCTGCCTCGAGCTCGGCGACCGTGACCAGCTCGACCATCAGCGTCAATGGCACCGCCACTTCCGGCTCGCACACCGCGACGGTCGCGCTGAGCGTGACCAGCTCGGGCGGCGGCGGAAGCGGAATCACCAATGGCGGCTTCGAGACCGGCAACCTGAGCGGGTGGACGGCCTCCGGCGCCACTGAGACGGTGGTCAGCTCGGGATGCCACGGCGGATCCTTCTGCGCTCAGCTCGGCGGGACGAACCCGACCAACGGCGACTCCACCATCGCCCAGACGTTCACCGCCCCGGCGAACGCGACCAGCCTCTCGGTTTGGTACAAGGAAACCTGCCCCGACACCATCACCTACGACTGGGCCGTGGCCACGCTGAAGGACAACACCGCGAACACGACGGCGACCCTCATCACCAAGGCCTGCGCCACCACCGCTTGGACCAACGCGACGAGCGCGCTGGTCGCCGGCCACAGCTACACGGTGACGCTCACCAGCCACGACGACAACTACTCGGCCGACCCGACCTTCACGCTCTACGATGACGTCACCGTCGTCACCGGCGGCGGAGGAGGCGGCGGCATCAACAACGGCGGCTTCGAGAGCGGCGCCACCGGCTGGACCACCGCGGGCACGACCAGCATCGCCACCTCGGGCTGCCACGGCGGTACGCACTGCGCCCAGGCGGGCACGACGAGCCCCACCAACGGCGACTCGAGCTTCTCGCAGCAGTTCACCGTGCCTGCGGGCAAGAGCCAGGTCAGCGTCTGGTACAAGAGCACCTGCCCGGACACCGTGACCTACGACTGGGTCACCATCACCCTGACCTCGAGCGGCGGCACGACGACGCTGGTGCCGAAGACCTGCACCAACAACGCCTGGACCAACATCACCGCCAGCGTGAGCGCCGGCTCGACGTACACGCTGACGCTGACCAACCACGACGACAACTACGCCGGCGACCCGACGCACACGTTGTTTGACGACGCGACGCTGAACTAGTACATCGACCCGGAACTTCGTACCGGGTCGATGTACGTCGCCCCATTAGAAGGGGCTGCGCCCCTCCCCGCCGAACAAGTTCGTCTGGGCCCCTCCCTGCTGCGGCCGGACTCCCGGCCGGGCCGCCCCTGGCGG
>JBBRMA010000056.1:0-34687 GCA_038231075.1 Myxococcales bacterium | reverse complement strand
CCCGGTGCTGCTGCCCGCCGGCTACAACCGCTGGAAGATCGACTCCGCGGGCGACGAGCTCTCCAGCCAGACGGCGATCTTCCTGCAGGCCGACGGCTCGGTGGCGACGCAGCCCTGGGACGGTGGAAGCGTCGGCGTGGTCAGCCTCTCTGGCCAGGAAGCGAACACCACCGCGCGGCGCTTTGGCCTCACGACCGACGGCGTGGCGTGGTGGTACGGCGCGGACGGGCACCTGCGCGTCCTGCCGTCCGGCCTCTCTGCCCAAGCCATCGACCTCGGGATCATGGACGACGCCGGCGAGATCCTGGCCCTGGCCGGCGGGGCCTTCGTCTTTACCCAAGGCGCAGCACTGAAGTTCGCCTCGGTGGCGGCGCCTGTGCCGGTCGGCGTCGGCCAGGGCGCCGGCCCGGCGGCGATTGCGGTCGGCGACGACTGGAGCTTCGCCATGCTGCAGGACAGCGCGGGCGCGACGTTCCTGGTCAGCGCCGCCGGCGTCGTGGCCATGACCGCGGCGGGGTCGCAGTTCACGGCCGACCCGGTGGTCGGCACGGCCAGCGCGCGCGGGCCCGACGGCGCGCTCTGGCTCGGCAGCCTGCGCGCTGGCGCCCCGCTGCCGATGCGCTCCGAAGGCGCGGGCGTGAGCGTGGTGGCACGCGCAGGGGGGCACGTCGTGCCGCGGTTCGCCAAGCTGGCGGTGGTGCCCGAGGGGACGCGGAGCGCCAGCGCGAGCTTCCGCTGGGCTCCAGTCTACGTAAAGGCCGGCGCGCCGCAGCCGGGCATCTACGTCTGGGACGTCACCTACGGCCTCGGCAAGTAGCGCCTTCATCGCGCTCGCTTGCTGGTAGGATCTCGCCGCCCGGCCGAGGTCACCCCGCACCTCGAAAGCTGTCGCCGACGCGAAATGACCTTGGGGCTTGGCCCTGGACTAGGTCCTACCTGCGCCGTCGGCTCATAACAACCGCACCACCGGCTCGTCGCGCATCAATTGCTTGCCGGTCTGCAGATCGTGGACCGATGCACACAGCCAGCGCTCGGCGTTGACGCCGAACCCGACTTGCAAACGCGGGCTCGAATCGCGCGGCGAGTGCGGCGGGTCGAGCCGGCCCAGCGCCGGATTGCTTTCATTCAATTTTACTATCACCCTCTCCGAGCCGGTCGCGCCGATGCGGCGGACCCGGCCGTCTGCGTCCCAGAAGAGCCCCCCCGACTGCCCCGTGCCAATCTCGCAGATGACCAGCTTGAAGACACGCTCCGGCTCGCCCAGCGCGCAAGTAGGGACCAGCGACCGCTTCCAATGATCCGGGCGAGTAGGAAAGGTCGTGCCGCGAGGGACGATGATTGAGTACTCAGGCTCCTTTGATTTGAGATCATAAGTCAGCAGCGCATAGTCGTGGACCAGGAAGTCCGACGGATGGACGCGGTCGGCGGCGAACACCGCGGCGCCGTAGACGACCGCCTCGAAAGGCTGCCACGCCCGCACTCGCGCGCGGCCGAAGCGCTGCTCGAAGATGGCATAGACCCCGGGCAGCAGCGTCGAGCCTCCGACCATCAACACGTCGTCGATGTCCGATTCGGACAAGCCGCTTGCTCTTGCCTGCTGCAGCGTCTCGTCGAGACATTGCCGCAGCGTCTCGTACAACCCCTTCTCCTCGAGGAGGCCGGCCAGCGCGGCCCGATCCAGCTCGAGCGGCGTCGCCTGGCCGCGGACCCTCTCGTCGAGGCGCCGGACGCTCTCGGGCGGCAGGAACTCGAAGGTCGCGCGCTCGTCGAAGTAGATCGCCTCCTTGATGCGGCAGGCCTCGGCGAGCATGAGCGCTGCCCAGAGGCGATCCTCGTCCTCCGGCTGCGTCGTGGGATCGAAGTGCAGCCGCCGGCAGAACTCGTCGAGCAGCCAGCGATCCACCAGGTTGCCGCCCGCGTCTCGCGACGCCTTCGCCAGCACCTGGGCGCGCCCGCTCAGAGCGTCTCCGGGCTGCAGGCGGAGGAGCGCCATGTGCAAGGTGCCGGCTCCAAAGTCCACGACCAGTGCGTGCCGCTGCCGGGTCAACCCGATGCCATAGCCGAGCGCCGCCGCCACCGGCTCGTCGAGGAAGCGCACGCGGCGCACGCCCAGCCGCCGGCAGATGGCGGCGACTTCGGCGCGATAGCTCTCATAGGAGTCCACCGGCGCGGTGACGACGAGGTCGCGGATGCGCTCGCCCGAGGCCCGCCGCGCGTGCGCCAGCAGCTCGCGCATGAACAGGTAGGCCGCCTCGCGCGCCGTGTAGCTGCGAGCGCCCGCGCGCGCCACGGCGGCCAGCGGGCTGCGCGAGAGATAGCGCTTGAAGGTGGGAACGAAGTTGCTCCGCGGGCGAAGCGGATTGAGCTCGAGCGCCTCGCGGCCGATCAGCGCCAGCTTGCCGAGGAAGAGATGGCGCGACAGCAGGCCGGAGGTCCCAAGCCTGGCCCACCACGAGGGCTCGGCGAGGATGTGCAGCGCGCTCGGCACGGCGCGCGAGGGGTCGCCTGCGTCCGTCTTCAACGAGCGCCGCGCGATGTCGGGCATCTCGAGCAGCGATGGGCGATCGCTCGACTGATCCCAGCGAGCCAGGAGGGTATTGGTGGTTCCGAGATCGAGCGCCCACACCGTATGCTCAAGATAGCAGATCGGGTAGATGCGATCGGCGGAGGGCTCGATGGTTCTCGCGGTGGTCGCGGTCGGCGTCGGGGCCTTACTCTGCGTTTATCTCTGGGGCGGATGGGCCGAGCGCGCCCGGATCCAGCAGGCCGCCGACGAGGCACTGAGTCGCGCCGCGCACACCCTCGGCCTGCGCTTCGTGCCGCGCTCGCTCGGCAGCGATCCCTCGATCGCCGGCAAGCTGGATGGCTTCGAGGTCAGCGGCATCGCCTCGAGCGGCGACGGCATCTACACGCGGCTCCTGGTAGCGGCAGAGCTCCGCATCCCCGGGAGCATCGTCGTCGGCAGCAAGGGCAGCTGGCTCGGCCTGACGACGCTCTTCAGCGACGAGCAGACCGGCGACCCGGCATTCGATGCGCTCGTCCGCGTGCAGGGCCCCGAGGAGTGGG
Source organism: Myxococcales bacterium (assembly GCA_038231075.1). Taxonomy (GTDB): domain Bacteria; phylum Myxococcota; class Myxococcia; order Myxococcales; family 40CM-4-68-19; genus JBBRMA01. The sequence continues at coordinate 31,621 of JBBRMA010000056.1, read as the reverse complement.
TGCGCGCGAGCCTTGGCGAAGAAGCGCGAGCGCGGCTGGTCGCGCTGGTGGACCGCGGCGGGTTGGTGAGGGACGCTGGCGTGCGCTTCGAGCGGGCGGGGGCAATCACCGAGGCCGCCACCATCGTCGAGACGGTGCGCGCGATGGTGGGCGTGGCCCGCGATCTGGCGCTCGGCGCAGACAGCGTGTCGGTGGCTCTGGCCAAGAACGCGCAGCACGATTCGATGGCCGGCGTGCGCCTGCGGAATCTTCAAGCCCTGGCGAAGCACGCGCGAACGTCGGCGGCCGCGAGGTGGGCGGTGGCGGCGGCGCTGCGCGACCAGGACGCCGGCGTGCGCCTCGCGGCGGCGGCCTTGGCGAGCGTCGAGGACGGCACCGGGACGCTGCTCGACCTCGCGGCCGACCCGACCGTCGAGGTCGAGGTGCGCGCCCAGGCGCTGCGCAGCCTGTCGAGCGATCGCCCCGATACGCGGGCGATTGGCGCCTTCGCCGCGGCGCTCGAGTCGTCGGAGGCCGAGCTGCAGCTTGCGGCGGTGCGGGCCATCGGCGCCTCGCGCGCCTCCACGCTCGCGGGCCGCGTCCTGACGCTCGCCGCTCGCCTCGAGATTACGCCCGGCTTCGGCGCCGACGAAACGCTCTCCGCCGCCGTCGCCGAGACGCTGGGCCTGCTGGGCGACGCCATCGCCGAGCCCGCGCTGCTGCAGTTGCTTGCGTGCCAATCGGCGGCGGTGCGCTGCCAGGCCGTGATCGCGCTCGGGCGCATCGGCACCGTGCGCGCCGTCGAGCCGCTTCTGCCGCTGAGCAAGGGATTGATCGCGGGCCACCTGGAGACCCTGGCGCGCGAGGCCATCCGCGGCATCCAGGGCCGCCTCGGCGATGTCGAGGGCGGGCGCCTCTCGGTCGTTGACTCGCCCGAGCCGGGCGGCCTGAGCCTGGCCGCACCCGACGGGGCGCTCTCTTTGGTGCAATCAAGGAAGCCCTGACTTGCGTTTGCCACCATAGTGGGGCGATACCAAAGGCCGCGCTTTGATACATCCGATGTGAGGCCTGGATTGGCTGTCTACGCAGCATCAAGAACCCGCAGCAGTGACATCCTGCGCACGGTCCCCCACTCGATGACCTGTTTTGCAGCTCTGCTCGCAGCTACGTTGTTCTCCGCCGGCAGCTTTGCAGCAGCTCCCTCGAGGGCGCTTCCTGAGCTGAAAGCCGCTGCCGAAAATGGTGCGGCAGCCGATCAACTGGCCTATGGGAAGGCGCTCTCCCCGGACCGCGCGCAGCGTGAAGAAGCGCGCAGCTGGTTGGAGAAAGCCTCGGCGCAAGGCTTGGGCGAGGCGACCTGGTATCTGGGCTACGCGGGCCTCGGCAAGGAGAAGCCAGTTTACTATTACGAAAAGGCAGCGGAGCAGGGCTACGGACCTGCGTTCAAGCTCGCCTTCGATGCGCTCCTCTTTCGCGCCGGTCCTGACGCCGATGTGGCCGCGGCCAAGAAGCTCGCCGAGCTCGCGCGGGCAAAGAAGGTCAATATCGGCTTCGATCCGGATGCGCTGCAAACCGTGGATCTCTGCGCCGCGGCGGGCTCCGCAGACATTCCCGCCGGAGACAAGCCGTCTGCCGAAGAGATCAATTCCCTGAAGAGCGCCGACTGCGAGACCTATGCAGTCCGCGACTGGGCCAATTTCCGCAAGTGCCAATTGGCGTCTCCCCTCGTGGACAACAATCGGGTCGCCGAGCTCTATGCCAATGGGTGGGGAGTCGCGCGCGATGGGCGGCTCGCGCTGGCCCTGGTCTGCCACGGCGGAACCGTTCCCGCCGAGCTGGAAGGGATGGCCAGGCTCCTCGCTTCGACCCGCGATCAGCCGGCACTGCAAAAGCCGTTCAGCGCTTGCGACCACGCGACCAGCGGCTTCAGCGTCTCCCAATGCTCCGCGCGCGCGGCTCGCGCCGAGCAAGCCAAACGGGAAGGAATGTACGGCGCCATGACATCGCAGTTTACGGCTCCCCAGAAGGCCGCGTTTGCCAGGCTGCAAGCGGCCGCGGACAAGTTCATCGCCGCGCGGATCGAGTCAGAGATCGACCTCTCGGGCACCATGCGCGGCGCCTTGCAGACCGCGGAAGAAGAGAAGCTGCGGGTGGGGATCTTGCAGAACCTGAAAGAGTTCCAAGCGGGCCAATTGCCAACCTTGACCGATCTGGCAGCAGCCGATGCGGCGCTCAATAAGGCCTATCACCAGGCGATGCAGAGATTGGCGACTGCGCAGGGGACGGTCTCGCGGGGCGGAGTCAAGGAGACTGAGCGCAATTGGATCGGCTACCGGGACGCCTGGGCTGCGTTCGGCGTAGTTCGTTACCCGGACGCATCCGCCGAGGCCTGGAAGGCGTGGGTGACGCGCGGGCGCACCCAGCAACTGCTCGAGCTCGCAGGTCCTTGATCCCGCTGATCGCCGCGCTCGAGGCTCCCGAGGCAGAAAGCGGACATTTCTACTTGGCGTTGACATGAGAGCCGAAAGCGCAGCCAAGAGTTCCTCTGCGCACGGAGGGTAGAATGCGGCGCTCGTCCCCGATCAGAGGAGCACCGATGAAGCGTCTGTCGCTTTCCCTCTTCGCCGTCCTTGCAGTGGGCTGCGCCGCGGCCAGGCCCAAGCCGCTGCAGGCGCATCCGGCCGGCGAGGCCGATCTCGAGTGGCTGGCCGCGCCCGCCGAAGCGGCCGTCGCTTTTGCGCGCGAGGTGGGCGACTACGGCGAGTGGCACGCGAAATCGAACGACGGCAGGTACAGCGCCACCGGCACCAACTCCGGGCCCGACCAAAGCCATTCGCTCTCCTTCATCAAGGAGAGCAGCGGCCCCGACCGCATCGAGCTGGATCTGCTGCCCGACGACCCGCTGAAGTGCACGCTGGAGCCGACGCGCATCGAAGCAGCCCAGCGGCTGGAGAAGCTCCTGGACGAGGTGAAGAAGCAGGGCGTGCTGCAGGCCGCGGCGGCCGTGGGGGTGCGCGCCGTCGGCGGCTATCCGCTGCTGTTCGCCGACGCCATCTATCTCAAGAAGGCCGCCGGCCAGACCACGGTCTCGGAGCGCAAGCTGGCGGTCTTTACGAGGCCCGGGTTCGCCCTCACCTGCGAGCACGACGGAGCGGGCCTGCGCGGCGCCTTCGAGCGCGCCGTGCGGCTGATGGCCGAGACGCTGCGCGACGCGCGCCAGGCCCCGCTGCCGCCGCGCCGCTTCGGTCTGATGCGCACCAGGAGGGCGGGCGGGAAGCTCATCGGCTACTCGGAGGAGGAGATCTCGCCGCTGGCCGCCGACGGCACCTTCCGACGCGATGGTCACGATGTGGATCTCAACCCCTCCGCTGCGGGGCCGGGCTTTACCGGCAACGAGGAGATCCGGATCGAGAAGCGCGCCGCCGACGGACGGCTGCTTCAAGGCAATTACGTAGTGGTGGTGAGCGGCGGCCGCTTTACGGCTTCGCTGACGGCGCAAGCCGACGGCAGCTTCGCCCTCGAAGGACTGTACGACAAGCCCTTCACGGGCAAGCTGCAGCCCGCCAATCAATTCCAACTTCAGTCGGGTGCTGACCTCTTGGGTCTCGTCCAGGGAAAGAAAGAGACCATCGACGACGACTCGTTCGACCTTTCGGAGCCCCGGCAGGTCACGAGGTACACCCTCCGCTCTGGCAAGGACGGCCGCACCCTGATCATCGAGCGCGAAGGAAGAGCGCTTGCGCGCGCGAAGATCGACGAGCGGGGCGCGATGGTCAGCACGACCAGCACCGACGGAACCTACGAGACCAGGCTGCTCTGGACCGAGGGGGCGCCTCCTTAGATTGGTGTTCGGCCGTCTTCAAGATCCCTCGCGGCCAGGCTGCCTGGGTCCTCTGGCGCGCCGACGGCAGTGACAACCAATGGCTTCCCGTTCCGAGCTACGTCACCGAAAGCGGCGCGACCCGGCAGTCTGATTGAGTCGCGCCTGCAAGAGTGAGTTCGTCGAGCGGCAGTCGGTACGGTGGCCCGGCCCGACGGCTCGTCGTGTTTGAGTGTCACGCCCGGCCCGCCCGGACCCGGCGATCCCGGGCCGCCCCCCAGGCTGCACGACGGGGCTCAAGAATGCTCCGGCAGCCAAGCGCGGTGACAACCTCTCAGCCGAGCAGCATGCGGGCCAGCGCGTCGGCGCCGTTCTCGCGCATCCGATAGCCAGAGCACTCGCGCAGCCGCCAGGCCTGGTCGTCGATGCGCCTGGGCAACGGCGTGAGCGTCGAGCGGCCCGCGAGCCCGAGCCACCGTGTTTCCCAGAAGAGGTTGTAGCCGGCGCCGCCGCGGATCTCGTCTGCGCCCGGCAGCCACTCGGCGAGCGGGAAGAGCGCCTCGGGCTGGAAGAGGTCCAGGGCGACGGTGTCCGCGCCGGCGGCGGCCTGCAGCGTGGCCGCCTCTCCCGCGACGCCAGCGTGCGCGACCAGCGCGAGCCGCTTGCCCGCCGGAACCGCCAGCCGCTCCCGCAGCGCGCCGGGTGGGCGGCACTCGTCGGGGTTGCAGACCACGATCGGATCGATCCGCTCGCGTACCTGCGCCGCGGGCCAGGGCTCGATGCCGATGACGCGGCGATATTGCGCAGGGAGATATCCCCAATCGGGATTGGTGCTGAACCACTTGGCCGGCACGCAGCGCACCAGGAGCCACGCCTCGCAGCCTGGCAGCGGCAGCAAGTTGCGCAGGGGCGCCCAGAACAGATCGACGAGCAGCACGTCGGGCGCAAAGTCGGCCAGCGCCAGGGCCAGCGGCGTCTGCCGCGCGCTCGCCGGTTCCTTGAGCTGCGCCGGGTCGATAACGATTGGGTGATAGTCGCCCCGCTGCGCAACCGCGAAGGGGAGCTCCGGGCCGAAGGCGCGATAGTCGCCGGCGAAGCCGCGGCGCCGCAGACCGCGCCCCACTGCAATGGAGCGCACCAGGTGGCCTGCGCCGACGGTGCCGGCGGTGAAGAACGCTACCCGCACCGATCGGCCCTTAGCTGCCCGAGCAGTAGTTGGCGAAGTCGCCGAAGTCGGTGTCCGGCTCCTCCACGCAGTTGTCGAGATCGCAAGTGCGCTCTGGATCGTCGATGGGCATCGGTCCGTCTGAGATCCAGGCTTGGGTGAGCAGCCGGTCCGGGCGGTCCGGGCATTGCGCGCCCCGCTTGCGGCAGTCGCCGAAGAGGATCGACGGGAAGAAGACGTTGCTGTCGGCCCCAGCCCCGACCTCGAAGTCCACGCAGTAGCTGCCGTTGGCGCCGCTCCTGGTCCGGCCGATGACGCGGCCGGCGGGATTGGTCCAGGAGTCTACGTCGCCCGGATCAGAGGTGCCCGAGGGGCAGCTGGGATTGAAGCCGTTGAGCGAGACAGCGACGAGCTGTCCGGCCGACGCCGTGCGCGGGGATCCGTCGTTCCACAGCCGGCCCTTCACGCAGGTGAGCTTGGCGTGGTCGGAAAATTGCAGCGTTCCCAGCTGCTGGCAGCCGGCGTCGCCGCAGCTCGCCTCGACCGCGGCGGAAGTGGAGATCTGCTGCGTGAGCCGGACGGTCTGCGTGACCGGATCGACGGCCACCAGCGTCACCGTGCTCGACTGCGGGACGGCGAGGCAGAAGCTGCCGTCGGCCGCGGTGATCGTGCTGAGCGCGGGCGCGCCGTAGTCGGTGCCGGCGATGGCGGACACCCTGGCGCCGCCGACCGGCGTGACGCCGTCGGAGTTGACCAGCCTGCCGCTCCCGCAGGAGTTGCCGACCAAGTGGAAGGTGAGACGCTTGCAGGTGCCGCTGCCGATGCCTTCGCAGGTGGCCGCCGCCGAGCCGTTCGGGTAGGGCTCGGTCTCGGTCACGGGGCCGCCAGCGACGCCGGCATAGATCGGCGAGCGGATATTGATAGTGACGGTGCTGCGCATCTTGACGTTGGCGCAGGCGATACCGTCCATATCGGTGAAGGTCGTCGTCGTGCCGGAGTAATCGAGTCCGCTGGCCTGCACCTCGATGCCGGTGACCGGGTGGTCGTGCGAATCGAGGACCAGGACCCGATAGCAATTCTTCTCGTACCAAGGGTGATCGCAGTTCCACCAGGTGACGTGCGCGACCTCGGCCACCACGTCGTAGAAGGCGCCGACCTGCTCGATAGTGAAGCTGCCCTCCTCGACCCAGCGACCCGCGTCCTCATCGTAATAGTAGGCGGGATAGGTGGAGGGCGGCGGCTGGGTCCGCACCAGCTCGGCCTGGAGCGCGGGAGGGGCGCGGAAGCGGAGGCCGATGGTCTTGGCGGGAGCCACCTGCAGCCGCGTGCCGTCGGCGGCGGCGAAGGTGACGTCGGCCATGAAGATGCTCTGGATGTCGGAGACGCTGCCGTCGAGCGCCCGGGCGGCGAAGGGGCCCGGTGCGGCTACCACGCGGTCTCCCATCGGATCGAGCGGGACGACGTAGGCCGTGGCGACGCCTGCGTAGAGTGCGCCGGCGGCGTCGACCAGCACGTTCGCCGGCACCGTCACCTGCACCTGGCCGGCGTCGACGAAGCCGTCCCCGGTGGCGTCGAAGGGGAAGCCGACGCCGAGCGGAAGCAGCGAGACGAGGACGCCGTAGGAGGCGCCGCCCCCGAGGTCCAGCACCGCCGTCGAGTGTGCGTAGCCCGCGGCGATGACCTTCACCACCGTGTGCCCGGAGGGGAGCGTGAGCTCTACGCGGCCGAGCTGATCGGCGATCGCGCTCACGCCACCGGAGCTGACCGCGGCGCCGGGCACGGGGCGCCCGCGATTGGTCACCACCGAGACGTTGACGACGGCATTGGCCGGCGTCACCGAGCAGGCGCAAGTGCCGTGGCTGTTGCAAGCGAGCGTGCCCGCGCAGGCGGCGCCGCTGGTACAGGCGGTTCCCGGTGGCAGCGGCGCGTGGACGCAGCCCTTGTCGCCATCGCAGGAGTCGGCCGTGCAGGAGTTGCCGTCGTCGCAGCGCAGCGGCGTGCCCGCGGTGCAGGCACCCTTGTGGCAGAGCTCCGCGCCGTTGCAGGCGTTGTCGTCGCTACAAGAGACGCCGTCGGGCAGGTTGGTCAGGCCGCACCCGCTGCGCGGATCGCAGAACGCCGTCTGGCAGGGGCCAGGGCTCGTGCACGAGAGCGGCGCGCGCCCGGTGCAGCTCCCCGCCTTGCAGGTGCCGCTGCCGGCGCAGGCGTTGCCGTCGCTGCAGGCGGCGCCGTCGGGGGCCGCGGGATTGGAACACTTGCCGGTCGAGGGATCGCAGACGCCGGCCGGGTGGCAGGAGTCGCGCGGCAGGCAGACGATGCCGCTGCAGGCGTCACCCGCATTGCAGCCGCCGGTGCCGTCCGGCCAGAGCCCGGGCTGGCAATCGACGGCGATGACGAGGCGGGGCGCCGCTCCGCTCTCGCGCGACCCGAACTGCACCCCGGCCCCTGCGCCGGTGGCCTTGATCAGCCAGCCATAGTTGGGCGCGCGCATGAGGAAGTCCCGCACGTCCTCGGTGACGTCGAGCACCGCGGCGCCGTCGGCGACGATGGCCGTGGCCGTGGCGGACGCCGCATAAGGCGCCGAGGCTCCATCGAGGCTCCAGCGATCGGCGGCCGCGCACTTCCCGCCGCCGGCGTCGGCGCACTCCCAGGTCGCGCCCGTCTCGCTCCAGGCGCGGTTCATCCGGTGCGCCTCGATCGGGCCCACGCCATCGGCCCCGCTGGCCGACAGCAGCAGCGTCGCCGAGCGGAGTGAGGTTCCCGCCGGCAGCGGTACGTCCTCGAACCGCACCAGCGCCGCAGCGCCGAAGCACTGCTGCACCGAGAGCGCGGCCGCAGCCCCGAAGTTGCCCGTGGGGTTGGCGCGCAGAACATAAGTATCGATGGCCGGCGGCATCGCCTTCTCGACGAGCGGCGGGCGGTTTGGATTGCACGAGACCGTGCCGCCTGCCGGGCCGTCCATCGCGCAGTCGCCCGCGAACAGCACCGTCGAGCCGGTGGTGGACAAGGTGTTGTTCGTCAGGCGCGCCCGCCCGCCGGCCGTCTCGCCGGCGATGATGCGGATGCCAGTCGTCCCCTGCCCCATGGTCTTGAGCGACGACCCGCGCACCTGCACCTCGCCGCCGCCGAACGAGTCTTGCTTGCTGCCGGCCGCCGTCAGCCACAAGCCGCCCGCGAAGTCGAAGGTGCTGGCATCGACCAAGACGCGATCGCCCGCGTCGTGCAGCTCGACAGCGAAGAAGCCGCTCCCGCTGAACTGCGCGTGATTGAGCGCGACGGTGATCCGCGCGGCCGCGCCTTTGTAGTCATTGCCGATCGAGAGCGTGCTCCCGGTGACGATCACGCGGTCGAACGAGATCTGCGCATCGCCTGTGATCTCCAGCCGGCAGGTCACCGGGAAGCTCACCGTCTCATCGGCGAAAGCCACCGCGCCCGAGAGGTTCACGGTGCCGACGCCAAAGGAGTCAACCGAGCTCGCGCAGCGGGCCGCCACATCCTGCAGCGAGGCGAGCGAGGTGGCCCTCTGCGTTCGCGGCGGCGCCGACGCGGCCGAGACGCCGCACGCGTTTTGCACCACGGGCGGCTGCTTCTTCTTGCACCCTGAGAGCGCCAGCACGGCCAGGGCCGCGGCGCAGGCTTGCAGACGGCTCATCGCAGCACCTTCTCGATCGTGTCGGCCTGCGCGGTGGTGCCGTCGTTGTTGGGATGCGGGTCGTAGAGCTTGGCGACCTCCGCCTTGGCCGCGTCCCAGTCTCGCCCCGGGAGCTTGGAGCCGAAGACGGTGATCGCCGTGCCAATGTCGCAGTGGGTCCCGAAGAGGTACGGCGAAGGCGAGCCCGAGCCGTGGCCGTCGAAGGCCGGCCTCAGATCGGCGGTGGTGAACCCCTTCGCTTGGGCCCGGCTCACGAGCTCGTCGTTATATTTGTTGACCACCAGGTCGCCGATGCCCTGCAGCGATTTGCACTGCATCAGCAAGGGGCCGAGCAGGATGGGATTGCCGGTCAAGCCGCCCCAATAGGGATTGTAATAGAGGACGATGACCACCTGGGCGCCCCGGCGCTGTACGCCGTCGAGCGTGTCAAAGAGCACGTTCAGGTCGGGATACATATCGGCGAGGATGCCGTCGGCTTTCTCCAGGCCCTTGTGCTCGATGTACGCGGTACCCCAGGGAAACACGTCGGAGAAGTTGAAATCGTTGATGCCGATCGACACCGTCACCAGCTTGCGCGCCAGCGTCGCCGCCTTGAGCTGGGGAATCCAGGAGACCATTGGCTTCTTATCGGGTTCGTCCCCGGGGGCGTCGTCGTCCACGTCGAAGCCGCGCTTGTAGGCGGCGATCATCTGCTTGAGCGTCGAACCCCAGATGCCGACTCGCCCCAGCGGCCGAAGGCCCCGCGCGTCGGCGATCCGCTCCGGGTGCGGCACCGCCGGACGCATGTGGGTCGCGTCCTCCAGGCACTTGACCCGCGACTTGGCCATGTCGGCGGCGCAGAGTGGAACCGACCAACCGGTGGTGGTCGAATCGCCGATCGCCACATAAGGCACCCACCAGCGCACCAGCGCCCGGGTCTGCGGCTCGCCGGCGTCTGGGTCGCCGCTTCCGTTCAAATCGATCCAGGCGAGGACGGTATCCTCACCTAATCCCTCATGACCATAGTATTCGAACTCTACCTGACCATTCGCGTCGGTCTTGCATTGGAATTGAACGCAGGGAAGGTCGAGGCCCTTGTTCGGGCCGTCGATGACGCGCGCGCCGATCACCAGATTGGGCAGCGGGCCGTAGATGCTCTGCACGGTCGCGGTCAGGTGCTGCTGCTCGCCGACGTCGTTGTCGGCGCGCGAGGGCGTCAGGTCGAAGGGGAACGCTTGCGACCCGCGGGCCAGGATATAGGGAGCGCCGCGCGTGCCGTCGCTGGCGGTGAACGAGGTGCCGAGGTCCTCGGCGATGGCCAGCGGCGTGAAGTCGGCCGGGAACTTGTCGAAGGCCTCGTGGATGGAGCAGTTCCAGTTGGAGAGGGCGGCGTCGGACAGCCCCGCCAGCGCCGGGTGAACCGCGACCAGGTGGGACTTGTCATAGCAGCCGACGCCGGTGACGGTGAACCCGCCGGGGCTGAAGGCGTCGAGCAGCGGCACCTTGGTCCCCGACAGCGAGGCGTGGAAGAAGCAGCTGAGCGCGACGTAGGCGCCGGTGGCCCCGTCCTGCGCCAAGGCGAAGTCCACCGCCTGCCGCATCAACAGCGCTGCGCCCGGCTGCGCGTTGCCGGCGGTGTGGAACACCGGGTCGGTCCCGATCACGATCACGTTGCCGTTCACCGCGGCGCCCCACTTCGACACCGTGTCCACCGCCGGCTGGATCTTGCTGGTGCCTATCTCGCCGCAGTCCGGGTCGCCGAGGATCAGCGCACGGTAGCCGGCGAACTCGGACACCGACTTGCCCCGCCAGCTCTCGTCATCGGCGATCTCCACGTCATATCCCTGCGCTGCGGCCTCGATCGCCTCGATGCTCGCGAGGCCACCTGAGACCGTGCCGCCGAGCACCAGCACTTTGCCCTTGCTCTGGGCTTTCCCGGGGCCGGCGGCCAGCGCCACCAGGCAGGCGGCAAGGCCGGCCAGCAGCGGGCGCATCACGGCAGCGGCTGCGCGCGGGCGCAGGAAACACCAAGAGCCAATCATCACTTTGCTCCATTTGCAGTCTTTGGGGGTGGCCGGTCTGCCCCGCTACACTAGCAGGTGTAGCGCTGCTCACGCGAGCGAATCCCGATTGGCGCCGCGCGCGTCATCGCGGCTGCCTGAACCAATCGCCGTTTGAACTCTTCCTATGAATGCGTTCGACCAGTAGAGCTTTAGCAAGAGGCTCCATCCTTGGAGGATGACCAATGCGAGCAGAGGAGTTCGTCCGTCGGATTGAAGAGGCGATGCCGGCAAAGGAGTCGTTTGCCGGGGCGGGGCTCGACGAGGAGGACATTGCGGCGATCCAGGCCGGCTGGCGCGCCGCCAAGAGCGGAGGACTCGCTCCTGCGGACGCGAGCGAGCTTGCGCGCCTCGTCATCGAATACGATTGTTCCACCTTGGAGATCTCATGGGTGCACTTCCTGGCCCGGCCGCGCGAGCATCCGGCGGGGACGCAGGTCTCCGCGTGGGAGGCCGATCCCATCGTCGTTCAATCGGATGGGAGGATAGCTTCGTTCGATCACTCGGTTCCGTCCTTCAGGCTGGCGGAGTGCGCCGCCGATTCCGAGCGGTTCCTGGATGCGCTCGAATTCGTTGCCCGCATCAGGGTCCCGGAGCGGGCTCAATGGCAGGAGCGCCTTCCCGAGATCGGCGCGCGCTGCGCCGAAATGGCCGGAAGCAGCGCTTCCCTCCAGTTTTGGAACTCATTGCTTCCATTTCCTCAATGACGACCTATTCGCAGAGCACGCGTATCCCAAAGAGCAGGTGCAAATGACTCAGTGAGAAGGGACCTCGTCGCGCCAGGCCGCTGTGCGGCCCCGGCCTCGCATTGAGCGCCTCCGGAAACGGTGCGTTGAAGCAGTTTGGAGAGTTGAAAGCGGACATCATGCCGACGATGCCTGTCGGGTCTGCAGTGCCGATGACGCTCATTGAAAGCTGGTAGTCGGGCTGCAACGACCACACCGCGTCGGCCGTGACCTGGTGGCCAATCGTATAGGGCCGCGGACGCGCTTGCGGGTATCGTCGGTCCGAGCGCAACGCGCAGCAAAGCCTCTATCTCTGGCAGACGTATGCGTCGATGTACACTTGATAGGACCGCTCCGGGCAGCGGACCTCGTAAACGTCGACGTTGCTCCCGCAGCGGCCTCCGATCATGCTGCCCCGGCGGGAGCGGCGTGCGCTGCGTGGGTCGCGGAACGGGCTGGTTCCGTCATCGCAGAGCAGCGAGAGGAGCAGCCCGGTCTCCATCCGCAGGTCGCAGACCTCGAGAGGGCTCTCCTTGGTGCTCGGCACGTCGCTGAAGCGCGTGGCTCTTGCTCCCTTTCGCAAGGCAAACTGCGTGGCGGAAACCAACACCGGCCCATACTCCTTGGGACGATCGCAGTCGAGCGCGCCGCCCTCGGTGGCCAGCACCGCCGCTGGCGCAGCGGCCGTTGGCGCAGCCGCCGCCGGCGCGACCTGCGAAGCGGTGGCACACCCGTGGATTGCGGCCACGGCGATGACGATAGCCGCGGCGACCATCGCGTCGGTTCGATACCGGGTCATTCAATCAGCCTATCCGCCCCGGTGGCCGCCTGGCAAAGGCCGGCACGCACGTCAGCCCTCTCCTTCGAGGCGTTGGGGCATCAAACGTACTTACGAACTATAGTACCTGACTCATTGATTCTCGGACCCACCAGACACAGCGGCAAGCGCTCGCGACAATTCAGCGCGGCCTTGGAGTTGGGGGAGAAGACGCGATGGCACCGGAGGCCGCGGGTCCGAACACCGCCGAGCCGTGGTAGCGTGAACCCTCCCTCGAGGTGCAAATTCACATGGACGCCGAGAAAGTCGTCAGCCAGCTGATCGAGAAGAAGAAGATCGGGTTCCGCATCGGCGGAATCGAGGCCTGGGGCCAGCCGCTGGCGCGGGCCGAGGACAGCTCGCTCGAGCTGAGCGGAGCCAAGGTCCGCGGCGATCTGCTCGTGCTGACGCTCACGCCCACCGCGGGCGACGGAGGCAGCGCCAACAACCTCGAGCTGGTGGTCGAGACGCCGGGCAAGCCGGGCTTCTCCAAGGACGCGATCGAGCTCGCCTCGGCGACCTATCTGCGCCTCGGGGAATGGGCGCTGACCGCCACCGCCGGCAAGGTGCAGTTCTGGAAGCGCGGCAAGCCCGAGGACGGCTTCGACTCCAAGGGCGCGCCCGCGCTGGTCCTGCGCCGGGATCCGTTCGTTCCGTAGGCGCGTCTTCCACGCCCCGACCTTTTGCTTGGCAGAGCCCACCCCCTTGGGAGCACCCCTATGCCGTTGCGCCTGTTTGCCGTCGCCGTCACGCTGACCAGCTTCGCCGCCTTTGCCGAGGTGACGCCGAAACCCCGCAAGTCGGCGCTGGCGCCGAAGGCCAAGCCCGCCGCCTCGCCCAAGTACGGGCCGAAGAACTGCAAGCCCTACAAGCTGCCCGCGAGCCTCGCCAGGTACACGGTGCCCGCCACGGCCGCCGAGGCCGCTCCGATCGTCAAGGGCGAACGCGCTGGCATCGCTGCGCTTGGCAAGGGCAAGGTCTGTTCCGGCGAGGTCTTCAAGGTCAGCAAGCCCGGCCTCACCCTCTGGCGCGTCGCCAACAAGGCCGCGAACACCCAGGAGCGGATGGGCGCATGGTGGTCCTTCACCCAATCAGACACTCAGTATAAGACGCGCGCGGCCTGGCGGAAGGACAACGCGGTCTGCAAGGACTGGAATCCGGCGGCGGACGGGATCTTCTCCTGCTCGCTCGCGGTGGGAGAGCTGATCCTTGCCGGTCCGGGACAGAGCGCCAACTGCGATGACCAGAGCATCAACAAGAACGGCAAGGACAAGACTCATTACCAGCCGAGCTCGACGGTGCAGGTGTTCTGGAACGGCTGGCGCAGCAGCTCGCCGAGCTGCGCGCCCTCGAAGGATGTGAAGTGGAAGGCGGGAGAAGACGTGGGCTCGACGCCCTCCCCTGCCAAGCCGAACGGCTCGCGCGCGCCTCCCAAGGCGAATGTGGCGAAGTCGGGCGCACAGTAGCCAGTTGCTGAGAGGCCGAGCGCGCTGCGCGCCTTCGGTGTTCGCTGCTGCGTTCAGGGTGCCGAGCGCGACGCCCTTCCGCGCACACGAAGGTCGCCGCCAATTGACAGGCGAGCGCGGGCGAGGCGCACAATCGCAGTCATGGACAATCCGGCTGGACGCCTGCTGACGCTAGCAGCGCTCTTCACTCTCTGTGCGTGCGGCCTCAAGCGCCTGAGGCCGACGGCCGAGGAGAAGAGAGCCCTCGAAGCCAGGCCCGAGAAGCCTGCGCCCGAGAAGCCTGCGCCCGAAAAGCCCGCGCCCGAAAAGCCTGCGATCGAGAAGCCTGCGCTGGAAGAGCCGCCGGTCAGCGCGGCGGTCGATCCCGCGCTGCTGTTGCGCCTCGCGCGCCGCCCGCCGTCGGGCCAGCCGCTGGAGAAGCCGGCGCTGGTGGTGCAATCGGCCGTGGTCTCCTCGTCGGTCGCGGACGTTCGCTTCACGCCCGACGGGCAGTACATGGCGATGTTGAGCGCCGGCTCGACGGTCAGCGTCTGGGAGGTCGCCACCGCCCGGATGGTGCGCGTCGTCCCGCACGGCAATGCCGCCCGCCTCGACATCAGCCCGGACGGGCGGCTGCTCGCCACCGGCAGTTTTGCGGCGAGCGGCAAGGGCAACGTCCGCATCTGGCAGCTGATCGGCGGCAAGGAAGTGGCGCGCTTCGACACCCCGGATCTGGTGAGCTCCCTCGCCTTCAGTCCCGACGGCAAGTGGCTGGTCTCGTGCGGCCGCGAGGGCACGCTCCTCATCGACCTCGCGGCGCAGAGTGTGGTGGACAAGATCAAAGGCGACTGCTGGTCAGTGGTGCGCTTCCGCGCCGACAGCGGGGCCTTCGCCTTCAGCAAGCAAGGGCACACGGCCGTCGTCGTCGATCTCGCCACCCGGGCACGCACGGAGTTCGGCGGCGGCATCGACAAGGGTGGAATGAACCCGACCTTCAGCAACGGCGGGACCCTGCTGGCCACCGAGGACAACTGGTCGGTCTACCTCTGGGACCTCGGCTCGAAGAAGCTGCTGCAGAAGTGGAGGTCGTCGGGGGCGAAGGGCGAACCCGGCCGGCTGGTGTTCAGCCCGGACGACAAGCTGCTGGCGGTCTCGAACTTCGACCAGTCGCTGCGCCTCTTCGACGTGGCGACCGGAGCGCTGGTGCGCGAGCTGCCCGCGAGCGGGGCGACAACGTTCTCCAAGGACGGCGCGCGCATTCTCAGCTCGGCCAAGGGGTCGCTGGTGCTCTTGGATGTGGCGACAGGCAAGCCGCTCTGGCGCGGCGCCGGGCTGGCGCAGGCCCGCTTCCTCGCCGACGGCGCGCTCATCTCCGGCGTCACCGACCAGAACGTGCAGCTGCTCGACGCTGCCACCGGGAGGACGGTGCGCACCTTCGAAGGCCAGACGAGCAAGCCTCACGGGCTGAGGGTATCGAGCGACGGCCGCTTCGCCGCCAGCATCCTCCTCAACGACGAGAAGGAGGGCCGGCCGGGCGGCGTGGACCTCTGGGACCTGGCCACCGGCAAGCGCCACTTCGAGCCCGGCGCTGCCCAGCCAGCGCTCTCCGCGGACGGGCTGGTCGCTTGGAACCGACGTGGAAGCATCGAGCTGCGCGACGCGGCCACCAGGCGGCTCGTGCGCACCATCTCTTCATTGTCCTATCTGGGCAGTCCCTCGAGATTGCGCTTCTCCCCGGACGGCAAGACGCTGGTGGCCGGCTACCAGCAAGGGAGCAACCCGTGCGCGTTTGCCGTCGACGCGGCCACGGGCGAGAAGCGCGCCAGGTTCAGCGAGTGCCGCGCCAGCGACCACATCGCCTTCAGCGCCGACAGCAAGCGCGTGGCCTTCGCCGGGGAGGTCGACGGCTGGAAAGAAGGCATCACCGTCTTCAACGTCAACGACGGCTCGCGGGTCGCCTGGCTCGAGAACGACTGGGGTGGCGGGACGCTGGCGCGCAAGCGCGACTGGATCACGGGCATCGCCCTCAACCACGACGGAAGCGAGGTCGCCATGTGCGACTTCGGCGGTCCGATCGACGTCCGGCCCCTCCGTGCACAGCGCCGCACCATCGGCGATTCGCCGGTGTACTCAATCGAGAGCAGCGCCGACGGCCACAAGCTCCTGGCCGGCGACGCGGACGGCGGCGCGCGGCTGTATGGGTGGGACGGCAAGCTGGAGCGCGAATGGCTGGCGCAAAGCTACTTTACTTTCGGCGCCTTCACCAAGAGCGGGTCGATCTTCACCAGCGGCAGCGAAGGAGCAATCAAGCTCTGGGACAAAGACGCCGAGCTGCAAGCCACCTTCATCGCCGTCGGCGCGGATGGATATGTGGTCGCGCTCCCCGACAATCACTATCTGGCATCGAAGGGCGTGGCCGGCGGCGTTGCTTTTCGCATCGATGAGCGCGCGTATCCATTCGATCAGTTCGACCTGAGGTTGAATCGGCCCGACCTCGTGCTGGGCAAGTTGGGCTACGCGCCGAAGCCCCTGATCGATGCCTATGCCAAAGCGCACCAGCGGCGGCTGAAGAGACTCGGCTTCACCGAGAAGATGTTGTCGGACGATATTGCCGCCCCAGCCATTCGCATCACGCCCACGCAAGAGGGCAACAAGCTCAGGCTCGCCATCGAGGTCAGCGACGCGAAATACGCGCTGGCGAGGATCGATGCGTTTGCCAACAACGTGCCCCTGGCCAGCGTCGATCTGCGCGAGAAGGCCACGCAGGAGCACACGGAATCTCTCGAGGTCACGTTGGCCGCCGGCAAGAACCTGATCGAGATATCGGCGATCAACGAGAAAGGCATCGAGTCGCTCAAGGAGTCGGTGCAGATCGAGACGCCGCCGGCGGCAGTCAAGCCGACCGCCCTCCTGGTCGCCGTCGGCGTCTCCAAATACGCTGATGCCGAATACAACCTCACTTATGCAGCCAAGGATGCGCGCGATCTATCGGCGTTGCTGTCGGGGATGAAAGACCGATTCGCCGAGGTGAAGGTGTTGCCGATCCTCGACGGCGAGGCCACCGCCGCCAACATCCGCAAGGCGAAGGACTTCTTGATGACCTCGAGAGTCGATGACGAGGCCATCGTCTTCTTCGCCGGCCACGGCCTGCTCGACGACAAGCTCGACTACTACCTGGCCACCGCCGACACCGACTTCAAGAACCCGGCGGCGCATTCGCTGCCTTATGAAGACTTTCAGGCATTGCTCGACGGAATCCCGGCGCGCAAGAAATTGCTGCTGGTGGACGCCTGCAACTCGGGGGAAGTGGACAAGCAAGGATCGGTGCTGGCCGAGGCGTCCGGCGTGACTGGCAACGTCAAGAGCCGAGGCTTCAAGGTCGTGAAGCCCAAGCAGGGCGTCGATCTGCAATCGTCGTTTGAACTGCTGCAGCAGATGTTTGATCTGCGGCGCGGCACGGGGGCGATGGAGATCTCTTCGGCCAGCGGCAAGGAGTTCGCGTTCGAGTCGTCCGAGTGGCAGAACGGCGTCTTCACCTATGCCCTCTTGCAGAAGCTCAAGGCGGGAAAGCCCGGCATGAAGGTGTCGGAGCTTCGGGCCGGCGTCATCGAAGAAGTGCAGAAGCTCACCCGAGGGCAGCAGACGCCGACCAGCCGATTAGAGAACCTGCTCTTCGATTTCCCCGTTTATTAAATCAAGACAGTGTGGGCGTGCCGGTCACACCGCCGAGCGCTTGGGTTGCCCCGCGGTTGCAGATTGCGATGCCGTCAAGCGCCCGCGCGCGGGTCCGATGGCAGGGCCGTGGCAATGTGCATCTCCGGTCGCTGAGCCGACCTCGACCGGCTGGATGCCGGCGCCAACCAGGCAGACTCGAGGACCCGCGACGCGGCCGCGGCGCTGCGCGACGCACGCGTGGCGGCCCGCGACAATGCGGACGCACCGGGAGCCAGCGCTCGCGTACGGGCCGCGCAGGAATCGCTCCTGAGCGCGCGGATGGCGGCCGCCGACGCGCGTCGCACGGCCCGAGACCTTGGCAGCGGCTCGCCCGGAGACAGCCCGCAGCCTGCGAGCAGCGGCGGTTCGATGATCAGCGTCTATGCGTGAGGCGTAGGCAGGTTGAGAACTCACGAACTATAGTACCTGACTCATTGATTCTCCTCCCGCGTGTTGGTTTCGCAAGAGAGATCTGACCGTTCCCGAGCGCGACGGTGCGAACACACTGAACGGCGGGGTCAACTCAATAGAGACGGTCCGGAAGGCCGAGAAGCGGCAGAAGCAGGAGCGCTTCGGCCAGTCGCAGCAACTCGGAACTGGTTGCACTGCCGTCTATCGATTACCGTCGCCCGATCAGTCTTTGCCCCTGCGTGGAGAAGAACTCATGACTCGCCGCTGGAACAGTCTCCCCGCCTTGCTCGCGCTCTGCACGACCAGCGCCGCCCACGCCAACAACTTCACCGTCAGCACGCTGGCCGACAGCGGGTCGGGCTCGCTGCGGGAGGCGATCACGCTGTCCAATGCTCTGGGCGGCAGCAACACCATCGGCTTCGCCGTCTCCGGCGCCATCGGCCTCACCTCGGGAGCGCTGCCCGTCGGCAGCACCCTGACCATCAACGGCGGCGGCGCGGTGACGGTGAGCGGCTCGAACCTGTCCGGCGTCTTCGCGTTGAACAGCGGCGCGGCGCTGACCGTCAACGGCCTCACCGTGGCGAACGGCAGCACGGCGCAGGGCGGCGGCTTCAACGCTCCTGCGGCATCCTCGCTGACGCTGAACAACTGCGTGCTCACCAACAACAACGCGAGCTCGAACGGCGGCGCCATCTTCTCCCGCGGCACGGTGGTCGTGAACGGCTGCACCGTCTCCAACAACTCTGCGCCGAACTCAGGCGGCGGCATCTACGTTGAAGGGCCGCTGACCGTGAGCGACAGGGCGGGCGCCGTCTAGGAGGAGGGCGGCACGGCCACCATCACCAACAGCACCTTCTCCGGCGACAGCGGCGGAGCGACCGGAACGTTCGTCGCCACCGCCGCCGCGACGGCGACGTTCGTGAACTGCACCATCGCCGGCGGCGCCGGGACCTTCAACTCCGGCATCGCCAGCGCCGCCGGCTCGACGGTCAATCTGCAGAACACCATCCTCGCGGGCGCCGGCAACCAGTGCAAGACGGCGGGCGGCACCATCACCTCGCAGGGCCACAACCTGAGCACCGACGCGAGCTGTGGCCTGACCGGGCCAGGGGACATTCAGGGCCTGAGTCCACTTCTCCAAGGGCTGGCCAACAACGGCGGCCCGACCCCGACGATGCTCTTGAGCGCGTGCAGCCCGGCCATCAACGGCGGCGACAGCTCCGCCCCGGGCATTGGTTCCTTCGACCAGCGCGAGGCCGGCTTCCCCCGCATCCTCTTCGGGACCGTCGACATCGGCGCCACCGAGTACAGCGGCGCGATGAACCCCTGCATCACCACCCAGCCGGTGGGCCAGACCGTGTTTGCCGGCCAGGCGCTCACGCTCAGCGTCGTCGCCTCGCCCTATCCGCCTTCGCCGACCTATCAATGGCGGCAGAATGGCGGGAACATCCCCGGCGCGACCTCTGCGACCTAAGCGAAGACCGCGGCAGTAAGCGATTCCGGCTCCTATGACGTAGTGGTCTCCAATGGATTCGCCTCTACTACTAGCAGCGCGGTCACGGTCACCGTCAACGGCCCGCCTGCGATTACGACTCAGCCGTCCAATCAGACCATCTTTGCCACGCAGACGCTTAGCCTGAGTGTCGCCGCCAGCGGCGCCAGCCTCACCTATCAATGGCGCAAGAACGGCAGCGCCATCGGCGGCGCAACTTCCGCCTCCTATGCGAAGGCCAATGCGGTCGTCGGCGACGCCGGCAATTACGATGTCGTGGTCACCAACCCGGCCGGCAGCGCCACCAGCGCCACCGCGGTGGTGGTGGTCAATGGGCCGCCGGTCATCACCGTGCAGCCCGCCGGTCAAACCATCTTCGCCGGCCAGACACTCAGCCTGAGCGTCACCGCCACCGGCGTGGGCCTGGGATATCAATGGCGCCGCAACGGGACCAATCTCCCCGGCGCGACGGCCAGCGCTTATACAAAGGCGAACGCAGTAGTCGGCGACGCCGGCAGCTACGATGTGGTCGTGTCCAACGGCGCCGGCTCGGTGACCAGCACGGCGGCGACGGTGGTGGTGAACGGCCCGCCGGCCATCACCACGCAGCCGGCGAATCAAACCGTGTTCGCCGGCCAGGGCTTCAGCCTGTCGGTCGCAGCCACCGGCGCCGGCACGCTCACCTATCAATGGCGACAAAACGGCGCCAATCTCTCCGGCGCCACTGCCGCGACGTATTCCCAGGCCAGCGCGGCGGTGGCCGACAGCGGCAACTATGACGTGCTGGTGACCAATGGCGCCGGGAGCACTGCCAGCGCGACGGCGATGGTGACCGTCAACGGGCCGCCGGTCGTCACCACCCAACCGGCCAATCAAACCGTCTTCGCCACGCAGACCATCAACCTGAGTGTCGCCGCCAGCGGCGCGGGCCTTACCTATCAATGGCGCTTCAACGGCGCTGCCATCGGCGGCGCGACCGCGCAGACCTATAGCAAGTCGAATGCGACGCTCGGCGACGCTGGCAACTATGACGTCGTCGTCACCAACCCCGCGGGGAGCGCGACCAGCTCGGCGGCGGTGGTCACTGTAAACGGCCCGCCGGCGATCAGCACCCAGCCAATGGATCAAACGGTCTTTGCTACCCAATCGTTCGCCTTGTCGGTGACGGCCAGCGGCTCGCAGCTCACCTATCAATGGCGCCACGGGGGTAGTCCAGTCGCGGGCGCGAACAACGCCTCGTACACGGTGAGCAGCGCCGCGCTGGCCGACGCTGGCAGCTACGACGTGGTGGTCCAGAATCCGGCTGGCGTGGCCACCAGCGCAGCAGCCACAGTGACGGTCAACGGCCCTCCCTCCGTTACCACCCAGCCGGCCAATCAAACCACCTTTGCCACCCAATCATTCAGCCTGGTCGTCGCGGCCTCGGGATTGAGCCTCAGCTACCAATGGCGGCAGAACGGCGCGCCCATCGGCGGCGCGACGTCGGCCACGTTCACCAATTCCAATGCGTCTCTGACCGACGCGGGGAACTACGACGTGGTGGTGACCAATCCCGCGGGCAGCGCCACCAGCGCTGCGGCCACGGTGACGGTAAACGGCCCTCCGCTGATCACCGCGCAACCTGCTTCTCAGACCCTCTTCGCAACCCAGGCGATCACCCTGAGCGTCACCGCCGGCGGCGCCGGCCTCGGGTATCAATGGCGGCGCAACGGAGCCGCGATCGCCCTGGCCACCTCGAGCAGCTATGGCCAGCCGAACGCAGCGGTCGGCGACGCCGGCACTTATGATGTCGTGGTCACCAATCCCGCAGGCAGCGTTACCAGCTCCGCGGCGGTGATCACGGTGAATGGTCCTCCGCAGAGCACCGCGCAGCCCGCCGATCAAACGCTCTTCGCCGGCCAGTCCATCGACGTGAGCGTGGCGGCCTCCGGCAGCTCGCTCAATTATCAATGGCGCAGCAATGGCGTCGAGCTCCCCGGCGCCACCTCCAGCGTGTACACGAAGAGCGGCGCGGCGGTCGCCGATTCGGGCAGCTACGACGTGGTCATTACCAATCCGGCCGGCAGCATTACCAGCGGGGCGGCGGCGGTGGTGGTCAATGGGCCGCCGGTCATCACCGTGCAGCCGGTGGGCGAGACCATCGCGGAGGGCCGCGCGCTCGCGCTCTCGGTGACCGCCGGCGGCGCCGGGCTGCAATATCAATGGCGCAAAGGTGGCGCCGCCATCGCGGGCGCGACCCAAGCGGCTTATCAAAATCCCGCCGCCGCATTGAGCGACTCGGGAAGCTATGACGTCGTCGTCTCCAATCCGGCCGGCAGCGTTACCAGCGCCGCCGCGACGGTGACGGTAGACATCTGCCTGGCCGACGCGGACTGCGGGTCCCGAACCTCCGGCCTTACCTGCCAGGCGAACACCTGCGTGCCGGGTTGCGGCTCGGTCAGCGGCCGCAACTCATGCCAGCCGGGATATTCGTGCGACGCGGCGACTCTGCAGGGCGCTTGCAAACCCGATTATATCGCCGGCGGGTGCGCCTCGGCGCAGGGCGCCAATGCGCTGGCCGCGGTCGCTTTCTCGCTGCTACTGCTGGCGCGCCGTCGGCGCCGCACGTCCCCGGCCATTGCCATTGCATCCTCGATCGCCGTCGCATTGATTGCGCTGTCGGCGGCGCCTGCGAGGGCCGACGGCGGCTTTGCGGCGGACCGCTTCGAACCCGCGCCATCGGGCAGCGACTGGCTGCGCCTCGATTCCTTGGAGATCGCGGGCAACCTGCGCCTGGCCGCCGGCCTGACCGCGGAGTCGGCGCACGACTCGCTGGTCCTGCGCAACGGCAGCGACAACAGCCAGAAGGCCGCGGTGCTGCGCAATCAAACCGTGTTGCACCTGGGCGCGAGCGTGGTGCTCCTGGACCGCCTTCGATTCGGCCTCGCGATGCCCGTCGCATCCTTCCAAAACGGCGAGAGCGCCACGCTCTCCAGCGCTAGCTTCCCCGCGCCCTCTTCGGTGGCGGCGGGCGATCTGGCGCTCTTGGCCGACGTGCTGCTCTTCGGTGCCGGTGGCCCGGTGCGCGCCGCGGCCGGCCTCACCGTGCATCTGCCCACAGGCAAGCCGTCGAGCTATACGGGCGATGGCACGATGCGCATCGCGCCGCGTCTCTCGCTGGCGGGCGACGCGTCCGACTTCGCCTGGGCCGGCCAGCTCTCGCTCGAGACGAACCGCGCCGAGACAGGACTTGGCGACACGGTGACCACGCGCGCAGGCGTGGCGGCTGCCGCGGGCTTGCGCCTGCTGGAGCAGCGCCTCTTGATCGGCCCTGAGCTGAGCGGGAGCGCGGTGCTCTTCCAAGGCGCGCGCTTTCACGACGCGCGGAGCTCGCCGCTCGAGGCGCTGCTGGGCGCGCATTATCGGTTCCCGCTCGGCTGGCAGGTGGGCGGCGGCGTGGGCGCGGGCCTCTCTTCTGGCGCGGGCGCGCCCGGCTTTCGCATCCTCGCGGCGCTCCAGTGGTCGCCCGCCCAGCCGAAGCCGGCGCCCTCGGCGCTCATGGTGCAGGAAGAGCCGAAGCCCACGCTTGCGAAGGAGGAGCCTCCGCGTGCTGCCGCCCTTGCGGCGCCGGAGAAGGTGGCCGAAGCGGTGGCCGTGAAGGAGGAGCCACCGCCGCTCGCGGTCCAGCCGGAAAAGGCGCCCGAACCCGAAGCGGTGAAGGAGCCGCCCCCGCCCCCGGCAGCCATCGCTTCCGTCGAGAAGAAGCCCGAACCGCCGCCGCCCGAGGCCGCGCTGTTTGACGAAGGGAGCGTGACCCGCAACCGCTTCGGCTTCCAGAATGCGAGCGCGAAGCTCACGCCCGAGAGCGACGAGCCGCTGGGCCGCGTCCAGCGAGTGCTGGTGGAGCACCCCGAGGTCGAGCGGGTGGAGATCGCGGGCCACACCTCTCGCTCCGGCAGCGCGCAGTACAACCAGCGGCTCAGCCTCGATCGCGCTCGCGCGGTGCGCCGCTGGCTGATCAGGCACGGCATCGCGGCCGGGCGGTTAATCGCCGTGGGATACGGCTTCGCGCAGCCCAAGGCCTCGAACGACACCGAGGAGGGGCAACGGCAGAACCGGCGAGTCGAGCTCAAGGTGCTCAAGCTGCGCAACGCGCGGAAGGAGTAGCGAGCTGCGCGTGCGGACCTGCAGCCTGTCCCGACCGTCCGCAAAATGGCGACGCCCGCCCAGTGCTGCGGCGAGCGTCGCGAAACCTCATCGGCGGCAGGGGCGCCGCAGTGCTACTTGGAGACGCCGACCACCCAGGTCTTGTTGACCGCGTAGATGAAGCACATCTCCGAGGCGGTCACGACCTTCTTCCAGCCGTCGGACCAGTTGCGCTTCTCCCACTCCGGGCTCTTGTCGTTCCAGTCCTTCTTGCTGACCTCGGCGGTCGAGGTGGTCCAGATCGGCGCGTGGTGGCTGAGGTGCCCGTCGGCGACGCACTGGAGGAACTCCTGGTTGAGCTCCTCGGTCCAGCAGTGCTGGTGCTTGTCGGCGCCGCAGGCCTCGCGCGCCGAGAGGCGGCGGCAGGCGTCGGGGTGCGCGGTCAAATAGGTATTGATGTCAGCCGCAAAGCCGAGGCAGACGGGCAAGGTCGCCCAGGTCGAGTGCGTCTTGTTGGCGTTGGGGAGCGTGCCGGCGAAGAAGTCGCCGTCGGTCCCGCCCTTGGTGGCGCACTGCTGCGCCGTGAGCTTGGGGTGCGCCTTCTTGAAGAGCGTCACCGAGGCGCAGTCCTTCTCGAACAGGACCGCGTGGGCGCGGGGAGCGGCGACGAGGCACAGCGCAAAGAGCGCCAGGGGCACATTTACGAGCAACTTCTTCATGGGTGGATTCCAGGGGCGGAAGGCCGGGCGAGTCCCGACGGCGCCTCTTGTAGGGAGGTAGTCTCCGCTTTGCAACCCCGTTCCTCCGGAATGCGCGCCGCCTCCATCGTTGCAGGCGTCGCACGTGTATCCGCACCCGCTTGCGGTCGAGAGGATTCCAGACGCCGCTTTTTTCCGCTTCTCGAGAACGAGCATGAAGAGTTCGTGGAAGCCCTTGCCAAGGGTTTCCCCACCTTCATCCTTGAGATCGTTAGCAGCGACTCAAGAACCCGATGGTAGCAAACAACAAGAACACTACCTTGACCGCCGCCTTGATCACTGCGAGAGGGCCAGCGATGGAAGCCTTCTGCGCGTTATATTCTTGGAGCTCCGGTGAGCCTTCGAACATCTCCAGCCGTACCGCAGCTTTTGCTTCGCTCCGGAGATGCGCGAGTTGGACCTGCGGCAGGCATCGTCGTGCCAGCTCGTCTTTCGCTATCTCGAACGCAATCGGCTCATAGTCGTGTTGTTCGAACTCGACGAGCCGAACCAAGGCGTCATCGCCGAGCGATGCCACATGCCGCTCGACATCCTCGCGCGTCGACATTCGCGACCCCCCCGGATCGTCAGGTTACTTGAGTATCGCCCCTTGATTCAATTGGCTTAGTCCCGCGGGTGAGGACGATGTCCTCGGCGCGGCAAGGCTCGGCCAAACCGGCTTCGATCGGCACAGCGGTGACGTGCTAGCTGAAATCGGGTCAGGGCGGGTGAGCCGCCTGCGAGGCGATCAGGTTGCATCCATGCGCGCTGGCCTCGCGCGCGATCCGCCGCAGCTCTCCGCGGGCCCGAGCGGCCGAGTCGCCGGAGAGCTGCAGGCGCGCAAGGTCGAGCCGCGCCTGCAGGGAGTCGAGGAAGAAGCCGTCGCTCGTCGCTTGCGCTGCCAGCGCTCGGAGTTCCTCTTTCGCCGCGGCCTTTCCAGCGTGCGCCCCCGCCAGCGCGCGGGCCATCGCCAGCGCCAGCTGCGCGGTCTTGTCTTCGCCCGGCGCCACAAGCGGCGGCTCGAGCTCGCGCGCCGCCTCGGCGACCTTGCCCTGCGTGAGCAGCGCGCGGGAGATCACCGCCTGCATCTCCACCACGTAGTCGTTCCGCTTCTGCTCGCGCATCAGCGACGAGGCCCTGCGCGCCTCGGCGATGGCGGCGTCGGTGCGGCCCTCGGCGAGCAGGAGGTGCGCCTGCACCGCCCTGCCGACAGCCTCGGCGCGCTGCTGGAGCCCGGGCGCTGCGAACAGCTCGTCGAGCAGCGACTGCGCGCCGTCAAGGTAGCCGCTGTTCATCCGCACCTCGGCCAGCAAGGAGAGCGACAAATGGACGCCGGAGCGGATGCCGAGCCGACGCTGGATGGACAGCGACTGCTCGACACGAGAGAGGGCCTCGGGCAGCTCACCGAGCTGCAACAGCACGATTCCCAGGTTGTGAAGCGACCGCGCCATGGAGTCCTCGTCGCGGAGCTGGGTCATCAGGCCGACCGAGAGCTCCTGCGCGCGCCGGGCGCCCCGCAGATCGCGCTCGTGGCGCATGACCACGGCCAGGTTGCCGGCGATGGCCGCCGCGCCGGCCACGTTCCCGACCGCGCTGTAAGCGGCCTGCGCGGCCTCGAAGTCGCGGTGGGCGCCGGCGAAGTCACCAGCTTCGGCGCGGGCGATCGCGAGGTGGCTCATGGAACGAGCCTCGCTGCTCAGGTCGCCGAGCTCGTGGAAGCGGCGCGCGGCCTCGGTCATTCCGGCGAAGCCTTCGTCGCGCCGGCTCAGCTCCTCGTCCGCCGAGGCGGTGAAGAAGAGCCCCTGGGCCACGGCGAGCCGCGCCCCGCGTGCAGTGCCGCTGGTGACCGCGCGCTGGGCCGCCGCCAGCTCCGCCTTCGGGTTGCCCAGCTTGAGCTGCGCCGAGGCCTCCACCAGGTCGATGCGCGGGTCGTCGCCGGCTGGCCGCGGCAGGCGGCGCAACGCCGCGATGGTGACGAGCGCGTTCTGGTTCTCGCTGCCTTCGATCTGCGCCGACGCCAGCTCCAGGCCATGCTCCAGGCTGTCGGGGAAGAAGGTGAAGAGCGCGCGCCGCACCTCGATGGCGCGCGGCCATTCGCGCGACCGCTCGAGGGCCAGCGCCTCGATGGCGAGCCGCTCTTCCCGCCCGAGCGGCCCCGACAGCTCGAAGGCGCGGGTGGCGTTCTCGCGGGCGAGCCGGTCGTAGCCCAGCTGGGCCAGGGCCTGCGCCAACGCGGCCCGCGCCAGGGCATGGTCGGGAGCGAGCGCGGCCGCGCGCTCCAGCCGCTCGCGGGCGCCGGCAGCGTCGTAGGCCCGCAGGCGCGTGAGGCCTTCGACATACGCGCGCGACGCCTCCGGATCCGAGGGGAACTCCGCTTGCGCCGCGGCCGCGCTCGGGGGCTGCAGCGGCGGCAGTTGGAGCGCCTGCAGGATGGCGGCGCTGGCCCGCGTCGCCAGGTCGAAGAGCTGCCCCTGCTCGCCCTCGCGCTCGAGCGAGGACCTTTGCTCGCCGGTGCTTGCGTCCCAAAGCGCGAGCGCGAGCTGGAGGCGGCCGCTGCCGGCCTGCGCGCCCGTCGCCAACCGGTACGTCGCGGTCACGATCACATCGGCGGCGAGCGCCTGCCGCAGCTTCGGCAACTCCTTCGACGTCGAGCCGCGCAGTCCGAGGTCGTCCATCACCTGCGCCACCTGCGAAGGCGGCACGACCCGAACCTGCTCCGAGCGCGAGAGCCCCGCCGCCAGCATCTCGGCCAGAAGCGGGGACAGCCACCCTTCGCCGGCCATCCCGCGGTCCCCCACCGGCGGCAGGACGGCAATGGCCTGGCGAGCCGCGGCAGGAATGGCCGGCGAGCGGTTCTTGCGCAGGAAAACCCCCGCGCCCACCACCGACGCCAGCGCCGCCAACGCGACGAAGGCGGCAAGGATCAGCGGACGTCGCAGGCGCGCATCGGGATCACGCGACAGCTCGGCGAGCAGAGGGGCCAGCGAAGGCCACCGATCTTCAGGCCGTGCGGCGAGGCCCCGCCGCAGGGCGCGCCGGACGTGCTTTGGAACCCGCGCCGCCGAGGCCGGCTCCCGAAATTCGCCGCTGGAGACGGCCTCGCGCAGCGCCCACAGGGTCCGCCCCGCGAAGGGGCGTTCGCCGAAGAGGGCCTCGTGCAGCGAGACGCAGAAGCTGAAGACGTCGGACCGCGCGCTCGCGTGCTCGCCGCTCAGGATCTCCGGGGACATGTACGCCGGGCTGCCGACCAGCGCGCCTTCGCGGGTCAAGGACTGCGACTCGGGGGTCTGTTCGGGCGCCGCGGCGGCCACGCGCGCGTTGTTGGCCAGCTCTTCGGCCAGCTCTTCGCGCGCGAGCCCGAAGTCTCCCACGCGCACCTTGCCGTCGCGCCCGATGAGGACGTTGTCCGGCTTGAAGTCGCGGTGGATGATCCCGGCGTCGTGCGCGGCCATCAGCCCCTGGCCGGCCTGCAGCAGGATAGGCAGAACCTCGGCTGGCGAGCGCGGCTTCTCTTGAAGCCAGGCGCGGAGGGTCACGCCCTCGACGTGCTCCATGGCGATGAAGACCGCGCCGTCCGCGGCGCCGACGTCGTGCACGGCGATCACGTTGGGATGGACGAGGCGGGCCATGGCGCGCGCCTCGCGCTGCAGCCGCGCCTGGAGCAAAGCGGCGTCCTCGCTGGCGGCCCGGTCGGGTCGCAAGAGCTTGAGCGCGACGCGCCGATCAAGCTCCGGATCCCTGGCGAGATAGACCGAGCCCATCGAGCCGGTGCCGAGCGATCCGAGGACCACATAGCGACCCACCCTGCTTCCGGCCACGAGCGACGCCGGCGCGTCGGGCTGGTGCGCCTCCTCGGCTGGTCTCTCCGCGCGCGCCCAGAGCGCGAGGAGCCGGCGGCAAGAGGGGCAGCCGTCGATGTGCCGGTCCACTTCCGCGCGCTCTTCAGCCTCGACTGCACCGGACGCGATGCGGACCAGCGCCTCCTCGTCCAGGCAGATCAACGCAGCACGCGCGCGAGGCTGAGCTCGAGCTGGCTGTGCACCAGCCCGTACAGGCTCTCGATCTGCGCCGCGCTCAGCGAGAGGCGCTGCCGCAACAGGCGCCGCGTCTCGGACGACAGCGCCTCTCGCGCCTGCTGCAGCCAGCGCGAAACGGTGGGCCCACTGACCCCGTATGCGGCGCCGATTTGTCCGCCGGTGAGCTTGTCCACGGCGTGAAGGCGGAGCAGGTTCCGCTCCCGCGGCGCGAGGCGGTCCAGCGCTTCGTGGACGGCCTCGCGCAGCTCGCGACGGTAGGTCGCTTTGAGCAGCCGCAGCTCGGGATCGGAGCCTGCGTCGGCGAGCCACTCCAGCTCGCCCTCGTTGCCCTCGGCCGGCGGCCCGCGCTCCTCGCGCAACCTGGCCGCGGCGCGAACTGCGCCTGCGCGCACCCAGGCGGCAAGAGGGCCGCTGCCCGAATACGTGGCGATGGCGGGCGGCCGCCCCGCGAGACCGAGGAAGAACCGCTCGCGCAGGACCTGGCGCACCTCGGCCGCGAGCGGTGCGCCGCCGTCGAACGAGGCCACGGCGCGCTCGACCTGCGGGAAGAAGGCGCGCTCGAAGGCTTCCAGCGCGGCGGGGCTGCTCTCGGCGGCAGCGCAGGCCAGGTACAGATCGCTCGCGTGCAGCGACTCGAGCGCCGCCACCGGATCGGCCGCCTGACCCGCGTGCCTCGCCAGCGCTCCCACGAAGGTTTCGTCGGACAAGCCGACGCCGGGCCAGGCTTCTCGTGCCGCCGCGCACAGACGCCGCAGGGTTTCTTCGAGCTCTGGCCGGGCCTCGGTGCCGCGATTCGCGAGGAAGATCGCGGTCAGGCCTGGAACGTCCATCGGCAGAGCCTACGCCCGCGGCGGCCGGTGTGAAAAGTCGCGCGGGTCGCCGTTTCTCGAAGGAAGGGGCTGCAAGCGGTCCCTCTCTTCACACGGAGTCACCCGATGTCTCGCGCCACGCGGTCGTTGTTCGCAGGCTTTGTCCTCTCGCTCGCCCTGGTAGGAGCTGTCTCTGCCACGGGTTCGAAGTCCAAACCTGCGAAGGGCTCGCCCGCGAAGGCCGCGGGATGCGAGCCGAAGAAGCTGTCGGCGGCCGAGAAGAAGCTGTCCGACGCCACCGCGGCGCAGAAAAAGGCGAAGACGGCCGCCAGCAAGAAGAAGGCCGACGAGGCGGTCAAGGCGGCCCAGGGAGCTCTGGCGGCGCTCGGCTGCAAGGACAAGGGCGGGTCCGCGAAGAATCAAAAGGAGCTCGACGCGGCCAACAAGAAGGTCGCTGACGACAAGAAGGCGCGGGCCGACAAGGAGAAGACCAAGAGCAACGCCGTCATGACCAAGGTCAACACCGAGTTCAACACCCGCATGTCGCGCCTGGCGGAGACGCTCCGTTCCATCGACAAGCTCCGGGAGGCCGTCAAGAGCTGCAGCGTCAAGTGGGTGGACGAGGGCGGCACGACCGGCGACATGAAGCTCTACGGCATCGCCCAGAACAAGTGCACGCCGTTCACTGTGCAGCGCGCCCATCCGAAGTGGGGCGTGGCCAGGGTCCGCGCGGAGATGAATGCGTGCATGGACAGCGCCGAGAAGGCCGCGCTCAAGATGTACAACGAGGCCGGCGCGCGGGCGAAGAGTACGCTGGGCTCGGCGAAGTGCGAGGCCGTCACCCGCCTCAACGGCACCATCGCCAAGACCAACACGGCGATCGAGAAGGCGGGCGACGCCGAGAAGAAGGCGGCGCAGGCCGTCGTCAAGCTGGTCCGCGACCAGGCCGGGGCGATCTCGGCCCGCTTCAAGAAGGAGGCGAAGCCCACGGTCAAGGCCTGGCTGCTGCAAAAGGCAATTCCGATGTTGCAGAACAAGGCCGAGAGCCAGATCGAGGATCAGGTCACCGGCGTGATCGGCTTCGCCGTTACCCAGGTGTCGCAGGCCGCTTTCGGCGTGAGCTCCAAGCTGACGGCCGGCGCGGAGATCTGCGCCTTCATCCGCGTGCCGATGGACTCGGCGTGCGGGCTGATCGGCCCGGAAGTGGTGGCCGCCTGTGAGGTCGGCTGCGAGGGGTTCGCGTACGAGGCGGTCGCCGAGGTGCAGAAGAAGTTCGAGGAGACGTTGACCTCGGAGATCTACGACAGCGTGTTCAAGCAGTATGTCCACGGCAAGGGAAATGAGGTGGCCCAGAGACTGGTCGCCTCGATCGACTCCTGGTAGCCGGATTGGCCGCGCGGGCCCGCGGGGGGGGGGCCCTCATGGCGCAAGCGGCTGCGCGGCGAGCCACCGACAGGTCTCGACGGTGCCCTCGTCGAGCGGAAAACAGCTCTCGATCGAGAGCTCTTCCAGGGTGATGTTCTGCGGCGCGCTGAAGCTGGTCAATGTGGTCATGAACGCCAGGCGGCGGCCGTCGCGCTCCAATGCGATGGCAAAGGTTGGGAAGCTCGGCGCCGAGAAGTCCGGCTGGAACAGGCGCGCGGGCACGTCGGGGTAGCTCTGCAGCTCGCGCAGCAGCGCGGCGAGCCCGTGGGGGTCGGGCCGCTCGAGCGACTGGCGGTGCAGCCGGGTCGCCAGCGCGCGCGCGACGCGCTCCCAATCGACGACGAAGGTCCGCGCCAGCCGGGGATCGATCCGGCCGGCTTTTTCAATCGAACAAAGTTTTCACTGCCAGTAATGATTGATGCAAACTTGAACTCGTCAGTTCGATGCTTGCGATTCATAGGTTGATTGAGTCGTTCTCAACCGATAGTTCCTGCGCGGCCAGAAAGCGGTCAGCCAGGTCCGCTCAATTCGCTCGACTCCTGGTCCTAGCGTTCTAAGGGTCGCCATGCTTAGCTTTGGCTGAGTCCTTTTCGCTCTGCGTGGAATCCCGCAGGCAAGAAGGGAGGTCGCCATGGCTCAGCCTTCTCAAGCCGCGCCCAGGAACGACAGGCTCCTCTCGGGGGTCTCGGGGTTCGACGAGATCACCGGGGGCCTGCCGCGCGGCCGCTTCACCGTGGTGCTCGGCGCCGCCGGCTGCGGAAAGACCATCTTTGCGCTGCAGACCCTGCTGGCCGGCGCGAGCGAGGGCGAGCCGGGCCTCTTCGTCACCTTCGAAGAGGCGCCCGAGAGGGTGGTGCAGGACGCAAGCCACTTCAACTGGAAGCTCGCTGCCTTGCGGGACAAGGGGATCAGCTTCATCGACGCCCAGCTTCCCCAGGCGATCCTGCAGGGCGGCGAGTTCGACCTGCTCGGCCTCTTGGCTGTCGTCGAGGCCAGGGCAAAGCAGCTTGGCGCAAAGCGCGTCGTCTTCGACGGACTCGACGTCCTCCTCAGCCTCCTCGGCGCGCATTCCCTCATCCGCCGCGAGATCCTAGCCCTACCTTCGCACGTCGGCCTCACGAAAGTTGACGGCGCACTGATCCAGCGCGGCTTGGCGGCCTGACGTCCATACATGAAGCAAGTGAGGGCATCCACTGCTCCAGGTCGAAGACTTTTACGGCCTGGCGCTG
>JBBRMA010000055.1:0-35238 GCA_038231075.1 Myxococcales bacterium | reverse complement strand
GGGCAACCCGCTCGGCCGATTCGCTGCGCATCGCCGCGTCTCTCCTCGTTGCCGTACAGAAAGTACGGCGCCTCGTCGTTCCTTGCGCTGCTTGCGACTCGACCGTTCTCCTCGGTCCTTCAACCCGATCGGTGCTCTAGCTGACGTCTGCCCGCCGGAGTACGTCACCTGCCGGAGCGGAGAGGTACGACCTCTCGTGTAGGATGGCGCATCTTTACAGAGCGCCGTCTTGCCGGAGGTTGTCGCCGCATGCAGCCCATTCTCAATGCCCGTCCCGCGCGCAACAACGTCCGCGCGGCCGTCCTCGCCATCCTCTTCCTGGCGGGATGCGCAGGCGGTGCAGGCAACAGCTGCGGCTCCTCGTGCGGCGGCGCCTTCGTCACCAAAGACGTCAACGGCGCGCCCATCGTCTTCTCGGGGCAGAGGCTCGACAACGTCGCCCAGCTGCGCGTGACCCAGAGCGGGTTCGCGTTCCTCAACGCCGACCACTTGAACAACATCCTCACCAGCCTGAACGGCAGCACGCCCGCCCTCGGCATCCCCTGCACGCACATCAACACTTCGCCATTTCCGCTCAACGTCTGTCCGGTCACCGAGTTCGACGGCGTCTTCATCGGCGACTCGAACTTCGATGGAAGCTGCACCACGGCGGACGACACGCTGGCGCACATCACCTTCAAGGACGCGACCTGGGGTTTCGACAAGGCCGACCAGATCCTGCGCATGAAGCTGACCGCGCACATCTTCACGGACCCGATCTACATCCGCACCGACGAGGCCCACTCGTCGCTCTGCAGCGGCAACTCGCCCATCCAGGCGCGCGTCTTCTACGACGACGAGCTGAACATCCCAGGGACGCAGCAGGACACCGAGCTCGACCTCGACATCAAGTTCACGCCCTCGCCCGACGGGCGCATGGAGCTCAACGTCACCGACGCCTCGCTCGCGTCGATCATCAACCGCTTCGACGCCTCGCACATCGGCATCGACGGTTTCAGCAACCACGCCACCATCCCGGCGACGGGCCACTATTCGCACGACGCGTGCGGCTCGACGGGGTCCAACTATGCGACCGAATCGAGCCCCGGCAGCCTCAACTGCGGCGGCGTCCTGCGCGTGCTGAGCGGCACCTGTGACCAGAGCGACCCGAACCCCAAGGGCCTCTGCCTGATCTTCCAGACCGTTCGCGACTACCTCTTGAACCAGCTGAAGAACCGGTTCGCCCCGCAGATCGTGAACCTCCTCCGCGGCCAGATCGAGAAGCTTCGCTGCCAGACCTCGGCCGACTCGGCGGGCGCCGCGCACGCTTGCGACAACGGCGCCTTCCGCTGCCCCAACGACGACAACGGCGTGCCGCTCACTTGCGACACCGGCCGCGGCGTCTGCGTTCCGCAGGGACAGAGCCCGCACGATCCCGGCACGGGCCAGACCGGCACGGTGCCGCTCTCTGATGGCGGCACGTACGTGGTGGGCGAGCACAACTGCGAGCCGATTCCGCTCGGCATCACCGGCAAGCTCGACCCCTCCGCGCTCACCGACTCGGTCGGCTTCACGCCGAGCCCGGGGCTGCTCGTGACCATGGGACTCGGCAGCAAGACCGCCGCGCCGACCATCGACGACACCGGCGTGCAGCTCACCGTGATGGCAGGCACCGCGCTCCCTTCGGGCAGCCCGGCGTCGCTCTGCGTGCCTCCGGCCGTCTGGGCAAACCAGGGCCAGCCGCCCGCGCTCAACTTCGACGACGCGAACAACAAGCCCGCCAACGTCGGGACGTATGAAGTCGGCTTCTCGGTCGCCTCGCAGATGATCAACCGCGCCATGTTCGACGCCTACAGCGCCAGCCTCTTCTGCGTCACGCTGAGCAACAAGACGACGCCCTTCATCTCGAGCGGCCTGTTCAAGACCTTCCTGCCGTCTCTGGGCCTCGTCACGGGCGGCAGGGACGTGCCCATGGCGGTCCTCTTGCGGCCCACCCAGGCCCCGAATGTCCGCATCGGCCGCGGCACGCTCAAGACGCTGGCCGATGGCACGACGACGCCTGACGACCCGCTCATCACCGTCAACTTCAAGCAGATGAACCTCGACTTCTACGCGCTGGTCGATGAGCGCCAGGTTCGCGTCTTCACGCTCCAGGCCGACCTCGAGCTGCCGCTCGGGCTGCGCACCTTCACGGGCGCGCAGGCCGACATGCTGCAGCCCGTGCTCGGCGGCCTCTCCACCGTGCTGACCAACATCAAGGCGCTGAACAACGAGATGCTGGCCGAGGACCCTGGCGTCATCAGGGACCTGCTCGGCGCCGCGGTCCAGCTCGCGCAGCCGCTGCTGGCGGGCATCTTGAAGCCCATTCAGCTGCCGTCGCTGCTCGGCCTGCACCTCTACGTCGACGGCCTGG
Source organism: Myxococcales bacterium (assembly GCA_038231075.1). Taxonomy (GTDB): domain Bacteria; phylum Myxococcota; class Myxococcia; order Myxococcales; family 40CM-4-68-19; genus JBBRMA01. The sequence continues at coordinate 32,846 of JBBRMA010000055.1, read as the reverse complement.
GCGGCGCGGTGCCGGTCAGCGCCGATCTCGCCACCGATGGCTACGCGCACATGGCGGTCTACTCGAGCATCGCGGTCTGCACTCCCGCAGCGCCGTGCGACCAGTACACGGTCAAGACCCAGGCCCGCATCGCGGCGACCAACGTGCCCGCCAGCGTCGACGAGGTGCGCACCCAGCACGCCGTCCCCAGCGTCGAGATCGAGGCCGGCTCGCTCCAGGCCCGCCGCGGCTCGCCCGAGTTCAGCTACCGCATCGACGGCGGCCTCTGGTCGCCTTGGGTTTCTGGCCCGCGCTTCACCGTCAAGAACCAGATCTTCCTCTTCCAAGGCCACCACTCGATCGACGTGACTTCGCGCGAGGCCGGCGACGATCACACCCAGGATCTCGAGCCGGTCAGCCTCGACTTCTTCGTCTCCTTCGAGGCACCCTCGGTCGACCTGTACGTTCGCAACGACGGCGCCGTCGTCACCCGCGCGCAGAGCTCGTCCACGCCGACCGACAAGCTGGCCTACAGCTACCGGCTGGGCGGTCAGGGCGGCTGGACGCGGCAGGGACCCGCGCGCGTCTTCACCGCCGAGGACCTGGGTGGCCAGAGCCTCACGGTCAACGTGACCGACGAAGGCGGCCGCGCCACGGTGGCCAAGTACGGGGCCGACGATGCGGCGTCGCGGCTGGCGGCCGGCGCGGTTGGCTGCGCGACGTCGTCCACTTCAACGGGCCCAGGCGCGCTGCTGGCGGTGCTCGCCGGCCTCTTGTTCCTCGCAAGGCGGCGGCGGAATAGTTGACCGTCCGGCGCGCGGCGGTAGCGTCGTGCGCATGGACGCCCCCCTTCGCTGGCACCGCATCGTCGCCGAAGGCGAGCCCGCGCGGCTCGTCTTCCTCTCCCTCTACCGCGAAGTCGCCGCGGACGTGATCGCCCGCGCCTCCGCTGTCTCGCCGACGCCATTCTGGCCGGCCGGCGAGAGGAACGGGTCCAGGTCTCGAGGGTAGAGGACCTCCAGCAGCGTCAGCCCGTGCGGCGGAGCGGTCGCGCCGCGCCAGGGCCGACGCAGGGAAGCGAGCGCCCGCAGGCTCTCCGGCTCGGCGAGGCCGAGCGCCACCGCGGCCAGGTGGCCGGCGAGGTTCCTGATCTGGTGCTTGCGAAACGCCTCGGCCCGCACCTCGAAGACGGCCTCGCCGGCTGACTCCTCCCAGCCGACGGACTGCAACGGGGGCGCGCTCTTGCGATCGCGCGAGGGCGAGGCAAGCCCGCTGATCTCTGCCAGGCCGTCGAGCCCCGCGAGCGCCGCGCGCGCCCTCTCCCAGCGCGGCTGCGCCTTGCTGCCCAGCCAGAAGCTCCGCGCTGGCTGCGCCTCTCCCCACGAGAAGCGGTAGCGATATCGCTTTCCGATGGAGCTGGAACGCGCGTGGAACGACGAGCTCGCCTCCGCCGCGGCTTTGATCGCGAGGCCAGGCGGAAAATTTCTCGAAAGGCCGTCTATCAGTGCAGGCACCTCGACAGGCAGCCTGGCGTGGAAGTGCGCCACCTGCCCATCGGCGTGGACGCCAGCGTCGGTCCGGCTGGCCCCGAAGAGCAGGAGCGCGCGACCCAGGTGGGCGGCAAGCGCGCGCTCGACCTCTTCTTGGACCGTGGGGAGGCCTGGCTGGCGCTGCCAGCCGCGAAAGGGGGCGCCGTCGTAGGCGAGCCGGAGGGCGTACGTGCGTCGTTCCATGGAGTTCGGGCCGCGGGAAGAGGGACTGTGCTGTCGCCAACGATCGCGAGAGTTCGCCTGTCGGAAAGAGCGAATACCGGGCCGCCGCGCCGATCTGAGGTACGCACTTTCTGGCGCGGCGGGGGAGGGCACTCTATATTCGCATGGTGATGCATCTCACGAATGGTTGCCGGCAGATGGGCGGGGCGCGTAGGATGACGCGAGACGGAGGTGTTGCGTGAGCCGGAAGGACAGCCATCACCACGGCAACCTGTCCTGCTCTTTCTGCGGGAAAGGGCAGCGCGAGGTCCGTAAGCTCATCGCCGGGCCGACGGTCTACATCTGCGACGAGTGCATCAAGCTCTGCAACGACATCATCGCCGAGGAGAGCGAGCGGGAAGAGAATCGCCCCGCCGTGGCGCTGCCCGCGCCGGTCGAGATCAAGACCTTCCTCGACGACTACGTCATCGGCCAGGAGCGGGCCAAGAAGATCCTCGCCGTCGCGGTCTACAACCACTACAAGCGCATCTACTCGCGCAAGGTCCCGCGCGCGCGGCCCGGCCTGAACACGCCGCGCGGCAACAACGACAGCGACGTCGAGCTGCAGAAGTCGAACATCCTGCTCATCGGACCGACGGGCTCCGGCAAGACGCTGCTGGCCCAGTCGCTCGCGCGGTTCCTCAACGTCCCGTTCACCATCGCCGACGCGACCAGCCTGACCGAGGCCGGGTACGTGGGCGAGGACGTCGAGAACATCATCCAGAACCTGCTCCACGCCGCCGACTACGACGTGGAGAAGGCCCAGCGCGGCATCGTCTACATCGACGAGATCGACAAGATCGCGCGCAAGGGAGACACGCCGAGCCCCACCCGCGACGTCGGCGGCGAGGGCGTGCAGCAAGCGCTCCTCAAGATCATCGAGGGCACGCGGGCCAATGTCACCCCGCGCGGCGGCAAGAAGTACAACCAGCAGGAATACATTCAAGTTGATACAACGAATATCCTCTTTATCTGCGGCGGGGCCTTTACCGGCCTCGAGAACATCATCAAGCGCCGCACCGGTGAAAAGGGCCTTGGCTTTGGCGCGCAGATCGCCGCGCGCGACAACCGCGGCGTCGGTGAGCTCTTTGCGCTCTGCGAGCCGAGCGACCTGATCAAGTTCGGCATGATCCCCGAGTTCGTCGGCCGCCTGCCGATGATGGCCACGCTCGAGGATCTGACCGAGGACGATCTCGTGACCATCCTCACCCAGCCGAAGAACGCGCTCACCAAGCAGTACCAGAAGCTCTTCGAGATGGAGCGCGTGAAGCTCACGTTCACCAAGGAGGCGCTGCGCGCCATCGCTCACGAAGCGATGCGGCGCAAGGCCGGCGCGCGCGGGCTGCGCGCCATCATGGAGAACGCGATGCTCGACATCCAGTACGACGTGCCCTATCGGGAGGCCATCAAGGAGTGCAAGATCACCGAGGGCGTGATCATGCGCGGGGAAGAGCCCGGCCTCTCGTTCGAGAAGGACCGCAAGACCGCTTAGCGGATGTGACCGCTCGCACGGTTTGTTCGAGGCCGCTTCCCGCTCTGGGAAAGCGGCCTCGGCGCTTCGCATACCTTAGAAATTTCCCAGAAGTGAACGGCGCGGCCGGGGCGCAGTCCGATGAAGCAAGGAGGTTCGCGATGGCCAAGAGAACTGTCGTGAGAGGGGAAGCTCGCCGGCAGCTGCTGCAGGTCTCGGCGCTGGCGCTGGTGATCGCCGGCGGGGTCGCGCGGGCGGCAAGCGCGCAAGAGCCGGGCGATGGCGACGAGGTGGTCTGGGCTGGTGATGCCGCGTGGAGCACGCCGGCGCAGGAGCCCGTTCCGGCGCAGCTTGGGCCGGACCAAGGCGTGCCGCCGCCGCAGGACCAATCAGGCCAGTGGTCCGACGGAAGTGGCCAAGGCTACGACAACCCGGAGCCGAGCTACGGCGGCGATCGCTACCCGGCGGCCGAGACCTACGCGCCTCGCTATGCCGACTTCCGCGAGGGCCTCGCGCCCTACGGCCAGTGGGTTGACACGCCCGAGTACGGTCGCGTCTGGCGGCCCACCCAGGTGTCGAGCGACTGGCGCCCCTATCTCGACGGCCGCTGGGTCTACACGAGCTATGGCTGGACCTGGGTCGCCCAGGAGCCGTTCGGCTGGGCCACCTATCACTACGGCCGCTGGTGGTACTCGCCCGCGTACGGTTGGACCTGGCTGCCCGGGCGCGTCTGGGCGCCGGCGTGGGTGAGCTGGCGCTACGGCGCGGGCAACGCGGGCTGGGCGCCGCTCGGGCCGCGGGGCATCGTCTATCGCGAGCCGACCCGCTGGGTGTTCGTGGACACGGCCCACTTCGACGCGCCGATCCGGCGCTACGCGCTGCCTGCGCACCGCACCTACGCGCTCTGGAATCGCGTTCAGGCGCTGCCGCTGCATCGGCCGGGTCTGTACGCCGGACCTCCTCCCGCCGTGGTCTCTCGCGCCGTGGGCCACACCATCTCGGCAGTGCCGGTCCGCGTCGCCAGCTCGCACGCCGAGGCCTCCAGGCCCGAGCACATCGTCGGTGGCCCGGTGCACATCTACCGGCCGGTGGGCGTGCCCTTCAAGCCTGCGGCGGCGGGCAACCGGGCGGGCCCCAGGGCCACCCCGCAGGCTCCGCAGCGCACCGAGAGCTGGACGCCGCGAGCACCGCGCGAGGCGCCCCGGACCGGCCCCTCGCACCAGGGCTGGCAGAGGCCCATCGCCCAGGAGCAGCGGCCCGACCGCTCGCGACAGATTCCGGTGGCTCAGCCTCGCCCGTACCAGCGCAACCAGCAGCCGCCCACCGAGGCGCCGCGTGCGCTCCAGCAGGGGCCAAGGCCGATGCCGGGCGGGGGCATCCCGCGCACTACGCAGGGGCGGCCTGTCCAGAATCACCCAGCGCCCGAGCGGAAGGCCGATCGGCAGGACAAGAAATAGATTGGTCCCGGGCGGGGTGAAGACGGGAGGGGCGTCCGGGAAATGGATGGCAAGGCGCGCAGGGGTTGGCTGTCGGTCTTGGTCTGGGTGGTCGGCATCGCCGGAGTGGCGCTCATCGCGCGCGGCCTGAACTGGGCGCGCGTGGGCGAGGCGGTGCGCAAGGCCGACGGACCCCTGCTCGCGGTCGCCGGGTTGCTCGCCTTGCTGGCGTTGGTGCTCCAGGCGGTGCGCTGGCACCAGGTGATCCAGCCGGTGCGCAAAGTGCGGCTGCGCACGGTGGTCGCGGCCAGCCTCGCCGGACAGGCTGCAAGCTGCGTTCTCCCGCTCCGCGCCGGAGAGGCAGTCCGCCTCGAGCTCCTCGCCCGCGCCTCGGGGATGAGCCGAGCCGCCGCGCTCGGCACGGTGGCCGCCGATCACACCGTCAATGGCTCGGTCATGTTCCTCCTGGCGGGGCTCTTGCCGTTCGTCTTGCCCGTCCCGGCGGCGGCGCGCGCGGCCGTCTGGGGTGGCTTTGCGGCGATCCTCGTCGTGGCCATCGTGCTCCTCCGCGCCGCCTGGCCGGCCGATGGCCGCGAGCCCCAAGGCCGCATCGGCAAGCAGCTCGCGAAGCTGCGCGAAGGCCTCGCTGCGCTGCGCTCGCCGAGGGCCGTGCTGGTCGCAGTCGGGGCCTCGGCTGCGGCCTGGTGTTGCGAAGTGCTGGCCGCCGCTGCCGCCTTGCAGGCGTTCGGCGTCCATCACGGCGGCGTCGCCGGCGGGGCCGCGGTCATCTTCGGGGTCAACCTGGCGATGGCCGCCCCGGCGCCGCCGGCGAACCTCGGAACCTTCGAGCTGGGCGCGGCCATGGCGCTGATGGCGCTCGGCGAGGCCGCCGACGCCGCTGCCGCCTTTGCCCTCGGCTACCACGCGCTGCTCTTGCTGCCGATGGTGATTGGCGGCGGGCTCAGCCTGCTCGGGCTCCGCAGGCTGCCGAAGCTCGACGCCTCGTTCAGTGCTGCGTGACCCGCACGGTCGTCTTCATCTGCTTGCCCGTGTCCAGATCGCGCGCGCTCATCGTCAGGATGCCTTCGACGTTCACATCGAAGGTGATCTCGAGCCGCGCGTTCCCCTTGGCCGCCGCCTTGATGCCGCTGAAGAGGAAGTCGCCGAGCAGCTCGTTGTGCGCCACTTCCGAGTGGTCGCCCTGGTAGATGCGCATGGCGACCTCCTGCTGGTCATCGAAGCTGGTGGTCGCCGAGATGGCCTTGGCGTTGGGGATGGCCGCGTTGCGCGGGAACACCTCGTGGAAGTGCCCGCCCGCTTTCTCCAGCCCGATGGCCATGGGAATGACGTCGAGCAGCATCAGCTTCAAGTTGGTGTTGTCCTCGAGCGAGTGCGCGTAGAGCGCGGCGCCGATGGCCACCGCCTCGTCCGGGTGGACGCCCTTCGAGGGCGGCTTGCCGAACAGGTCGGTCAGCTTCTTCTGCACCAGCGGCATGCGGGTCTGCCCGCCGACCAGCAAGAGCTCGTCAACCTTGTCGTAGGAGAGCTTGGCGTCCTCCATCACCCGCTTCAAGATGTCGATCGACCGCTCGATCAGCGGCATCGTCATGTCCTCGATCATCTTGCGCGTGAAGGTGAAGTCGATGTTGAGCGGCTGGCCCTGCGGCGTCATGGTCACGAAGGGCACGCTGAAGGGCGCCGCCTCGCGCGAGCTGAGGTCGATCTTGGTCCGCTCGGCGAGATCGCGGATGCGCTGCATGGCGACCGGGTCCACGCGCAGATCGATGCCGTGCTTGGCCTTGAACTGCTCGAGCACGTAGTTGATCATCGTGTTGTCGAAGTCGATGCCGCCGAGGAAGATGTCTCCGCCGGTCGATTTCACCTCGAAGACGCGCTCGCGGATCTCGATGATCGAGACGTCGAAGGTCCCGCCGCCGAGGTCGTAGATCACCACCGTCTCGTGCAGGTTCTTGCCCAGGCCGTACGCCAGCGCGGCGGCCGTGGGCTCGTTGATGATGCGCACCACCTCCAGGTCGATCATCTTGCCGGCGTCTTTGACCGCCTGGCGCTGCCGATCGGTGAAGTACGCGGGCACCGTCACCACCGCGCGCGTGACCTTCTCCTGGAAGTAGTCCTGGGCGACGCCGCGTATCTTGTTCAAGATCTTGGCGGCGATCTCCGAGAGGCGGAAGTTTTTCTTGCCGACGTCGAGCATGACGTCGTTGCGATCGCCCTGCCGCACCTCGTACGCGACCGTCTTCTTCATCAGCTCGACGACGTCGCTGGAGTACGAGCGGCCGACGAGGCGCTTGGAGGCGTAGACGGTGTTGCGCGGATTGAGCTGCCACTGGCGCTTGGCCTCGTGGCCGATCAGCTCGTTCCCTTTCTCGTCGATGGCAAAGATCGACGGAATGATGAACTCGCCCCCCTTGTAAGGAATCAGCTTGACGGCCCCATCTTCGTAGATGGCGGCACAGGAATTGGTAGTTCCGAGGTCGATCCCGATGATCCGGCTCACAGGGTGCTAGACTAGCATGGTGGATTCCCTGCGCTACCTTCAGGCGATCGGGTCTCAGGTCCAGGAGACCTTCCTCAAGAACAAGACCATCCTCACGTTCCAGGAATACCTGGACGCGTTTGGCGAGCGGCCCCGGGTGCACGCGCGCTCGGCGGCGCAGTTCATCCGCGACTGCTTCGACCACTACGGCACCGAGCAGGTGAAGACGCCGGCGGGCCTGGTCCGCCGCTTCAAGCTCTTCGATCGGCCGTTCGACTTCGTCAGCGACGGCGGGCAGGACCCCGGGCAGATGCTCGAGGGCGAAGGTGGCGCGCCGGTCAGCGGTCAAGAGGAAGCGCAGAACGCCATCTACCGGATCTTGAATACCTTCGTCCGCGCCGGGCGGGTCAACAAGCTCATCTTGCTGCACGGGCCGAACGGGTCGGCCAAGAGCTCGATCGTCGCCGCCATCCAGCGGGCGCTCGAGGACTACTCGCGCAAGGAAGAGGGCGCCCTCTATCGCTACAACTGGATCTTCCCCAGCGAGAAGCTCGGCAAGGGGTCGATCGGCTTTGGCGACGTGCGCGCCGGGACCGACCGCGTCGGCAGCTACGCGCATCTCGAGGGCGAGGAGGTGGACGCCCGCATCGTCTGCGAGATGCGCGACCACCCGCTCTGGCTGCTCCCGCGCCGCGAGCGGAGAAAGCTCCTTGAGCAAGAGTGCAAGCCCGACGGCAACGAGGGCAAGGACGGCTTTCTCCTCTCGCCCGCGCTGCTCGAGGGCGAGCTCTGCCACAAGTGCCGGCAGATCTACGCCGCGCTCCTGCAGAGCTACAACGGCGACGTCCTGCGCGTCTTGCGCCACGTCCAGGTCGAGCGCTTCTACATCTCGCGGCGCTACATGGCCGGCGCGGTCACCGTCGAGCCGCAGATGTCGGTCGACGCCGAAGTGCGGCAGCTCACTTCCGACCGCAGCCACCACGCGCTCCCGGGCTCTTTGCAGAACCTTTCCTTATATGAACCCTATGGGCCCCTGGTCGCCGGAAATCGCGGGCTGGTTGAGTTCAGCGACCTGCTCAAGCGCCCGCTCGAGCATTATAAATATCTATTGGGGACTATCGAGACGGGCATCGCGCGGATGCAGCTCTTCCTGCTGCACCTCGACATGGTGCTGATCGCTTCCAGCAATGAGAAGCATCTCTCGGCGTTCAAAGAGATCTCCGATTTCCCTTCCTTCAAAGGTCGCATTGAGTTGGTCCGCGTACCTTACCTGCGCCGCGTCTGGGCCGAGAAGGCCATCTATGATCAGCAATTGACGGCGGTGATCCCAAAGCACGTCGCGCCGCACGCGACCGAAGTGGCGGCGCAGTGGGCCGTGCTGACCCGCCTCAAGAAGCCGGTCGCCGATCGCTACAAGGGCGAGGTGAGGAAGCTCGTCGATCACCTCTCGCCGCCGGAGAAGATGCGGCTCTACGACAAGGGCGACGCGCCCGACCGGCTCTCGAGCGCGCAGGCCAAAGAACTGAAGAAGCAGCTCACCGCCTTGTTTGGCGAATCGGATACCTATCCGAACTATGAAGGGCGCAGCGGGGCCAGCGCGCGCGAGGTCAAGACCGTCATCTTCAACGCCGCGCAGGGCACCTATCACTGCCTGACGCCGCAGGCGATCCTCGAAGAGCTCGAGCAGCTCTGCAAGGACAAGTCGGTCTACGAGTTCCTCCAGCAGGAGGTCGTCGACGGCTACCACGACCACGAAGAGTTCGTCCGCGTGGTCGAGGCCCAATACCTCGACGCGCTCGACGAAGAAGTCCGCGAGGCGATGGGGCTGGTCAGCGAGCGGCAATATGCCGAGCTCTTCGAGCGCTACGTGCAGCACGTGGTGGCGTGGACGCGCGGCGAGCGGCTGCGCAACAAGCACACCGGCGAGCAGGAGCGGCCCGACGAGGAGATGATGGCGCAGACCGAGACCATCGTCCTCACCGGCGGCGAGGACCGGCGCGAGTTCCGCCGCGGCCTCATCAGCGCCATCGGCGCGCACCGCATCGAGAACCCGGACAGCGACGTCATCGACTACAGCCAGATCTTCCCCGACCTGTTCCGCCGCCTGCGCGACCACTTCTACGACGAGCGCAAGCGCACCTTGCGCAAGAACGCCGAGCGCGTGCTGCGCTTCCTCGGCGACGAGCGCACCCAGCTCGCCTCGCGGGACATCGTCCTGGTCGAGCAGACCTTGACGGCGATGAAGACCCGCTACGGGTATTGCGAGCACTGCGCGAAGGACGCGCTCGTGCTGCTCCTCGGCAAGCGATACAACGACTAAAGCTGCGGTTTCTTTTTCTAGCTCGGGAAAACCATATGAAAGAACTCGGCGCGGCCGGCGACGCCGAGCTTGGCGTAGACCTGCGTCAGGTGCTGCTTGATGGTCTTCTCGCTGTTGCCCATCATCTCGCCGATCTCGGCCGAGGTGAGGCCCTTCAGCACCAGGCGCGCCACTTCTTCCTCCTTGCGCGTCAGGCGCGCCTTGGCGAGGGCGCGGTTCACCAGGCGCGACAGGTCCACATCGACGGCCGTGACCCGCTCGAGCACGCCGCGGAGCGCCTCGGTGGTGAAGGGCTTCTCGAGCAGGTAGCTGGCGCCGCCGTTGAGCGCGGCCTTGGTGCGGTGCTGGTCGGCGAAGGCCGTGACCAGGACCACCGGCGCCCGCACTTCCTCGCGGCGCAGCGCGAGGATGAGATCGATGCCGCTCATGCGGCCCTCGCCGAGCACCACGTCGGCGACCACGGCCTCGACGAAGCGCACCTCTGGGTCCTTGAGGGCCGACTCGCCGCTCGCGTGGGGCAGGCAGTGCCAACCGAAGGCTTGCAGCCGGCGAGTGAGGACCGAGCGGGCGTCAGCCTCGTCCTCGACGAGCAGCAGGAGCCGCGGAGCGTTGCCAGTCGCGGTGGCCGCGCCACCGGATGCGATCGTGCTCATTGGGTCACCCTTGAAGTGCGGAACCTTAACGCAACGGAAAGGTAAAACGGAACTGCGTGTAGCCGGGGCTGGCGTCGGTGCAGACCAGGTCGCCGCCGGCCGCGCGGGCCAGCGCGCGGGCGATCGCGAGGCCAAGACCCGTCGAGCCTTTGTGGCTGGCGGCGAAGGGCACGAAGAGGCGCGGGCGGAGCGAATCGGGGATGCCCGGGCCGTCGTCCTCGACCACCAGCTCGACCACGCGCTCGAGGGGGATGGCGCGGCCGCGCAAGGACAGCCGGCCGCCGCGCCCTCGCGACTGCAGCGCCTCGAGGGCGTTGGCGGCCACGTTCTCGACCGCGCTGCGGATGGCGAGGCGCGCGATGCGCACGCGCAGCTCGCGCGGGCAGTCCACGACGATCTCGGTGCGGGCCAGGAGCGCCGACGGCAAGAGCCGCTGGCGCACCTCGGCCAGCGCGGGCGAGACGTCGATGGTGCCGCCCTCTTCGTCCGAGGGCGGCTCGCCGACGCGCGCCAGCTCGCCGATGCGCTCGGTCGCGCGCGCGACGTTGTCCTTCATGTGAGAAAGCAGCTCGGCGCGCCGCTCGGGGGGGCCCTCTTCGCCGAGCTCTTCGACCAGGAGCTGCAGGTTGTGGAGCGGGTTCTTCAAGTCGTGGGCGACGGCGGCCGCGACCACCCAGAGCGCCTGGCGCCGCTCGGTGCCGGCGAGCCGCTCCGAGAGGACCTGGGTTGCCGCGCGCTCGGCCTCGAGCATCCGCTGCCGGCGCATCCCATAGAGGATCGCGAAGGCGAGCAGGGCGCCCGCGAGAGGGGGCGCGATCCAGTCCACCGTCTCGATGAGCCCGTTGATGTACGGGTTCGCCGTCTGGACGGGCGTGAGGAGTTTGTCAAGGCTGGCCAGGAAGAGGCCGATGAGAAAGCCAGCACCGATGAGCACGGGCGGCGGGACGCGGCGGATCACGGCGCGGTTCTCGCAGAGGCCAACTGCAGTGGCAAGCACACAGGCCATCTCCGCGAGCGAGGAATCGGCTCGCGCGCGGGCGGGTTGCACAGAGGCACCACCACCACAGGAGGCGCTTTGCGAAGGCTGATGACGCTCCTCGCGCTGCCGATCGCGTTCACGCTCCTTTCGCCGCCGGCGGAGGCAAAGAGCGACAAGTCGAAGGTGGTAAAGGCGGCGCTCCACCAGAGCGTGCGCATCGAAGTGATGGTCTCTGGCAAGCTGGTCGCGCAGGCGAGCGGGGTGGTCGTCGCCGGCACCGCGAGCACGAGCTACATCCTCACCAACGCCCACGTGGTCGAGCCGGCGAGCGAGAGCGAAGAGGGCAGCATCGTCGTCCTCATCGAGCGGCCGCGGCTCTTGCGCGTCGAGGCGAGGCTCGTCGCCTCCGGCAAGGTCCCAGACGAGGATCTCGCGCTGCTCGCCATCGACCACAAGCTGCCCGCCGCGCCCATCGCCGCCGAGGAAGAGGTGGGCGTCGGCGACGACGTGGTGGTGATCGGCGCGCCCTACGGCCGCTCGCTCAGCGTCTCGTCGGGCATCGTCAGCCAGGTCGAGACCAACGACAAGGGCGCGCAGACAGCGATGAAGACCGACGCCCCGATCGGCTATGGCGCCTCGGGCGGCGGCGTCTTCGACGTGCCGAGCGGCAAGCTGGTGGGCCTCGTCGAAGGGTATCGCACCGCGCGCGTCTCGTTCACGGGCGTGCGCAACGAGGACCTCGGCTTCGATGTGCCCATGCCCGGCGAGACCTTCCTCGCGCCGCCCAGCAAGATCCGCAGCTTCCTGCGCCGCGCGGGGCTCTCGCGCACCGCGGGCCTCGACCTCGGCGGCGCCGGCGCGGTGCCAGCGCTGCAGCGCGTCGCGCCCCCCAAGGCGACCGCGCAGGCCGGCCGCTGATTCAGGTACAGTGACGCGCCATGCGCGCCGACTGGGACTCGTACTTCATGCAGATCGCGAGCGTGGTGGCGTCGCGCGCGACCTGTGACCGCAAGCTGGTGGGCGCGCTGCTCGTGCGCGATCGGATGATCCTCTCCACCGGCTACAACGGCTCGATCCGCGGGATGCCCCACTGCAGCGAGGCCGGACATCTGATGGAGAACGGCCACTGCGTGGCGACCATCCACGCGGAGGCCAACGCCATCTTGCAGTCCGCCCGCAATGGCGTGCGCATCGACGGCGCCGATCTGTACACCACCGCCAGCCCGTGCTGGCCCTGCTTCAAGCTGGTGGCCAACGCCGGCATCAAGCGGATCGTCTACGGCGAGTTCTATCGCGACGACCGCATCTTCTCGGTGGCAAAAGCCCTCGGCATCGAGCTCTTCCAGGTGGGCGGAGCTGCAACGGCGCCTTGACACTACCCCTCCGGCTGACCGATTCAGGACAGCAGTACCGACCGCCAGGCGGCTCGTCTGGCAGGAGGGCTGAAATGCCCCGTCTTCTCGTCGCAGCGTGCCTCACGGCCTTGCTCTTCGCGCCACAAGCCTTGGCCCAGTCCGGCAGCGCGAAAGCGCACCTGGCTGCAGGCAAGAAGGCCGAGCGGTCGAAGAACTTCACCAAGATGCTCGAGGAGTATCAGGCGGCCTGCGCGGCCGACCCCGGCAACGAGTGCCAGCTCGGGATCGCCGATGCCTACGCCAAGCTCGGCGACAAGGAGAAGGCGCGGGCCGCGTACGACACGCTGATCAACGACCCGTTCGCGCAGGGCAAGTACATCGCGCGGGCCAAGGGTGCGCTGGCCAAGCTCGACAGCGCCGGTCCGCCGCCGCTCGATCTGCCCGCCGGGCCGCCCGCGCTCGAGGCGCCGCCGATGGATTTGTCGGGCCCGCCCGCCGTGGCGGAGCCGGGTCGCAAGGGCAAGAGGAAGAAGGGCAAGAGGGGCGCGCAGGCCGACGCGCCGCCGCCCGGACTCGACCTGCCGCCCGTCGGCTACCTGCCCGCGCTGCCGTCCGACCCCCCGTCGAGCAGCAGCTCGAAGAAGGACAAGCTGGTCGCGCGGGCCGATGCGCCGCCGCTCCTCGACTTGCCGCCCGGCCTCGACGCGCCGCCGGCAGACACGGGCACCAGCGCTGGGAAGAAGAAGGGCAAGAAGGGCAAGAAGGACCAGGTCGTCGCCAAGGCCGGTCCGCCGGCGCTCGACGCGCCTCCCACGCTCGATGGTCCGCCCTCGCTCGACGGCCCGCCGCCGGCGCTCGATGGTCCGCCCTCGCTCGACGGCCCTCCCGCGGTGGCAAGCACCGAGCCGCCGGCAGCTCCCGCCGCCACCGAGCCGCCGGCCGTTGCCTCGACCGAGCCCCCTGTCGTGATCGCCTCGAACGACACGGGCTCGAAGACGAGCTCCGCTCCCTCCACGGCGACGCCGAACAGCGGCCGCACCGTCAGCAAGGACGCACTGGTCGCGCCCGTTCCGCTGGCCGAGACCAGCGCGCGCAGCAGCGGCAGGGGACCCGCCCGGACCATGGCCTACGTAGCGACGGGCCTCGCCGTGGTCGCTCTGGGCGGCGGCGCGTTCATGTATTCGAAGTCCTCCTCGAGCGCGAGCTCGGTCGAAACCGGGCTCCACAGCAGGACCGAGAACCAGAAGCTCCTGGACGACCAGAAGTCGCAAAAGACGCTCTCGGCAGTGGGGCTGATCGCCGGCGTCGCGCTCGGCGGCGCGGCAGCCATCCTCTTCACGTTCTAGCGGAAGCTTCGCGGGCATCTCCGTATTAGCGGCCCAGGCCGCATGGGGCATGATGTGAACCACACTCCGATCCGCTGGACCGATCTCAGACGCTCGCTCTGCGCCCTGGCGTTCTCTGCCTTGGCCGCGGGCTGCTCAGTCAACGAGTCGGGCAAGATTCACTGCAACGACACCACCAACTGCCCTGACGCGTACCCGACGTGCAGCGCCGCTGGATTGTGCGTCGCGTCCGCTGCGGCGGCCAAGGTCGTCGTCGTCTCGGGCGACGCCCAGACGGCAGTGGTCGCAACTGCCTTGCAGAATCCGCTGGTCGCCGAAGTGCTCGACGCCAACAACAACCCGGTGGCCAACTTCAGCATCGCCTGGGCCGTGGTCTCGGGCGGAGGCAGCGTCTCGGCTGCGACCACGACGACCGGTCCGGACGGCAAGGCCTCGGTCACCGCGACGCTCGGCACGACGGACGGAGCGAACTCGTTCAGCGCCACCGGGGCGGGGCTCACTCCCGGGACGGTCACCTTCAACGCATCCGGAACCTCGGGCGTCGCCGCGACGCTCTCGACGGTCAGTGGCAACGGGCAGACCGCCACGGTGCACACCGCTCTGGCTGCGCCTTTCACCGTCCTGGTCGAGGACGCGAATCACAATCCCGTCGCCGGTCAGCCAGTCACGTTTGCGGTGGTGAGCGGCGGAGGATCCTTGGCCGCGGCCACGGCCACCACCGGCGCCGACGGCAAGGCCTCGACGACGGCCACGCTGGGCTCGACCGTCGGTAGCAACACCTTCACGGCATCGTCCACCAACGGCACCACCGCGCTGAGCGGCTCGCCGCAGACCTTCACTGCCACCGGTACGCCCGCGATCGCCGCCAGCTTCGTCGTGACCTTCCCGACGAGCGTTGTCGCCAACTCGGTCCACAGCGCCACCGTGTCGGCGCTCGACGCCTTCGGCAATTCCACGAGCTACAGCGGAACGGTCAATGTCTCGATTGGCCCGCCCGCCGACCCCGGCGCGACCGTTCCCCAGGGCGTAGCGCTCACGATCGCGGCTGGCGGGACGGCTTCAGTCCCCGGCGTCGTGTTTCATCAGGCCACGGCCGGCCAGTCCGTCACCATCACCGACACGACCACTTCGTCGATCAAGGGCACGCAGAGCGGCATCACGGTCGCCTCCGCCGCCTCTGCCACCGCGTTGGTCTCCGGCGCGAATCCTTCCATCTTCGGCTCGTCGGTTACTTTCACGGCCACGGTGACCAGCAGCGGCGGCACACCGACCGGCACCGTCACCTTCAAGGACGGAACGACGACCATCGGAACAGGCGCGCTCAACGGCAGCGGCGTGGCCACCTTCTCGACCGCCGCGTTGCTGGGCGGAACGCACTCGATCAGCGCGGTCTTCGGCGGCGATGTGGCGTTTGCCACCTCCACGTCCAACATCGTCAGCCAGTTGGTCAACACCGTCGCCAGCGCGTCGGCGATCAGCCGGACGGCGGGAGCAAGTCCGGCGATTTATGGTGATTCCCTGACCTTCGCGGTGGCGGTGACGAGCGCGGCCGGAATCCCGACGGGAACGGTCAACTTCAAAGACGGGTCGACCGTCATCGGCACCAGCGCAGTGAACGCCTCGGGCATCGCGACCTTCACGACCAGCGCCTTGACTGCCGTCTCGCACGCGATCACCGGGGTCTACTCGGGCGACAGCAACTTCTCGACGTCCACCTCGAGCGTTCTCACGCAGGTCGTCACCAAGGCGGTCACCTCGACCGCGGTCATGCTCACCAGCGGGACCAATCCCTCGACGTTCGGGCAATCGTTGACCTTCACCGCGACCGTCACCAGCACGCCGACGGGAGCGACCGGGTCGGTCACCTTCAAGGACAACGGCGTCACGCTCGGCTCCAACACGCTCAGCGCCGGCGAGACCACCACCTTCAGCACTTCGGCGCTGCTGGGCGGGTCGCACACCATCACGGCCGTCTACCTGGGAGACCTCAACTTCCAGAGCTCCACTTCGCCGGGACTTGTCGAGACCATCAGCTCCGCTTCTTCCTCGACCGCCCTGGCGTCATCCTTGAACCCCTCGACGTTCTCGCAGTCCGTCACCTTTACTGCGACGGTCACCAGCACGACGCCCGGGACGCCGACCGGTACCGTCACGTTCATGGACGGCGCCACGACCCTCGGCACGGGCAATCTCAACGGCTCCTCGATCGCCACCTTCGCCACCGGCGCTCTCACGGGCGGCGTCCACAGCATCACGGCCGTCTACGGCGGTGACGCCAACTATGGCGCCTCGACGTCGACGGCTTTGTCCCAGACGGTGAACAAGGTGACGACGTCGGTGACGGTTTCTGCGGTGCCGATGACCTCCTCCGCGTTTGGCCAATCGGTTGCCTTCACCGCGACCATCGCCCTCACGGGCGTCGGAGCGGGCACGCCGACTGGCAGCGTGAAATTCCAGGACACCGGCGTCGATATCGGCACCTGCACGGCGCAGGCAGTGAGCGGGGGCACGACGGCGAGCTGCGTCCTGACGAACCTGGCCGTCGGTGCGCACTCGATCGTGGGCATCTACAGCGGTGATGGAAACTTTGTCACCTCGACCTCGACGGCGCTCCCGTACACCGTGAACAAGGCGACCACGTCGGTGACGGTGGTCCCGTCTCCGGTGAGCCCCTCGGCGTTCGGTCAATCGGTGACGTTCACCGCGACCATCGCCATCACGGGGAGCGGAGCTGGGACGCCGTCGGGAACCGTAAAGTTCCAGGACAACACCGTCGACATCGGAGGCTGCACCGCGCAGGCAGTGAGCGGCGGTACAACGGCGACTTGCACCCTGACGAATCTGGTGGTCGGGGCGCACTCGATCGTGGGCGTCTATAGCGGCGATGGAAACTTTGCCACCTCGACCTCGTCGGCGGTCCCGTACACGGTGAGCAAGGCGACCACGACGACGACCGTGGCTCCGTCGCCGGCGAGCCCCTCGGCGTTCGGCCAGTCGGTGACCTTCACCGCGACCATCGCCATCACCGGCAGCGGAGCTGGAACGCCGTCGGGAACCGTGAAGTTCCAGGACAACACCGTCGACATCGGCGGCTGCACCGCACAGGCAGTGAGCCTCGGCACGACGGCGACTTGCACCCTGACCAACCTCACGGTCGGTGCCCACTCGATCGTGGGCATCTACAGCGGCGATTCAAGCTTTGCGACCTCGACCTCGGTGGCGCTCCCGTACACGGTCAGCAAGGCGACCACGACGACCAGCGTCGCTCCGTCGCCAGCGAGCCCGTCGGCCTCTGGCCAGTCGGTGACCTTCACCGCGACCATCGCCATCACCGGGAGCGGGGCCGGAACGCCGACGGGAACCGTGAAGTTCCAGGACAACACCGTCGACATCAGCGGCTGCACCGCGCGCCCGGTGGCCGGGGGCACGACGGCCACCTGCGTCCTGACGAACCTGGCGGTCGGATCGCACTCGATCGTGGGCATCTACAGCGGCGATGGAAGCTTTGCTACCTCGACCTCGACGGCGGTCCCGTACACGGTGAACAAGGCGACGACGTCGGTGACGGTGACTGCGCTGCCGACGGTCTCTTCGGTGGCCGGTCAATCGGTGACGTTCACCGCGACCGTCGGCATCACCGGCAGCGGAGCCGGGACGCCGACGGGAAGCGTGAAGTTCCAGGACAACACCGTCGACATCGGCACCTGCACTGCCCAGGCAGTGAGCGGCGGCACGACGGCCACTTGCACCCTGACGAACCTGGCGGTCGGATCGCACTCGCTCGTGGGCATCTACAGCGGCGATGCCAACTTTGCGACCTCGACCTCGGCGGCCCTCTCGTACACGGTGAACCTGGCGACTACGACGACGACCGTGGCTCCGTCGCCGGCGAGCCCCTCGGTCGCTGGCCAGTCGGTGACCTTCACCGCGACCATCGCCATCACCGGGAACGGGGCCGGGACGCCCACGGGAAGCGTGAAGTTCCAGGACAACACCGTCGACATCGGCGGCTGCACCGCGCAGGCAGTGAGCGGCGGAACGACGGCGACTTGCACCCTGACGAACCTGGCGGTCGGATCGCACTCGATCGTGGGCATCTACGGCGGCGATGGAAACTTTGCGACCTCGACCTCGTCGGCGGTCCCGTACACGGTGAACAAGGCCAGCACGACGACGACCGTGGCCCCGTCGCCCGCGAGCCCGTCGGTCTCTGGCCAATCGGTGACCTTCACCGCGACCATCGCCATCACCGGGAGCGGAGCGGGTACGCCCACGGGAACCGTGAGGTTCCAGGACAACACCGTCGACATCAGCGGCTGCACCGTGCAGACAGTGAGCAGCGGCACGACGGCGACTTGCATCCTGACGAACCTGGCGGTCGGATCGCACTCGATCGTCGGCATCTACAGCGGCGATGGAAACTTCGCGACCTCGACCTCGTCGGCGGTCCCGTACACGGTGAACAAGGCGAGCACGACGACGACCGTGGCGCCATCGCCGGTGAGCCCCTCGGCGTTCGGCCAGTCGGTGACCTTCACCGCGACCATCGCCATCACCGGGAGCGGGGCCGGGACGCCCACGGGAACCGTTAAGTTCCAGGACAACACCGTCGACATCGGCGGCTGCACCGCGCAGGCAGTGAGCGGCGGCACGACGGCGACTTGCACCCTGACGAGCCTGGCGGTCGGATCGCACTCGGTCGTGGGCATCTACAGCAGCGATGCAAACTTCGCGGCCTCCACCTCGGTGGCGCTCCCGTACACGGTGAACCTGGCGACCACCACCACCGGAATCATCTCCGACAACAATCCCTCGACGTCTGGACAGGACATCACCTTCACGGCAACGGTCTCGCCGCAGTTCACCGGAACGCCATCGGGCAGCGTCCAGTTGTTCGACGGAGCCACGAGCCTGAGCACCCTCACGTTGACCGGCGGGTCGGTGGGCTTCTTGGCTGTGGGTGGTCTCGCCGTCGGAAGCCACAACATGACGATTCAGTATGCCGGCGACTCGCACTTCTCGGGGTCGACCTCGTCCATCCTCATCCAGGTGGTCAAGAGCGCCACCACGACGACGTTGGTGGACGATGCGGTCGGATCGGTTCCGGCCGGCACCCCCGTGAAGTTCACGGCCACGGTGACCAGTGGTGACGCGGGCACTCGGACCGGCACGGTAAATTTCACGGAAGGCGCGTCGGTCCTCGGCACTGGTTCAGTCGCCGTGGACGGCACGGCGACCTTTACGACGGCCGCGCTGGCAGCTGGTTCGCACGCGGTGGTCGCCGTCTATCTCGGAGACGCGAACTTCGCCGGCTCCACGTCGGCCACCGACCACCAGACCATCACCACGCTGCCCTCGGATCCCACTTCGACGGCGACCGTCGTGCTGGGTGGAGCCGGAGTCGCGGGCAAGATCCTCATCGCGGGCGGCAGGGACGAAAAGAGCGGCGCGCTCAAAGCGAGCACCTTCCTCTTCGATCCCGCTACCTCGACGATGAGCCCGGGCCCAAGCCTCAAAGCCGCGCGGGCGTTCCACACCGCCACCGCGATCGGCAATGGGCAGGTTCTCATCGCCGGCGGAAGCAATGCCGCGGGAACGTCGACGTTTGAAGTCTGCACGTTGGGCGGCGCGCAGGCTTCTTGCGCGGTCACCGGCGGCGGCGCGTCGCTCTCGCGCTGCAACGCAGCGGCGGCGCTCGTCACCTCCACCCCTGCGCGGGTGCTGGTCGCCGGCGGAGACGATTGTGCCGGCGGTGCGGCCTCGACCACCTGGGACCTCTGGGACGGCTCGAGCGCAGGCAGCATGGCGAACCCGCTCTCCTCGAGCGCCGACAACGCGCTCAGCGAAGGTCGCAAGCTCCTGACCGCGACGGTCGTCGCCGACGGTCTTGTCCTGCTCGCGGGCGGCGGGAACGCGTCCGCGGACCTGTTCACGTACGGCCAATCGACGACCGTGCAGCAGATCGGTCCGATGCTGGCCGCGCGCTCCGGGCACAGCGCCACCTTGCTGACCGCCGGAAGCAGCGCCTGTTCCTCGGGCAGCTGCGTGTTGCTCGCCGGAGGAGCCAGCGCGCAGGGGAGCGCGTCGTGGGAGATCTTCGACGCAGTGAAGCTGACCTTTGCCCGCCCCGCGGGCTCGGCGGAAATGGTCGCCGGGACACGGTCGGCGCAGGCAGCGGCGCTGCTGGCCGACGGCCGCGTCCTGCTCGCCGGCGGCAGCGCGGACGGCAAGCCGCTCGCCACCACCGAGCTGTTTGATCCCTCGACGCTGAGCTTCTCGGCTGGCCTCTCGCTCAGGTCCGCGAGCCTCGCACCGGCGGCCGCGTTCGCGCCGGCGCAGAACTCGCTCGTGATCTTTGGCGGCGCGGGCGCCGCGGTCGAGTCCATCTCGGCGCCCTGAACGGCGCGCGAGCGGAATTGATCCAATGCGGGGTCCGCGTTCTCACGCGGGCCCCGTTTTGTTTTCTTCGCGTCTGTCGCCCAGGCGGCAATTTCCGTGCGGGACCGATGGATTCCTGCCGGGCGTTTTGCTAGCGGTGAGAGGTGGACAAGAGCAGAGGCAAGACCCACTCGCCGCAGGAGAGTCCGGACGCGGCGCTCGATCGCCACCTGCTGCTCCAGCGCGCCGCCGCGGGCCTTGCCCATGAAGGCAAGAACCCGCTGCACACCATGGCGCTGCATCTGCACCTGCTCGCGGACAAGCTGGCGAAGCTGGCGCCGGGCGATGCTTCGCTCGAGCGCCACGCGCGGTCCCTGCGCGACGGCATCGGCAAGGTGGACGCCCTCTTGCGCAGCTTTGCCGATTTCGCCACGCCCGCCCATCTCGAGGCAGATCTGCCCGCAGCGCTGCACCGCGCGATGCTGCTCTTTTCCTACGAGGCGCGCCGCGGAGGCGGGCAGATCGCCGACCCGTCCGGCCCGAAGTCGGCGCGGGTCGAGGCGCAGGGTGGCGCGCTCGCCGACCTGGTCGCGCACGCGCTGCTCTCGCAGATGGGCCTCGCCCGCGGAGGGGGGCTGATCAAGCCAGAGGTGCGGACCAACGACACGGTCGCCCAGCTGGTGCTCGAGACCACCGGCGGCCTCGGCGGCGCCGAAGACGGCGCGGCGCACCTGGACGCGGTCCGGAGGCTGGCCCTCGAGGTTGGGGCCGAGCTCTCGATCACCACCTCGGCGGCTGGGAGCGGCCGCCTCTCGCTCTCGCTCCCCCGCGCGAGTTAACCAAGTCTGCCGCAGTCGCAAAGAGGCTCATGTCGCAAGCGCGCATCCTGGTGGTCGACGACGAAGAAGAGGTCCGCGAGCTCTTCGCGGAGCTCCTGCAGCACTGGGGCTACGAGGTGCTGCATGCCGCCGACGGCCACCAGGCGCTCAAGCTGGCTGCCAGCGCGCGGCCCGACGTGATCGTCAGCGATCTGGTGATGCCGGGGCTCGATGGCCTCTCGCTGGTCAAGGCGCTGCGCGAAGAGCTGCCCGAGACGCCGGTCGTGATCATCAGCGGGCGCGGGACCATCGACGCCGCGGTCGAGGCCATCCGCGAGGGCGTGTTCGACTTCGTCGAGAAGCCGCTCGAACCGGCCCGGCTGCGCGTGATCCTGCAGCGCGCGCTCGAGAAGAAGCAGACCCAGCACGAGGTGCAGGTCCTGCGGCGCCGCCTCGCGCAGGTGGGCGACGACTCCACCGGCCTCATCGGCCAGTCGGCCCCCATGCGCCGCGCCTTCGAGCTGGTGCAAAAAGTGGCGCCGAGCAAGGCCAGCGTCGTCATCCTCGGCCAGAGCGGCACCGGCAAGGAGATGGTCGCGCGCGCCATCCATCGGCTCTCCGAGCGGCGTGACCGGCCGTTCATCGCCATCAACTGCAGCGCCATCCCGGCGTCCCTGATGGAGAGCGAGCTCTTCGGCCACGAGCGCGGCGCCTTTACCGGCGCAGAGCAGCGGCGCCTGGGCTGCTGGGAGCTGGCCGAGGGCGGCACGCTTTTCTTGGACGAGGTGGGCGAGATCCCGCTCGAGCTGCAGGCCAAGTTCCTCCGCGTGCTCGAGGAGCAGAAGCTGCGGCGGCTCGGCGGCAAGAGCGAGATCACCGTCGATGTCCGCGTCATCAGCGCCACCAATCGCGACCTGAAGGAAGAGATCAAGGCGCAGCGCTTTCGCGAGGATCTTTATTTCCGCCTCAACGTCTTCAACATCAGCCTCTCGCCGCTGAGCGAGCGGCGCGAGGACGTGGCGTTGCTGGCGCAGCACTTCCTCGATCGATTCGGTAAGGAATCCGGTAAACGAATCCACGGCGTGACGCCGGCCGCTTTGCAAAGACTTTGCGATTATGCGTGGCCGGGCAATATCCGCGAATTGCGCAACACCATCGAGCGCGCGGTCATCATGTGCAGCGGGGGTTCCATCGACGTCCCTGACCTGCCGCCTGATCTGCAGACCGGCCCCGCCGGCGAGGGCAGCGCCTGGCTGCGCCTGCCGCTCGGGCTGCCGATGCGAGAGGTGGAGCGCGAGTACGTCCTCGCCAGCCTCCAGCGCCTGCAGAACAACAAGGCGCGCACCGCGCAGGCGCTCGGG
This sequence comes from Myxococcales bacterium, assembly GCA_038231075.1. Classification (GTDB taxonomy): domain Bacteria; phylum Myxococcota; class Myxococcia; order Myxococcales; family 40CM-4-68-19; genus JBBRMA01. The sequence continues at coordinate 10,502 of JBBRMA010000055.1, read as the reverse complement.
ATCAGCGAGAAGACGCTCTACAACAAGCTCCACCGCTGGGCCGGGACCAAGCCGCGCACCAAAGAAGACGCTCTCGACGACGGGGGGCCTGCCCCGGCAGTGGTGGGCAATCGATAGCTTTCGTCAGTGGGCTTCTTGTCCCAGCTCGACGCGGTCGCGGCCCGAGCGCTTGGCGGAGTAGAGCGCCTCGTCGGCGCGCTTGAGCAGATCGTCGGCAGCCTCGGCAGGCTCCAGCTTGGCCGAGCCGCCGTCGAGCGAGGCGACCCCGATGCTGGTGCGCACCGGGATGCCGGTCTCGACCGAGGCGCGCTGCAGCCGGCGTCGCAACCGCTCGGCGAAGAGCTGGGTCTGGGCCGCGGTGGTCTGCGGAAAGAGCACCACGAACTCGTCGCCGCCGTAGCGGGCCGCGAAGTCGGTCTCGCGCAGCTCCATGCGGATGGCGTCGCCGAAGGCCTGGATGGCGCGGTTGCCCGCCCCGTGGCCCAGGGCGTCGTTGATCTGCTTGAGGCCGTCGAGGTCCATCATCGCGCACGCCAGCGCGCCCTTGTAGCGCTCGGCCCGGCGCACTTCCTCCTCGAGCCGCGCCCTGAACGAGCGGAAGTTGGGAAGGCCGGTGAGCGCGTCGGTCTCGGCCAGGGCGCGGAAGTGCTCGCGCTGGGCGGTCTGGTGCAGCGTGCGCTCGACCCGCGCGATCAGCTCCTGGGCCGAGAAGGGCTTGGCCAGGTAGTCCTGCGCGCCGAGCGAGAGGCCCTGGCTCTTGGTGTCCGCGTCGCCTTGGGCCGACAGGAAGATCACGGGCAGGTCCGCCGTCCGCTTGTCGCGGCGCAGGCGGGACAAGGTCGCAAAGCCGTCGAGCCCCGGCAAGAACAGGTCGAGCAGGACCAGGTCCGGGGCGAGCCGGTTCGCCATCTCGATCGCGGTCTCGCCATCACCGGCCGAGGTCACCTCGTAGCGATCTTGGAGCAGCTCGCCGAGGATCTCGCGGGCGTCGGGGTCGTCCTCGACGACCAGGAGGAGCGGCTTCTCGCGGCGCAGTGCCAGCGATTGGGCGGGCTCCGCCGATTGGGGCGCAGCCGGCTGGCCAGCGTTCGGCGCAGCGGCGGCGCCGCTTGCCCTCCAACCCGGCGCCGGAGCGCGCAAGCGAGCACCCAAGCGCCTGGCCACTTCCTCGGGCGTGGCAGCGGCGTCGTCGGCTCCGGCCTCGATCGCGGCAGCGGCGTCGTCCGTCCAGACGATGATGGGTCCAGAGGCCTTCGCCAGCTCGCGCAGCGCGAGGGCGCGCGGCAGGTCTCCCAAGGCACACGCGATGGCTTCAGGCCCCGCGATCTCTTCGCCGAGGCCTGCTTTGGCGAGCGCGTCCCGCAGCGTCGCTGCGACCCATCCCGATCCCAACACCTTCAAGCCCACGACCGCCCCCCGGCAGGCAGCACGCATCGCCACCCGTTGCCCACCCAGTACCCCGCAGCTGATCTAGGTAGTCGCTTCTCATTCGGCGAGTGGGAGCATGTAGGTTTCTGCAATTGCCCATTTATCGCCGGCCGAATCGCACCTGCCGGCCGCCGCCAAACCCGCCACCAGGTGGCATCATCGAGGGCGGCGACTCGAGCCAAAACTGATACCACTGCTCGCCCCAGGTCTCGAGCTTCATGCGCTTGTCGTTCTGGGTCCGGTTGAGCAGGTTCTTCAGCTTCTCGTCGCCTGGGTTCTCCTTCACCCCGCGCGTCAGCACCTCGATGGCCTTTTTGCGCTCGCCCCGCTTGTCCTCGCACCAGGCGAAGACCGCATAGAGCAGGCCCTCGTTCTTGTTGGCGCGGATCGCGGTCTCGAAAGTGTCCTCCATCTTCGGCCACTCCTTGCGCCGGTACTGCTGGGCGCCGAGCATGGCGCGCGCTGGCCACATCTTGACGAACGACTTCACGAGGTGCGGCTCGGCCTCCTCAAACTTTTTCTGGATATAGAGCAGCGTCCCGATCTGCGCGTGCAGCTGGCCCTTGACCAGGAACTGCCAGCGCGCGAGCGGGAAGGCGGCCTCCAGCGCGGCCACGGCGCGATCGACCTTGCGCGACGAGAGCTCCTTCTGCACCTGCGCCATCACCGCCTCGAGCTGCTTCACGGTGCGCCGCGCGAGCAGGATGTACGTCGCGACCAGCGCCACCAGGCAGGGCAAGAGCGACGCCAGCCAGGGAAGTCCGGAGAGCTTGAAGACCAGGAACGCGGCCACGGCGGCCGCGAGCGAGAGGGCGAGGTTGATCATGGCGCGCCTCCCTTACCTCTGCGACCGGCGCAGGTAAAGGGCGGCCTGCGCGCGCTCCAGTTCCCGCATCGCACGCCGATGGTTGGCGGGGGAGGTACCGCATGGCCGAACAAGCGATGTTGGAGGCCACGGTGCAGAGCGCCGCCTCGCGAGGCGCCGCCGAGGAGCCCGATCCCGCGCAGCAGCGATCGTACCTGCTCGTCTTCGAGGCGGGCGTGGCCACCGTGCATTTCCTCCACCCCGACCACCCGATGGTGGTGGGCCGGGGCGATCAAGCCGACCTGCGCGTGCGCGACGCCTCGGTCTCGCGCGCCCACGCGCGGCTCACCGGCCACAGCAGCGGGGCGCTGCTCGAGGATCTCGGCAGCCACAACGGCACGCGGGTCAACGGCGAGCGCATCGAGGGCGGCCGCGAGCTGCAGCCGGGCGATGTCGTCCTGGTCGGCACGGCGACGCTGGTCTTCCATCGCGACGCCCAGTCCCGCTCCAGGCGCCGCGTGCTGCTGGCGCCGCTGCTCCGCGAGCGCGTTGTCGAAGAGGCCGAGCGCGCCCGCCGCCATGGCAGGCCCGTGGTGGTGGTCGCCGTGGCTCCCGGCGACGACGAGGCCGACCCGGGTCGCCTGGCCGAGGCGGCGGCCGGCCGGCTGCGCCTGCTCGATTCGGTCGCTTGGGATGGCCGCTACCTCTTGCTCCTCTTGCCCGAGCTCACCGCCGAGGTCGCGCCGGTGCCCATCGGCCGCGTGCTCGACGCGCTGGCGAAGGTCGCTCCCCGAGTGCGCGCAGGCTACGTCTCGTGCCCCGATGACGGCCTGGACGCCGAGGGGCTGCTGGCCGCCGCCTGCAACGCTGCCGACCACGCGCCGGTGGGCAAGCTGCTCCGCGCCACTCCCGCCGCCAAGCGCCGCGTGGGCGATCGCGACATCGTCGCCGCCGCGCCCTCGATGATGCGCCTCTTCCAGCTGGTCGAGCGTCTCGCCGAGAGCGACGCGCCGGTGCTCGTGTCCGGCGAGTCAGGCTCGGGAAAAGAGATCGTCGCCACCGCGCTGCACGCCTGGTCGGCCCGCCGCGTGGCGCCCTTCCTGGGCCTGAGCTGCGCCGCCTTGCCGGAGTCGATGATCGAGAGCGAGCTCTTTGGCCAAGAGCGCGGCGCCGTCTTCTCGGCCGACGTTCCGCGCGAAGGCATCCTCGAGCGCGCGGAGGGCGGCGTGGTGCTCCTCGACGAGGTGGGCGAGCTGTCCGCCTCGGCACAGGAGAGGCTCCTGCGCGTCCTCGAGACCGGCAGGCTCTGCCGCGTGGGCGGCTCCGAGGAGCTCGAGGTGGACGTCCGCATCGTCGCCTCCACCGACTGCGACCTCGAGCGCGAGATCGACGAAGGGCGCTTCCGCCGCGACCTCTTCTTCCGCCTCAGCGCCGCGACCATCCTCGTGCCACCCCTGCGCGAGCGGCCGCAGGACGTGCCCATCCTCGCGCGGACGTTCCTCGACGAGGCGTGCGCGCGCGCGGGCCGCCCTGCGCTCGACCTGCGAGGCCCCGCCACCGAGCGGCTCACGCGCTATCGCTGGCCGGGCAATGTCCGCGAGCTGAAGAGCGCCATGGAGTACGCAGCGGTGCACGCCCAGGGAAACCAGGTCCTGCCCGACGCGCTCCCGGCAAAGCTCGTGGCCGCGCAGGTCCCGCCTGCGCCCGCCGCCGCGCCCGCCGGCCCGCCGCTCTTCCGCAACATCAACGACGAGATCCGCGAGCTCGAGCGCGCGCGCATGCAGGCCGCGCTCGAGTCCGTCTCGGGCCAGCAGCTGAAAGCCGCCGAGCTCATCGGCATGTCGCTTGGCACCTTCGTCTCCAAGGTGAAGCTGTACGGCCTCGCGGCGGGCAAATAGCGGGCCCCAGACCCAATGCCCCTCTGGCTCCCGCCCAAAGAGTTCGACGGCTATCGCCTGGTGCGGCTCCTCGGCCACGGCACGATGGGCCGCGTCTTCCTCGCCGACGACGCGCTCCTCGAGCGGCCCGTCGCCATCAAGGTCCTCTCCGCGCGCGATCCGCGGCCGCAAGAGACCGAGCGGCTCCTGCTCGAGGCGCGCGCCATCGCCCGCCTCGCGCACCCGAACGTGGTCGCCATCTATCGCGTCGGCGAATGCCAGGGACGGCCGTATCTGGTCTCCGAGTACGTGCGCGGAGAGAGCCTCGACAAGCTGCCAAAGCCAATCCCATGGGAGCGGGCGCTGCACATTGGCGTCGCGCTCTCGCGGGGCCTCGCGGCGGCGCACGCGCGCGGAGTCGTGCACCGGGACATCAAGCCCGCCAACGCGCTGCTCGCCGAGACGGGCGAGGCGAAGCTCTTGGACTTCGGCCTCGCCAAGCTGATCGACACCAGGCCCGCAGCGGCCCGCACCTTGCCGCGCCGCCCGGCGCCGCTGCCGCAGGCGAGCGCGGTGGACGCGACCGCCGATCTGCCCCCGCTCGGCGAGCCCGCGCCGCTGGTCGCCGAAGAGTGGCCCGAGCTCGACCCGCCCGCGGTCTCAGAGAGCGAGACCTTGCGGCCCCTCGCGGCGCAGGCGCGCGGCCTCGAGAAGACGCGCGAGGGCGCCATCCTCGGCACGCCGCTCTACATGGCCGCCGAGTGCTGGCGGGGCGAGGCAGCGACCTTCCGCTCCGATGTCTTCTCGCTCGGCGCCGTGCTCTACCAGCTCGCCTCTGGCCGGCCACCCAGCGAAGGCCCCGGCATCGAGCGCGTGCGCGAGGCGACCTTGTCGCGCGCCGGAGCGCCCGAGGCGCCGCTCTCACAGGTCGACGCCCGCCTGGCGAAGGTGATCTTGAAGTGCCTCCGCACCGACCCGGCCGAGCGCTACGAGAGCGGCGCCGAGCTCCGGGACGCACTCGAATCCATTCAGAAGATTGAGCCAAAGGCGCCGCCGCCGCTCCTGGCCGCGCCGCCGCTGCCAGAGCGGCGCAGGCGCTCGCCCGCCCTGTTCGCCGCCGCGCTGGCGCTGCTCGGGGCGCTCGCGGCCGGCTCCGTCTGGGCGAGCCACACGAGGTCAGAGCTGGCGCGGGTGAGGGAGGCGCTCTCGGAGGCGCGCGGGCGCTGCGGTGGTGGCACCGATGCCCAAGCCGGGTCGGACGGGCCGATGCACTGAAAGTTATGGCCCTCCCCGGAATCGAACCGGGACGACCTTGCGGTCGGTGGATTTTGAGTCCACTGCGTCTGCCAGTTCCGCCAGAGGGCCAAAGCGTTCGCGACCGGCCGTGTAGCGCTCCACATGGTCGCGCGTCAAGCGCCCTCTCTTCCCGTTGCGGCGGGCAACTCCGTCCTCTATCTTCGCGCCCCCTTTGCCAAGGGAGTCGCGCGTGCCCTACTCGAAAGAAGTGCTGCTCGACCTGCTCGAGCGGATGCTGCTCATCCGCCGCTTCGAGGAGCGGGCGGGCCAGCAGTACGGCCTCGGCAAGATCGGCGGGTTCTGCCACCTCTACATCGGGCAGGAAGCCGTGTGCGTCGGCGCCCTCAGCGCCTTGCGGCCCGACGACTACGCGCTCAGCGGCTACCGCGAGCACGGCCACGCGCTGGCCCGCGGGACCGAGCCGGGCAGGGTGATGGCCGAGCTCTTCGGCAAGGCCACCGGCACGACCAAGGGCAAGGGCGGCTCGATGCACATCTTCGACGCCGAGCGCCGCTTCATGGGCGGGTACGGCATCGTCGGCGGGCAGATTCCGCTCGGCGCGGGCTTCGCGCTCGCGACCAAGTACCAGGGCGGCGACCAGGTCACGCTCTGCTTCTTCGGCGACGCGGCCGTCAACCAAGGCGTGTTCCACGAAGTGCTGAACATGGCGCAGCTGTGGAAGTTGCCGGTGATCTTCATTTGCGAAAACAACAAGTACGGCATGGGCACAGACGTCGCGCGCGCGGCCGCGGTGCCCGAGGTCTACAAGCGGTCGTCGAGCTACAACATGCACGGCGAGCGGGTGGACGGGATGGACGTGCTGGCCGTGCGCGCCGCCTGCGATCGCCTGGTGCACCGCGCACGCACCGAGATGCAACCGGCTTTGCTGGAGGCGGCCACTTATCGATTCCGGGGCCACTCGATGGCCGATCCGGCCACTTATCGAACCAAGGAAGAGCTCGCGGAGTTCCGCGGCAAGGACCCGATCGCGCAGCTCAAGGCGCAGCTGGTCGCGGATGATTCGATAACCGAAGAGGACTACAAAAAGCTGGAGCAGAAGATAAAGAAGATTGTCGACGAGGCGGTCAAGTTCGCCGACGAGAGCCCGGCCGCCGACCTGGCCGAGCGCTTCACCGACGTCTATTTTGGCGAGCCGCCGCTGGCGCCGCCGGAGCTCGACCCGGCGCTGCTCGAGGAGGCGCACTGATGCCGGTCATGACCTATCGCGAGGCGCTCAACGCGGCGCTGCACGAAGAGTTCGCCCACGACGAGCGCGTCCTCATCCTGGGCGAGGAGGTCGCGCTCTATCAAGGCGCCTTCAAGGTCACCCAAGGCCTTTTGCAAAAATTTGGAGACCGGCGGGTCATCGACACTCCGATCAGCGAAGCGGGCTTCGTCGGCATGGCGATCGGCGCCGCCATGCTCGGACTGCGGCCCATCGCCGAGGTGATGACCTTCAACTTCTCCATCCTGGCGCTCGACCAGATGGTCAACAACGCGGCCAAGATGTACTCGATGAGCGGCGGCCAGCTGCACGTGCCGATGGTGCTGCGCGGGCCGGGCGGAGCGGCGCACCAGCTGGCCTCGCAGCACTCGCAGGCGCTCGAGCAGCAGTACGCGCACATCCCCGGCCTCAAGGTGGTGATGCCGGCGACGCCCGCCGACGCGAAGGGCCTGCTCAAGAGCGCCATCCGCGACGAGAGCCCGGTCGTCTTCATCGAGGGCGAGGCCCTCTACCCCACCAAGGGCGAGGTGCCCGAGGGCGAATATCTGATCGAAATCGGCAAGGCCGATTTGAAACGCCAGGGCAAGGACGTGACGCTCATCTGCTGGTCGCGGATGGCGCTGGTGACCCTGGAGGCCGCCGCGCTCCTCGAGCAGGAGGGCATCGACGCGGAGGTCGTCGACCTGCGCACCGTGCGGCCGGTCGATCAAGAAGCGATTTTGCAAAGCGTGCGCAAGACCAACCGCGCCGTCGTTGTCGAAGAGGCGTGGCCGTGGGCCAGCGTCGGCGGCAGCATCGTCGATCTGATCCAGCGCGAGGCCTTCGACGACCTCGACGCGCCGGTGCTGAGGATCAACGGCATCGACGCGCCCATGCCGTATGCGAAGAACCTCGAGCACGCGATGCTGCCGACGCCGCGCTCGATCGCCGCCGCCGCCAAGAAGGTCCTCTACCGATAGCAGGGGAGTGCCATGCCGACGCCCATCCTGATGCCGAAGCTGTCGGACGACATGCGCGAGGGGAAGATCCTCGCGTGGAAGAAGAGAGAGGGCGACGCCGTCGAGTCGGGCGAGGCGATCGCCGAGGTGGAGACCGACAAGGCGAACCTCGAGGTCGAGGCGTACTCGGCGGGAAAGTTATCGAAAATCATTGCGCCGGTCGGGGCCACCGTCGAGTGCGGGCAGCCCATCGCCATCCTGCTCGAGGAGGGCGAGGCAGAGGGGGAAGCAGCCGAGGCGCCAGCTCCGGCCCCCGCCAAGAAGGTCGCGGCTCCGGCGCAGCATGCGGTTCCAAAGGAGGCCGCTGCCCCTCCCGATTCGCAACCCGCCGCCGCCGCGGTGGCGCCGGAATCAGCGGGCGCCGCGCGGCAGCCGGGCGCGAAGGGCGTTGGCGCGGCCTTGGCTCCTGCGGCCGAGCCCGCCGGCGGCGAGAGCGTAGAGCGCGTGCGCGCCTCGCCGCTCGCCAAGCGCATGGCCAGGGTGGCCGAGCTGGATCTGCGATCGCTTGAAGGGAGCGGACCGCGCGGGCGCGTCGTCAAGGCTGACGTCGAGCGGGCGATGGCCAGCGGCGAGCCCAGGCCCGCCGCCGCGGTCGCGAGTGAAAAATCACCAAGAGTGAAATCAGCTTCACAGGGATTGCGCGACCAGCTCGTGCCCATGTCGGGCATGCGCCGCACCATCGCGCGCCGCATGGCCGAGGCCAAGCCCGGCGCGCCGCACTTCTACCTGACCATCGACGTCGAGATGACCACGGCGCTCGAGCTGCGCGCGCAGCTCAACGAGCAGGTGGCCGAAGAGTGGGGCGGCAAGGTCTCGGTCAATGACCTCGTGCTGCGGGCGGCGGCCCTCTCGCTGCCGCGCCGGCCCGAGGTGAACGCGAGCCTCGCGGGCGAGTCGGTGCAGCGCCACGGCGCGGTGCACCTCGGCTTCGCCGTCTCCGTCGAGGACGGCCTGCTCACCCCGGTGATCCGCGATGCCGATCGCATCCCCTTTTCGCAGCTGGTGAAGAAGGCGCGCGAGCTGGCCGAGCGAGCGCGCGCGCGCAAGCTGAAGCCCGACGAGTACCAAGGAGGGACGTTCACCGTCTCGAACCTTGGCATGTACGGAGTGACCTCCTTCTCGGCCATCATCAACCCCGGCGAAGCAGCCATCCTCGCCGTGGGCGCGGTCGGCAAGCGCGCGGTCGTGTCCGGCGACGAGCTCCGCGTCGGCAGCGTGATGACCGCGACGCTCTCGGGCGATCACCGGATCATCGATGGAGCGCTCGGCGCGCAGCTGTTGCAGGCGTTCAAGGCGCTGCTCGAGCAGCCTCTTCGCCTGCTTTCCTGACGACGCCGGGCGTTGGCTCGGGGAACTTTGGGACGGACCGAGGTCGCAGCCGGGGCGTGATGCCCCCCACAGACAAACAGCAACAAAGGGTCTCCACTGAGGAAGGCGCAGGGCTTTCAGCAATCGGCGGCGCGGCACGGGTCTTGCTCAATGACTGGAGCGACGGTGGGATCACCCCACCACCTTCAAACAGGAGCACACTCATGATCCGCACCATCGCTTCCGGTCTGGCCGCCTTCGCCCTCCTCTCGTTCGGCGCCCGCGCCGATGACGCCAAGCCGGCCGACGCCGCCGCCCCCGCGGCCACCGATGCCGCCAAGCCGGCCGAGACCCCCGCCGCGGCCCCCAAGCACAAGAAGGGCAAGAAGCACCACAAGAAGCACACTGACGCCGCCAAGGACGCCGAGGCCAAGCCGGCCGATGCCGCCGCCCCTGCCGCTGCTGCCCCTGCGGCGCCCGCCGCCGACGCGCCGGCTCCTGCCGCCGCCGACCCGAAGTAGTCGCACTGCACGACCGCCTTCGGGCGATCGCGCACCCGAGAGGCTCCCGCGCTGCTACGCGGGGGCCTCTCTTTTTTCTGGACGCGGACAGCCGAGAAGTGGTTCGAGGACGGAACGATGCCGAGGTACGACGCGCGCGACCGTTTCTTCCGCCAGGCCAAGAAGGAGGGCCTGCGCGCGCGCTCCGCGTACAAGCTCGAGGAGATCCAGGAGCGCTTCAAGCTGCTCAAGTCCGGCGATCGCGTGCTCGACCTCGGCGCCGCGCCCGGCGGGTTTCTACAGATTGCCGCGCGCGCGGTCGGTCCTCGGGGCTTCGTCCTCGGGCTCGATCTGGAAGAGATCCCCGCGCTGCCGCCGCCGGTCGTCACCTGGGTCGCCGACGCGTTCACCCCCGAGTTGCTCGAGCGCCTGCGCAAGGAGGGCGGAGCGCCCTACCACGCGGTCCTGAGCGACCTGGCGCCGAAGACCACGGGCATCCACAGCATGGACGAGGCGCGCTCGGTGGCGCTGGCGGAGCGCGCGCTGGGCCTTGCGCTGGAGGTCCTGCGTCCGGGCGGCGCCTTCGTGGTCAAGGTCTTCATGGGGGGCGACTTCGAGTCGTACGTCGCGCAGTGCAAGAAGGCCTTCGTCAAGGTCCGCAACGTCAAGCCGGAGGCTTCTCTCGCCCGCCACAGCAAGGAGGTCTACATCGTCGCGCAGGAGCCGCGCGCGCCGAGGGCTGTCCCCCGCGCAGGGCAGCCGGCGGGGGCCTCGCCTGCCCCAATTGCCGAGGGAAAACCGACCGGCGCCGACGATCTCGGGCGGGGGAGTTGACACCTCCGCGCCGCTTTGCTACACACCGCGACCCCTGCAGCTGGGAAGTCGGTTTTCCCGGGGCGCCGCAGCGCGGAACAGACGGTGACGAGAAAGTTGTTGCGGTGACAGAAGGGAAGCAGTAGAAGACGCGCCCCCTGCCGAGAGGGAGGGGAAGAGAAGGGCGGCCGAGAGGCCGGAAGGAAGAGCCGGACGAAGTGAGGAGTTGGGTCGCTCGGTCTTTGAAAACTG
>JBBRMA010000054.1:0-35357 GCA_038231075.1 Myxococcales bacterium | reverse complement strand
TCCTTTGGCGGCGCAAGTGCCGCCCGGAGAAGTCACCCCGATTATGCCGCGTCTAGAAAGACCTCCGCGTCCCAGACCCCTCGACGGCTCGCTCTCATCGTGGCCCGCATCGGCATTACCCGGAGGTCGGCATAATGGCGCTAATGCCGAGCGCGGCATTATCGCCACACGTTCTGCTCGCATCTGGCGATGCAGGGCGTGCCGGTAAACGCGATCAAGGAGCTGGCTGGGCACCAGGATCTCAAGACGACGATGCGCTACATGCACCTGTCGCCGGCAGCGAAGGACTCAGCGGTGGCGGCGCTCGATCGGAGGCCGACATCCACTGCGGATTTGGAGACATTCTGGAGACGGAGAGGGCCTCCGAGCGAAGTGCGCGGAGACTCTTAGAAAAACTGGCGGGGTGTACGGGACTCGAACCCGTGGCCTCCGGCGTGACAGGCCGGCGTTATAACCAGCTTAACTAACACCCCACAACGAATGGGCGGGACAGGTTTCGAACCTGCGACCCTCGGTGTGTAAGACCGACGCTCTACCGCTGAGCTACCCGCCCGAGCGGTCTCGAGCGGGGGCGGTTTCTACAGGCGACCCTGCGGGAAGTCAAGCAGCCGTTCTCGGCATCTCGGAAGCACGGGCGATCGCGAGTGGCGCCAGGGCGGGGAGAGAAACAAACAGGACGTCCTGTTTGTAAACGTGCCCACCAACTGTCCGCTCAGCGGCACGGCCGCGATGGCCGGCCCTTGCCGGCGTGGAGCGCGGAGCCGAAGTTGGCGCCCATGAAGGTGAAGAAGATCTGGCCGGGTCGCCCCTATCCGCTCGGCGCCACGTACGACGGCGCGGGCACCAACTTCTCGCTCTTCTCCGAGGTGGCGACGCGGATCGAGCTCTGCCTCTTCGACGAGCAGGGGAAGGAGTCACGGCACGACCTGCCCGAGGTGGACGGCTTCTGCTGGCACGGCTACGTGCCCAACATCGAGCCGGGACAGCGCTATGGCTTCCGCGTCCATGGGCCGTACGATCCCGAGCACGGGCACCGCTGCAACCCGCACAAGATGCTGCTCGATCCCTACGCCAAGGCCATCGAGGGGCATCCCCAATGGAGCGAGGCGCTCTACGGGCACCGCTGGGCCGCTCCGGAGGGCGCGCTGAGCGAGCTCGACAGCGCGCCGGTCGCGCCGCGCTCGGTGGTCACCAATCCCTGGTTCGATTGGGACGACGACCGCCCGCCGCGACACGCCTGGCACGACACCATCGTCTATGAAGTCCACGTCAAGGGCTTTACTGAAAAGCACCCGGACGTCGATCCCGAGGCACGCGGTAAATATGCGGGGCTCGCCTCGCCGGCGGCGATCGCGCATCTGCACCGCCTCGGAGTCACTGCCGTCGAGCTCCTGCCCGTGCAGCAGTTCATGCACTCGCAGGCGCTGAGGGAGAAAGGACTGCGCAACTATTGGGGCTACGACTCAATCGGTTACTTCGCCCCCCACAATGAGTATGCCGGCCGCGGCCAGCGGGGCGAGCAGGTGCAGGAGTTCAAGCAGATGGTGAAGGCGCTGCACCGCGCCGGCATCGAGGTCTTCCTCGACGTGGTCTACAACCACACGGCCGAGGGAAACCATCTGGGCCCGACGCTGTCGTTCAAAGGAATCGACAACGCCTCCTACTATCGAACGATAGCGAACGACGCCCGCCACTATATGGACTATACGGGCACCGGCAACTCGCTCAACGTGCGCCATCCGCACGTGCTGCAGCTGCTCATGGACAGCTTGCGCTATTGGATCCTCGAGATGCGGGTCGATGGGTTCCGCTTCGATCTAGCCTCGAGCCTGGCGCGCGGGCTGCACGACGTGGACCGGCTATCGGCCTTCTTCGATCTCATCCAGCAGGACCCGGTGGTGAGCCAGGTCAAGCTCATCGCCGAGCCCTGGGACGTCGGCCAGGGTGGATATCAAGTCGGTAACTTCCCGCCGCTCTGGAGTGAATGGAACGGCAAGTATCGCGATTCGGTCAGGGACTATTGGCGCGGCCAGGGGGCAACCCTGGGTGAGTTTGCCTATCGATTGACGGGCAGCTCGGACCTCTATGGATCGACGGGCCGGCGTCCGTACGCCAGCATCAACTTCGTCACCGCCCACGACGGCTTCACCGTGGCAGACCTGGTCTCGTACAACGAGAAGCACAACGAGGCGAACGCCGAAGAGAACCGCGACGGCGAGAGCCACAATCGATCCTGGAACTGCGGCGCCGAAGGAGAATCGAAGGACCCGGCCGTGCTCGAGCTGCGCGCCAAGCAAAAGCGCAACCTGCTCGCCACGCTGATGCTCTCGCAAGGCGTGCCCATGCTCTGCGGTGGAGACGAGCTCTCGCGCACGCAGAAGGGAAACAACAACGCCTATTGCCAGGACAACGAGATCTCCTGGACCGACTGGGAGAACACAGACGAGGCGCTCATCGAGTTCACGGCCGGGCTCATCGAGCTGCGCCAGACCCACCGCGTCTTTCGCCGCCGCCGGTTCTTCCACGGCCGGCCGCTGCACGGCAGCGGGGTCAAGGATCTGGCCTGGCTCACTCCCGGGGCCAAGGAGATGACCGACGAGGACTGGGACAAGGGCTACGCCAAGGCGCTCGGCGTGTTCCTCAGCGGCGAGTCGATCGAGACTCCCGATGAGTTCGGCGACCGCATCGTCGATGACAGCTTCTATCTGATCTTCAATGCCCACCACGAGCCGGTTGAGTACGTGGCACCGGGCGCGCCGTGGGGACAGACGTGGGTGAAGGTCCTCGACACCCACGCTGCCGTGCGCATCGGCCGCGATCGCCGCGGCGGACCTCGCCCCCCGATCGCGCGCCGGGCGGCCGACGCCGCGGCCAGGTTCGAGGCAGGAGCGCGGATCCAGGTGGCGGCGCGCTCGATCATGGTGCTGCGCCGCGAGGAGCCCGAGGCCAAAGAAGAAACAAACAGTCTGACCTGATTGTATCTTCGCAGCCATGACGCTCCTCTATGCGCACCGCGGGGCCGCGCTCGAGCTGCCCGAGAACACGCTGCCGGCGTTCGCGCGGGCGCTGGAGGTCGGCGCCTCCGCGCTCGAGCTCGACGTGCACCGGAGCCGCGACGGCGTCCTGGTCGTCTCGCACGATCCGGACGGGTCGCGACTGGCAGGAGTCGCGGGCTCGATCTCGGACCTCGACTGGAGCGAGCTGGCTCGTTGGGACATGGGCGCGCGCTTCGTCGATCGAGCCGGAGCGCGATCCTGCGCGGGCCAGGGCATCGGCCCCCCGCGGCTGCTCGACGTGCTGCGCGCCTTTCCGGACGTGCCGCTCAACGTCGATCTCAAGTCCGGAGCGGCCGATGAGGCGGTCGCGCTGATCCACGCCGAGGGCGCGGCGGAGCGGGTCTGCCTCGCGAGCTTCTCCGCGGACACGCTGCGGCGCGTGCGCGCGCTCGGCTACAAGGGCCCGACGGGGATGGCGCGCGCCGAAGTCGCCCGGCTCCTGGCGTTGCCCGCGAGCGCCCAGCGCGGCTTTCTGCGGCCGAGAGGAGCTGCCGCGCAGCTTCCCCTCTCGCTGGCCAGGCCCTGGGTCGTCGCGCGCTGCCACGCCCTCTCTCTGCGGGTGGACTTCTGGACCGTGAACGACGAGGCGACCGCGCGGCGCCTTCTCGCCCTGGGCGCCGACGGGATCATGACCGACGACCCCCGGCTGCTGGCGCCGATCCTGAATTACAAACAGTCCTGACTGTTTGTAGTTTGCTTCGCCTTCCTGGCGCGCCACCAGCTCGCGAGCAGCAACGCGCCGCCGATGACCTCGCCGGCGACGACGTAGCCGCCGGTCAGCGTGAGCGCGTGTTCGCGCAGGCTGCGAAACTGGGCGATGGGAAAGCGCAGGCCCAGGAGCGGATAGAAGATCGCCGCCAGCGTCGGCGGGTTCGGCGCGCCCGTGGCCGCGGGGCCGGCGGCTCCGAAGAGGCCGAGCAGGTCGGTGAACGAGTCGAGCAAGAGGTGCGTCGCCATGCCGAGCGCGAGGGCGGCGCCGCACCGGCCGCGCGAGAGGAGCCAGACCACGAGAAGAAAGAGCGCGGTGTGGCCGAAAGTTCGCGTGCCGCTGATGAGGCCGAGCTCGCCGCCGTGCAGGCCGGTCAAGAGCGAGAGGCCGTAGTAGAGCGGCTTGTCGATGAGGTCCGGCAAGAGCGTGCCGAGGAAGACCCAGCGCCTCGCGCGCGCCGGCACCTGAGGAGCTGCCAGGCGGCCGCCGATGCCGAGATGCCCGAGGACGAACATCGCGCCACACTAAGGCTTCATTGCGCCCGGGTGGCGACGATCACCGTCGCGTTGCCGGCGCGGCGGACGGCGATGGTGACCTGGGTGCCGGGCACTCCGCGCAGGCGCGCCCCGGTGTCGGAGGCGTTGGTGGCGGGCGCGCCATCGACGGTGACGAGCTGATCGCCGAGCTGCAGGCCCGCCTGGTCCGCCGGTCCGGCCGGCAGCACGTAGGTGACGGTCACGCCGTTGCCGTCCTGGCGGACGCTGGCGCCGATGGTGCCGGGGGCCGCGCGCGGAGGGCCAAGCTGGATCTCGCCGAGGTCGAGCGGCTGGCCCGCGGTGACCGTGAACGCCTGCGACTTGTGCGTGCCCGGCGGCTGATAGATGTCGAGCGTGTGCGCGCCCGGCAGGAGGTTCGAGAGCGTGAAACGGCCGTCCGCGGTGGTCACGCCGCCCGGCAGGGGCGGGCCGCCGTCGGCGATCACCCGCGCTCCGCTGATGGGCGTGCCGTCGAGCGCGACCACGCGGCCCGCCGCGCTCACCACGTCCTTGAGCTGCACGGAGACCTCGCCGACCTGACCCGAGCTGAGCGCCGCCGTGGCCTGGCCGGCGCGGCCGTCGCGGGTGCTGATCGACACCGCCACCTGCTCGGGCGGGACGTCGTCCACCTCGAAGTGGTCGCCGGCGAACTCGAGGTCCTGGTTCGGCATCCGCATCGGCCCGCCCGAGGAGTTGAGCTGCGAGATGGTGACTCGAAAGCCCTGCACCGGCGTCGAGCCGGCCGCGTGGCCGCGCAGCTTTGCCCCGGGCTGCAGCTGGAGGGTCACCTTCGTCTGCTCGGGCCCCACCGTGACGTGACCGGTGCGGCCGCCGTTGCTCGCGCTGACGTCGAGCGTGGAGGGCAGCGTGCTGCGCAGCCCGGCGATCTGGAAGGCACCCTGGTCGTCAGTCAGCATCCGCGCGCCGCCGCCGATGCGCACCATCGCGCCGGGTGAGGGCGCGCCGCCCGGCTCGAGGACGATGCCCGAGAGGCCCACGTCGGTCGGGTCGTCGTCGAGCGCGAGGTCCTTGTTGGTCGTCTGCCCCGCGGTGACGACGGCCACGTTGCGGCTGCGCGGGACGGCGAACCCCGGCGTCGAATCGGTCGAGGCGATGACGTTGTAGGTGCCCGCGGGCAAGACCAGCCGATACGCGCCGGAGGGGTCGGCGTCGCTCACCGGCATGCCGCCGCCCATCATGAACCCGCCGCCGCTGGCCAGGGCGCGGACGTGCGCGACGCTCGTGAGCGGGCCTCCCGACTTGCGCGTGACGCGCCCGGTGACGACGCCTTCGTCGTGCAGCGAGAAGTCGGCGCGCGCGGCGCCGCTGGCGATGATCTCCACCGACTGGGAGTCGCCGAGGTCGCTGCCGTCGCGCCGCGCCTGCACCAGCGCCCGCCCGGCCGGGAGGTTGTCGAGGCGGTAGTGGCCCGCGGCGTCGGTGACGACTTCCGGCGGCACGCTCGGCGGGAGTGCGCCCTGCAGCAGGAAGCCGCCGCGCATGCCGCCCTGGCCTCCCGCGCCGGGCTGCGTGGCCGTGACGTGCGCGCCCGCGACGCTGGTCGAGGTGACCGCGGAGCGCACGATGCCCTCGACCGAGCCGACGCCTTGCAGCTCGATGCGCAGCGGAAAGTGCTGGCCCTGGAGGACGGTGATGCCGCGGCGCGTGTCCGCGGAGAAGCCGGCGGCGGTGGTGCTGAGGTCGTAGCTGCCGGGGGCGAGCCCCTCGAGCGTGAACGCGCCCGACTGATCCGAGGTGGCAGCGCCCGCGGCCCCTTCGCCGCGATTGGGCGTCAGCGCGATCTGCGCTCCCGGGACGGGCGTGCCGCCCGCCGCGTTGACGACGGTGCCGTCGATCGACGAGCCGGGCCCGAGCTGGATGGTGACGTTGCGCTCGGTGGCGCCGGCGGCGACCGAGACGGACCTCTCCAACGTGCCCGCCTCCTGCCCGCGCGCGGCCGAGAGCTTGTACGCGCGCGGCTCCACCTCCAGCGAGAAGGCGCCCTTGTCGGAGGCGACGGCGGTCGCGCGCGCCGGCCCCGAGGAAGCGGCGACCTGAGCGCCGGCGGCGGGCTTGCCCTCGGCGGTGAGGACGGTGCCTTCGATGTAGCCGGCTGCTTGCATCATCAGCACCAGCTCGCTCGCGCGCGGGACCGCCACGTTGGCGACGGCGGCGTTCGCGTAGCCGGTCGCTTGGGCCTCGACCCGCCAGCTGCCGGGCGCGAGACCCTCGACGTGAAAGTGGCCCCGGGTGTCGGCCGTCGCGCGCGGCTGCTCCTCGGGCGGACTGTCCGCCCGCCGCTCGCGCCGCTGCGGGCGCAGCGTCTGGGTGAGGACGATGGCGGCCAGCGGGACGGCCTCTTCCGCGCTGCCTGTCACGGTGCGGCCGCTCAGCGAGAGTCCGGGCCTCAGCTCGAGCGCGACGCGGGTCGCGTGCTGGGCTTGCGGGCGCACGAACTCGCGCCGCTCGGGGGCGTAGTGCTCCGCGTGGGCCGACGCCAGATACGCGCCCGCTCGCGCCGGGATGCGCACGACCCCATCGGCCCCGGTGGTTCCCGCGCCCGCCACGCGCCAGCCGGAGAGGCCCGTGGCGCGATCGCGCGCGCCGCGCCAATACAAGGTGACTTGCGCGCCGGCGAACGGCTGGCCCGCGCTCTTGACCTCGATCTCCGCGAAGCCGTCCTTCTCGGTGGCGGGGATCTCGAGCGGCGGCGTGCCCGCGTGGCGCGCTTCCTCTGCCGCGGCTGCGTCCACGGCTGCCGCGGTCGAGCCGCGGGTGACCACCGCGCCCGCGCGCACTCCGCCCATCGGTGGCGCGGACCGGGCCTGCAGCGGCGTGACCTCAGAAGGGGCCGAAGCTGCCTGCACGCCGCCCACCTCGGCCTCGCCCCCGCGGAAGAAGTAGATCAAGGCAGAGATGGCAAGGGCCGCCAAGGCAACGCCGATGAGCTTCCGCACGCGACCTCCTGTGCCGATCTTGCACGGTTGCGCGGCGTTGCTGGCGGCGCGAAACAAGTCGAAACGGACTGCGCTCGCTGGAGCCCGCGGCGCGCCAGTGCAGCGGTTGACAATGGGCCGCGGCTGTCGGTTGTCCGGGGGTACATTCGTCTACATACTGCCGTCGTCCGTTCTGAACCTACGAGCCTCGTGCATGCGCAAAGCGACCCTTCCCGCCGTCCTCGCCGTGACTCCAGACCGCATCCGCCTCGAGCAGCTGCGCGAGCTGCTGGGCACGGGGGGCTATCGGGTGCTGGTGGCGCGCAGCGCGACGCTCGCGCTCGAGCTGCTCAGCGGCATCAACGTCCGCTGCATCCTGGCCTCCGAGAACCTGGGCGACCGGACCGGGATGGAGTTGCTCGAGCAGGTGCACGAGCGCTCACCCCACACCGCGCTCGTCCTGCTCGGCGACCAGCCCGACCTCGAGAACCACCCGCACGTGTTCGGCTGGCTCCCCGACGACAGCGATCCCGCTGCGCTGCTCGGCATGGTGGACCTCGCCGTGCAGCAGGCGCTCCTGGATGCCTCGGCCCGGCAGCTCGAGACCATGCCGCACAAGTTTGCTCTCGCCTGATCGTCCCTGGGGCACGAGCGCGCGGGCCTCGTCCGCCTTTTTTCTCGCAGCCGCCGCTTCGCTCTGAGCGGCGAGCGCGTCCTCCTCGGCCCGAGCGGCGGAGGCCGTCGCTTTTTCAGCCGCCGCGTGCGCGCGCTCGCGTGCTGCTTGTGCCTGGGCCGAGGCGCGGGTGAGCAGGTCGGCCTTGGTCTCGAGCTTCTTCGCAGCCTGCTCGAGCGCCCTCGCCTGCCGCCTCGCTATCTCGCGCGCAGCCTTGACGCGGCGCTGGTCCTGGCGCTGCGAGCGTCCCGCGGCGCGCTCGGCCACGGTGGGCGCGCGCGAAACCGCCGGCGCTGGCGGCGCTGGGGGCGCGGGCTGCGCGACCGGGGCAGCGATGGCAATCCCTGCGAGCGCATCGAAGCCCGGCGCCTCCAGCGTCTGGTCGAGGGTGCCCGCGAGAAGCCTCTCGCGCAGTGCCGCATCGCCCGCGGCCGCTCCGGCCAGGGTCGCGTGGATCGCCCGCGCCTGGGCCGAGCGCGCCATCGCGGGCAGCTTCTCCTCGGCCGCCCGCGACGCCTCCCGGAGCGCCTCGCGCTGGGCCGTCATCGCCGCGCGGAGCGCCCCCGAATCGGCACCCCCCGTCTGCGCCTTGCGCAGCGCCTCGTCCGCCGCCAGCACCGCCTCGAGCAGCGCGCGCCGCTCGCGGGCCACCTGGTTGATCGCCCACGCGGCGGCCGCGGGGCGCTTGAGCGCCGCCACTTCTTTGGCCTCGGCCGCCTTGCCCTCGCCCTTGAGCGCCCGCGCGAGCGCGTTGCGCTCCTGTACGAACTGGTCGGGCGCGGCGCCGTACAGGGCGAGGAGGCGAGGGTCGCTCATGGTTCGCGACTATCGGCGATCGGCGCCCGCTTTAGACAGTGTGGCCGACTGAACTCTGCGCCGCGGCCGCGCAGGCGCAGGGTGCGCATGCCCACCCGTCGCTCTGTCAAACAGCGGGCAGGCCGCGGCCCGGCGCGATCCAGGGACCCGCCCTGCCGGTACCATCCCTTCATGGGCCGAGCGATGAGCACCACCAGGATCCAAGAAGGCGAACGCTGCGTGCTGCGGCTCGCGGGCGATCTCGACGCGCCCGCGACGCGCGAGCTGGCCACGCAGGTGGCGGGCGATCCAGCCAGTCAGCTGCTGCTCGATTTCTTCGCGGTCGCCACCATCGACGATCGCGGCCTCGTCGATCTGGCCGATGCGCTGCGAGGCCGCCCCTCGATCGCGCTGCGCGGCCTGCGCGACCACCAGCTCCGCCTGCTCGGGTATCTCGGCGTCGAGTGCGCCCGCCGTGCCTCCGGGAGGCCGCTGCGGTAGGGAGTGGAGCGCCCATCACACGGACCAAGGCCCGAGGGACGAGTGCCCGGGGTGCGTCAGGCGAGTGCAGGAAGGGCGGGGCCACGCCCGCGGTGGCCTCTACCAAGCCGTTGAAACTGCGTCTCCTTGCCGCCGTCTCCGCGGGCCTGACCAACGACGCCAAGCGACACACCGACGCCGCCGCGGATGACCTCGCCGCCGCCACCAGGCAAGAGGGCGAGGCCAAGGCCGAACACGCCAAGGCGCACAGCCTCTGGGCCGAGGCCGCCAAGCTCGATCCGGAAGGTCACAAGAAGCACGCGGCTCCTCCGGCCGTCGCTCACCCGGCTCCCGCCGTTGCAGCGGCGCCGGCTCCCCTCGCCGCGGTCACCGCGGCGGCCCCCGGGAAGTAATCACGAGCTTCGCGCGCCGGCGCCTGGAGTGATACGCAAGCCGACATGGGCCTGGTGAGTCGCGCTGGAGCGGTGCTGCTCGTCCCTTTTCTCGCGAGCTGCCTGAGCTCCGAGCCGCGCGCCACGGCGTCGGCTCCCACGCCGGTGGCGCAGCCCGCGATTCTTCCACCAGCACCGCCACCGCCACCAGCCGCAGCGCCCGCGTCACCTCCGCCGACGCCCGCGGCGGCTGCGCCCTCGAGCAAGGCGGCAGCAGCGAGCGAGCGGCGCGCCGCGCTGCACCAGGAGGTCGCACGCAGCGGAGGCATTCTTGGAGCCATGGGTTCCGGAGGGTCGAAGGGCGGCGGAGGCTCCTCGCTCGACGACGCGCTCGGCGGCTCGCGACCTGCCGCCAAGCCCGCGGCGCCGCGCCAGGAGTGGCCCGAGCTGCAAGGCATTCCCGTGCCGACCACGCGCAAGCTGCTCGGCGCTCCGCCGCCGGAGCTCAAGACGCTAGGCGCGGTCGCGCGCTACCTCACCGCGGCCCTCGAGGCTCACCAGTACGAGGAGATTGGCTACTTCCGGTTCTCCGATGGATTCGCCATCGCCACCCGGCCCGAGCGCATCGGCGCCGACGCGACGCCGGTCTCCGAGCGCCGCTGGCCGGCAGCGCGGGTCCGCCCCGGCGCGGCGACGCGGTCGCTCCAAGATCTCTTCGAGGTCAACGGCGAGGAAGGCGACCGCTATCGCAGCTTCGTCTTCATCTGCCAGGGCAGCGGCTCGGACGTGGGGCTCAACGGCGGCGCGCAGCAGACCTGGGGCCTGTGGAAGACGGGCAGCGCCAACCCCGAGGGCGACGAGCTGCTCGAGAGGCCGGTGCGGGGCCACAAGCTGTACGCCTTCGTCTACGAGCTGTCGCAGGACAAGGGCGGCCGCGTGCTGGTCTCGGCCGCGAGCTTCAACACGGCGACGCAGCACCTCCGCGCCGCCGGCCTCGCCGCCTTCTTGCGCTAGAGCACCGAACGGGTTGAATCCCGTCGGAGAACCGCGGGTTCTAGGGCAACCCGCTCGGCCGATTCGCTGCGCCTCGTCGTTCCTTGCGCTGCTTGCGACTCGACCGTTCTCCTCGGTCCTTCAACCCGATCGGTGCTCTAGGAGGCCGTCGGCGTATTCGCCGACGCGAACTGTCCTGATCCCGCGCGCACCGTCGCGCGGATTCAGGGCTAGTCTCGCGCCGTGACCATCCGCGAGCCCGCAGCCGACCTTCCCGACGAGTTGAAAGACCCCGCGGCCGCCGCTCGCCGGCTCTTGCAAAGAGAGCGGCAGGGGTCGCTCGCCACCCTCTCGCAGCACCGCGCAGGCTATCCGTTTGGTTCGGTGGCGCCCTATGCCCTCTCGCCACGCGGCGAGCCGATCCTGGTGCTGAGCGGCCTCGCGCAGCACACCAAGAACGTGCTCGCCGATCCGCGCGCGAGCTTGCTCGTGCAGGACTCTGCCGGCCTCGCCGCGGGAGCCGACGTGCAGGCGCACGGGCGCGTGACGCTGCTCGGCCAGGTCGCGCCGGTGCCTGCAGTCGCCCTGCCAGGCCTGCGGGCCCGCTATCTGGCGCGCCACCCGGAGGCCGCGCGCACTGCCGCCGGGCACGACTTCCGCTTCTATTCGCTGGCCATCGAAGAGGCGCGCTTCATCGGCGGCTTCGGCAAGATCTGCTGGATCGCCGCGAGCGCGCTGCTCCTCGACCCGGCGCAGGACCCGCTGGCGAAGGCGAGCGCGGGCATCTGCGCGCACATGAACGGCGACCACGCCGAGGCGCTCGCGCTCTACTGCCGCGCCTTGCGCGGACTCTCGGGCGAGGCGGCGCGCATGCTCGCGGTGGACGCCCACGGCTTCGACGTCGAGCAAGGCCCGGCCGAGCGGCGCGAGCAGGTCCGCTTCGACTTCGCGCGCCCGCTCGCGACCGCGGACGAGGTGCGCGGCGCGATGGTCTCGCTGGTCAAGGCGGCGCGGGCGGCCGAGGCCCCGCAAGGGTCGCCCTGAACGGCGCGCCCGCTCAGCCGCCGGCCATGGCGCCGACGATCAGCAAGGGTGCGGCACCGGTCGCGACTTCAGGCGGCAGGGGCGCATCGGGCACCTCGTGGGAGAGGTCCTGCTCGCAGGCGAAAACTCTCACGAAGGGTCGCCGCTGCAGGGTGGCCTGGTCGCGGATCGTGCCGCGCAGGACGGGATGGCGCGCCTCGAGGGCATCGAGCACCGAGCGCTGCGTGACGGGCGGCGCGACGCTCAGCGAGATCTCGCGATCGTCGCCCACGAGCTGCCGCAGGTGGAAGGGCAACACCACGCGGATCATGGCAGCGTCTGCGCCTCGACCGAGAGCACCGGCGGCAGGTCGCGGACGATGGGCGCCCAGCTGTCTCCGGAGTTCTTCGAGGCGTAGACCTGACCGCCGGTGGTGCCGAAATAGACGCCGCACGGGTCGAGGGAATCGACCGCCATCGCGTCCCTGAGCACGTTGACGTAGCAATCCTGCTGCGGCAGCCCCTGGGTCAGCGCCTCCCACTCGTTGCCGCCGGTGCGGCTGCGATAGACGCGCAGCTTGCCCTCGGGCGGAAAGTGCTCGGAGTCGCTCTTGATGGGGACCACGAAGATGGTCTCGGGCTCGTGCGGGTGGACCTCGATGGGGAAGCCGAAGTCGCTCGGCAGGTTGCCGCTCACCTCGCGCCACGACTCGCCGGCGTCGTCGCTCCGCATCACGTCCCAGTGCTTCTGCATGAAGAGCACGCCCGGGCGCGAAGGGTGCCGGGCCAGGCGGTGCACGCAGTGGCCCACTTCGGCGGTCGGGTCGGGCACGCCCTCCGAGCGGAGCCCGCGATTGATCGGCCGCCAGGTCTCGCCCGCGTCGTCGCTGCGGAAGGCGCCGGCGGCCGAGATGGCCACAAAGATGCGCCGTGCGTCGCTCGGGTCCAGGACGATGGTGTGCAAGCACATCCCGCCGGCGCCGGGCTGCCACGAGGGTGCGCTCGGGTGGCGGCGCAGCCCGGAGAGCTCCTGCCAGAGGCGGCCGCCGTCGGTGGAGCGAAAGAGCGCCGCGTCCTCGACGCCCGCGTAGACCGTCTCCGGATCGGTGAGCGACGGCTCGAGGTGCCAGACGCGCGCGAACTTCCACGGGTGCGGCGTGCCGTCGTACCACTGGTGCGTGCCGGTCGCGCCCTCGTACTCGAAGCGGTTCCCGACCGGCTCCCAGGTCTTGCCGCCGTCGCTCGAGCGGTGGATGAGCTGGCCAAACCAGCCAGTGCTCGCCGAGGCATAGATCCGCGCCGGATCGGCGGGCGAGCCTTTCAGGTGCAAGACCTCCCAGCCGGGGAAATGGGGACCGCTGACCGCCCACCGATCGCGCTTGCCGTCGGCGCTCAAGACGAACGCGCCTTTGCGGGTGCCGACCAGGATCCGCACGCTGCCCATGTCGAGACTCCTTCCTGCGTTCTCAGCCGAGACGCCTTCTGCACACTCGCACGGCGCGGCTCACGATGGCGTTCTGCGCTACCCGCGCACCAGGCGGCGCCAGGCGAGGAGGGGCGCGGGCGCGGCGCCGCCCCGGGTGACCGTGAGCAGCACGCTCGTGCCCTCGGGCCCGCGGATGGCGTTCATCGAGCCCTCGAAGCCCAGGTCGATGATGGGGCGGCCGTCGATGGCGATGATGTGATCGCCCGGCAACAAGCCCGCCTCCGCGGCGCCACCACCCGGCAGCGCGTTGCGCACCAGCAGCGTCTTTCCGTCGGCGGAGAGGGCCGCGCCGATGCCGGCCAGCTCGAACCCCGGCTCCTCTCCGGGCGTGAGCGGAGTGAGCAGGACCCGGAGGGGCGGCGGCTCGGCGGCGCCGGGCGGGGGCTGGCCGACCGAGACGATGCGCGCGTGGTGCCCGGCCGCGTTGACCGAGAGCGAGAAGGGAAAGCGCGGCAGGCCCGAGAGCGAGAAGAGGCCGGCTTCGTCGCTGACGGCGGCGATCTGGAGCGCGGGCGAGGCGGCGTCGGCGCTGCGGCCCTCGACGGCCACGCGGGCGCCTTCGATGGGCTTCATCGTCCCGCGCTGCAGCACCGCGCCCGCGAGCCTCGGCCCTGGCGCGAGCGTGACGGCGATCGAGGCCGGCTCATCGCCGATGGTCACGGGCTCTTCGGCGGAGGCGGCGAAGCCAGGGGCTGCGACCGAGGCGCTGGCGGCGCCCGGCTCGAGCCCGGCCAGCTCGAAGGCACCGCTCGCGTCCACGAAGGCGCGCGAGGTGTCGAGCGCGGAGATGAGCGGCCCGCGCGGCCGCCAGACGAGCACGGTGAAGCCAGGCACGGGCGCGCCGCTGCCGGCCGAGGTGACGCGGCCTCGCAAGACGCCTCCTGCGCGCAGCCGCAAGACGACGTCGCTCTTGCCTGCGGGCACCTCGGCGTGGGCGCGCGCGAGGTCACCTCCACGCGCCTGCAGGGACCAGTCGCCCTCGTCCAGACCGGCCAGCGCGAAGGCGCCGTCGGGACCGCTCACCGCCTCTGCCGGCGCGTGCAGCGCGCCGCGCTCCCAGCGGTGCCGCGCTTCCACCAGCGCTCCCGCCACGGGCGCCTCCTTGTCATCCACGACGGTGCCCGAGATGCGCGAGGAGCCCGCCCGCGCCGCCACGCCGCGACCGAGGCGCACCACCGCTTTGTGCGCGAGCTGTGCGGCCAGATCGACGACGGCGCGGCCAGGCGCGGACCCCTCGCGGCGCGCCTCCAGCACCGCGTCGTCAGGCGCGCGCAGCCGGGCCTCGCCGAGCTGGTTTGCGGTCGCGCGCTCGGCGAGGGGCAGCAGCGCAAACTCGCCGCTGGCCGCCCCGAGCACGCGCAACTCCGCACCGGCGGCGGGCTTGCCGTCGGCGGTCAGCACCGTGCACAAGTACTCGATGGCCGGCGCCAGCCGCACGTCCACCCCGCGCACGCGCTGGCCCGCCGTGAGCGCGACCGCGAGCGGGCTGTGGCCCCAGGCCGGCGCGAACGGCAGGTACCCTTCGGCGCTGACGGCTGCCAATCGATACCGGCCCGGCGCACCGGGCGCGAACGCGTAGGCGCCATCGGCCGCGGTGCGCACCGAGCTGGCGCCGTCGTCGCGCTGGAAGGTCAGCTCGGCGTTCTCGATCGGCCGGCCGCTGTGCGCCGAGAGGACGCGTCCTTCGATCGCGCCGCCGGGCGGTCCGGCCTCGACGCGCGGCCGCTCGAGCGGCGGGGCCTTGGCGACCGTGGCCGCCGGTAAGAGGGTCTCAGCGACGCGCGCGGCGGGCCGAGGTGCCTCTGTCGGTGATAACGATATCACCTGCGCTGGAGGCTTTGCGGCGGGCCCCGCGCTGTCTTTCCACCGGACCGCGAAGAGAGCCGCCAGGGCGAGCAGCGCCGGCACGAGCCAGAGCACCCGGCGCTTCCACGTCGGCCTGCGCGCATCCACCGCGCGAGAATAGCCCGGCGACGTCGCTGCCGCGCGCGCGGGGCATCCCTACCCTCTCCAGATGACGCCGCGCGACCTCGGCAGCCGAGGAGATGGGCGCTTGCTCCTCCGGCTGAAGGGCCGCTTCGATGGCCACGCCGCCCATTCGCTCGTGCGCCGCCTCGACCGCGCGGGCGCGTGGCGGGTGCTCATCGACTTCGCCGCGGTCTCGACCTACGAAGACCAGAGCTTCGGCATCTTGTCCGAGGCGCTGCGCCGGCACGGAGATCGCGTGGCGTTGACGGGGCTGCGCGACCAACATCTGCGGCTGCTTGCCGGCCTGGGCGTCGACGCGGCGGCCAACCCGTAAGACCGGTGTTACGCTTGCCAGCATGGACGACCCCCGCGACAAAGGCTCGGAGCTCCGCCTCACCTCCTTCAGCCACGGAGCTGGTTGAGCCTGCAAGATCCGCCCGGCGGATCTGGCGCAGGTCCTGCGCCGCCTCGAAGAGCTCCCGCGGTCGTCCCTGCCGCGCGATGAGCGCATCCTCGTCGGCACCGAGACCGCTGACGACGCGGCCGTCTTTCGCCTCGACGAGACGCGGGCGCTGGTGCAGACCGTGGATTTTTTCACCCCGGTGGTGGACGACCCGTTCTCGTTCGGCCAGATCGCCGCCGCCAACGCCATCAGCGACGTCTACGCCATGGGCGGCAAGCCGCTCTTCGCGCTCGCGCTGGTGGCCTTTCCGGTGGCGAAGCTTGGCCTCGACGTGCTGGTCGAGATCCTCCGCGGCGGCCAGTCCAAGGCGCACGAGGCGGGCATCCACATCATCGGCGGCCACTCGGTCGATGACCCCGAGCCGAAGTACGGCCTCTGCGTCACCGGCCTCGTCGATCCGCGCCGCGTCCTGCGCAATCAAGGCGCGCGCGCCGGCGACGTGCTGGTGCTCACCAAGCCGCTCGGCATCGGCGTCATCACCACCGCCATCAAGCGTGGCCTGGCTCCGGCGCCGCTGGTCGCACGCGCGATTGCGCAGATGGCTCAGCTGAACCGCGCGGCAGGCGAGGTTCTCTCGGCACCCGAGTGGGACGTGCACGCGCTCACCGACGTCACCGGCTTCGGGCTGCTCGGCCACCTGCGCTCGATGATGGCGGCGAGCAACGTCTCGGCGCGCCTGTCAGCAGCGGCGGTGCCGATCTTTGCCGAGGCGCGCGCGCTTGCCGAGCAAGGCGCCATCCCCGGTGGCACCCGCGCCAACCTCGAGTTCGTGGCGGAGAACGGCGTCCGCTTTGCGCCCGCGCTCGATGAGATCTCGCGCCTCCTGCTCGCGGACGCGCAGACCAACGGCGGCCTCCTCGCAGCGCTGCCGGCCGCGCAGGCCGAGTCCTGCGTGCGCGCGTTGCGGGACGCGGGCTGCGAGGCTTCGGCCGTGATCGGCGCGGTCGAAGCCGGCGCGGGGTTGCTGGTGGAGGCGTAGAGGGCTTCCGGCTGAAACCGCCGAAAGCAGGAAGCCTCGACTCAATGGCCCCGCGCCATCGCCTGCATCGTCTCCTGGAAGATCTGCATCTGCCGCTTCCAGAGCAGCGAAAGCTCTGCCTTGCGGCGCAGCACCGCGTCCACCGCGGCGTCGCCGTAGCGCCGGCGCGCCCCCTGCAGCGCCTCGACCTGCGCCGGCGCGGCGAGCTGCGCTGCGGCGCCGATGGTCCGCATCAGGTCCTCGAGCGCCTCGACCTGCTCCTCGCTGAGCCCGGCGCGGGTGCGCAGGTCGCGATCGTCGGCCTTCATCTTCTCGAGCAGCGCCTGCGTCCGGTCGCTCGCGCTCTTGGCCCCCGCCGCCGGGCCCACCAGCTTCTCCTGCTTCTCGAGCGAGGCGAGCGCGCGCTGCATGGTGGCGAGCCTCGGCGGCAGCCCCTCGAGATACGCCTTCTCGAAGGCGAGGAAGCGGCCAACGAGCGCGTCGTCGATCGCCGGCGGCGCAGTGGCGGCTGCGGGCGCAGCAGGGACCGCGGTCGTCGCCGGCGGGGCGGCCACCTCTTGCGGGGCGGACCTCGTGCAAGCGGCGGGAGCGAGCGCGACCAGCAAGGCGGCAAGAGTGCGCGACATCGAACCTCCCGGGGCGGCGTTTATAGGACGGCGCCGAGGGCTCGGCTACAGTCGCGCGCGGAGGCCCCATGCAGCGCATCCTGGTGGCGATCGACGGCTCCGACTGCTCGCAGCGCGCGGCCAGGCTGGCGGCCGATCTCGGCGCGCGGCTGGGCGCCGAAGTGACGCTCGCCTACGCAGTGCCCGCGCCGCCCGCGCTCGGCGAGCCGGCCATGGTCGATCTCGCCGGGCTCGATGAAGCGCAGACGCGGGCGGGCCGCGAGCTGCTGGACCGCCTTGCGCTGGCCATCGCGCTGCCGGGTCTGGTCGTCAAGACGGCGCTCCTGCACGGCCCCGCCCCCGAGGCGCTCGACGAGGCCGCCGAGCGCCTCTCGTGCGATCTGTTGGTGGTGGGCAGCCGCGGCCGCAACGCGCTGACCCGGGCCATCCTCGGCAGCGTCTCGCACGCGCTGATTCAGAGCAGCAAGCGGCCGGTGTTGGTGGTGCACTGAAAGAGCGGCCTCGCTCAAGCCACGGCGGTGCCGCGACTACTACTTCTCTTTCATCGCCGTGCTGCCGTCCCAAGCCTGGGGCGGCGGCTCGGCCAGATAGTGCCGGCAGCGCGCGGCCATCACCTTGGCCGCGTCGTCGCGACCTTCCAGCGTGCGCACCACCTCGTCGAACTTGTCCGCCGCGCCGGCAAAGCTGCGCGCGCGGTACAGCTCGAGGGCCGAGGCGTGCAGCACGGCGGCGCGGGCGGCCGGGCCGTCGGAGAGCTCGCCGACCAGCTCGTGCACGAGCGACGCGGTGTGCTTGCCTTTCACGGCCACGAAGTCGAGGGGGCGCAAGACCATCCGCCCTTTGACTGCCTGCGCGGTCGCGTCACCGAGCATGATCTTGGTGCCGTAGACCTTGTTCAGCCCCTCGAGCCGCGAGGCCAGGTTCACCGAGTCGCCCATCGCCGTGTAGTTCATCCGCGAGCGCGAGCCGATGTTGCCGACGATGCACTCGCCGGTGTTGATGCCGATGCGCACCTCGAACTTGGGCCGGCCCATGGCCACCCAGCGCTCGCTCATGGCGCGCACTTTCTCCTGGATGGCGAGCGCGGCGCGGCAGGCGCGGAGCGGTGCATCGTCGATCTCTTGCGGTGCGCCCCAGAAGGCCATGATGGCGTCGCCGATGAACTTGTCCACGGTGCCGCCGGTCTCGTGCACGGCGTCGCTGGCGCTGGCGAAATATTCGGCGAGGGCGTCCACCAGCGCTTCCGGCGCCATCTGCTCGCTGATGGTCGTGAAGCCGGCGATGTCGCAAAAGAGGATGGTCAGGTTGCGCTTGTCGCCGCCGAGCACCGCCTCGCGCCCCGACTGCATCAGCTCCTTCACCAGCCGCGTCGGCACATATTTGCCGAACGAGCGCAGGCTGCTCTTCATGCGCTGGGCCGCGTCGCCCATGACGTTGACCTCGCGCAGGATCGAGCCTTGCGCCGCCAGCGCGCGATCGTGCAGGTCGAAGCGGCCGATCTGCTCCATCTCGACGCTCATGCCGCGCAGCGCGCGCGAGATGCCGTTGGCCAGGAAGGCGCCGAAGAGCACGGCGAGCAGGAGGCAGGCGCTGGAGATGATGAGCGCGATGGTCGCCTGCCGGCGCGCCTCGCCGAAGAAGTCGTCGGCCGGCACCACGCCAAAGACGATCCAGTCGATGCCGGTGTGCTTGCCAAAGGGCTGCGCGAGGCCGAGATAGGGCCCGAAGTGAAAGCGCTCCGGATTGCCGCGCCGCTGCCACTCGTCCCAGGCGCCGCGCAGCATCTCGTCGGGGTGCTCGCCCGCCTTGAGGAACTGCTGCTGCCCGTCCTTGTCGTGCAGCACCTCGAACTTGGGGTGGCCGACGACGGTGCCGTCCTTGGCCACCACGTAGACGCGCCCGGTCTGCCCGAGCGGAATCGTGGCCAGGAAGTCGGACAGGTACTTCACCTCCCACTGCACCGCCCAGACGCCGTGCAGCTTGCCGTCCTTCATGAAGCGCTTCGAATAGAAGAAGCCGGGCTGCTTGTGGCTCGTGAAGAGGAAGGGCTGGCCCCAGACGCCCTCGTCCACCTTGGCCGCCGACTGGTACCAGCTGCGCGTGCGCGGGTCGTAGACCTCCTTCTTCGATCTGGAGTGGTGGAATTTTCCATCATCGCCCAGGATCGAATCGTTCCACAGCGCCGTCTTCTCCTCCGGCAATTGGTGGCGCAGCGTGCCGTAGATCTTGTCCGCGCTGTAGCGATAGGCCGAGACATAGGTGCCGGTCTCGTCGCCGTAGGAGGCCCAGGTGAAGGCCGGGTTCGCCTCGATGGCCACCTTGAAATAGTTGAGGATCGCGACCCGATCGTCGGGGTCGATGCGCCCCTCTTCGGCGAGGTGTTCGGTGAGCTCGAGGTACGGGACCGCGGGCTCGAGGAAGCGCAGCGCCCGCTCGGTGATGTTGTCGGCGACCTGGCCCGAGAGGCCGTTCCAGAGCGAGGCGAGCGCGCGCCGCGACGAGCGGTACGCGGAGACGCCGGTCGCGCCCGCCGCCAGGAGGATCAGCGCCATGACGCCGGAGACCAGCGTCGGACGGAGTGGTAGCCCTTTCGCTTTCGCCATCCCGTCAGGAACCTAGCACGGGCAGTGCGGTCTTTTGCGAGCTGACTCCTGGCCGGGCCGCCCTCTGGGCGTCCTGGGCAATCCTAGGAATCAGAACCGGGGACTGGTCTAGGATGCCGCCGCATGGCCGAGCCGATCGCGCAGCCGGAAGACCCCGACTTCCCCTCGCGCCTGCTCGAGGTCTCCGGAGGCGATCGCGCGGAGGAGGTCTTCGGCTGGCTGCCCGCGCTGGGCGCGGCTTTCCTGCTCGCGACGGCCGTGTTCTTCGCCACCAGCGGGCGCCGCGCGCTCTCGGTGATGGGCGCCGCCGCGGGCCTCGCCGCGCTCGGGGTCGCGCTCGCCGCCTACGAGCTGCGCCGACGGCGGGCAGCGGCGGTGCTGGTCCGCAAAGGGGCCCGCATCGGCGTCTATCGCGATGGCCTGCTGGTCGCCGCGCACCCGCTCGCGCGCATCACCCGGCTCCAGCTCCGGCTCGGCAATACCTTCCAGTACGTCATGCCGCCCATCGCCTTCACCGTCGTCGGCGTGCTCATCGCGCTCGGCCCGCAAAGCCGGCCAGACGACGTCAAGATCGGCTTGACCCTGGCGCTGGGCTTCGGCGTCGCCGCCGGCTCGCTCCTGCGCACGAGGCTCGTCTGCCACCACTATTACGTCCCGCGGCCAGCGGCCGGGCGCGCGCAGCTCTTGCTCCTCGCGCGCAGGGACTCGGAGCGGCTCTTTGCCAGTTCGCCGCGGGCGGACGGTTCGTGAAGAAGCTCGCCCTGGCCCTGCCGCTGCTGCTCCTCGTGCCCGGCGGCGCCAGGGGCCACGCGCTCGACGTCGCCTATCTCGAGATCGCGGCCGACGGCCGGCAGGTCCACGCCTCGCTCGATCTCTCCATCGAGGTCGCCGAGCAGCTCGGCCAGGCGGGGTCCATGCGCACCGCCGCCGAGGTGGCGGCCAAAGCCGCCGCTCTCTCGGCCGCCACGCTCGGCAGCGGCCAGCTGCAGTCGGGCGGAGGGCCCTGCACCCTCGCCGCGCCCAGCGGCCAGCTCGAGGGCGTGCGCGTCCACCTCCGCCAGGACGCGACCTGCCCTGCCGAGATCACCGATCTGCGCTGGCCATTTCCCTTCGTCGATGCCGCCGCGCTCGACTACCGCGTGCTGGTGAAGACGGTGATGGGCGGCGCGGAGCGCAACTTCATCCTCGAGCCCGGCGCCTCCACGCTGCACGTCGCGGGCGAGGCGCGCCGCGGCTTCGCCGCCTTCGTGGCGATGGGCTTCCACCACATCGGCGCCTCGCCCAACGAGTGGCACGACGCCGCCGGCTTCCACTTGGCGTCGGGCATCGACCACATCCTTTTCTTGCTCGCGCTGATCCTGGCCGGCGGCGGCGTCTTGAAGACCCTGGGCACGGTCACTGGCTTCACCGTGGGCCACTCCATCACCCTCGGCCTCGCGTCGTTCGGCGTGGTGCACCTGCCGGCCCGGCTCACCGAGAGCGCCATCGCGCTGTCGATCGTCTACGTCGCCGTCGAGGACCTGATCGTCAAGGAGCCGCGCCACCGCTGGCGCATCGCGACGGCCTTCGGCCTGGTGCACGGCTTTGGCTTCGCCTCCGCGCTCACCGAGCTGCACCTGAGCCGCGGCGGCCTCTTCGCGGCGCTGCTCGGCTTCAACGCCGGCGTCGAGCTTGGCCAGGCGTCCATCCTCGCGCTGCTCGCGCCGCTGGTCCTGCTCGCGACCCGCCGGAGCGCCCGGTTCCGCCTCATCGGCGGCCGCGCTTGCGCGCTCGGGATCGCGGCGGCCGGCCTGTTCTGGTTCGTACAGCGCGCCTTCTTTTGACCGGCGACGAATCCGGATCCAGGCCCCTCGCGTATTCAGCCTTCAGTAGACCTCGACTCTCGGAGGCAAGTCCCATGAAATCTTCCTGGCTCCTCGCCGGCGGAGCATTCGCTCTGCTGGCAACATCGCAATCGGCGCGCGCCGCCGACCACCTCGACGGCCCCGCCGCAAGCGCGGACCCTTCGGCCGACGTCACCGACCTGTTCGCCTGGACCGACGCAGACGGCACCCACGTCAACCTGGTCCTCAACGTCTTTCCCGCCGCCACGACCAGCTCGAAGTTCTCCAACAACGTCCAGTACGTCATCCACACCCAGAGCCGCGCGGCCTTCGCCATCCCCGCCGGCACGCCGCGCAGCACGCTCGACATCATCTGCACCTTCAACGCGGCCCAGGCAATCTCGTGCTGGGCTGGCAGCGAATACGTCACCGGCGACGCCTCGGCCAGCGCCGGCATCACGAGCAGCAGCCGCAAGCTGAAGGTCTTCGCCGGGCTGCGCGACGATCCGTTCTTCTTCAACCTCGACGGCTTCAAGGCCACCGCCGCCGCGGTCAGGGGCGCCAAGGCCTCGCTCGTCGCCAACAACAAGTTCGACGCCGCGGGCTGCCCCGCGCTCGACCCCGGCACCGCCACCACGCTCGTCAATCAACTCAAGACGGCGTCCGGCGGCGGCCCTCCGCAAGACCACTTCAACGGGCTCAACGTCCTCTCCATCGTCGTCCAGGTGGACAAGTCGCTGCTCAACTCCGGCAACAATACCCTGCTCAGCGTCTGGGCCTCGACGCACCGCGCGCCCTGAGGAGACAACCATGAACAACAGACTCTCGACGCTCCTTGCTCTCCTCTCCCTGACCGCTGCCTGCGGCAACAACAACAGCGGCAACCCCGCGCCGCCGACGCTCGGCTCCATCATCGACCGGATGGGCCGGCCCGCCATCAACACGGCGGTGACCAACCCCTTCGAGCTGGTGACCGGCAAGACCGCCGACCAGTCGAAGGACGACTACAACGCGCAAGGCGACTACACCAAGTGGATCGCGGCCTACGCGCCCGAGATGGCGGCAACGCTCGCCGTGCTCGACGGCCTCGACCAGAACTGCGGCAACCAGCTCGCGGCCAAGCCCGCCACCGGCGCCACCATCCCGGCCGATCGGTACATGCCGCTCGCGACCGTGCTCGCCGACGACCAGCTCTACCTGCGCACCGACAAGACCACCTGCGCGCTCTACCTGGCGGTCGAGGCGGACGCGACGGCGCTGACCACCAACAACGGCGACTGCGGCGGTCGGACCCCGCTCGAGAACACCGTGGACGAGAGCTACTCGCTGCTCGCGGTCGGGGCGCCATCGGGCGTGACCAACGGCATCACCGTCGATGCCGAGCACACGGCGTCGCTGACTGCCTTCCCCTTCCTCTCGAACCCGAACTAGGGCGATGGAGGCGCACGCGGCGAGAGCGTCCAGCGCGGTCCTTTTGGCGCTGGCGCTGGCCGCGTGCGGGCGGAAGGCGGCCCCGGCGGCGAGCGCCCTGCCGCGCACGACCGATGGGGCCCTCGCCGTCGGCAATCTGCAGTCGAGCATCGCCGCGCTGGAGAAGTATCTGGCGAGGCCCGGCGTGGACAACCCGGTGCGCGAGGCGGATCTCGCGACCCTGCTTGGCACGCGCGCAAAGTACCTGGGCACGCTCGCCGACCTGGACCGCGCGCTCGCGCTCACCGCGAAGGCGCACGCGGCGAGGCCTGCCAACGGCGCGCTCCAGCTGCAGCACGCTGCCGCGCTGGCCGCGCTGCACCTCTTCGACGAGGCGTCCCAGGAGTTGGCTGCGGCCGAGAAGCTGGGCGAGACCGGGCCCTCTGCCGATTCGCTGCGCGCGTCCATCTTGCAAGCGCGCGGCGAGGTCGACGCCGCCATCGAGCTGCGGCGGCGCGCGGTCGCGGGGCACGCCACCATCGACAGCCTTGGCGGGCTGGCCGCCGCGCTCGCCCAGCGGCGCGATCTGGCCGAGGCCGAGAAGACCTTCGACGCCGCGCTCGCCATCTACCGCGACGTCGCGCCCTTTCCCGTGGCGTGGATCGACTTCCAGCGCGGCCTGATGCGCGAGCGCGAGGGCCGGCTCGACGAGGCGCGCGCCCGCTACCAGGCCGCCCTCGACCGGCTGCCCGTCTATGCGCAGGCGGCGTCGCATCTGGCGGCGCTCGAGTCGCTCCGCTCTGACAACGCGCGCGCCGAGCGGCTCCTCAGGCCGCTCCTCGAGACCAGCGACGACCCTGAGTACAGGGGCCAGCTCGCCCAGGTGCGGCAGGCAGCGGGCGACACTGCGGAGGCCAAGGCGCTCCACGAGCAGGCTCGCGCCGGCTACGAGCGCCTGCTGGCGCAGCACCCTGCTGCCTTCGCCGACCACGCGGCGCGCTTCTTTCTGCCCGACCAGCCGGCGCGCGCGCTCTCGCTGGCGCAGCGGAACCTGGCCACGCGCCAGACCTGGGAGGCCTTCGATCTGGCGCTCTCGGCAGCGCTCGCCGCCAACGATGGCAAGGCCGCCTGCGCCCTCTCCTCTCAGGTCAAGGCCAAGAAGGCGCTTCCCCGCCGCATCGAGGTGCTCGCCGAGCGCGCCCGCGCGTCGTGCAGCGCCTCGGAGCTGACGGCAAGGTAGAGAGCAGCGGACAAGGAAAAGGCCCGGCCGCCGTGAGGCAGCCGGGCCCGCGAAGCGCGTACGTCGCGCCCTGACTACTTGACCGGCTTGACGTTCGCGGCCTGCAAGCCCTTCGGACCCTTCTTGACCTCGAACTCGACCTTCTGGCCTTCGGCGAGGCTACGGAAGCCCTCGGCCACGATGGCGGTGTGGTGGCAGAACACGTCCTCGCCTCCGCCGTCCTGCTGAATGAAACCGAAGCCCTTGGTGTCGTTGAACCACTTCACGGTACCAGTCGCCATTTTAAGCTTTCTGCTGTGCGGGAACGGCCAGACGGCCGCCCGGAAGTCACGCCCTCGCTGGGACGTGGAGCGTCAGCCGATGTATTCGCTCGCCCGGGCAAAGTCAACGGGGAGCAGGCCAGCCTGACATCGGATCGGCGGAGCGGACGAGGTGCATCCCCGCCGCCGAGTAGCGCGCGAGCGCCGCGTCGGCCTGGGCGGTGAAGTCGGCGACAAAGCCCCCCTTTCCGTCGGGCACCGCCACCGCCGACATGCAGTCGGTGAGCAGGTAGACCTTCTTGGCGAGCGCCGGGTCTTTGGCTTCGATGGCCTCGAGCAGGTCGTCCACGGTGCTCTTCACGCAGTGGCTCGAGGCCTGCCCGGCCACCAGCAGCATGTCCGCCGCGAGGAGCCGCCCGAGCAGCGCGTCGTTGCGCGCCGCCAGGGGTTTGTGCCCATCGAACTGCGTCAGCACCTCGGGCCGCAGCACCGAGTAGTTCTCGGTGAGCGGATTGTCGCCCTTGGCCTCGGTCCACGACTGCGCCGAGCGCACGAACGAGTGGAACATGCGCGCCTCGTGCACGACGCCGGCGAGCGCGCTCCCGACGCTGCCGGCGATGCAGTGCGGCGGCCAGAGGTAGAGCTTGTAGCGGCCCGCGGTCTCCAGCTCGCGGCAGTAGTGCAGCGCCTGCCGGGTCAGCCACTCGAGGTCTCCGCCGCACAGCCAGCTCGCGATGTCGGGATTGGGCCGCGCGCGCCCCGCCTCGAGGTCGGCCGCGGTCACCTCGCGGTGCGCCTGCAGCGGCTGCCCCGCTTCGTCCACCCAGAACGAGGCGAAGAAGATTTGAAAGGCGTGGTGGGTATCGAGCGTGACGGTGATGTTGGTGATCCGGGCCAGGTTGCGGAGGATGAACTCGGCGGTCCGCCGGTTGTCGTCGAGCGCGCCTTTGCCGCCGCGGCCGCCGACGTAGAGCGAGCCTTCGGGAAAGCAGAAGTCGCGCTGCGCGTCGATGAGCAATAGATGGGTATTGAGCGGGTCCTTCCCGGCCGGCGCGATCGAGTGCAGCTTGCGCCAATCGGCGGCGGCGGCAAAGAGCGCGGATTGATCCGGCGAGTAGCCCGAGCGCTCGGCATTGGCGGCTTCATAGAACGGCGGCAGCGGCAACTCATCCATTGTTCAATGCTCCCTAGATTTCGAAGTTGAAGCCGCTCTTGGTGAGCGCCTGGTAGCGCCTGGCATCGAATCGATAGAGTCGCGCCGCGCGGTGGGGAACGCCTTGCTGCACCTCTTCCAGCTCCTCGAGCAGCTCCATATCGAGGATCTTCTTCCTGAAGTTTCGCTTGTCGAACGGGCGCTCGAGGATGGCCTCGTAGAGCTTCTGCAGCTCGGAGAGCGTGAACTTGGGCGGCAAGAGCTCGAAGCCGATGGGCACGTAGCGCACCTTGCCCTGCAGCCGCTCGAGCGCCTTGCCGAGGATCTCCGCGTGATCAAACGCCAGCTTTGGAGCGCTGCGCACTGCGCACCAGCGGGCGTCACGCGCGTCGGTGGCCGCGCGGGCGGCGTGGTCTTGCAAGCGGACCAGCGCATAGTAGGCAACCGAGACCACGCGCCCGCGCGGATCGCGGCCGGGCTCGCCGAATGTATAGAGCTGCTCGAGGAAGATATTACTCAAGCCGGTCTCTTCCGACAGCTCGCGGCGGGCGGCCGCGTCCACCGATTCGTTGATGCGCACGAACCCGCCGGGAAGCGCCCACGACCCCGCGAACGGCTCGAGCCCGCGCTGCACCAGCAAGACTTGCAGGCCGCCAGCGCCCAGGCCAAACACGGCGCAATCGACGGTGACGACCGCGCGCGGATAGTCGTCGAGCACGCTCACGCAGGCAGCCCGGCCAGGTGGGCCCGCAGCGCGCGCAGCTCGCGCTCGTAGCCGCTCGAGAGGATGGGAAAGCGGCACCAGGTCTTGGGGTCGAGGTTTTCGTCGTCGAGGTGGAACGACGGCGCATAGCGCTCGCGCTTCCATTGGTTGCGGCAAAAGAGCTTGTAGAAGCGCTCTACCCAGAGGCCGAGCTGCTGCGCCCCATAGTGCGGGTAGAGTACCCGCATCTCTCGAAAGACCTCGATGGGCATCTGCTTGTCGCGGATGGCTGCCCGCTCGATGGCGTCGAGCAGCTCATAGGGCATCAAGTCATCCTCGTCGGTCTGGTGATTCTCCGCCGGCCGCAGCTCGGCGGTCGGCTGCTGCTCATTGACCGCGGCCAGCGCTGGGATCGGGTGCAACCCCTCCGGGCCAATCTTCTCCAGCCAGCGCAGATAGCGGCGCAGATAGGCCTTGTCGATGCCGGCGATGGGCGACAATCCGCCGGAAGTATCACCGTCCATGGTTGCATATCCGACCGCTGCCTCGGAGCGGTTGCTGGTCGAGAGCAAGAGTGAGTTGCGCAGGTTGGCCATCAGCCAGACGCCGGGCGAGCGCACGCGCGCCTGGATATTCTGCAGCGCCACGTCGTCGGTCTTCCAGTCCAGCGCACGGCCCGCCGCCTTGGAGACCTTGTCGACATACTCACCCACCAGCCGATCGATATCCCATTCCACGAACTCAGCGCCGATGCCCGCGGCGACGCCTCGCGCCGCGTTGAGCGTGACCGGCCCTGAGTTGCGGGTGGCTTGATAGACGCAGACCAGCAGCCGGTGGATGACCTCCTTGGCGCTCTTGGCGTCAGCGAGCCGCCGCGAATAGGAGAGCTTCTCGAGGAACCTCGCGAGGCCCAACTCCTGGATGCCAAGCTCGACCATGAGCGCGACGAAGCTGGCGCAGGCGGCTGAATCGGCGCCGCCGCTGAGCGAGATGACAAAGCCGTCGGAGCGGCTCTTGCGCAGGTAATCAAAGAGGCCGAGCGAGAGGGCGCGGGTGAACTCCTCTTCCTTGACGCCGGCGCTCTTTGCGAACCCATCGTCGGGCTCGCCCGGCCGCTCGGGCTCCAGCTCCGGATAGTTGAACTCAGCGCGCACGCAATCGCCCTCGCCGTCCACCAGCCGCGGCTGGAAGCTGGCCGTGCGCGCTTGACTCATGCGCGTCAAATCAACGTCCACCGTGGCCGCCGTGATGCCCCAGTCGCCATAAGAGAAGCGCTTGCCGCAGGCGATCAGCCTGCCATTGGAGGCGATCAAGGTGTCGCCGTCATAGATGGCCCGGCCCGACTCGTTGCCCAAGAGGTTGGCATAGACATAGGACACGCCAAAGGCGCGCGAGCCTTCGAGGACGAAGCGCTTCCTGACCTCGTGCTTGCCAAAGGCGAAATGGCTGGCGCTTGGGTTCAAGATGATATCGACGCCTCTCTGCGAGAGCTCGCCGCCGGGCCGCTTGGCCACCCAGGCGTCCTCGCAGATCTCGAAGCCGATTCGCACTCCGCCGCAATCGAAGAACAGATCACCCAACGGGTAGCGCTTGCCCGCCACCACCGTCTCGCTGCGCAGGTCGTCGGGCCAGGGCTTGAACCAGCGCGGCTCATAGTGGATCCCGTCTCCCGCCAGGTGCTTCTTGGCGACGAAGCCGAGGATATGGGCGTCGCAGATCATCACCGCGCAATCAATCACCGCGTTGTGGTGCAGGATGGGTAGACCCAAGGTGACGATCATCCCCTCGGTCGCGGGCAGGATCTCTTCCAGGACTTGCAAGGCGGCCTGGTGCACGCCGCGCGAAAGGAAGGCGTCCTCGCAGCCATAGCCCGTGATGCAAAGCTCGGGCAGGCAGAGGATCGACACCCCCTCCCGGCGGGCGTCGGCGATGGCGCCGAGGATATGTCGCTTGTTTCCGTCCCAGGCGAGCGGCGTCTGGTTGAGCACCGCGGCGGCGACCTTGATGAGCTTCATGGGGCGCTCCGGAGCTTGTCGGCGAGGAGCCCGGCGACGCTGAAGAGCCGCAGATAGTCACTCTGCAACGTAAGCGCCCGCGGGTGGGTATCGGTGACGACGATTTGATCGATCAGCCCGCTCTCCTGGATGCGCTCGAGCGAGTCCTCGGGAAAGATGCCGTGCGTGGCCACCGCCGAGATGCGCGCCGCGCCCGCCTGTTGATACGCGCGCGCGGCGCCCAGCAACGACCCGCCGGTGCGCACCATGTCGTCATAGAGGATGACGTGCTTTCCCTGGACGGCGGCGCTGACCGCGGCCACCTCGGTGCGCCGGTCGTCGAGCCGCCGCTTGAAGACGAACGAGGCGCTCACGCCCAGATCGTTGGCCAGGGACTCAACCCACTTGGCGCGCCCGGCGTCGGTGCAGGCGAGGACGAACCCAGAGCTGCCATCCTCCTTGGTGAGCGCGCGCACGGCCTGCAGGATGATGGGCGTCGCATAGACGTGCACCGGCCGCATTCCGCCTTCGAAGTAATAGGGAATTCCTTCAGTATGTAGATCGACCAGCATCACCCGGCTGCCGGAGCCGGGCACGGGGATCGACGAGAAGAGCCGCGCGCGCGTCTTGGCCGTGACCACTTCGCCTTGCTTGGAGGCGCGCTCCATCGTCGCGTACCCGAAGAAGGGAATCACTAGAGTCAGGCTGCGCGCTCCGGAGTCAACGAGCCCATTGGCCAGATCATAGATCTCGAGCGCGTCGGCGTCGGTCGGCGTTCCGCCAATCAAGGCGACGTCCTTGCCCGAGACATCGGAGGCGACCCGCTGGTAGCGCTCGCCATCGGGGAAGCGCTTGACGATCACCTCGCCAAGCGGGAAAGC
Source organism: Myxococcales bacterium (assembly GCA_038231075.1). Taxonomy (GTDB): domain Bacteria; phylum Myxococcota; class Myxococcia; order Myxococcales; family 40CM-4-68-19; genus JBBRMA01. Next base: position 6,176 of record JBBRMA010000054.1, on the reverse strand, counting down.
GCCGCACGCGGCGATCTCGCGGCCCAGCTTTTCATACGAGAGCGAATGAAAGACGATCATGGCGCGACGCCGCGCTTCTCCAAGATGAGCCGGGTCTTGAACTCGTGCAGCCCGCGCTCCAGGCCCACCGGATGGATGTGCGGATTGACCATGCGCTTGATGCCGGGGTGGAACCCGTCCAGCTGCGCCTTGGCCACCGCGCGCGCCTCGATGGCCGGCGGAGGCTGGTTCACGACGCGCCCGCCGCGGAAGACGGGCACGAGCAGGTCGGTATAAGGAGTGCCCTCCGGTATCCTCTTGCGCCGCGTCGGATCGAGGGGATCGACCAGGGTTGCCTCGCTGCCCACGCGCGGCGGCGCGGTCTCATCCCAGATCATATCGGCGATGAACTGGCCGTCGCTGACGAAGCGGCGCACGTTGAGGATGCCGGGCGTCGAGATCTTCACGGCCTGCTCGGAGAGCTTGATGCGATATTGCCAGGGCCCGCCCGGGTCGCGCACGGCCGAGAGCTTGTAGACGCCGCCCAGCGCCGCGTCGTCATAAGCGGTGGCGAGCCTGGTCCCGACTCCCCACACCGCGATGGCGGCACCTTGCTCGTGCAGGCTGGCGATGATTCCTTCATCCAGATCATTTGACGCGAGCACGGTCGCCTTGGGAAACCCTGCCTCGTCGAGCATGCGCCGCGCCTGCTGGCTCAAATAGGCCAGGTCGCCGGAGTCGAGCCGCACTCCGATCAAATCATGCCCGCGGGCGCGCAGCGCATTGCCCACTGCGATGGCATTTCGCACTCCTTGTAGAGTGTCATAGGTATCGACGAGAAAGACGCAGTTGCCGGGCAGCGCGTCGGCATAGGCGTCGAACGCTTCGCGCTCGCTGTCGAAGAGCATCACCCAGCTGTGCGCGTGCGTTCCTTTGACGGGGATGTCGAAGAGCCGGCCGGCCAGGACGTTGCTGGTGGCCGCGCAGCCGCCCACATAGGCCGAGCGGCTCGCGGTCAGGCCGCCGTCGATGCCCTGCGCGCGCCGGAGCCCGAACTCGAGCACCGGCTCGCCGCGGGCCGCGAGGCAGATGCGCGAGGCCTTGGTGGCGACCAGGGTAGAGAAGTTGATCAAGTTCAGGAGCGGCGTCTCGAGCAGCATGCAGGCGATGACCGGACCCTGGACGCGCACCAGCGGCTCGTGGGGAAAGACCACCGTGCCTTCCGGCACCGCGTCCACTTCCAGCGCCAGATCGAGCCGGCCAAGCTCGGCCAGGAACGCCTCGTCGAAGAGCGGCTTTCCGTCGGCCCCCGCGAGCCCCGCCAGGTAGCGCAGGTCTTCCTCGGCGAAGCGGAAGTTGCGGATGAAATCCACGGCCGCCGAGAGCCCGCAAGCCACCGCGTATCCGCCCTTGAAGGGATTCTTTCGATAGTGCAGGTGGAAGACCGCCTCGCGCCGGCTGGCCCCCGACTTGTAGGCCGCGTAGGCCATGGTCAGCTGGTAGAGGTCTGTGAGGAGCCCGAGCGGCGGGCGGTAGAGCTCGGACGGGACGGTCATTCGCGCTCCTTCGTGTGCAGATCACACTAACGGCGACCGGGAGCGCTGTCCAGCCAACTTACAAACAGTCAGGACTGATTGTTTTTAGAGCTCGGCGGGGACGTTCCAGGCCAGCTCGCTGTCGCTCTCGCCTTCGTTGTCGCTGCCACCCGAGCTGCGCGCAGGCTGGCTCTGGGGCGGCTCGCCGCGCCACCCCTCGACCTGTCCGTCGGCGAGATCGCCGCTGAGATAGTCGCCGACCAGGGACGCGCGCACCGTCATGCGCAGGCCGGAGCTTCCTTGGGAGACGTAGTCGAGCACCAGCTCGTTGCTGTGCAGAACGCCTGTGACCACGCCGAACTGGCCGTCGCAGAGGTAGAGATCGCCCTTCACCTCGGCGGCTCCGGCTTGCTGCAGCTCGAGCAGGCCCTCGCAAGCGGTCTCGCCTTGCTGCACGCGGATGGTCCAGATGCCAGCCGCGAGCCTCGCTGGGGCCTCGCAGCCGCCGAACACGCAAGAGAGAATGGCGAGCATAGAGATCATCGCGCCTCCGGGTGCAGCCTCTGGTCAGAGGCTCGATGCGCGGAACCGTTTCCCGCGCGCGAGGTAAAGCCGGGCCCAGGACGTTCCGCGGGTGCGCCTTTCCTGGCTCGGGTCTCCGATCCGGTGTTCACTCTGGTCGTGCGGCGCGCAGAACAGATCGGCGCTCGGCCTCTGGTCGGACCGACCCGGGTCCGCGAGGCGGCGCCTTGATTCGCGTCGTCGCCATCGACATGGGCTACGGCCACCTCCGCGCCGGACAGCCGCTGGCCGACCTGCTCGGGGTCCCTTTGCAGGAGCTGGATCGCGGCGCGCTCGCCACCAGCGCGGACGAGCGCACCTGGTCGCGCGCGCGCGCCTTTCACGAAGGCCTCTCGCGCCTCTCGCAGCGCGCGCTCATCGGGCGCCCTTTCCTCTCTCTGATGGACGGGTACACGCGCATCGCGCCGCTCGGCAGAGAAGGCTCGCTCGCGCGCGGCACGCTCGCGACCGCGGCATTCGCGCGCCTCGCCAGGCGCGGCCTGGGCAGCGGGCTCGCCGAGAGGCTGCGCGCAGGCGATCGCCTGCTGACCACCTTCTACGCCCCCGCGCTGATCGCGGACCAGGCCGGCCTGCAATCGTGGTGCGTGGTCACCGACGCCGATTGCCACCGCGTCTGGGTGGCCGACGCGCCCGCGCGAACCCGCATCCGCTATTGCGCACCCAGCACCCGGGTGGTCGAGCGCCTGCAAGCCTACGGCGTCCCGCGCGCCCGCATCACCCTCACCGGCTTTCCCTTGCCGCTCGAGCTGCTCGGCGGCCCCGCGCTCCCTGCCCTGCGCGCAAACCTCGCCGCGCGCCTCGCTCGCCTCCACGGGCGCGCCGGTGTTCCAGCAGATCGCACAGGCCAGCTTCCCTCGCCCCCGGCAGGCGCTGGCCAGGAGGCGCCGCTGGTCGTCTTCGCAGTGGGCGGCGCGGGCGCCCAGGCGCCGCTTGCGCACCGCCTGCTGCGATCGCTCGCGCCCGCGCTGGAGGCGGGCCGGCTGCGTCTGGCGCTGGTGGCCGGCGTGCGGAGGGCAGTGGCCGAGGGCTTTCTGAAAGAGGCCGCGGAGCTCCAGGTCAGGCAGAACCTCGAGATCCTTCACGAGCCCGACTGGCCGGCGTACTACCGCCGCTTCAACGCCCTGCTCGCCCGCGCCGATGTGCTCTGGACCAAGCCGAGCGAGATGACCTTCTACGCCGCGCTCGGCCTGCCCCTCGTCATCGCCCCGCACGTCGGCGACCACGAGCGCTACAACGCCGAGTGGGTGCGGGAGCACGGCGCCGGCCTCTCGCAAGGCGACCCGGAGAACGCCCACCGCTGGCTCCTCGAGTGGCTCTCCGACGGCACCCTCACCGACGCCGCCTGGGCTGGCTTCACGCGCTTGCCGGCGCGGGGCACCTACGCCATCGCGGACGAAGTTACAAACAGTCATGACTGAATGTAAATGAGGCCCCCATGCCCGAGCTGCCGGACATCGAAGCCTACCTGACGGCGCTGGCGCCGAGGGTCCTCGGCAAGGCCCTGCAGGGCGTGCGCCTGGGCAGCCCGTTCGTCCTCCGATCGGTGTCGCCGCGGCCGGCAGAGGCCGTCGGCAAGCAGATCACGGCGCTGCGGCGGATCGGCAAGCGCATCGCCTTCGGCCTGGAGGGCGAGGAGGACTCGCGCATCTTTCTCGTCCTCCATCTGATGATCGCCGGACGGCTCCATTGGAAGGAGCGCGGCGCGAAGCTCCCGGGCCGCCTCGGCCTCGCGGCTTTTGACTTTCCCGAGGGCACGCTGACCTTCACCGAGGCGGGGACCCGCAAGCGCGCCTCGCTCACGCTCGTGCAAGGCGAGGCGGCGCTGGCCGCGATCGATCCAGGCGGCCTCGACGTGCTCGGCTCGCCGCTCGACGCGTTCCGCGCCGCCCTGCTGCGCGAGAGCCACACGCTGAAGCGCACGCTCACCGATCCGCGCCTCTTCAGCGGCATCGGCAACGCCTACTCCGACGAGATCCTCCACCGCGCCCGCCTCTCGCCGGTCCGCCTGGTTGGCCAGCTCGGCGACGCCGAGGTCAAGGCCCTGCGCGACGCCTGCCGCGTGGTCTTGTCCGAGTGGACCGACCGCCTCGCGGCAGAGGCGAAGAAGGCCTTCCCGGAGAAGGTCACCGCCTTCCGCCCGGAGATGGCCGTCCACGGAAAGTACGGCCAGCCCTGCCCCGTCTGCGGCTCGGCCGTGCAACGCATCGTCCACGCCTCCAACGAGACCAACTATTGCGCGCGCTGCCAGACGGGTGGCCGCCTGCTGGCCGATCGCGCGCTCTCCAAGCTCCTCAAAGCCGACTGGCCGAAGACCCTGGAAGAGCTCGAGGAGCGGGTCGCCAGCAGAAACAATCAGTCGTGACTGTTTGTATCTGACGACGGGCGAAGCGGGCGAGCGCTCGGCCGCGGCTCGTTTCGAGACCCAGGAGGCTTGGTCTTGAGCCCTCCCCCAGGTACAACGGCTGGCATGTCCGACAGCGGCGGGCCGCACTCGTGGGGCGAACGCACCACCGTCGCTTCGGCGCTCGCCGCGGAGCAGGGCGAAGATGCGGCCGGGCCGTTCGAGATCGGCGAGGTCGTCGGCGACACCTACGAGATCCACTCCGTGCTCGGCGCGGGCGGAATGGGCTGGGTGTACGAGGCGCGCGATCGCTGGCTCAATCGAACCGTCGCGCTCAAGGTCGCGCGCAACCTGCCCGGCGCGCCGCCGCTCTTGCAAGAGGCGCAGGCCCTGGCGGCGGTCTCGAGCCCATCGGTTGTGACCATCTACCAGCTGGGCCGGCACCAGGGCCTGCAGTACCTCGTGATGGAGCGCATCTACGGCGTCAGCCTGGAGACGAACATCGCGCGCCGGCGCGCCGACCGGGAGCCTCTCACCGTTCCAGAGTCGCTCGAGATCCACACCCACGTCGCCGACGGCCTCGCCGCGGTGCACGCCGCCGGCATCGCCCACTGGGACGTGAAGCCCGCCAACGTCATGCTCGCGCCGCGCGACCGCGTGGTGCTGGTTGACTTCGGCATCTTCGTTCCCGAGGCGGCCGCCGCGGCGGCTCCGCTCTTTCGCGGCACGCCCGCGTACACCGCGCCGGAGATGGTGGCGGGCACCGTGCAGCCCGGACAGGCCAAGCTCGTCGATGTCTACGCGCTCGGCATCATGGCGTACGAGCTCCTGGCCGGCGAAGTGCCGTTCCGCGGCGCGACGGTGGTGGATGTCTGGAACCAGCACCTGCGCCTGCTGCCGCCAGACTTGCGCAAGTGGCGGCCCGACGTGCCGCCGCAGCTCGCGGCGCTGGTGGCCGAGATGCTCAAGAAGGACGCGGGCGATCGGCCGCAGTTCATCGAGGACGTGGCCTCGCGGCTGCGCGCGATCCTGGCCCAGCGCGTGACGCCGCCCGAGCAGCTCTCGGTGATGATCGTCGATGACGACCCCGCCATGCTGGCGCTGCTCGAGGCCGTGGTCGCCGACGCCGCGCCGGAGGCCGACGTGCGCACCGCGGGTGACGGCGAGGCAGCGCTGCACGCTTTTCGCCAACGCCCCGCGCGCCTGCTGCTGCTCGATCTCCACCTGCCGGGCATGAGCGGCATCGACCTCTGCCTGGAGCTCCGCGGCACCGGGATCGCCGATCGCTGCCGCATCGTTCCGGTGAGCGGCACCGCCGAGCAGCACGACCTGCGCCTGCTCCTGCAGCTCGGCCTCACCTACTTCATCGACAAGGGCAAGGACCTGACCCAGCGGGTCTCCGCGGTGGTGCGCGAGACCGCGAAGTCGATCGCGCTGCAGAACAATCTGGCGCGGTAGAGTCAATGTCAGGCAAATCGGCACCGGTAGGGTACCGGCCGCCGGCAGGCAGAGGCCCGCCGCTCGGAACGGGCGCCCACCCGCGAACTGTGGCTCGCTGAGCTCGCGGCGATCGGATTTCTTGCCGCAGGAGCCCTTGATCCTCGCGACGGGTTCCCGCCTGCCCGCAGCCTATTGAAATGGGAAATCCAGTGAGTCAGCTTGAGTACTCAAGCGCGACTACCTGACGTCTCTTTTACCCCCCTCCCAATATCAGGCAAATTGGCGAATAGGCCGCCGGG
>JBBRMA010000053.1:0-35586 GCA_038231075.1 Myxococcales bacterium | reverse complement strand
GGAGTTCGATCTGCCGCTCAATGCCAACAACGGCGGATTCGACGCGGCGACCGGGACTCTCAGCCTCAACGTGATTGCGGCCGACAAGGTGGCAAACAGCTTCACTTCCGCGGGACCGCCGCAAATCAAGACGACGCGCTTTTGGTGGAGCCGCACCGTGGCGGCCAACAACACAATCAATGGCATCGCCATTCATCCCTCGGGCGACGTTGTGGTATCAACCGCCGCGGGCGCTTCGAACGACACTGTGTATGGGCTCAACAACAACGGCCCGTTCGCGGCCGACGGCACTGGGTGCGCGACGAAGGGAATCCGCTGGTGCTATGGCAGCGCGGATTCGATTGGATCGATCGCAAGCGCTCCCGCGATTGGCGAAGAGAGCGCAGCTGGGACCAAAGATTCAAGGATCTATATCGCGACGAATGCGACCGGGAAGCTGCTCGCCCTCGATAAAGACGGGGTCAAGAAATGGCTGGGAGGAACCCCGACCACGTTTTCGACGACGCCAGCAGTAGCAAAAGTGCCAATCACTGGTCTCTCAAATTCTGCTGAGATGATGTTCATCGGCGGTGCCAACAATCGGGTTTTCGGGTGGCGCGAAGACCCCAATACTCCCGGAGTTGCATTGACCGGCAACTCTGGCGACCTCGGCGACCAGTTTCTCGTTTCCTCTCCCGTGTTCCTCGCCTCGGCCGTGTTTGCAGCGACGATCACCGCGGCAGTGAGGGTGCCGGTCGACAACTCTGGCTCGTTGGGAACGAACTCTACCTACTCGGCATCAGCCTCGGCCCTGAGTGGGTTGGCGTATGGCCCATCCAATCTACTCTACGGTGCTTCGACGGTCACCGGAGGGGCATCGCATGTCCTCCAGCAATTCACCGCGGCCAGTCCGCCGGTGCGGGGGTGGGCAACCGATCCAAATCTCGGAAAGCAGGCAAACGGTGATCCGATTCTCGCGAACGGTTTCGTCTACACGCCGACTGGCAGCACCGATCGCAATCTGCAAGAAGTCGCGATTGCGACCCAGGTTGTGCGGACGGTGAAGAGCTATGGCGCGGCCCCCAATACTGCATTGCTCGGTTCCGATGGCCGTCTGTACATCACCCTGGCCGACGGCAATGTGCACGCCGTCAACGTGGCCGACGGTAGTTCGCAATGGAATGTCAAGCCTGGCACGGCGTCAGTCGCGGCGCCGACGATGGACTGCTTCGGGCACGTCTATGTCGGTATCGGCGATACCGTGTTCGCCTATCTCTCGGACGCCACCGGGCTCGGGAACACGACGTGGCCCAAGTTCCATCGCGATACGAGGAATAGCGGAAACGCCGACCTGACTACCGTGTGGGGCGTGCGCAACGGAGCCAACTGTACTCAATAGGGGCGCAAATGCTGGGGGGAATCGTAGCCGTTCTGTTCGCGACCCCAGCCGCGGACGACTCGGCTATGGCGCGTGAGCATCTCGACGCCGCCGACTGACTCGTGCAACGGTAACTCCGGCGCAGGGACGTTTTTGGGGAGACCATAGTGGAACTACATGCACCCATCGGTAGAAACATATCGAGCAGGTGGCGTGTCGGTTTGCTGGCTGCAACGATCTTCGCCCTCCTCTTTGGGGGCGAGGCGCTCGGTGAAGGGAAAGTCACCGTTCGCCACGCGCGCTGCGCTTCCTGTGTGTTGCCTAGATTCAAAGGGGCAACTCACGAGCGCGTACGGACGATCCTTGGCAGAGCCCACTTCAGGCAGACCAAGGTATCTGGAAGCTCTGCCAAGAATGAGACCTGGACTCATCGCGACGGCTCTTCCGTGTTGATTCATCCCTATGGCAACGCAAATGAGACTCCGTTCCGGGCAGCGAACAATGCGCACCTCCACAAAGTAGCTCCCGGCGGCGGCAAGCTCGATGACGCCGGTCGTCCGGTGGAGGCAAATTCGGCGCCGGCTCACATCGGCCTCTCCAATCCACGCGACCTGCCCCAGGTGCGGGCGCGGCTGCACGGCGCAGGAGAGCAGTGATGGGCATCGAGTATGAAGCCAAGGTGAAGCTGAGTCCGGGGCAAGCGGGATCGTTTCTGAAAAGCTTGGAAGGAGCTTCCCACTGGAAGGTGGTGCGGAGCCGCGAAGGAGTCCGCGCCTTCGCCTACGTTGGCTTGAGTCCGGGAGAATGGGGGGAGCATTTCGCGGTGACAGTCGCCCTTGTTGGGATCTACGTCGTCTTTCACGGTGCCGCGGGCGAGCGCGATTCGGCGACGTTGGCTGCAATCAAGTCCGCCCTGCAGAAGGTCGCGCCCGGTGACGTGCACTTCGAAGAGCTTTGAAGCGGCGGCGCGCCGGTTGAAATAGCGTCGCGCCGGCGCCGTACCCGCCCCCATGCGCGCAATCATCGGAGTCGGGGTCCTCTCGCTCGCTGTCGCCACGTCCGCCCTCGCGGCCAAAGGAGACCGGGCCAGCGAGCGGCGGCAGGTGGGCGAGTTCGATGGCATCGCGGTGCACGCGGGAATCCACCTGGCGGTGACCATCGGCGAGCGGTCGGTCGAGGTGACCACCGACGCCGAGACGATGCAGCGGGTGGTCACCGAGGTGAAGGACGGCGTGCTGGAGATCGGGTTCGAGCACAAGGCGTGGGGGCTCTTCCAGGGCTTCCACAACGAAGACGTCGAGGTGCGCGTGCGGACGCCGCGGCTTGCGTCGGTGCAGGCCTCGGGCGGGGCGGACGCGCAAGTGGCCGCCACCACCGCGGACAAGGTGCACTTGGGGGCCTCGGGCGGCGGCAGCGTGACGGCCGAGAGGGTCCCGGCACGCGAGGTGGAGCTGTCGGCCTCGGGGGGCGCGACGGTGGCGGCGGCGGGTCTCGACGCCAAGGATCTGAGCGCCAGCGGCTCGGGTGGGGCGGTGCTGCGGCTGTCGGGGCGGGCCACGCACGCGGACGTCAGCTTCTCTGGCGGCACCGTGGTCAAAGGCGCCGAGCTCGAGGTGCAGCGCGCCGCCGTGCACGGCAGCGGAGGCGGCAGCGCGCGGATGAAGATCGCCGAGGAGGTCGAGGGGCGGCTCTCGGGCGGCGCGGCCCTGCACACCTCGGGCAGCCCGCGGGGGAACGTGAAGACCTCGGGCGGCGGCGAGGTGGTCTACGAGGACGGGCGGCGCCAGGAGAAGAGCGAGCGCGACGGCTGGGGCTCGCGCCGACGCGACCAGCACGAGGGCGAGCGGCACCACAAGCACCACGAGGAGGACGAGGACGACTGAGCAAGGCTCCGGCTGATGCAATGATGTTGCAACTTCGTCCCGCCGCCGCCCGGCTCAACTGCCCACCCCCCGCCCAGTTCCCAACCTGTGACCTGCGGGGACGAATCCACCGCGGTGAGCCCCGGGTCGGCGCGGAACAAGATGAGGATGGTGACCGGCCAGCGCGGCGGCAACCTCCTCGTGCTGGGCGGGCAGGGTGGCTTGTGCTCGGCGGCACGTCTGCTCGGCGGCGAGCGAGGAGTGAACTGCCTCGCCGTCCGCTCTTGCGGCCCCGCCGGGTGCCGTGTACTGACCGCGCATGCAAGTGACGGTCATCGGCGGTGGGCTGGCAGGGAGCGAGGCGGCGCTGCGCCTGGCCGACGCGGGCGTGCGCGTGCGGCTCTACGAGCAGAAGCCGGTGAAGCGCTCGCCCGCGCACAAGCTCGATGGTCTCGCCGAGCTCGTCTGCTCCAACTCCCTGCGCTCGGACAATCCCGAGAACGCCGTGGGCCTGCTCCACGAAGAGCTGCGGCGGCTCGGCTCGCCGGTGCTGCAGGAGGCCGATCGCGCGCGCGTGCCCGCGGGCGACGCGCTGGCCGTGGACCGGGTGCTCTTCAGCGCCGCGCTCACCGAGCGGGTTCGAGCGCACGCCAACATCGAGCTGGTTCTTGACGAGGTGCTGGCGCTGCCCGAGGGGCCGGAGCTGTGCATCATCGCCACCGGGCCGCTCACCGGCGAGTCGCTGGCCCGATCGCTCGCGGAGGCCGTCGGACAAGGCGCGCTCGCGTTCTATGACGCCATCGCGCCAATCGTCGCCGGCGACTCGGTGGATCGCGAGATCGCCTACGCGATGAGCCGCTACGGCAAGGGTTCGGGCGACGACTACTTGAACTTGCCCCTCTCGCGCGAGCAGTACGAGCACTTCGTCGCCGAGCTGCTCGCGGGCGAGAAAGTGGCTGCCCACGCCTTCGAGGAGGCGCGCTACTTCGAGGGCTGCCTGCCCATCGAGGTGATGGCCGAGCGCGGGCGCGACGTCCTCGCCTTCGGGCCGATGAAGCCGGTCGGGCTCGAGGACCCGCGCACCGGCAAGCGGGCGCACGCGGTGGTCCAGCTGCGGCGCGAGGACGCCGCGGGCACCGCCTGGAACCTGGTCGGCTTCCAGACCCGGCTCACCTGGCCCGAGCAGAAGCGCATCTTCAACAGCTGCCTGCCGGGGCTGGCCAAGGCCGAGTGGGTGCGCCTCGGCCAGGTGCACCGCAACACGTTCCTGGACGCGCCCAAGGTGCTCGCGCCCGATGGCAGCCTGCGCGCGCGGCCGCACCTCTTTTGCGCCGGGCAGATCACGGGCGTCGAGGGCTACGTCGAGAGCGCCGCCTCGGGCCACCTCGCGGCGCGGCAGGTGCTGGCGCGGCTCGCGGGCAAGGCCTGCGACCAGCCGCCCGCGACCACGGCGCTCGGCGCGCTCTGCCGCCACGTCACCGGCGCCGCGCACCCGGAGGGCTACGACTACCAGCCGACCAACGTCATCTTCGCGCTCTTCCCGCCGCTGCCCGAGCGGCACAGAAAGCCCGAGCGCAAGACGCTGCTCCTGGCGCGTGCGCGAGCCGATCTGACGGCGTGGGCAGAAGCGCAGGGCGTCCCCATCCAACTGCCGCCGCCGCCGCGTCCGAAGTCGCGGCCCGAGGAGCTGCGGGCATGAAGTGTCATTTTCTACTGGCTTCTCTCCTCCTCGCCGCCTCCTGCACCGACAAGCTCCCGGGCAGGGTGCTCGCCCAGGGCCAGGGCCGTGGCCTCTTGGTGGCTCCGGGCGGCGGCGCGGTCGCGTTCCTGCTCGACGCGCGCCACCCCGACGACCAAGGCGTGCCCGACGACCTGTACCTCGGCGACTTGTACCTGGCAGGCCCTGGCGCGCAGGACGGCGCGGCCAAGAAGGTCGGCGCCTCGGTGTCGACGGCGGCGGGCTCGTTCCGCTTCTCTCCGAGCGGGTCGGCGCTGGCGCTGCTGGCCGGCTTCCGCTTCAAGGCCGGCGCGGGCGAGCTCTGGGTGGCGAAAGCGCTCGGCGGCGCGCCCCGCAAGCTGGCCGAGGACGCGCAGTCGTTCTCCTTTGCGCCCCAGGGCGAGAGGCTGGCTTGGGTCGCGGGCGGCCGCCTCTTTTCACTCGACGCGCCGAACGCCGAGCCGCGCGCACTGGCCGACGGAGTCCACACCTTCGCCTGGTCCGCCGACGGGACGCGCCTCGCGGCCAGGGCCGCCGCCGCGGCGGGCGGGCAGCTCTCGATCATCGACGCTTCGAGCGCCGCGAAGAAGGCCGTCGCCGCGGGCGTGACCGACTTTGCCTTCGCGCCGGACGGGTCGCTCGGCCTGCTCGGGCCGGCCGGGCCCAAGGGCGGAGACCGCGCGCTCTCGGTCGTGGACCCGGGCAGCGACTCGGCGCACCCGATCGGCAACGCGACGTCGTTTGCGTTTGCGCCCGTGGGCCACGCGCTGCTGGCGCTCTCCACCGCGAGCGCTCCGGGCGAGGCCACAGGCGAGCTGGCGCGCATCGCGCTCCCCGGCGGCCAGGCGCAGCCGCTCGGCGCCCGCGCGCTCGACTTCCGCTTCACGCCCTCAGGAGACGTCCTCTTCCTCGCGCGCTACGACATCCGCTCGCGCGCCGGCACGCTCTCGCTCGCGCCCGCAGGCGGTGGCCCGGTGCGCGCCATCGCCCCGCGCGTGCAGGGGTTCACTTTTTCACCCCAGGGCAGCCGCCTGCTCTACCTCGTCCAGAAGCCCTCGCGCGGCGACTTCAAGCTCGAGCTCTGGGTCGCCGATCTGGCCGGCGGCGCCGCCCCGCGCAAGATCGACGACGGCGTCTACGGCTACGAGCCTTCGCCCGACGGCGCGCTGCTCTACTGGAAGGCGCGCTGCAGCACCGGCCCGCGCAGCTGCTCGCTCTTCCGCGCTCCGCTCGACGGGTCCGCCGCTCCGGTCGAGGTGGCGAGGAACGTCGCCGGCTTCGACCTCTCGCGCGACGGGCAGCGGCTGCTCGTGAGCGCGCCCCACCGCGGCTCGGCGCGCAACGTCGACCTCGGCTGGCTGCCGGCGAACGCGCTCGGCACCGAGGCCGACGCGGACAAGGTGCGGCCCCTCGCGGTCGAGGTGGATCCCTCGGCCCGCTTCCTCGACGACGGGGGCAAGCGCGTTGCCTTCGCGGTGCTCGACCTGCAGCGCGCGGCGGTCTATCTCGCCGAGCTTCCCTGACGCGGAAACGATCGCCGGCGCTGCTCCTCGCGCGGGCGGGACCGGGCTAGAGCACCGATCGGGTTGAAGGACCGAGGAGAACGAGTCGCAAGCAGCGCAAGGAACGACGAGGAGCCGTACTTTCTGTACGGCGACGAGGAGAGACGCGGCGATGCGCAGCGAATCGGCCGAGCGGGTTGCCCTAGAACCCGCGGTTCTCCGACGGGATTCAACCCGTTCGGTGCTCTAGAGTCGCGCCGTGAGTGAAGCGAGAGGCGGCGTCCCGGAGACCACCCTCGAGGTGCGGCGGCCGTCGCCCTCGGTCGGCGAGGCGCTCGCCACCCTGCGCGCGCGGAGCGCGGTCCAGATCGCCTCGCTGCGGCTCCTCGCCTGGCTCGCCACGCTCGGGCTGGCGTTCTACTTTGGCCTCTTCCGCGGGCGGCCCGACTGGCGCGCCGATCTGCCGCTGCACGCGTTCTTTGCCGCCCTCGCCTGCCTGCTCCTGATCTGCCTCACGAGCGATCGGCTGCGCGGTCCGGTCCGCCGCGCGGCGCCGCTCTTGGACGTGCTCACCATCTACCTGTTGCAGACCGACAGCCTGCCGCGCTCGCCCTTTCCCGCCGGCATCGCGGGCTGGTCGCTCGGGCCCTTCGTGCTGGTGGTCCTGCTCGCCTCGCTGACGCTTCGCCCTTCACTCATCTACGGAACGGCGCTGGTCGCCGCCTTCTGCGAAGGACTCTTGCAGCGGCAGGCCGGCGTGGGGGGCGGGGCCATCGGCGCCTCGGCCGTGGTGCTGCTGGTCACCGCGGCAGCGACGCACTTTGCCGCGCGCCGCATCGAGGCGCTGGTCGCGCGGCTGGTCGCCGAGCAGGTGACTTCGCAGCTCGCGGCCGCCCGCAGCGCCGACCTGCTGCGCGCGCACGCTGTCGAAGCCGAGGCAAAGACCGCGCTCGAGGCGCAGAACGGACGGCTGCAAGCCGCCCAGCGCCAGGCCGAGATGCTCTCCGCGCTGCTGGTGCACGACATGAAGGGCCCGCTCACCACCGTGCTGCTGCGGCTGGACATGGCGCAGCGCGACCTGGAGGGAAAGCCCGAGCTCGTCAAGCTGGCCAAGGACGTGCGCATCGCGCGCGTGCAGGGACAGCGGCTCTTGGGGATGATCCAGGACCTGCTCGCCATCGCACGCCTCGAGCAGGGAACGCTCCTGGTCAAGGCCCTGCCCATCGACCTTGCGGCGCTCTTGCACGACACGGCGGCCGGGTACGAGGCGCTGGCCCAGACCCTCCAGGTCAAGCTCGGGATTTCTGTCGAGCCCGGTCTCCACGCGGCCGCCGACCGCGAGTTGCTCGAGCGGGTCCTCGAGAACCTGCTCTCCAACGCGCTCCGCTTCGTCCGCGCCGGCGATGCCGTCGAGGTCGAAGCGCGGCGCCAGGGCCGCGAGCTCTTTCTCTCGGTGCGGAACAACGGGCCGCCCGTCAGCGAGCGGCTGCGTGGCCGGCTCTTCGAGCGCTTCTCGGGAGAGAGCGACAGGGACCGCGGCAACGCCGGCCTGGGGCTGTATTTTTGCAGGCTCGTCGCGGAGGCCCACGGCGGCTCGATCGCGCTGGTGGACGAGCCGGGCTTCACCGTCTCGTTCCTGCTCCGCCTGCCGATCGGCGAGCCCGCTACTTGACCCGCTCGCAGCCGAAGCTCTCGGTCATGTGGAAGAACTGATCGCCCTTCGAGGGCTGGAACCAATGCAGCGTGAAGCCCGCGAACGCGTCCTGTCGGGGAACGCCCGCGAGCAGGTCGGGGTGCACGATGATGCCGTAGTTGTGCCGCACGCTGGTGTTGTCCACCACGCTGCCCTTGGTCATGCACGCCTGCACGGCCTTGGTCGCGTTCACCGGCACGGGCGCGCCGTTGTCGGCCTTGAAGACGCACGTTCCCGGGGTGGACTCGGCGCGAAAGTTCGGCCCGGGGCCCTGGGCGCGGTTCATGAAGTCCTTGTCGGGCAGGCCGCTCTTGTCCTTGGCGACGCGCGCGGTGGTGCCCTCGAAGCTGAGCACGACTCCCCAGGGGTAGAGCGAGACGAAGTGCTTCTCGAGCGCCGGGCCCTTGAGCGTCGGGTTGAAGCCGTAGCCTGCCTGGACGGCGCCCTCGATGAGCGTGAGCCCGTGGTCGCTCTTGCAGCGGTAGGTGCGGGGCACTGCGGAGGCGGCCGAGGCGAGGCAGCAAGTGGCGGCGAGGCAGACGGCGGCGCGCAGGCTCATGGACGGGGCTCTCCGGGGGCAGGGCTTTGCGGGCAGGACGTCGCCCTTGCCCGAGCAGGACGCTCCGCGCCCCGCTTCTTCCCGGCGCGAAAGTTGATCTGGCGCGCCGCGGGAGCACCATCGCCGCATGAGCGCGCGCCCCTCCGACGTGCACGAGCTGAGAGAGTGGGACGCCCACCTGGCAGAGGTTCTGCGCGCCTCGCCCCACACGCGGCGTGCCTACCTCGGCGACCTGCGGCAGCTCGCGGCCTTTCTCGCGGAGCAGGGGATGTCGCTCGATCAGGCCTCCCGCGACGAGCTGCGCGCCTTTCTCGCCGCCCGCTTCGCGCACGACCAGCCGGCCACGCTCGCGCGCAAGCAGGCCAGCGTGCGTGCCTACTACGAGCACCGCGTCCGGCGCGGGACGCTCGCCGATAACCCCGCGCGCAGGCTCTCGGCCCCCAAGCGGCGCCGCTCGCTGCCCAACGTGGTCGCCGTCGACGACGTCTTCGCGCTCATGAACGCGCCCTCGGCCAAGACGGCCGCGGGCCTGCGCGATCGCTGCGCGCTCGAGCTGCTCTATGGGGCCGGCCTGCGCGTGTCCGAATTGGTGGGCCTGGATCTCTCGCACCTGCTCGACGGCAACAGCGCCGTGCGGGTTCTCGGCAAGGGCGGCAAGGAGCGGGTGCTGCCGCTCGTCTCCAAGGCGCAGGCGGCGCTGGTCGCGTATCTGGCGCGGCGCGCCGCGCTGTCACCGAAGTGCGAGGCGCTGCTCTTGAACCAGCGCGGCGGGCGCCTCACCGCGCGCAGCATCGCGAGGCACCTCGACCGCTACGCGCTCGCCTCGGGGACGCGGCGCCACGTGCACCCGCACGCGCTGCGCCACTCCTTCGCCACCCACCTGCTCGACATGGGCGCGGACCTGCGCGGCATCCAGGAATTGCTCGGCCACGCCTCTCTGTCCACCACGCAAAAATACACCCACGTCTCGACGGAGAGGCTGGTGCAAATCTACGAAGACGCGCACCCGCGCGCCCGGCTGCGTAAATAGGGCGCAGCGGCAGGCCTGTCGCGCGCGGCCCGCTGCTGGCAAAGTGGCGGTGTGCCGAACCCGACGTTGCCCAAGGAAAGCCGGACGCCCATCTCGCTCAAGGCGCTCTGGCCGGCGCTCGACGACATGCGCGCGCGCGCCACCTGGAGGCTCTCGTGGGTCCGCGTGGTCGCCGGCGGGGCGCTGCTCCTGGTCGCGCTCGCCACCGGGACCGCGGCGCCGCAGAGCGGGTGGCTCGCCTGCGCGCCGGTGCTGGCGGTCTATTTCTTCGCCGGCCTTGCGCTCACCTGGTCGCAGCGCTCGCCCCGCATGCGCGGCGTGGCCGCCACCGTCTTCCCCTTCCTCGACATCGCCTGCGCCTTCGCGCTGCAGCTGCGCTTCGCGCCCATCGAGGGCCAGCACGCCAATGAGCTGTCGCTGGCGGTGTTCGTCCTCGTGGTCCTCCTCTCGGTCTTCACGCTGCGGCCGGGCATCGTCTGGGCCACGGCGCTCGCCAGCTTCGCCTGCGAGTACGCGGTGCACGCGGCTGTCGGGAGCACCTCGGGTCCCTTGGCCGCCGGCGCGGTCCTGGCTGCGTCGGGCTGGCTCGGCGCCTGGACCAGCGCCCGCATGCGCGAGGGCGTGCAGCGGCTGGTGGAGGAGCAGGCCCAGGGAAAGAAAGCGAGCGAGCTGTCCGAGGAGCTGGTGGCGCGGCTGGTGAACGAAGAGGTGCAGAGCCGGCTCGCCAACGAGCGGAGCGAAGAGCTGGCCCGGGCCAACAACCACATCGCGCAGGTGAACGCGATCTTGAAAGACCAGCATAGAAAATTACAGCTCGCCCAGCGCGAGGCCGAGAAGCTGACCGCGCTCCTGGTGCACGACATGAAGGGGCCGCTCTCGAGCGTGCTCGGCTTTGTCGAGCTGGTGGCCATGCACCTCGGTGCGCGGCCCGAGGCGCAGGGCCAGGTCAAGCACCTGCGCACCGCGCTCGACCAGGGGCGGCGGCTGCTCGACATGATCGAGAGCCTGCTGGCCATCGCGCGGCTCGAGCGGGGCGCGGTCACCGCCAAGCGCGAGGACACGGCGCTGCTC
Organism: Myxococcales bacterium; assembly: GCA_038231075.1. GTDB lineage: Bacteria > Myxococcota > Myxococcia > Myxococcales > 40CM-4-68-19 > JBBRMA01. The sequence continues at coordinate 24,795 of JBBRMA010000053.1, read as the reverse complement.
CCGCTCTTGCAGACGGTGGTCAACGCCCAGGCCGCGCGCGCCGAGACGCAGAAAGTGCTCATCGGCGCCCAGGCCGAGCCCGACGTGCACGCCGCCTTCGATCGCGAGCTCATCCAGCGGCTGCTCGAGAACCTGATCGGCAACGCGCTCACCTACAGCAAGGCCGGCGACCGCGTGGAGCTGGCCGCCATGCTCGAGCGGGGCGATCTGGTGCTGGCGGTGCGCAACAGCGGCCAGCCCATCCCCGATGAGCTCCGCGGCAGCCTCTTCCAGCGCTTCGTCACCAGCGCCAAGCCCGGCCGCGGCAACGTCGGCCTCGGCCTCTACTTCTGCCGCCTGGTGGCCGAGGCGCACCAGGGCACCATCCAGCTCGAGGACGCGCCTGGCTGGAGCGTGTCGTTCGTCGTCCGCATCCCCGCGGGCATCACCGGCGTGGTCAGCTTGCCGCTCTTGACGCCGGTCTCGATCCCCAAGGACTCGCGCGTCGCCAAGGCGTAGAGCGATGCTGCAGATCCTGGTGCCCTAGGGCGATGCCTGTCGCTTCTTCGCCAGCTCCAATTGTCCGGCGAGGAAGTCGCGCATGGAGGTTCCCTCGGCCGCGAGCTGCTGCGGGATGAAGCTCTGCCGCGTCAGGCCCGGCAGCGTGTTGGTCTCGAGGAAGACCGGCCCCTTCTCGCCCACGATCACGTCCGTGCGCGAGTAGCCGAAGCACCCGAGCGCCTTGTGCGCCGTGAGCGCCATCTGCTGCGCAGCGCGCGCGACGTCGGCTGGCACCTCGGCCGGCGTGACCTCGATGGTGCCCTTGCCCAGGTACTTGCCCTCGTAGTCGAAGGCGCGGCCCGACTCGACGCGGACCTCAGAGACGGGCAGGGCGCGGCGGCCCTTCGGCCCATCGACCACGCCGACCGTCAGCTCGGTGCCGGCGATGAAGGCCTCGCAGAGGTACTCCTGGCCTTGCGCCGCGATCGCCGCCGCGGCCCGGTCGGCGTCCTCGCGGTTGCCCACGTGGTGCAGGCCCACGCTCGAGCCGCCGGCGATGGGCTTTGCCACCACCCGCCCGTGCCACTGGAGCATGCGCACCAGCGTCTCGTAGCAAGCCGCTCGATCGCCCACGGGCAACAGGTTGGCGTCGGCCACGCGCACTCCCGCGGCGGCGACGAAGCGCTTGGCCGCGGTCTTGTCGAAGGCGGCCGCGCTCGACTCCGCGTCGGAGCCGGTGAAGGCCAATTTGCCCTCTTGCAAGAGCCTCTGCACGGTGCCGTCCTCGCCGAAGCTGCCGTGCATGCCGAGAAAGAAGATGGCGTCAGCCGGCGCCTCCGGCAGGGCTACCTCCAGCCTGGCGTCGGCAGAGACGCCCTGCGGCGCGAACTCGCGGACGAAGGGCTGCTCGTGCGCCAGGACCTCCGACCGCGAGGGGCGAAAGACGCGCAGGTCCGGCGAGACGAACCACGCCTGCGCCTCGGCCAGCACGGAGAGCACGTGCTGCGTGGTCGCGACCGAGACCTTGCGCTCGTCCGAGGGGCCGCCGAAGAGGACGATGACCGGGCTTTCCATGGGCAGAGGATACCTCGGCGCGTTCCCTGTTGCGGCCTGCTTGCACAGGGGCTAGACCGCCACCATGCGCCTCCGCTCTACCACTGTCGTCTGCGTGCGCCGCGACGGCCAGGTCGCCTTGGGCTCCGATGGCCAGGTGACGCTGGACAAGACGGTCCTGAAGCACAACGCCAAGAAGCTGCGCCGCCTCGGCGACGGCGCGGTGCTGGCGGGCTTCGCCGGCGGCACGGCGGACGCGTTCGCGCTCTTCGAGCGGTTCGACGCCAAGCTCAAGGAGTACGCCAGGAACCTGCCGCGCGCCGCGGTGGAATTGGCCAAGGAGTGGCGCACCGACCGCTTCCTGCGCCGGCTCGAGGCCATGCTGCTGGTCGCCGACCGCGAGCACACCTTCATCGTCACCGGCACGGGCGATGTGGTCGAGCCCGACGAGCAGGTGTCGGCCATCGGCTCGGGCGGCCCGTACGCGCTCGCCGCCGGCTCGGCGCTCTTGCGCCATTCCAAATTGACGGCGCGCGAGATTTGCAAAGACGCCCTCGAGACCGCCGCGCGCGTCTGCATCTACACCAATGACCACCTGACCATCGAGGAGCTCTAGCCATGGCCGCGCCGACCAATCTGACGCCGCGGCAGATCGTGGCCGAGCTCGATCGCTACATCGTCGGCCAGAAAGCGGCCAAGCGGGCCGTGGCCATCGCGCTGCGCAACCGCTGGCGCCGCTTTCACGTCGCCCCGGAGCTGCGCGACGAGGTGATGCCAAAGAACATCATCCTGGTCGGGCCCACCGGCGTCGGCAAGACCGAGATCGCGCGGCGATTGGCAAAGCTTACCGAAGCGCCTTTCGTTAAAGTCGAGGCCTCCAAATTTACCGAAGTCGGCTACGTGGGCCGCGACGTCGATTCGATGATTCGCGACTTGATGGAGCACGGCATCCAGCTGGTGCGCGAGGAGCAGCAGAAGCGGGTGCAGCCGCGCGCCGAGGAGCTGGCCGAAGATCGGGTCCTGGATCTGCTCCTGCCGTCGAACAACGGCCAGCCCGCCAACGAGGGGCCGGGCTTCGTCGCGCCGGCGAGCGGACCCGCGGTGGCCGTGCGCGAGACCACGCGCGAGAAGCTGCGGGCCATGCTGCGCGCGGGCTCGCTCGACGACAAGGTCCTCGAGGTGGAGCTGAACGAGAGCTCGCGGCCCACCATGCAGATCTTTTCCAATCAAGGGATCGAGGAGATGGGCGTCAATCTCCAGGAGATGCTCTCGGGGCTGCCCTTCGGCGGCAAGAAGACGCGCAAGCGCAAGCTCAAAGTGGCCGAGGCGCGGCGGCTGATCGCGCAGGAAGAGGCGCACAAGCTGGTCGATCCGGACGCGGTGTCCCGCGAGGCGCTCGAGCGGGTGCAGTCGAGCGGCATCGTCTTCATCGACGAGATCGACAAGGTCGCCTCGCCCGGCGGCGGCACCGCGGGCGGCGCGGGCGGCGGCGGCCATGGCCCCGATGTCTCGCGCGGCGGCGTCCAGCGCGACTTGCTGCCGCTGGTCGAGGGGTCCACCGTGACCACCAAGTACGGCCCGGTGAAGACCGACCACATCCTCTTCATCGCCGCCGGCGCCTTCCACGTCGCCAAGGTGAGCGACCTGATCCCAGAGTTGCAGGGCCGCTTTCCCATCCGCGTCGAGCTCGAGCCGCTCACGCAGGCGGACCTCGTCCGCGTGCTCACCGAGCCGAAGAACGCGCTCACGCGCCAGGTGGTCGCGCTCCTGGCCACCGAGGGCGTCGAGCTCTCCTTCGAGCAGAGCGGCGTCCAGGAGCTGGCCCGCATCGCCGCCCAGCTCAACGAGCGCGCGCAGAACATCGGCGCCCGCCGGCTGCACGCCGTGGTCGAGAAGGTGCTCGAGGAGGTCAGCTTCGGCGCCTCGGAGCTCGACGAGGGCAACAAGAAGGTCGTCATCGACGCGGAGTACGTCCGCAAGAAGCTCGAGAAGATCATCGAGGACGAGGACCTGAGCAGGTACATCCTCTAGGCCAATCGCTCAGACGCCGATCACGGCCTCGCGCAGCAGGCGCGCGAGGATCCGCGCGACATCCAAGCGCGGGAGCCCGCAGATGGAGAACAGGTCCTCGTAGCTGACGGTGCCGTCCACCTGCGAGAGCACGAAGCCGGCGGAGGCGTCGAGGTTGAGCCGCAAGAGCTGGATCTGGGACATCAACACGCGCGGCTTCTGCGTGAGCCGGCCGAGCGAGGCCTCGTAGGCGTCGGAGAGGCCGGCCTCGCACTCGGACTCGAGCAGGTGCGCCTCGGGGTGGCCCGGCTCGTGGGCCAGCACCTGCGCGGTGAGCTCGAGCGCGCCGCTGAAATCGCGCATTGAGACGCGCTGGCGAGCCTCGCGCAAGAGCGCGCTGGTGTGGCTCGCGGTGTGCTGCGCGGCGTTCTCTTCGTGCAGCTGCTCGGCCTCGGTCCAGGCCTCGTTCAGCTCGGCGCCGGCGTGTCCGAGCAGGCCCGGGTCGGACGGATCGGGGGCCCAGGGGTCGAGCGCCGCGGCGGGCGGCGGTGGCGGCGCCCGCCTGGCCATTTGCGGGAGCCCGGCCGGCGCCGCTCGAGGGAGCGGCAGCGGAGTGGCGAGGCGCCGGGCGGGCGCAGGAAGGGGGACGACCGGCGCCTGCTGCGGGACCGCCGAGAGCTTGCGGGTCTCGGCCGGCGTGGCGATGCGGCCCGTCGTCTCCCGCGAAGGCTGGGCGGGGGCGCGCGCGACCTCGGCGTTGCCCGCCGGGCTGAAGCGCTGCTGGGCCCGCTGGTCGGCGAGCTGGCCTGGACGGGCGAACTCGTCGGTGGTGCGGGAGACATCGCGCACCGGCGGCTGCGCCAGGCGCGGCGAGCTCACCGGCGTGAGCGCGCGCACCGTCTCCCTGGGCGGTGAGGCGGGCGGCGCCGGCGGCTGACGAACCCTCGGCGCGACGGACGGCGCGGGGTCGGGCAGGGCGCGCGACGGACCCTGGTCCCAAGGGGAGACTCCCGGCGCAGTCGGCGGCGGCGCAGGCGGCGCCGTGCCCTTGTCAGGGAGCCAGGGGTGCGGAGCGCCGCTGTCCTTTTCACGCTCGGTGTGGAGCCGCTGCAGCGCCGTGCGCAAGAACTCGCGCGCCTGCGGGTTGCCCGCCTCGGTGTGATAGGCGGCCTCCCAGGAGCGCATCGCCTCGCCCATCTCGCCTTTTCGATAGTGGGCGAGCCCCTCTAGCAGCAGCGAAGTAAATCGACCGCTGAAGGGTTGATCGGCCATCCGGCTTCTGCTCCGCTCGCTCTCGTCGATGCTCGACCAAAGTCCTTCGGACGGCGAGGGGCGTCAAGGAACACCCCTGGTTAAATGTTCGCTCAAAGAGAACGTCCCGGGCGGGCAAGATTCCCGTCCTGCTTGAGCTTCCTACCCCTTGCCGTGGCCGACCACCTTCTCCTCGACCAGCTGCGAAAGGATGCGGACCGTGTCGAGGCGGGGCAGCCCGCAGATGTCGTAGAGGTCCTCGTACGAGACCGCGCCGTCGATCTGCGCCAGCACGAAGCCGGCGCGCGGATCCAGGTCCAGCCAGCGGATCTCGTCGGGCTTGAGCAGCACCCGGGGCCGCTGCTCGAGGCCGCCGAGCCTCTGCTCGAACTGGCGGGTGAGCTGCGCCTCGCACTCCGCGAGCAGCCGCTGCCCTTCCGCGTTGTGCGGCTCGATGGCCAGCACCTTCCCGGCCAGCTCCAGCGCGCCGTCGTAGTCGCGCTGGCCGACCAGATCGCGCGCGCCCGACAGGAGCATGTCCACATCCGAGAGCGCCGGCGGCAACGGGGCCGGCATCTCCGAGGCCCGCAGCGTCAGGGGGCGAGGGAGGTTCACAGGCTTTGTGGTGGTGACGGTGCGCTCGGCCGGGCGCGAGGCCGGCAGCGTCTTGGCGACGCCCATCTGCGCGTAGATGCGCTCGAGCGCCGAGTGGAGGAACTCGCGCGCGCGCGGATTGGTCGGCTCGAGAGTGTAGGCCTCCTCCCAGGCGCGCACGGCGGCCGACATGTTCCCGCGCCGGTACTCGTCCAGGCCCTCGAGGAGCAGCGACGAAAAGCGCCCGCCAGCGCTCATCAGCGCGACCCCGCGCCGATGCGATCGAGCGCGCCGCGGAAGACGGTCAGCATGCGCTCGAGCGTCTCCACCGAGCCGCCCAGCGCCTGCGTCTCACGCGCCTCGATCTGCACGCGCGCGTTGGCGAGCGTGGTCTGCAGCCGGGTCATCGCCTCGCCCAGGCTCTCGGCGAGCGGGCCCGTGGTGAGCTTGGGCCAGAGCTCGTCGAACTGCTTGAAGAGCGCCAGGGCCTTGTACTTGCGCTCCTCGAACTCGACGTCGGTCTTCTGGGTGGTGAGCCAGTCGTCGTTGGCCTGGGTGGCCTTCTTCACGTCCTCTTCCGAGAGGCCGGCGCGGGCGGTCACGGTGATGCTCTGGCGCAGGCCGGTGGCGACGTCGAGCGCGCTGACCGAGACGATGCCGTCGGCGCTGATGTCGAAGATGACGTCGATCTCGGTCTCGCCGCGCGGCGCCTGGCGGATGCCGGTGAGCATGAACTCGCCGAGCAGCTCGTTCTGCGGCGCCAGCTCGCTCTCGCCCTGGAGCACGGTGATCTTGGCGTTCTGCTGCTTGTCCTTGACGGTGGTGAAGAGGTGGTGCGCGCTGGTCGGCACCGTCGTGTTCCGGGCGATAATCTTCTGAAAATATCCGCCGGCGATCTCGATGCCGAGCGAGTGGGGAGTGACGTCGAGCAGCAGCATCTCCTGCTTCTCGTCGAGCAGCGCCGCGCCCTGGATGGCGGCGCCGAGCGCGACCGCCTCCTCGGGGTGCACCTGGCGGCTCGGCTCGCGGGCGAAGAGCAGCTTGACCGCCTCCTGCACGCGCGGCATGCGCGCCTGGCCGCCGACCAGCAGCACGTCCTCGAGCTCGGAGGGCGAGACCCGCGCCTCCGACAAGACGCGGCGGCAGACGTCGAGCGTGCGGTTGACCAGATCCTCGGTGAGCTGCTCGAGCGTGTCGCGGCCGATGATCGACCGCAGATGCAGCGGGCCGGTGGTGGGCTTGGCGCTGATGAAGGGCAGGTTGATTTCGGTGGTCTTGACCGCCGACAGCTCGCACTTGGACTTCTCGGCCGCGTCGCGCAGGCGCTGCAGCGCCATCTTGTCCGAGCGCAGGTCGATGCCGTGCTCCTTCGAGAAGGGGCCGACCAGCCACTCCACCACGCGGCGGTCGAAGTCCTCGCCGCCGAGCGCGGTGTCGCCTCCGGTGGCGATGACCTCGAAGACGCCCTTCTGCACCCGGAGCACGCTGAAGTCGAAGGTGCCGCCGCCCAGGTCGAAGACTGCGATCTTGCGGTCGAGCTGCGGCTTGCCGTGCCCGTACGCGAGCGCGGCGCTGGTCGGCTCGTTGATGATGCGGATGACCTCGAGCCCGGCGATGCGACCGGCGTCGCGGGTGGCCTGCCGCTGCGCATCGGTGAAGTGCGCGGGCACCGTGACCACGGCCTTGGTCACCGGTGTCTGCAGATACGCCTCGGCGTCGAGCTTGAGCTCGGTCAGCACCATGGCGCTGATCTCGGGCACCGAGAAGCCATGCTCGCCGAGCTGGATGCGCGGCTCGTCGTTGGCGGCGGCGACCACCCGGTATGGCAGGATGGTGAGCAGCTGCTGGACCGCGCCCTGGCTGAACTTGCGACCGATGAGCCGTTTGGCCGCGGTGACGGTGTTGTCGGCGTTGGTGACGGCCTGGCGCTTGGCGAGCGATCCGACCAGCCGCTTTCCGTTCTTGGCGATGGCGACGATCGAGGGCGTGAGTCGATACCCGCTGCGGTTCGGGATCACCGTCGGCACGCCGTCGATGACGGCCGCCAGGACGGAGTTGGTGGTTCCAAGATCGATGCCGATGACGGGATCCAACGGTCGCGTGCCGGGCGCAGTGCGTAGCCTCTAGAGGCTCTTCAACAGCGCGCGCGCCTCCTTCTGGTCAGGGTGCTGTGCAAGAAGCTGTGCGAGGGTCGCTTTGGCAAGTGCCTTCTGCGAGAGCCCGATCTGGGCACGCGCCAAGAGCAGCCGCCCCTCGGCGGCCTTGGGAGCATACTCTACCGCCTTCGCCGCCCAAGCAGCCGCGTTGGCAAAGTCGTGTTCGTGAACTGCCGCGCGGGCCGCCCCGAGGAGCGCGGTGACGCTGGCGGGGTCGTGCCGCATGGCGGCCTGGTACGAAACCAGGGCGGCGCTGGCGTCGCCTTGTTGCTCCTCGGCGCGGGCGCGGGCGAGCATCTGCTGGGCGCGGGACTTGACCGCGAGCAACTCCAGCTCGCCGAGCCGCGCGGCGATCTCCTTGCGGGTGGGGTCCAGATCGCGCGCTGCTTTCAGCGCCTGGAGCGCGAGTCCACGCTCGCCGCGCTCTTCCAGCGCTTGTGCATCTTCGAACAGCTTGCGCGCCGCGCCCAGCCGCGCGAACCCTTTGGTGTGGAAGACGCGGCGCCTTCGCTCGTCGGCGCGGCGGTCCTCCTCGGCGCGCACCTCAGCGCGGGCGGTCACCGCCGTGCGCTCCTTGGCCGAGACGCCCGAGGTGCGGCTGGCGTCATAGGTGGCGCGCGACTCGGCCTCGCTCAGCACGGCGTGCGCTTCCGAGACGCGGCGAAAGGTGTCGGCGAGCAGCGGCCCGAACTGCGCCAGCTTCTTTCCGTACCAGGCGTCGGGGTGGAAGCGCTTGGAGCGCGCCAGGTAGGCACTGCGGATGGCGATGGGGTCCGCGGTCGCGTCCAGCCCCAGCACCTCGTAGTGGCTGATGGCGCGACCCGGCTGCTGCAGCGCGAGCAGCTCGATCTGGACGTCCACCGGGAGGTCGGTGTCGCCAGCTTCGGAGTCTGGAGATGCGTCGCTCTTGTGCAGCATGGCGTACCGCATTGTAGCTGGCGCCCCCGACGGTGACCAATTGTTCAGCGCGACGTCTCAGGCCTCGGCGATGGCCTGCGCGAGCAGGCGGACCCCGTCCTCGATCTCGGCCTCGCTCACCGTCAGCGGGGGGGCGAGCCGCAGCACCCGCTCGCCGATGCCGTTCACCAAGAGCCCGAGGTCGCGCGCCTTGGCGACGATCTTGGGCGCGAGGTCCTCGGCCAGCACCACCGCGCGCCAGAGCGCCATGCCGCGCTCGCCCGCCACGCGCGCGGTCTTGCCGGGCAGCGCCGCCAGCCGCGCCGAGAGCAATTCGCCCATCCGCTGCACGTTCTCCATCACGCCGCCCTCAAGCAGGTCCATCACCGCGCAGGCCGCGGCGGTGGCCAGCGGATTGCCGCCAAAGGTGCTCGCGTGCGTGCCCGGCGTGAAGACCGCGGCCAGCTCTTCGGAGGCCAGCACCGCGCCGAGCGGCGCCCCGCCCGCGATGCCCTTGGCGAGGCTCATCGCGTCGGGCTTGAAGCCGAAGTGCTGGTGGCAGAAGAGCTTGCCGGTGCGCCCCATGCCGCTCTGCACTTCGTCGAGCAGCATGATCGCGCCGTGCCTCGTGCACAGCTCGCGCACGGCCTTCAGGTATCCCGCGGGAGGCAGGACCACGCCGCTCTCGCCCTGCACCGGCTCGAGCAGCACGGCGCAGGTCTCGGGGCCCACGGCCTTCTCCAGGGCCGACAGGTCGCCGAAGTCGACGAAGCGGAACCCCTGGGGCAGCGGACCGAAGCCCTGCTGGTACTTGGGCTGCCCGGTGGCCGCGAGCGAGCCGAGGGTGCGGCCGTGGAACGAGTTGTTCATGCAGATGATCTCGATCCGCTCCGGCCGGCCTTTGAGCACGTGGGCGTGGCGGGCGAGCTTGATGAGCGCCTCGTTGGCCTCGGTGCCGCTGTTGCAGAAGAACGCGCGGCCGCCGCCGAACCCCGCGGTGAGCTTCTCGGCGAGCCGGATCTGCGGCTCGGTGTAGTAGATGTTCGAGGTGTGCCAGATGAGGCCCGCCTGCTCGACCAGGGCGGCGCGCACGGCCGGGTTGTTGTGGCCGACCGAGACGGTGGCGATGCCCCCGATGAAGTCGAGGTACTTCTTGCCGTCGGCGTCCCAGACGTGGCTGCCTTCGCCGCGCAAGAGGGCGATGGGCTGCGTGCGGTAGTTCTGGAAGAGCACCTTCTTGGCGCGGTCGGCCAGTCCTGAGTTGTTGCTCATGGGGCCTTCTATAACTCAGACCTCCTTCTTCTTCCGATACACCTCGCGGACGTACTCGATGAGGTTGTCGAGGTAGCTCTCGATGGGAGGGCAGCGGACCCCGGTGCCGTCGAGCAGCTCGAGGGTGTTCCTGCTGGCGAAGAAGCTCAGGTGGTTCACATACGCGATGGCCATGCGCTGCTCGCGCGTCAGCCGCTCGAGGCCGGGCACCTTCAAGAGCGCGTCGGTCAGCTTGTAGCCGAGCGAGAGGCGCGGCAGCTTCTTGCCGGCGCGCTTTGCGATCAGCTCGTAGACGCGGCGCGAGCTCGAGGGGCTGGGGTCCACGAGGTGAAACGTCCGGCCGATCGCCTTCTCGTGATGGCCAAGCTCGAGCGCCGCGGCGACCACGAAGTCCACCGGCACGACATTCAGTGGCGCGACGCCGTCGCCGGGCAATGGGACGGGCACTTGCAGCGGGCTCGTCACCAGCAGCATGGCGATGGAGTAGGGGCCCTCGAAGCGGTCGATCTCGCCGGTGATGGAGTCGCCGACCACGATCGACGGCCTGAGCACGGTGCAGGGCAGCTGGGCCATGGCGCGGCGCACGAGGATCTCGGCCTCGAACTTCGACTCCTCGTAGGCGTTGCGAAATGATTGGCCCGCGGCCAGCTCGTCCTCGGCGATGACGCCGACGCGGTCGCCCGAGACAAAGACGGTGCTGAAGTGGGTCAGCCGGCGGAGCGCGCGGAAGCCCTGGGCCAGGTCGAGCACGGCGCGCGTGCCCTCGACGTTGACCCGCTGCAGCTCGGTGGCGTCGGCGCCGAGGTAGCTCCAGTCGGCGAGGTGCCAGACGTCGGTGACGCTCGCCGACAGCTCGCGCAGTTCGCCGGTCGAGAGGCCAAGGTGCATCGAGGCCACATCGCCGATCAGCACCCGGAGCCGCCCGCGCGACTCGGGAGCCAGCGACTCCTCGAACACCTTGGCGGCGCCCGCGTGCTTCTCCTGCACCAGCAGCCAGAGCTGCGCCCGGGGCGAGCGCTGCAGGAGCCCCGCCGCCAGCTGCCGCGGGAGGTAGCGCGGAAACCCCGTGACCAGATAGACCGGCTCGCTCACGGCGCCGCCCCCTGCTGCTTGCTGAAGCCCGCTCGCAGCGCCGCGAGCAGCGCCTCCACTTGCGGCACCAGCGCCGCCGGGTCGCCCTCGTTGCGCAGGACGAAGTCCGCGACCGCCACCTTTTGCGCCGCGGGCAGCTGGGCGGCGATGCGCGCGCGGGTCTCTCCCTCGGCCAGCCGGTCGCGCAGGACCACGCGGCGCACCTGCTCGTCCTCGGGTGCGGTGACGACGACGAGGCCATCGAGCATCGCGTGCATGCCGTTCTCGACGATCAGCGCCGCTTCATAGACGGCAAAGGGTGCGCCTCCGTCGGCCAGCTTCGCCAGCTGCGCGCCCACTTCCAGCGCGATGCGTGGGTGCAAGATTGCATTGAGCGCCGCCCGCTCGGAGGCGTCGTTGAAGACGCGCGCGGCCAGCGCCCGCCGGTCGAGCGCGCCATCTCCGGCGAGCACTCCCGGGAAGCGCGCGACCACCTCGTCGAGCGCGGGCTGCCCGGGCTCGACCAGCTGGCGCGCGACCAGGTCCGCGTCCACCACCGGCACGCCCCGGTCGCGCAAGAGCCGCGCCACGGTGCTCTTGCCGGCGCCGATGTTGCCTGTCAGTCCATAGACCCGCACGGAGGCCACTCTACCTTTCTGCCGCGTTGCGCGCCGGGGTCCCCGCTGCTAAGACCGCGAACCTGTGACGCGCTTCCTCCTCGCCACGCTCCTGACTGCCTCCACCGCGGCCCTCGCCACCACAGAGCTGGTGGGCCCCGAGAGCTGCCGCAGCTGCCACCAGGCCGCCTACGAGGCGTGGAGCAAGACCTCGCACGCGCACGCCCACGAGACCCTCTCGGCCGAGCAGCGCAAGCAGCCGCTCTGCCTCGCCTGCCACTCGCGCGACGAGCAGCGGGCAGGCCAGGCGCAGGTCGTCGGCGTCTCGTGCGAGACCTGCCACGGCCCGGGCCGCTCGTACCAGCCCGAGGTGGTCATGCGCGACAAGGAGCTGGCGCGGCTGCTCGGGCTGCAAGAGGTGGGCGCGCAGAGCTGCCTCGCCTGCCACAACGGTGACTCCCCCTCGCTCAAGGCCTTCGATCCCAAAGAGGCGATGGCGCGCATCGACCACTGGACCGCCGATCGGGCCGCGCGCACCGGTGTGAAAAAGGCCTCACTGCCAGTGAAGCCCGCGCCCTCCCGGCTGGCGCAGTGGCTCAAGGCCACGCCGTGAGCGAGGCGCTCCCGCAGCTCTCGGAGACCGCCGTCAGCGAGGTCGCCCAGCTTCGCCCGCTGACCGAGGAGGAGAGCAACTTCGTCATCGAGCACGTCTGGCGCTTCTTCTGCTCGCTGCGGCTGACGCTGGCGAACTTCTTGGGCCTCTTCTTCGGGATGATCGCCGGGACGTTCGTGAACCCCTCGAACGACAGCCTCGCCAACATCGAGACGGCCTTCGCGGGCCGGCCCGCGGTGCTCTGGGCCTATCGGACCTTCGAGCTCTACGACCTGTTCCACTCCTGGTGGTTCACGCTCTTGCTCCTGAGCCTGGGGCTGAACCTCATCGCCTGCTCGCTCGAGCGGCTCCCGCGCATCTACTACCTGGTCCGCTACCCGCAGCTGCGCCTCGAGGAGATCAAGGGCCTGCGCCTGCCGGTGGTGCAGGGCGCGTCGGTGCTGACGGCCGGGGAAGTGCAGAAGAAGCTGTCCGGCCGCGGCTACCGCACCACCGTGACGCCGCGCGAGGACGGCGGCGCCGACATCTTCTGCGAGCGCGGCCGCTACGCGCGCTTTGGCGTCTGGGTGATCCACATCTTCCTGCTCTGCGTGCTCGGCGGCGGCATCGTCGGCCGGCTGACCGCGTTCGAGGGCACGACCGACGTCCCGCAGAACGGCGGCGAGACCGACGCCTTCGTCATCCGCCGCCCCGACGGCAGCGCCTTCCGCCGGCCGCTCGGCTTCACCGTGCGCTGCGACGACTTCCGGCTCAAGGAGTTCTCGCCGGGCAGGCCCAAGGCCTTCGAGAGCGATCTGCGCGTGCTGAGCAAGGAGCCGGGCCACGTCGGCGAGGTGCTGGCGAAGAAGACCATCACCGTCAACGACCCGCTCAAGTTCGGCGGCTTGACGTTCTATCAAGCCAGCTACCGCCAGCTCGACGAGGGGCAGCGGGCCAAGCTGCAGCTCGTCGACAAGGTCACCGGCGCCGCTCGCGATCTGCTGGTCTCGGCCACCGACAGCATCGATGCGGCCGAGGGCCTGAGCTACCGCGTGGTGGACTACAACGACGACTTCGGCGGCATGGGCCCCGCGGTGCAGGTGATGCGCGTCGAGGAGCCCGCAGGCTCCGCGCTGCAGCGCTCGGCGGGCCCGCGCCGCGCGCCGCCCAAGGACGCGAAGCTGTCGTCGTTCTGGGTCTTCAAGAGCCGGCCCGAGTTCGACCGCGACAACCGCGACGACCGCTTCGCCCTTCGCTTCGAGCGGCTCGCGCCGTACTACGCCACCGGCCTGCAAGTGGCCCGCGACCCGAGCATCCCGGTCGTCTACACCGGCTGCTTCGGCATCTTCCTCGGCATCGGCATCGCCTTCTACACCTCGCACAAGCGGCTCTGGGCGCGGGTCAGCGGCGGCAAGCTCGCCCTGGGCGGCGCCGCGCATCGAAACCAGGAAGGCTTTGCGCAGGAGTTTTCCTCGCTTTGCCAGGAGCTCGGGCTGACACCGCCGGCACCGAGGACCGCGTGATCGTCACCCGAGCGGACTTCCTCAAATCGGCCACCAACGAAGGCGAGTACCCGGAGGCGGGCGCGCCCGAGGTCGCCTTCTGCGGCCGCAGCAACGTCGGCAAGTCGAGCTGCCTCAACGTCCTCGCCCAGCGCACGCACCTCGCGCGCGTGTCGAAGACGCCGGGCCGCACGCGGCTGCTCAACTTCTTCGAGCTCGACCTGGTCGAGGAGACGCGGTCGGGCGCGAAGAAGCCGGCGAAGACCGTGCGCCTCGTGGACCTGCCGGGCTACGGCTTTGCCTCGGGCCCGCGCGAGGAGCGCAAGCGGTGGAAGGGCATGATCGAGTTCTACCTCTCGCGGCGCGAGCCCCTGCGCGCGTTCGTCGTGCTCATCGATGGCGAGATCGGACCCCAGCCGAACGACCACGAGATGATCGAGTGGTCGGTGTCGCTCGGCAAGAAGCCCATCGTCGTCGCCACCAAGATCGACAAGCTGAAGAGCAGCCGCCGGGCCGCCGCGCTGCAGAAGCACGCCGCGGCGCTGCACATCCCGGCCGTGCTGCCCTTCGGCGCCAAGGAGAAGCTCGGCGTCAACGAGCTGTGGAAGGCGCTCCTCCTCGAGACGGGGCTCCTTCCATGACCAGATCGCTCCGGGTCGCTCTGGGCGCGGGTTTGCTGCTCTTGGCGTGCGGCCTCGTCCACCACGACGTGACCATTCCCGTCGTCTTTCAAGTCGGCGGCGGGCCGCCCACGATCACGCAGACGATCAACTCCACCACGCTCACCGGGCCGCTCGCGGCCAGCGCCGGCGATCTCGCCCACGTCTCCAGCGTGACGATGCAGTCGGTGCACCTGACGACCACCGATGCGGGCGATCTGAGCTTCGTCTCGGGGGCGACCTTGACCCTGACCGCGGCCGGCCTGCCCGACGTCGGGCTGGCGACGCTGCCCTCTCCACCCGCGAGCGGCGTGCACGACGTCGCGCTGCTGATCGATGGGCGGGACCTGAAGGCCTATCTGGCGGCGGGCGGGCAGATCACCGCCAGGCTGACGTTCTCGCCGGCGCCGGTCGCGGCCCGCGGGCTGCAGCTCACGCTCGTCATCCGCGCGTCGCTCTAGAGCACGAGCGCGAAGACACGAAGAACAGGGAGGGGCGAACCTCCGCGTCTTCGTGTCTCCGTGGGCAGCGGCTCTTCTTCGAGCTGGACTACGTGATCGGGACCTGGCTGCGAGTCGAGTTCGGGTACCCGGCGCTGTTCTCCTCGCCGATGCCGAGCTCGCCGGCCTTGCGGCGAACGCGCTCGCCGAGGTCGTTGCGCAGCTCCGCGCCGGCCTTGGGCGCGAACGCGAGGCCGAGCCCCGCGCCGACGATGGCGCCGACGCAGAAGATGCCGATGGTGGACAGCGCCGTGCTCCAGGCGCTCTGGCGCTGCTGCAGGCCGACGTACTCCAGCACGTCGTCGCGATCGACGTCCTTGATCGACGCCAGCGTCTCGAGGACCTTCTTGCCCTGCTTGTTCCAGTTCATCATTGCCTCCCGGGCGACCGCGCGGGCCGCGAGATCAGTTGTCGTTGCACTGCGCCAAAACATGTTCACGGTGCGGCTGGCGCGCCGCGATTTTCTGCCCCAGCCGGATGCCTTGCTCAGAGCGACTACAGGGGCTCGCTCATCTGGTCCACGACCCCGCCCATCAGGCCCGAGAGCTGGCCCTTCACGAGCGGAATGATCGCCAGCCGCAAGCCGACCCGGAGCGCCTTCTTGGTCACCGGCGAAAAGAGGCCGCCGCCGAGGATGTAGCCGATGCCGGCGGCCACCAGCACGCTCGCGATCGGCGCGCGCTGCACGCGTCCCGCCAGGTCGAGGTTTGACTGCAAGCGCGTGGACGCCGCGCTGATCGAACGGCCGAACGCTTGCGCCTCGGCGACGGCGCGGGTGGCGTGCTCGATCGGATCGCCGGGCTTGTGGTTGCCGTTCATGGGTTGCTCGTTGAAAGTCGCCATTGTCTGGATCTCAGCGGGAGACGAGCTTTCCGACGACGTAGCCGAGCGCGAGCGCGCCGGCGAGGCAGAGGAGCGGCTTCTCGCGGATGAAGGTCGAGACCTGCTCCTGCGCTGCTTCGAGTGCGACGCGCGCCTGCTCCGCCATCTGGGCGGCTTCGTCGGTGATCTGGGCCGCCATCGCGGGAGCCGCGGTCTGCCCATTGGCGGGGGAAGCGAATTCCATGGCCATCGAAGTACTCCTGTCAGTGGAAAAGCGCGCGCGCCTGGGGAGGCGATCGCGGTGAGAGGGAAGCTAGGCACCCGGCTTGCGGCCGGCCAGCGGGGCAAGCCCTGTTTGCGGTTGTGTCTCGGATGGAGTCGAAAATCAAACGCGGCGCGCCCCGTGCTGTCCGGTCCCCGTCCGCGAGACGCCCGCCGGCGGCTGCTGCGGGACTTGCGGGGCGGGCACAAGCTCGAGCCAGAGCGGCAGGTGGTCGCTGGCCCGGCGCGCCAGCGCGTCGCGGCAGACTCCGGTCGCGAGCACGCGCACTCCTTGGTCCACGTAGGCGCGGTCGAGGCGTAGAAAAGGCAGGGCGCTCGGCCAGGTGGGGCCGGCCTGGTGTGCGGCGTCCTGCAGATGTCTGCGGAGCAGTCGCGGCACGGCGCCGGGAAGCCAGACGTTGAAGTCGCCGCACACGACCAAGGGCGCGGTGAGCGCAGTGTCGCGGAGCAGATCGGCCGAGAGGAGCTGGGAGGCCTGCTTCTGCCGCTCGCCGCCCGAGAGACCGAGGTGGAGGTTGAAGAGGTGCAGGCTGCCCCCGTCGGGCAGGTCGAGATCGGCGCGCAGGCAGCCCCGCGGCTCGCGGCCACGAACGCTCAGGTCGTAGTTCTGCGCCCGCGCGATGGGAAAGCGCGAGAGCACGGCGTTGCCATAGGGCCGGCCGGCGACGACGAGGTTTGGCCCGAACGCCACCGTGAAGCCGAGCAGCCGCGCCAGCTCCGCGGCGTCGTCTCCCGCGTCGGGCGGGTGGCCGGCCAGCGTGGCGAGGCGCGCGGCGGCGCGGTTCTGCGGGTCGCCCACTTCCTGCAGCGCGGCGACATCGGCGCGCAGTCCCTGCAGCACCTCCGCGACGCGGCGCAGATCGCGGACGCCGTCGCCCCCGACCGCGCCGTGGATGTTCCAGCTGACCAGCCTCACGCCGGCGCGGCGGCGCCCGCCCGCGGACCCCGGCCGGCGCGCTCCTCGAAGAAGTCGTGCAGATCGGAGGGCCGCTCGACACCCGCGAAAGGCTGGTCGCCGAGCGAGGCGGGGTGGACGACGAAGGTCTCCAGCTCCTCGGAAGAGAGGCCGCCGTGCGAGCCGAACTCCCAAGGGTACGCGACCGTCTCGCCGCCCGGCGCGCCCGCACCGACCAGCACCAGATCGCCGGCGCTCCGGCAAGCGAGCAGATCCTTGGAGTACGCCGCAGCCATCGGGTGGCCGACGATGCGGGCCACCTCGAGCGCGTCGCGGGCGCGATCCAGCTCCAGGCGGCGCCCGGCCGAGAGCGCAACCACCGTGCCGGCCTTCTCTCCGCGCACGAGGCACAGGCCCACCGCCGGGCTCCCTGCGCAGCGCTCGAGCAAGTGTGGATGGCGCGCGCGCACGGCGGCCTCGGTCAGGGGCTCGCTCACCTCGGTGCAGTAGACGTGCGCCAGGTCTCCGGCCGGAACGATCAAGAGCGGGCCGTCGGCGCGAACGCCGTCACGCTGGGCACCGTCGAGCGCCAACGAGGCGTGCCGCGCGAGGCCGAGCGCGCCCCGCCCGAGCGGCCCCGGCAGCACGCGCGAGAGCCGCCGCAGCCTGCGCACCTTGGCCGCGATGCCGGCCGCCGCTCCGCCCCCTCCGCTTCCGTAGCCCACGCACGACTCCTGGAAGCGTGCGGGCGCTCCGCCGCCGAGCGATTGCGGCAGGGGCGAATCGCAGAGCAAGTGCTCGGCGATGCTCTCGCCGAGGATCTGCTCGGCGGGCCGCGTGCGCGCCTGGCCGTGGTCGCTGAAGAGGAAGAGCTCGTAGTTCAATTCCGGGACGGCCTGCACCGCGGCGAAGATGCGGCCGAGCGCGCGGTCCAGCTCCCAGAGCTTGAGGAGCGCCGTGCGGCTGTCGGGGCCCCGGCGGTGCGCGTACTCGTCGTAGCCGATGAAGCAGCTGTAGACGATGGGCGTGCCACGGGCGATGTCGACCACGGTCGCGTTGGCGGCGAACTCGGGGAAGAGGCACTCGGTGAGCAAGCGGTTCAAATAGAAGTGCTGCTCGTGCTGCGCAGAGCCCATCTTGGACACGAAGCGCGCAGTCTCGAAGAGCGCCGAGCCAGCGTCCAGGCCAAGCGACAAGGCGATGCGGCCCGCGGTGGCGGTGTGCACCAGCGCCGCGGCCAGCACGTCGCGCACGCCGGGCAGCTCGACGCCGTCCCGCGTCGGATCGACCGCGATGTCCTTGAGCCCCAGCCGCTCGCCGATGCCCGTCAGCGCCCAGCGCCTGGGCCGCGCGCCACCGGAAAAGATCGAGCAGTAGACCGAACCGCCGTGAAGAAGGGGCCGGCCCCGCGCGGCCAGATCCTCCTCGATCAGTCGGGCGTCGGCGCCGTCGTCCATGCGCACGGGCCGCCTTTGCCGCTTGTCGTACCAGGTGTAGCCGGGGATGTCGGCGCCGACGCCGTAGAGCAGGCCCGCCTGGAACGCGGGCGTGCTCGAGGGCGCGCCGGCGCGGCAGCGCGAGACCGCGTAGCCGTCGCGCTGCAAGAGGCGCGAGAGCCTGGGCAGGTACCCGCGCGCCATGGCCGACTCGAGCTGGTGGCGACCGACGCCGTCGAGGTGCAGGAGCACGATGCGCTTGCCCGAAGGCAACGGCCCTTTGGCGAGCCGCCCGCCCGAGGCGAGCGGCCGCAAGACGTTCCGCACCAGCGCCTGCACGGCCTGCGAGCGCAGCTCGCGCAACTGCACCACCTCAGGCCTCGCGCGAGCGGAGCAGGATGCGCGCGAACGCGACCGGCGTGCGCAGGACCTCGCCGGCGAGCCGCAGGCCAAAGCGCGCCGGCCACAGGACGATGCCGGCGGTGCGCTCGACGGCCTTGCCGAGCTTGCGCACCGGCTCGGGGAGCGCGTCGAGGCGGTGCTCGGCCTTGGCGATGAACTCGTCGGCGGTGCGCATCACGCGCGCCTTCAGGGTGAGGGCTTCCTCTTTGACCTCGGCTGCCGCGCGCGCCGCCTGCGCCTGCACGCTGGCCTTCTCGGCCAGGTCGCGCTGGTGCTCGCGCTTGAGCAGATCGGCCGCCGCCAGCTCGACCAGCTGGTCTGCCGACTTCGCCGCGGGGGCCGCGCTCTGCAGCACCGCCTCGGCCACCTCGGCGACGTGCTGCTCGACCGCCTCGGCCATCTTCTCGTCGTGCTGCAGGACGTCCTTCACTTCCGCAGCAGGCGCCTCCTTCGCCGGCTCGCCGATGAACTCCTTCGCTGCGGTCATGGAATCGCCCTGCCGTCCCACGTTATTGCGCTTGGCCACTGAACCTCCGCTGGTGTGCGTCAAAGCTAGGGAGGGCGACCTGCAAGTGCATCGGCCACGCTATCGGGCCATCGCCCGGCGTTCTCTTGCAACCGAGCGAGCAAACGTCGGCTATGCTGCGCCGCCATGGCACTCGACTTTGCCGGCGCCACCGATGTCGGCAGAAAGCGCGAGCACAACGAGGACGCGCTGGTGCTCCTGCCCGAGCACTCGGCCGCCGCGGTCTGCGACGGCATGGGCGGCCACGAGGCGGGCGAGGTCGCCTCCGGCATCGCCGTCGAGACCGTGAAGCGCTTCTTCGAGATCGCCAAGGACCTCGACGCCACCTGGCCGTTCCGCTTCGACCGCGCCATCGACGAGCCCTCGAACCTCCTCACCGTCGCGGCCTACTGGGCCAACCAGCGCATCCGCGAGGCCGCCGAGCAGGAGAGCGGCAAGAAGCGTGGCATGGGCACGACCTACGTGGCCACGCTGCTGCGCCCGCCCGAGGCGTGGTTCGGCTGGGTGGGCGACAGCCGCGGCTACCAGTTCCACAAGGCGACCGGCGAGCTGACGCCCACCACCAGCGACCACTCGCTCTTGAACGAGCTGATCAAGACCGGCCGCATGACCGAGCAGGACATCGCCAACTTCCAGCACAAGAACATCATCACCCGCGCGCTCGGCATGGGCGAGGACACCGCCGTGGACATCACCAAGGTGGACCTCGAGCCGGGCGACGTGTGCCTCGTCTGCTGCGACGGACTGACGGGCATGCTCTCGGATCAGGACATCGCCAGGATCTTGCAGGAAGAGCCCGACCTGCAAAGCGCCTGCAACAAGCTGATCACCGCGGCCAACGCGGCGGGCGGGCTCGACAACATCACCGTCGCGCTCTCGAGATGGACGCCGTAAGCCGTCCCTAAAAACTCATCCAATCCTCCTCGATCGCGCCGTCCAGGTTCTCCACCGGGGCGGCCTCTGCGTCGGTCACTTTGCCGTTGGTGATCACGGGGCGCAGGACGGGCGAGAGGACGGCGACGCGGCGGGGGATGCCGAGCGCCGAGAAGCGCTGCGCCACCTCGTCGCGCAGGGCCGGGTCGAGGCGAGCGGCGTGCGCTTCCACCATGCTGCTGAAGAGCGCGACGTCGCCGGTCGAGCGGATGGTCTGGAGCAGCGTCAGGAGGCTCGCGGCCGCGGCGTGGAACTTCTTGCCGTCGGCCGGGGCGACCACGGTCTTGCCGGCCTCGCGGGTGAGCGAGATGGCCCCGCGCTGGAGGAACCACCAGAGCATCAGCTGGGTCGCGCGCAGCTCCGCGGTCTCGAGGTGCTCGCCCTCCTGCATCCTGGCCAGCGACGAGACCCAGGAGATGCCGGCGAGCTGCGCCCAGAGCGGCTGGCAGCTCTTGTCCTCGAGCACGCCGAGCGAGAGCAGGCGCGGGTCCGCAGCGTGGAAGTGGGCCACCAATTCGGCGCGGGCCTCCTCCAAGATGGGGCCGTGGACCGAGAGCGTGCGGGCCTGATCGGCGGGCGGCGGCGTGCCGCTGAAGCGGCCGATCACTTCGCGCAGCTCGACCTTGGCGCGCTCCACCTGGGCGCGGCAGCGGAGCAGCGCGGCGGCCGAGGCGCGCGGGGCCAGCTCCGAGGTCGCGTGCAGCTCGCGCGCGGTGGCCAGCGCGTCGTCCACCTCGGCGAAGATCAGCGCCTTGCCCGCCGAGCGCAGGCCCGTGTACGGATCGGGCCGGGCCGCGCCGGCAGCGGACAAGAGCGACAGCGCCTCGGCCGTGGGACCCTTGGCGCCGCGGCGCTTGTACTCGTCGGGCCAGGGGGCGCTCTGTTCCAGCTCGGCAAAGGCGGCCGAGAGCCTGGCCACCCGCGCGGTGCCCTCCGGGTCGCGGGCGCCGACGAGGCCAAGCCAGAGCCCCTTGACCCCGCGCGGGTCCGCGCCGGTCGCCAAGAAGCCGAGCGCGGTGTCCACCTCGGGCACATCTCCCGCGTCGGCCGCGTCGGCGAACGCCAGCTCGTCAGGCGAGCCGAATCTCAGGTATGCGGCGACCCGTTCGAGCCGCTGCCGCTGCGCTCCCTGGGCGTGCACCGCGGCCTCGTTGAGCGCCGCCACCGCGCGCACCAGGTCGGTCGCGTAAAGGCCCGGCGCGCCCACGCGGTAGATCTCCTCGCCCACGCGGCCATCGAGCTTCGCGAGCCGGGCGTTGCCGGCGTGCTCCTCGCGAAAACCCGCGGCTTCCTTGAGCGAGACGCCCGCGTAGAGATTGACTGCGCTCGCCAAAAGCGCGTCCTCGCCAGCCGGGCGCGCCGTGCGCAGCGCATCCAGGCCGGGGTCGAAGAGCGGCCCCTCGAGCGCGCCGAGCGCCGCCGCCGGGTTGGCCGAGACGAACCCGAGGTTCGCCCCCGCCGCGCTCGCCGCCAGCGCCGCAAGCCGAAGCTCGGCGGCAGAGAAGGGCGGCAGAAGCTTCCGCTCGCTCACCGCCTCGTGCAGCCCGCGGTTGAGGTAGAGCGCGCGGGCGTAGTCGCGCACCTTGGCGAGCAGCGCCTCGGGCGTCGCGTCGGGCCGCGAGAGCACGCCGCGCACCAGCCGCACCACGGGCAGATTGTGCCGGTACGACTGGTCCCACGCGACCGCGTCGCCCGCTCGCGCTGCCTGGGCCAGCCAATAGGCCAGGAGGCGCTGCTCGCGGGGGAGCGCCGCGAAGGCCGATCCGGTGAGCGCGACCACGGCCACCTCGCCGACGCGGGCGATGACCCTGGCTCCGCCGCTCCGCGCGTGGGCCTCGTCGTGCGCCTCCTGGTGCGCGGCGGCGGCGTGAGCCTCGTGCGAGGCGGGCATCGGCGGCGGCGGCTTCGCCCGCGCGCACGCCAGGCAGAGAGCGAACGCCGAGGCCGCGAGCCGGGTTGCACGAGACATGGGACGGTCGCTACAGCCTGCCGCGCGCGCGGTCAACGCTTGCGGTCGCGGGCCGGCTCCGGTAACGAGCGGTGCTCCAAGATGCGTCGCTCACCGCTGCTCCCCATCTTTCTTATCGTCTGCGTCGACGTCCTCGGCCTGACGATCATCCTGCCGCTGCTCCCGTTCTACGCGGAGAAGCTCGGGGCCTCGCCCGCGCAGGTCGGCATGCTGGTCGCGACCTACGCCGCCTGCCAGCTGGTGGCCGGGCCGCTCCTGGGCCGCATCTCGGACACCACGGGCCGAAAGCCGCTCTTGCTGGTGAGCCAGGTCGGGACGTTCATCGGCTTTGTCGTCCTCGCCAACGCGGCCTCGCTCTGGGTTGTCTTTCTCTCCCGCATCATCGACGGCCTGACCGCGGGCAACCTCTCGCTCGCGCAGGCGTACATCGCCGACGTCACCGAGCCGAAGGACCGCGCCAAGGCCTTCGGCGTCATCGGCATCGCCTTTGGCATCGGCTTTCTGCTCGGGCCGGCGCTCTCGGGCCTGCTCGTGCCCTTTGGCTACCACTGGCCGATCTACGCGGCCGCGGCTCTCTCGGCGACCAGCATCCTCTGCACCGCTACGCTCTTGCCGTCGAGCAAGCCGCACGTCGCGCCGGAGTCGCCCGACGCCCCGGTCGCCCCCGGCGGCCAGCGCCTCTCGGTGTTCGATTGGAAGCCGTACGTTGCCTACTTCAAGAAGCCCGAGCTCGCGCCGCTCCTCTGGCAGTTCTTCTTCTTCACCTTCGCCTTCGCGACCTTCACCTCGGGCTTCGCCCTCTTCGCCGAGCGCCGCATCACCTGGCACGGCCGCCTCTTTGGCGCCCGCGAGGTGGGCTTCGCCTTCGCCTACTCCGGCTTCCTCGGCATCATCCTGCAGGGCGGGCTCATCGGCCGCCTCGTCAAGCGCTACGGCGAGCTCTCGCTCATCACCGTCGGCTGGCTCTGCTCGGGCATCGGCTACGTCCTGCTCGGGTACACGACCGCGGTCCCGATGCTGGCGCTGGCGGCGACGGTGAGCGCGGTGGGCCACGGCGTCCTGCGGCCCACCTTGACGAGCCAGATCACCCAGCAGGTGTCGCGCAGCGAGCAGGGCGTGGTGCTGGGGCTCAATCAGTCGTTGATGTCGATCAGCCAGATCGGCGCCCCGCTGCTCGGCGGTTTCCTCATCGAGCACGACTTCCTCACCCCGTGGGCGCTGGTGGCGGCCGCGGTGGCGTTCGGGGCGCTCCTCCTCGAGCGCACGGCGACGCGGCGGGCGGCTACTAGAGTGGTTGAATAGCCGGGCCGCGTTTACTCCAGCGGTTCATCCCCGCGCGTGCGGGGGCGGCGCGCAGCGTTGCCGTCTCGCTCGCGGAGGCCACGAGGTTCATCCCCGCGCGTGCGGGGGCGGCTGGATCTCCTGGTACTTGGCCAAAGCCTGTTGCGGTTCATCCCCGCGCGTGCGGGGGCGGCTTTTGGTGGGTCCGAGTCAAGGTGCTGTCAAGGCGGTTCATCCCCGCGCGTGCGGGGGCGGCCTTTTTGGCGGCGCTTCGCATGTTGCTGGCCAGCTGGTTCATCCCCGCGCGTGCGGGGGCGGCGACCACACCTGGCAGCGCGATTTCAAGGGTCGCGGTTCATCCCCGCGCGTGCGGGGGCGGCTGGAAGGCGCCCAAGCGCGGCAAGTTCACCTTCCGGTTCATCCCCGCGCGTGCGGGGGCGGCCTCGGCGCGGCGCCACAGCATCATCCCCGGCCACGGTTCATCCCCGCGCGTGCGGGGGCGGCCACGGGAGCCGGGGCGGCCAGCGCGGCTCGGAGCGGTTCATCCCCGCGCGTGCGGGGGCGGCGCTTCCCGAGCGCGAGCCGGCCGGTGCGGTCTAGCGGTTCATCCCCGCGCGTGCGGGGGCGGCCGCGCCCATGACCGGCCTTGCGACGACGTCGTCCGGTTCATCCCCGCGCGTGCGGGGGCGGCCCGCGGCGACGCGAAGAAGCTCGACCGATATTCCGGTTCATCCCCGCGCGTGCGGGGGCGGCATCCCCGCCAGCGGGTTGGCGGGCGAGACCAGCGGTTCATCCCCGCGCGTGCGGGGGCGGCCAAGGACAAGGTGAGCAAGCGGACGGGCAACGACGGTTCATCCCCGCGCGTGCGGGGGCGGCGGCGAGTCCACACCGCGAGCTCGCGCCCGCCCAGCGGTTCATCCCCGCGCGTGCGGGGGCGGCCTCGGTCAGTGAGCGAGGGGCTCGATGCCATTCCGGTTCATCCCCGCGCGTGCGGGGGCGGCTCCGATCTTGACCGCCGTGCCCACGCTGTCGAGCGGTTCATCCCCGCGCGTGCGGGGGCGGCTAGTTCCCTCGCCGATGCCGTGCCGCCTGGCAACGGTTCATCCCCGCGCGTGCGGGGGCGGCCGGCTCGGCCACCTCGGCGAGGGCGGCCGAGAGCGGTTCATCCCCGCGCGTGCGGGGGCGGCGTCGAGGCAACTCCGGCACTTCGTATCGTTGCCGGTTCATCCCCGCGCGTGCGGGGGCGGCGAGGGCTTGTGCTAGTGACCGGAGCGAGCCTCACGGTTCATCCCCGCGCGTGCGGGGGCGGCGCACGGCGTCGAGGGCTGGGACCTCGAACCGCGAGGTTCATCCCCGCGCGTGCGGGGGCGGCGTGCCGCACACGGCGCTTGGTAGCGCCAGTGACGGTTCATCCCCGCGCGTGCGGGGGCGGCTCGCGCCCGGCCGTGGGGCCACGGCTGCAAGTGCGGTTCATCCCCGCGCGTGCGGGGGCGGCGGCGACGGATGCTGACCGCGGCGGACCTCGCCCTGGTTCATCCCCGCGCGTGCGGGGGCGGCGCTCGCGGCGCTGCTCGCGCTCGACGCCGTTCGCGGTT
>JBBRMA010000052.1:0-37287 GCA_038231075.1 Myxococcales bacterium | reverse complement strand
CGCCTCCTGCACCGCCGGCCAGTGCGGCCTCGCCTGCAAGGCCGGCTTCGACCAGTGCACCGGCAACCAGGCCGACGGCTGCCAGCCGCTCGACTCCAACCAGAACTGCGGCACCTGCGGCAACGCCTGCACCGGCGGCGCGACCTGCAGCGCGGGGGCCTGCGTCGGCGGCAGCGCCTGCACGCCCTCCACGCCCGACGGCACCTCCTGCGGCGGCACCGACGTCTGCCGCGGAGGAGCTTGCGTGGCCACGCGCACGGTCGCAGGCCAACTCACGACCATCTATGAGATCGACGACGGCTCGACGACGACCGTGAACGGCTGGCCGAGCGAGATGGCCGGCGCCACCGTCACCGCCCTGCTGGTGCCGGACAACTCAACCACCGGCTATGCAACTCATCCGATCACCTTGGCGGCCGATTCCTCGTTCTCGGTGAGCGGGATTGCAGCCGGAACCTATTTCCTCCAGCTGGACACGCCCGCGCTCGATCCTGCCACCGGGACGGTGCCGGTCATCAACCGCAACTTCTACCAGGCGAGCACCAGCGCGCCCGACCTCTCGGTGATCAAGGTCGGCCGCAAGGACGTCGCCCACACCACCCAGGCGACGCCGGTCACCTTCAACCTTACGGGCCTCTCTCCCTGGGTGGCCTCGGACCAGGTCCGCGTCTCGAGCTCGCAAGCGGGCGCGCTCGACTTCTTGCGCACCGGCCTCTGGCACCCGCGGCCTGCCGCCGGCGCCACCACCATCAACTCAAGCCTCGATTGGAATCTTACCGACGTCACCGGCAATGGCGCCTCGCTCATCGACGCCTCGAAGGGCGATGTCGCCTGGATCTACCAGCGCGCGGTCAGCCCCCTGGGCACGGGGGCCACGGCGGGCTCGCTCTACAATTACTATAGTTACGCAAAGCTGACAGACGTCATGCTCGCCGATGGCACCGGCGGCACCATCAATGCGGCGATGAGCCCCATTCCGCAGACCGGCAGCCTCCCCGGCGACATTCGCTTCAGCCAATTCGCGGCGCTCGCGTCCTCCATCAACCCCGCGGCGGCCCCGAGCGATCCGGCCAACTCTCCGCCGGGATTGGGAGTCATCACCTGGGCCTATAGCAGCAGCTTTCCCAACGTCGGCGTCAACGGGGCGGTGGGCCGGGGCGCCTTCTATCAAGTCCCTACGGCAACTGTAGACGTGAACTACGGCGCTATCCCCTATGGGCAGTTCTTTGATTCGCTCTGGCACGAGACGGCGCAGTTCGTCTATCAATACGATATCGCGCTCAGCGCGCCGGGCAGCAGCGCGGGCTCGACGACCATCAATGACATCTATTACTTCCAGATTCCCACCAACGCGCTGCCCGCGACCATCGTGCCGAGCCTCAGCCCCCCGACTGCGCCGCAGATCAACGGCGTCAACGCCTTCACCCCGGCCGCCGGCGTGGGCTTGCAGCCCGTGATCTCCTGGTCGCCCCCGCTCCTGGGCAGCGCCACCCGCTATTCAGTCGGCGCCTCGGCCATCGCCGCAACCCAGTTCCAGCCCGGCGACATCGCCAGCTGCAATGCGACCATCTATGACGCCACCAACTGGAAGATGCCGCCGGGCTGCTTGAAGAACGGCACGCTCTATTCAGGGAATATCAGCGTCAACAACATCGCCGGCGATGCCCTTGATACCCCGCCGCTGCGCAATGGCTTCCCGCAGACCAGCGCGCCCACCGACTTCGGCCTCTTCCAGCCCGACGGCTCCTTGCGCACGGTCAGCGGCGTGGTGCAGACGCGGTTCACCAAGGACGACGGCACGACCAGCCTCTTGCCGGGCGTGCCGGCAGAGCTTGGCGGAGGGACGGTCACGGCCCTGGCGTTCAGCAATCAGTACGACCCTACCGGATACTCTACCTTCCCGGTCAACGTGGCCGCCGACGGCAGCTTCTCGGTGCCGAACGTTCCGGCCGGCCCTTACTTCATCCAGGTGGATAGTCCGTCGGCTGCCTATACCGATGCCAATGGAACGCCAATCGCGACCATCTCGCGGCAGTGGTACCAGAGCACGCTCGACAACCCCGACCTCACCAGCCAGATCCACGGCCGTCCCAATCGCGCTACGGCCACGGCGAGCACGCCGGTGGCGTTCAACCTCAGCGGCCTCGACCCGATCGGTTCGACGTTCGGCCTGACCGGGCAGTTCGTCATGGCCAGCAACCAGGGCTCGATCTTCAATCAGCGCCCCATCCGGGGGAGCCTCGCGCCCGTGGTCGGACACACCTCGATCTCGGCGACCTTCGACTGGCTCAATCTAGGCTCGCTTGCCTTCCTGCCCGACGCGTCGCAAGGCGATGTCTCTTGCCTGAACCAGCGCGTGCAGGTTCCGCTCTCGGGCGGCGCCTACCAGCGCAATACGCTCAAGTATGTTTGTCGGAATGACTTCACGATCACGGACGGGCAGCCCGCCACGTTCGCTGGCCCGATGATCGACGCGCCGCAGACGGGCAGCGTGCTGGCCAACCTGCTGCTGAGCAAGTTCGCGGCGCTCTCCCCGGGAATCAACCCCACCGCGGTTCCCAACACCGGCAACGGCGGGGCGAACCTGGCCGTCTTCTATGTGCCGGAAGGGAATCAATCCCTGAACAACCAGGGAACCGGCGTGATGTACATCACCGCTCCCTCGGTGACCGCCGATACCCTGCTAGGGAGCGTTCCCTATGGACGGTTCCTGGGCGACGCCACTCAAGAATACTATCAGCTCCAATATTACTATGACGTCACCCTGCCCGCGCCCGGCGGCGGACCGGCGTTCTCTTTCACCGATGCTTACTATGGAGCGGTGCCCTTGGACTCCGCCCCGCAGACGGTGGAGCCGCCGGTCGGTCCGCCTGCTTCGGCGACAATCAACGGAGCGAGCGCCTACGCGGCCCTGACCGGGGTCTCACTGCAGCCGGTCATCGGCTGGGCGGCGCCGGCGCTGGGCACGCCCTCGGGTTATGGAGTCGGGGTCAGCCTCGCGACCGGAACTCCGCAGCCCGGCGAGATCACCAACTTCTCGGCGACTGTCGCGCAAGGCTCCTCGTTCAAGGTGCCCGCGGGCGTGCTGCAGAACGGCCGCACCTACTCGGGGACCGCCAGCTCCAACCTGGGCCCGAACGGGCCCACCACGCCGGTCTTCCTGACGTTGCTGCCGACCTACGCGGTGAACACCAACTTTGGCCTCTTCCAGGCCGACGTGCCGCCGCAGGCAAGCTGGAACGCGCCGGCGGTGGCCGGAGCGGAGGGAAACAACTCCGTCACCGTCCAGCTCTCCGCGCCGGTGCAGCAGGCGCTCATCCAGATCTCCTATGACGGCGGCCAGACCTGGGTCACGGTGGGAACTTCCGGCCCCCTGCTCGCGGGCTCGACCCAGCTCAACTTCACGCTCCCGAACGTGGCCGGCGCGGCGCAGCTCCGCTTGCTGCTCGAGGACGGCAACGGCGCCGTGCTCATCCAGCTCGGCCCGAGCGCGCTGAGCGTCCTCGATTGCGATCCGAACGGCGCTCCGTTTGGCGGCGGCACCGGCGCGGGCAGCACGCCCTTCCGCATCTGCACCGTGGCGCAGCTCGAGGCGGTCAACCAGGTCCCGGACCAGAGCTATCGGCTGCACGGAGACCTCGACCTGACCGGCCAGAGCCCGCCGCAGCTCTTCCTGCGCGCCGGCACCTTCGACGGCAACGGCCACCGCGTCTCCCATTACTCGCTGACCCTGGACGGCGGCCCGCAGTTCGCCTTCGACATCGGCTTCTTCGACCACATCGGCGGCTACGGCACGCCGAGCGGCGCCACCGCGGCGCTGGTCGAGAACCTCACCCTCCAGGTCGATCAGATCACCGCCACCAACTCATTCAACGTCGGCGCGCTCGTCGGGCACATCGGGGGCGACGGCGCGGTGTCCAATTGCCACGTCGAGCTGTCGGGGCGGCTGTTCGCCACCGGGCAGGTGGGGGCCATCAGCGGCTTCGCGAACAACGGCGCGCAGGTGCGCGACAGCTCGGTCAGCGGCCTCGTCGCCGGCGCGCCGGTCGGCTCGGTGGTCTGCGATCCGGCGGGCGCGAACGGCGGCAACATCGGCGGCGCGCTCGGCTACTTCCCCGGCTCGGCGAGCGGCCTCTCGGTCACCGCCCTCGCCGTGGGTTGTACCTTGAGCAACTCCGGCTCGATCGGCGGCATCGTCGGCGGCTTCAGCCCAACCGACCCCGCCACCGCCGTCACCGACTCGACGGCCACGGGCGTGACCGTCTCCGGCGGCAGCAGCAGCGGCGGGGCGTTCGGCTCGGCCAACGGCACCCTCGCGCGCATCACCGTCGCCAACGCCACCGTCACCACGCAGCAAGGCACCGCCGGCGGCCTCGTCGGCTCGGGCAATGGCGGCTTCTCGGGCAGCGACCTCCTGGTCCAAGACAGCACCATCTCGACGCCGGGCACCCAGGTCGGCGGCGTCCTCGGCAGCTACAACAGCAACGGCGTGCAGCGGCAGGTCCTGGCCCGCGCGCAAGCGCGAAACGTCTCGGTCACCGGCCAGGGCAGCGTCGCCGGCATCGTCGGCGCCGGCGCCTGGCTCTCGCTGGTGGACGTCTCGGTCACCGGCACCTCGACCCTGAGCAGCCAGGTCGACGTCGGCGGCATCATCAGCGCGGCCTCCAGCGGCGGCTTGTCCATCGTGCGCTGCAGCGTCACCGCCAGCATGCCCGGCACGCCCCAGCCCGCAGGCGGCGTCGTCGGCGGCTACTACCCGAACGGCGTCACCGCGAGCATCTCGCAGTGCGCGAGCCACGTCGCCATCGCCGGCACCACCGCGCGCGCGGGCGGGCTGGTGGGAGACCTCAACGCCCTCGGCCAGAGCAGCATGACGATCGCCGACTCGTACGCCGACGGCACGCTGCCGGCGAGCCCGGCCAACTCAAGCGCCGGACTGATCGGCGGGCTCAACTCAACCCAGCTCGCGCTGGCGCTGACCAACGTCTTCGCCTTCTCGGCGGCGCCGGCGCAGAACTGCCTCGTGAGCGGCACCCCGCAGCAGCCCTTCGCGTCCACGGGCGTCTTCTGGAACGAGGACCTCTGTCCGGGCACCGGCCAGAGCGTGGGAGGCAGCGGCCTCAGCGGCGCCCAGATGGGCTCGGCGGCGAGCTTCCCCTCCTACGATTTCACCAACGTCTGGTCGATGGGCGCAAGCCACCCTGTCCTTCTCTCCGAGCCGCAATGACGGGCTGAGCCAGCAGTGCTGCCCGAGGAGTGAAGACAGGACACCAGGCTGCAAGCGCCTGGACTACCGGGCGGAGTCGTGCGTAGATTTACTTATGCTCGACTCCACGCGGACAACCGAGCACGGAGCCACGGCAACCTGGTGCCTGGCAGCCGGCGCGATTCGTCCCCAATGAACAAGCCCCGTCCTCGCAGCGCGGTCATGGTGGTCGAGGACAACCCGGACATCCGGGAGGTCCTTCAGTTGGCGCTGTCGGATCGGTACAGCGTGACCACCGCCTGCAACGGACAGGAGGCGCTCGATCTGCTCGAGACCCACTCCCCGCCCGACGTCATGATCCTCGACATGATGATGCCGGTGCTCAATGGCCTCGAGGTCCTGCAGCGGCTGCGCAAGCACGCTCTCTGGGCGCGCATCCCGGTCATCGTGGCGACCGCCAGCACCGGCCTGCGCCTGGAGGATTTTGGCACCTTCGGCCTGCTGCGCAAGCCGTTCGCCCTCGACAACCTGCAGCGGCTGATCGAACGGGCCGTAGAGCACCGAACGGGTTGAATCCCTGCTTCGACCGAGACGTTGCGTCGCGGCCGGAGACTGCGTATATTCACGTATACGCCGGGGCTTCAGAGTCTTCAGCGTCGCCGAAAGATCTCATGCTGCATGACTTCCTCGAAGAGCATCGACAAGACTTGATCGCGCGCACCGAGGCGAAGGCCAAGGCGCGCCCGGGCAGGAAGGCCACCCAGGAAGATGTGCGCCACGGAGTGCCTCTCTTCTTGACCCAGCTCGGAGCTGCGCTCAGGGCACAGGCGGCCACCCAGACGCCGGTGCCGAACCGCGACATCAGCGCCGGCGCAGTCAGCCATGGGCAGGAGATGCTGCGCATCGGCTTCACGTTGAGCCAGGTGGTCCACGGCTACGGCGATGTCTGCCAGGCAGTCACCGAGCTGGCGGGTGATCTGGACGTCCCGATCACCGTCCATGAGTTTCACACCTTGAATCGGGCCCTGGACGATGCCATCGCCGACTCGGTGACCGAGTATGCTCGCCAGCGCGACTCAAGCCTCGGCTTCCAGCAGCGAGAGCTGATCTGCGCCGCGATCCTCGCCTGGCAGATGCTCACCAGAGGCATCGTCGGCACGGGCGGAAATACCGCCGCCCTGCTCACGCGCAGCCTCGAGTCCCTGCGCAAGCTCAGCACCCTCACCGGCGACATGGCGCCCATCCCGGATCCAGGCTCGGCCATCTGAGCCAGTCAGGTAAGCACCGGGTACCGGCCGCCGGCAGGCAGAGGCCCGCCGCGCGGCACGGGCGCCCACGCGCGTCTGGTGGCTCGCTGCGCTCGCATCGATCGGATTTCTTGCCGCGCGAGCCCTTAAGCCGCGCGACAGACCTCTGCCTGCCGGCGGCCTATTTGCTTATCTGCCTGACATCAGGGAATTGGGGGAAAGAGAACCAATTGATGACGATTGAGACTCGAGCCCAGAACTGAATCATTTGGTATCTAATTTTTCCCTCTTACTCAAAGTCTGGCAGATAGGCAGCGGCCAGGCAGAGACCTGTCGCGCGGCTTAAGGGCTCACGACGCAAACACTTAAGATGCGAGCGCAGCGAGCCACCTCTGTCGGGTGGGCGCCCGTGCCGCGCGGCAGGTCTCTGCCTGCCCGCGGCCGGTACCTCCGGCGCCTCTCTGCCTGACCTTGAGTTTAGTCGTCGTGCGTCACCTGATCGCCGCCGACCAGGTTCCCGCCCGCGGAGAGCACCACGGCGCCCGCCGGCGACTTGATGAGGAACTGCGCGCGATCGCTCGTGCCCGGGCCTCCGTCGGTCAACGAAAAGGAGATGGTGTAGCCCAGGGCGCCATCGACGCGGCCGGTGCCGGTGCCGGCCAGCGTGTTGAAGTGCGCGGCCGGATGCGCCACGACCACGCTCGGGTCGCGGCTGCAGGTGGCGGCGTCCAGCAGATCGAGGTGGAAGCGCCTGCCCGCGCCCCAGTTGACCTCCAGCTCGTTCGGACCGGCGCCCGGGTCGCAGTGCAGCTCGAGCCCGTGCGAGATCTTTCCTGGCAGGGTGCCGCCGCCGGTCATCCTTCCCCCGACGTTGACCACCGCGATCGATTCGGTAAAGCCGCCGTCCTTGTCGATGATGCGCGCGCGCACTGGGTAGAGGCCCGCGGAGGCATAGCTGCAGCTCTTGGTCGCCGACGCGGAGCTGTTCGCATAGGTCGCGCCCGCCAGCGAGGCACCGGTGCACTCGAAGGAGTAGCGGAAGCCCGCGAGCGTGTCGGCGCGCGAAGGGTCCGAGGGGTTGATCAACTCGACCACGGCGGGCTTGCACGCGGCCCCTCCGCCCGGGTCCACCGTGCGCAGGCCGTCTGGCACGCAGGAGCCGCTGGTGCCGCAAGGCGAGCCGGCGCTGCGCACGACCAGCGTCGCCACCGGCGCGACGTTCCGCACCTGGATGCTGGCGGTGTATTCGGTAAAGGCGCCGTCCCGATCGATGATGCGGGCGCGCACCGTCTTGCTCGCCGGGCCGTCGTCAAACAGGCAGCTCACGGTCGCGTAGGGGCTGGCCGCGGCATAGGTCGAGGCCGCGAGCGAGCCGCCTTCGCAGGAATAGGCATAGCGAAGTCCCGCGGCCAGGTCGGCGCCGGAGGGGTCGCGCTGGTCGGTAAAGGCGAAGGTCGCCGACGTCCCCTCGAGGATCGATGCGGGTCCCGCAAAGGTCGCGGTCGGAGCCACCTCACGCACCGCGACGGTGGCCGAGTATTCGCTGAAGCCGGAGTCCTTGTCGAAGACGCGACCTCGCACGACGCGGCTGCCGCTGTCGAACGTCGCGCACGAGCGGGTGGTGTCAGGCCCGACGGGGGTGAAGCCCGCGCCGTCTCCGCAATCGAACGAGTAACGGAAGCCCGCGGCCATGTCGATCGGCGAGGCGTCCTTGGCGCCGCCGAAGGAGAGCGAGAACGCGCCGCCCTCGTCCAGCGCTGCCGGCGCGGTGAAGACCGCGGTGGGCGCGAGGTTCGCGACCGCGACGCTGAACCCGGCGACGCCCCGCAGCCCATCGCGCGCAAGGACCGCGACGGTCACCGCATAGTTGCCGTTGTCGGCATAGGCGTGCGTGCCCTGCCCGATGGCGCCCGGCGCGGCCGACTGCAGGGTCGCGCTCGTGCCATCTCCCCAATCGACGGCGATGACCCACGGCCCATTGACCGGCGCGTCCGAGAACGAGCCCAGGTTGAACGAGGCGGGCGTGCCCTCGCTGGCGAGCTGCGAGGCGGGCGCGCTGACCACCGGCGGCAAAGGTGGTGCATAGGAGGCGCGATAGCTTCTCTCTGCTTGCGCGGCGGGAACGCAGAGCGACAGGCCGCTCGCGCGCGGCGTGGGCGTGCCGTCCCAAGCGGTCCAGCCGGTGAAGATCAGCGCGCCGCCGCTTCCGGTGGGCGGGGCCGAGAGCTTGATCGACCCCCGCTCGGGGATGAGGAAGCGCGCTCCCTTCGACCCATGCACGTCGATGACCGCGGGCGCAGGATCGGCGCAGTCGGGGACCGCGGCCGCGAGCAGCGTGCAGCGCACCGTGGCGGCGCCGCTGCAATCGGCGGACGCATAGGTCTCTTCGCTCGGGATCGAGATCAGCGGATCGCCGCCCGTGTTCGCTCTGCCATTGCCGGTGGCGATGGTCGCCTCGAGGGCCTCCGCCACCGAGAAGGTAAAGGTCGACTGGCCCCGGCCGCCGTCCTTGTCGGTGACGTAGACGGTGACGAGCTGGTCGCCGGCGGAATGATAGAGGTGCGCGGCGCTGCCGAGCGGGCCCTGGACCGCGAAGGCCGGCAGCGACTGGGTGCTGCCGTCGCCCCAGTCGATCTCGGCGACCCACGGGGAATCGGCGGCGCCGCTGTCGCTGAACGAGCCGAGGTCGATGGCCGAGGCGACCTCCGCCCTGCCCTGCTGGCCGCCGGTGGCAACGATCACCGGCAGCGCGTTGGCGACCACGGCGTCAAAGGTGGAGTACCCGCCAAGGCCGAGACCATTCTTGAGTGTGACGGCGACCCGATAGGTTCCGTTGTCCAGGTACGTGTGCGGCGCCCCGGGGAGGAGGCCCGGCGCGGCGGCCGCAAAGGTCGACTGCGATCCGTCGCCCCAGGCGACCACTCCGCTCCAGGGTCCTCCGGTGGGGTCGCTGAAGGAGCCGAGGGGAAAGCTCTTGCCGACGCCTTCGATCGCGAGCGCGCTGACCGGAGGCTGCAGGGCGGGCGCTGAGCTCAGCACCACCACCCGGAAGGAGGCGAGCGCGGCGCCGCCGTCCTTGTCGGTCACCTTGACTGACGCAACATAAGAGCCCGCGCTTGAGTAGGCGTGCACGGGGCTTGGGATCCCTCCCTGGGTCGCAGCGGCGGCGACCGAGACCGCGCCGTCGCCCCAATCGATGGCGATGGCCCACGGGCCGTCATTGGCGCCGGCGTCGCTGAACGAGCCCAGGTCGAGCGAGGAGGAGATCAGCTGCTGCACGGTCTGGTTGGCGGCGGCGGTGATCAAAGGCGGGGCATTGGCGACCGAGACCGCAAAGCGCGCCACGCTGGAGGCGCCCGGCGCGTCCTTGACCGCCAGCGTGACCAGATAGACGCCGTTGTCGGCATAGACGTGCGGCGGCGCCGAGAGGATTCCCGGAGCCGTGTGCACGACGACATTGGAAGCTCCGTCGCCCCAATCAATGGTCACCGTCCAGGGCCCGTCTAAAGCGGCGTCGGTGAACGAGCCGAGCGAGAGGGCCGCGCTCGCGCCCTCGACGGCGGACTGCGCGGGCGGCGCGGTGATCACCGGCGCGACGTTTGCGACCGCGACGAGGAACGAGGCCGATCCGGCGCCGCCGTCCTTGTCGGTGACGGTGACCCGGGCGTTGAAGACCCCGGCCCGGGCATAGGAGTGCGCCGCGGGAGCGATGATCCCGGCCGCGCTGGTGGCCTGCGTGCTCGATCCGTCGCCCCAATCGACGAGGATGGTCCACGGCCCATCGTTGACGCCGGTGTCGCCGAACGAGCCCAGCAGGAACGACCTGGCGACGCCCTCGGTGGCGGTCTGGTCGCCCGGATTGCCCACCGCCGGGTTGGCGTTGGCGACAATGGCGGTGAAGGCCGCGCTGCCGGTGAGCCCGCTGGAATCGACCACGGTGATAGAGGCGCGATAGTTGCCATTGTCGGCATAGGAGTGCGTTTGAGTCCCTAGCTTGCCGGCCGCGTTGAGGACCATCCTGGTTGAGTTGCCGTCGCCCCAATCAATCGTCACCGTCCAATGAGAAGCGCCCGGCGCCGCGTCAATAAAGGACCCCAGGCTGAAGCTGGCGGGAATTCCTTCAATCGCGCTTTGATCGGCCGGCGGCGTGACGATCGGCGCCGCGCCCGCGGAGGAGGGTCGATAGTTGGCGCGATAGAGTTGACCTGCTTGAGCTGTGGCGAGGCAGAGGCTTTGGGAATTGGCAAAGCTTGGAGTGGTGCTGGTATTTCCTATCGTCCAGGTATTGAAGCCGAGCGACCCGCCGCCCGGGTTCGCGGCCGTGGACGGCGCCGAGATGCGCACCGAGCCGCCGCTTGGGATCGCCAGCGTGGCAAAGGAGGCCTTGTCGATGGTGGCCAGGAGTGGGACCGCGCCGCCGGCGCCGCCGCAGACTGCCGAGGCCGGATAGGAGACATAGGTGGCGACGGAGATGGTCGGATCGTCGCCCTGGTTGGGGTCGCCGAGGACGCCGGTCGCGATCTGCGCGGTCGCGCCCGCGTCGGCGAAGAGCGCCTGTGCCGAGACC
Source organism: Myxococcales bacterium (assembly GCA_038231075.1). Classification (GTDB taxonomy): domain Bacteria; phylum Myxococcota; class Myxococcia; order Myxococcales; family 40CM-4-68-19; genus JBBRMA01. Next base: position 26,267 of record JBBRMA010000052.1, on the reverse strand, counting down.
CCCGAGGTAGCGCCGCGGGCGGTGAGGCGGAAGGCCGCGCGCCTTTCGTGCAGCTCGACCAAAGCGCTGGAGTCGCTGATCAGTCCCTCGCCGTCGGCGACCGCGGAGAAGAGAGACGGATAGTGCTGGAGCGGCTCTTCGTCGAGGAGGAGCACGACGGTCTCGCCGGGCTGGAAGGGGCCGCCGCCGACGTGGATCGTCTCGCCAGCCGCATACACCGGCTTGTCGGTCGCGAGTGCCGGCAGCCGCGCTGCCTCGCCGTGCACGGGCCTGCTGAAGCCTGCGGCCGGGTCGAAGACCTCTTCTCCCGCGATCGCGTGCGCGGCCCTGCCGCCGGTGAAGAGCACGCTGCCGTCCTGCCGCGAGAGAGCGGCATGCTCGGCGCGCGCGGCCCAGAGCTTGACCTCGAGCCGCGTGAAGGAACCCGACGCGGGCTCGAAGATCTCGAGCGTGTCAAGGAGCCTCCTGCCGTCCCAGCCGCCGGCGATGAGGACGCGCCCGTCGGCGAGCAGGGTGGCGCTGTGATAGGCGCGCGGGGTCTCGAGCTGCGACACGCGCGCGAAGGCTCCGGTGGCGGGATCGTAGAGGCCCGCCAGGCCGACCGGGGCGCCGGCCGCGTCGAGCCCGCCCGCGATCAGCACCCGCCCGTCGGCGAGCGCGGCGGCGGCGTGCCCCTCCTGGCGCAAGGGCCACCCCGGCTCGCTCGCCCGTGCGGCAATCGGGGCGGCCAGCAGCGCGGCCAGCAGCAGGAGCCGGGTCACGCGACCCTCAGTGGAACGAGGCGGATGCCACCGCGCCGGAGATGGGCAGCTTCAGCGTGGTGGCGCCGCTCGCGCTGCGGAGCGTGGCCGTGAGCTCGGTCTCCTTGGTCGCGAGGGCGAGCTTCAGGTGCAGGGGCCGCTCGGTGGTGATGCGGCCGCGGAAGAGCACCTTGCCGTCGGCGCGCGCCAGCTCGAGCGGCGAGCCGCCCGCGGGGAGCGCCGCCTTCGAGGCGTCGACCGTGACCGCCACGCTGTGCGAGGTCTTGAAGGTGAAGCCGGCGGGGATCTGCGCCTCTTTCAGCGAGCGCGCCTTCTGCCGGCCGCAGGCCGGGGTGAGCGCGAGGCAGGCGGCGAGAAGACCGAGCGGGTACAAGCGCGAGGCGAACTGGTTCATATCAATCTCCGGAGTCAAAGGTGATTCAAGGCAGGTGGAGGAAGCGAGCTAGCCGCCTTGGCTGCCGCACGCGTTGCCGCCATCGAGGTCGGGCAGGAAGGCGCTCGCGTTCGGCGCATAGGTAGAGTTGGCGCCTTGAGTATAGACGAACGAATAGTTCACGTTGGTCTGGAACCAATCCAGGTTGCTCGTCCCGCCCGAGGAGGCGAAGCCGATGATGTCGGGGAACGCCTTGTCGATGGAGATGCGCTCCTGCGCCCAATAGTTGGGATAGGGAATATTGAGCGCGAACGGCAGGCCCTGGTGGTTGACGAAGTGCGCCGAGCTGGAGTTGTCGTTGTCGCCCATCGTCAGGAGCTTGGGATCGGCGAGGTCGGTGCCCGGAAATTGGGAGAGGTGCACCTGGTGGCCATAGTCGCCGGTACGCGCAATGAAGAGGTCGAAGGGCGTGACGCCGGTGTCGAGCTGCGAGGTCGGGATGGGCTGCGCGAAGGTGATCACCAGCGCCACCTCGCGGCCGATGTGCGCCGGCAGCGTCGGCTCGGTGTTGATGAACCCGCCGACGCCGGGGTAGAGCGCGCGCGTGTCCTCGACGATGGGGATGACGAGGTCGTGCTCGCCCGCCTTGGACTGCACCGACTGCGCGCCGCCCGTCTGGGCGTACTGGTAGGAGTTCGGGTCCCAGTCGGCGTAGTAGCGATCGATCGAGCTGACCGCGCCCGGCACCATCGGCAGGTGCAGGTAGAGGCCGTTGTGGATGCTCGCGCCCATCGACAGGACGTTGTAGGTCACCTGCATCTTGACGATGTTGGCGGCCGCGTCGTCGAGCAGGAACTCATATTGATAGCCGATGGTCTGGTCATTGAAGTCGAGGTCGCCGTTCGAGGGCCAGAGGTCCTCGAACATGACGGTGCCGAAGGTGCCGAGCGACGGTCCGTAGAGCACCTGGGTGCAGGCGCAGGTCTCGGCGACGAGCGGAAGCGTGGTGGTCTGGGTGAGCGCGCCGGCCTGGCCGGTGACGGTGATCGAGTCGAAGACGGAGACGCCGTTCACCAGGGCCACGGCGACCGTTCCGGTATAGGTCGTGCCGCTGTGGGTAAAGTTGCCCCAGCCGAAGATGCTGATGGCGTGGTCGCCGGTCGCGTCGTGGTAGCTGCCGCTGAAGGTCGGCACGCCCGTGCCCGTGCAGCCGTTGTCCCAAGTGAAGTCCACCACCGCCAGGTTGTCGTTGCAGGCGTTGCCGTCCGTCGCCTGGTGGAACGGGCTCGGCGTGCCCACCGAGAAGCTGGCCTGCGGGCCGGCGGCGGCCTGGTTGACCGCGACCACGCAGGTGCCGACGTTGTGGGCCGCGTCAGTGGCGGTGCAGGTGATCTCGGTGGCGCCGGCCTGCACGCCCGAGGTGTCGCAGGTGACGGGCAGGTTGCCGTCGCAGGCGTCCACGGCGGTCGGCGCGAGCGAGACCGAGACCTGGCAGGCGCTGTCGCGCACGGCATCGACGCTGGCCGGGCACGAGAGCACGGGGCCGGTCTGGTCGGTCACGGTGATGGTGACGTTGGCCGAGGCGGTGATGCCCTCGGCGGTCGAGGCCATCAGCGTCACCACGTGCACGCCCGGCGCGAAGGTGACGACGGGGTGGATGCCGGTCGCGATCGAGACGCCGTTCTCCAGCCAGTTGAAGATGGTCGCCTTGGTGGAGCGGCTCGCGTCGAGCGTGACGGGCGCGCCGCAGGTGGACGGGTCGGTCGCGACGCTCAGATCCGGGCCGGGGTTCGAGGTCGGATCGCACCCGGTCGGGTCGTCGCAGTGGGTGATGATGGTCAAGGTCGAGCTGGCGCTGAGCGCGCCCGCGGGGGTGAAGCCGTCGGCCACGATCGCGCCCATGTTGCACAGGCGCTTGCCCGGGTCGTTCGGGGCGGACAGCGTGATCAGCTCGCGGCCGGCGGCGTCGTTCGGGCCGTACTCGCCGGCGGTGGACGAGAAGGCGCTGTTGAGGCGAAAGCGGACGCCGGTGACCAGGGACAGGTTGGAGGGCGCGACCGGGCTCCAGGTGGCGGAGGCGATGCTGGGCGGGCTGGTGGTCGTGTACTCGAGCGTGGTGGCCGGCGCGCCGCTGGTCTGGGCCACCGAGACGAGCGTGCCGCGCTGGCTGCTGCAGCTGTAGGCCGGGAAGGCGGTGGCGAGCGACTGGTTGGTCGTCGGGTCGATGCCGAAGAAATCATAGACGTAGGTGTTGCGCGTCGAGACCGAGCCGGTGTTGGCGTAGTCGACGAAGAACTTCGCGCTCTGGCCGACCGCGACGCTCAGGCCCTGCGCCGACGATTGCACCGAGAGCTGCGAGGTGCCGCCGATGGTGAGCGAGGCGATGGTGGTGACGGGGTTCGACTCGGCGCTGCCCGGAGGCACTGGCAGGTTGGAGGCGATGTTGCCCGGGTTCGCCCAGACGTTGGCGGTGAGGTGGACCTGCTCGCCCTGGATGCCGCTGGCGATGCGGATGGGCAGCGTGAAGCCCAAAATGTTCCAGGGGAAGGGCGGCGTGAACGGGCCCTGCGTGCAGTGGTCGGGCGCGGGGCAGACGATGAAGGGATCCTGGCCCGGCCGATACGAGGGCACGTGGCCCGGCACGGTGCAGCGATACGACGCCGGCGTGACGGGGATGGTCGTCCGGTTCTGCGCGTTCCAGGTGCAGACGAGGTCAGCGGGGGTTCCGTCGTCCTTCACCATGAAGGGCAGGCCGGTGTTGCCGCCTTGCACGGGCGGACCGCTCAGGTCGATCTCGAGAGGGAGCGTCTGCGAGAAGGTCAGGTCCTGGAAGCCGAGGAAGTTGTCCACGAAGGCATCGGTGCGGAAAGGCACGCCGCCAAAGAGCTGGGCGTTCTGGTTCACCTGGTAGACGCCGCCGTTGTCGAGATACATGCTGGGCGTGCGCGAGTTCCAGAAGGTCGAGGTCAGGTCGAGCTCGATCGAGTTGCCCGGCGTGAAGTTCAAGCTGGTGAAGCCGCCCGAGAGGAAGGCCTTGTTCTGCACGAACGTCAGGCCGCCCGGGGTCGCTTCCAGGCTGGCGCGGTCGCCGTCGCTCAGCTTCACCGTATAGAAAGCCTGGGTGGCGTTGATCAGACCGCGCCGCTCGGCCTTGAGGCAGCGGACGTTGGCCAGCGTGGAAGCAGCGGCCGGCACCGTGAGCGGCAGCCACGAGGTCGTGTTCTGGTCGCAGCCCTGGGTGGCCGAGTACGAGAGCGTCCAGGAAGCGGTGACGTTGTCGGCGCCGTTGTTCTCGAAGAAGCCGGTGAGCTCGACCAGGGTCACTTCGGCCGGCAGCACGTCGATGAGAACCGGGTCATGCATCGGCGAGGGCGACGAGTCGGAGTCGGAGACCTGCGCGCTCATCTGCACCTCGTAGCTGAGCGGGACGCCGGGGCCCCAGGTGCAGAAGAGGTTGTCGCCAAAGTTCGGAACGTGGCCGGTGACCGATTGGTAGCCGAGGCTCTCGTACGGGTTGTTGGGCGTCGGGCAGAGGTGGAACTTGGCGAGGAAGCCCGCCCCTTCGCCGAGGAAGGCGCGCGCGGAGGCGCTGGCGCTGACGCCGTTCGGGAATAGAGCCTGGGCGGTGTTGTGCGCCTCGATGGTGCCGCTCGGATACCAATAGGTGACGGTGGCCGTGGAGCCTTCAGTGGCCTGCGGGTTTCCATTGGTGGCGAGGTTGTCGAGGGTCATCGTGACCGAGCGCACCGAGGCCGGGTTGCCGGCGTTGACCGGCGTCAGCGTGAAGTTCGAGTTCAGGTGCGCGGCGTTGAAGGCCGGCTTGTCCGCATAGGTCGGGTCCGAGCCGACGCGCGCGCCGGCGACATAGATGGCGCCGGCCGGCACCGCGTCGGTGATGGTGGTCGTTCCCTGCGCATAGACGCCGGCGAAGCCGACGTTGCCGGGCGCGAGCAGCCAGGTGACGTTGAACCCGTCCTGGGTGTTGGCCGGGTCGCGCGCGGTGGCGGCGCCGACCAGCTCTTTTTGCATGTACGGCGAGGGCTGCACCCGCACCGTCAACGAGAGCGTGGCGGAGGCGAGGACCTGGGGCGGCGAGGTGTCGAGGACCAGCCGCGCCGGCACCGTCCAGACCGCGCCGTCGAGGAGGATGGTGCTGACCAGAAAGGGATTGATGCTGAAGATGCCGGTCACGCCTTGCGAGCTGTTGCCGCCAGAGATGCTCTGGCTCAGGGCGCGCTGGGCGCTCGGGTTGCCGTAGCCGTCCTTGCAGGTGCTGGCGGGCAGGAGCTGGGTGGTGCCGCTCGAGACCATCTGCAGGTAGACGACCGGATCGCAGAAGTCGAGCTCGAGGTGCGCGCTGGCCGCGCCCTGATTGGTCAGGCTGTACTGCGCGCTGACGATGACCGCGCCGGAGACGATCTGGTCGCCGCCCGCCACCGTGGTGGTCAGCGGCGCGCCGCCCTGGGTGGCGGAGAGCGAGAGCGTGGCCGAAGGCGTCGTCTGCGCGTAGAGCGCGGCGGAGGGGACCGCGATCAAAGCTGCGGCGAGCGTGCGAACAAAGGCTGGGCCCAAGGAAGGCTCCGCGGAAGAAAGGTGCTTGTGTGTGATTGCAAGCACCTCGCCATCACCCGCTCGCTGCTGCGGCCGATCGCGCTCGGCGACCTTCCGTCTCAACCAGCGACAAGCGCCGTCTCAAGCTGCGCAGCCTGAGGTGACGCGATCAGCGCGCGAGCGCTTCCGCGGCGGCAAAGACGCGGCGGCCATCGGGCAGGAGCGCCTCGGCCTCGATCCACACGGGGCCCGCGCGGGAGGCGGAGAAGCGCGCGCGGTCGCCGAAGACCGGATCGCCTTCGCTCGCCTCCCAGACGATCTGCGCGCCCGTGAGCTCGAGCCCTTCTGCCACCAGCTTCAGCTCGAAAGGAACGCCGACCGCGAGCCGCGCCGGCAGTCCTTCGAGGTGCGCCGCCGCGGCCCGCCAGGGCTGGGTCGCGAGCGGCGAGCGCGCCATCCAGAACGCCGCTGCGCCGAGCGCCCTGCCCTGCGCGGCGATGGTGGCCTCGGCGCCCAGGTTGAACCCGTCGGTGTAGCGGTCGTAGAGCGGGTAGGGGTGCTCGTGGTCGGCGTCCGAGGGCAGCGAGAGCTCCATCGGCGCGCGTCCATAAGGGTGCAGCCAGCGAAAGCCCTCCTGGACGCTGCCCGAGACGATCCCCGAGGGCGGCAGCGCCTGCCGCTCATTGTGCTGCTGCTGGCTGACGAGCTCGCGCGCGCGCCGCCAGCCGGTGCCGGCCAGGAACGACAGGTCGAGGGGATTTCCGCCGAGCTCGTAGTCGAAGGCCTCGGTGGCGGCCGCGGCCAGCGCCTCTTGTGGCGCGAGCTGGAAGGCCGCCGTGAGGTCGAAGGCGCGCTCGCCCGAGAAGTACCAGCCGATGCGCAAGAGCCTGCGGGCGGCCGGGGGCACCGAGGTCGCGTACGCGCTCGACCGCGCCCAGCCTGCGAGATCGGTCCCCCGCGCGATCACTTCGGCCTGGCAGCGGCGCAGGAGATCGGGATCGAGCTCGGCCTCCGCGCGCCGCCCCGTGCGCGCCGCGAAGGCATAGCTCCGGATGGCGTTGCCGTAGGCGGCGGGCAGCCGATTGAAGCCCCAGTGGCGCGCGGCGGTGTCGAGCGTCGCCTTGACGCGCTCGCGCAGCGCCGGCTCGCCGGTCGCGAGGTAGAGCTCGGCGGCGGCCCAGGCCAGCTCATCGTCGTGGCCGAAGAGCTCGCCATAGTGGGTGACGCGCTGGTACGCGCGCGCACCGTGCGCCGCCAGCGCCCGCTCGAGGAACTCCCAGCCGCGCCGGGCCGCCGCGAGGTAGCGCGCGGAGGCCTCGGGCCACGCCTTGCGCAGCGCCGGCGACGAGGCGGCCTGCGCCAGCGCGGCGACGGCGGCGCCAGTCGAGACCGTGCTCTTGGGAAAGACCACCTGGGCATCGCCCCGCTCGGGCGGGACGTTGGTTTCATAGGTGCGGTCGCGCGGCTGGACCAGGAAGGCGAAGCCGCCGTCGTCGTCCTGCATGCGGGCCAGAAAATCGGCCTCGCGAAGCGCGATCTGCAGCAAGTCGCTCCGGCCATCGCCGCTCTCGGGAAGGCCGAGGTTGTCGAGCGCGCCCGCGCCGGCGAAGGCATCGGCGGCGAAGACCAGCGCGTGGATCAGCTCGGCGCTGTTGGTGGCGTACTTGCCGTAGTCGCCGGCGTCGTGGTGGCCGCCGGAGACGTCCATCGCCGCTTGGCGCACGAAGGGAAAGAGCGACGCCGAGGGGCGCACCAGCGGCTCGCCCTTCGCCTTGGCGTTGCCCGCGAGCCGCGACACCACGCTCTTGAGCGAGTCGTCCGGGAGTGCGGCCGGCGCCAGGTGGCAGGCCCCGTGCGCGAAGCGCGTGAACGGCGGCCCCACCGCGGCGCCGCAGCGCTGCTCGTAGAGCCCGAGCGCGTAGGTGCGCGCGACCGCGGCGGGCCAGCCGTCGCCGATGGTGAAGGGCAGCGAGCGGCCAAGGCCCGGCACCTCCAGCCGATAGCGGCCAAGACCCTGCCAGGCGGTGAAGTCGGCCTCTTTGACCTCGCGATAGAGCGGCGCCGAGAAGCCCTGGTCGGGCCTGGGCCGGAGCGCGCCTTCGAAGGCCACCGCGCCGCGCTCGTCGATGAGCGTGAAGGAGGTCGCCAGGATGGGCAGCTCGCCGAGCGTGCCGAGCATCGCGCCGACGGACGCGCGCTTGTGGCCGGGCGCTGCGTAGCCGAGCTGGTCGACGTGCACGGCGCTGCTCGCGCGATCGGCCGCGTTGCGTGCGGTGAAGTCCATGCCGGCGCCCAGCACCTCGACGCGGGCGCCCTCGGCCAGCGGGCTCGCGAGGCGCAGATAGATCGAGTTGCCGGCGCGCAGCTCTGGCGGCTGGAGCGGCGCGGACGAGGCACGCCGGCGCAGCCCGGTCGCAGCGATGGCCACCGCCGCTCCGTCTGCGCGCACCTCTAGATGCGCGGGGTGCCAGGGCGGGCCGGGCTTGCCGGCGGTGATGAGCCAGAGCTCGAGGTGATCGGCAGAGAGGACGCGCAGCCCGTGCTCGCCCACGCGCCGCACCGAGAGCCCCGCCGGGTCCACCTCGGCGCCGATGCCGACCAGCCCCGCCGCGAGCAAAGCTGCCGCCACCATCGCCATCCGGCTGCGTGTAGCACCCGGCGTGCCGCAAGCTGCGACGGCAGCGATCTCAGCGTGAGACGAGGAGCGTCGCGCAGGCGATCGCGCCCTGCGCGCGCGGTGTGGCGCAGAGGTTGCGTACTCGGCTCCGCATGTCGGTTCCGTCATTCACGCTGATCGAGCTCCGGTCCGAACTGGAGGGCGCGGAGAGCCGCCCGCTGCAGCGCGCCGCCAAGCGGGGCGTCGATCTGCTCCTGGCCGCGCTCGGCCTCCTCGTGCTCTCGCCGCTGCTGCTGGTGGTCGCGCTGCTGGTCCGGCTCACCTCGCGCGGGCCGGTCCTCTTCCGCCAGACCCGCGTCGGCCAGCACGGGCGCGTGTTCACGATGCTCAAGTTCCGCTCGATGGACGAGAACGCCGAGGGGCTCCGGGCGCTGCTCGAGCGCAGCAACGAGCGCCAGGGCCCGGTCTTCAAGATGGTGCGCGATCCGCGGGTGACGCCGCTCGGGCGGCTCTTGCGCAAGTACTCGATCGACGAGCTCCCGCAACTCCTCAACGTCCTCAGCGGGGAGATGAGCCTCGTCGGGCCGCGGCCGCCGCTGCCCGCGGAGGTCGCGCACTACGAAGAGTGGCAGCTGCGGCGGCTGAGCGTGCCGCCGGGCCTGACCTGCCTGTGGCAGGTGGACGCCAATCGGTGCGAGATGACGTTCGACCAGTGGGTCCGGCTCGACCTCGCGTACATCGAGGGCTGGCACCTCGGCCGGGATCTGCTGCTCATCGCCCGCACCGTGCCGGCGGTGGTCCTCGGGCGAGGCCAGTGCTGACCCTGGCGCCTGCGCGCCCCGCGCTCGGGCGGCTCGCGGCACTCGCTGGCACCTCCGCCCTCGCGGCGCTGACGTTGGCGAGGGTCGCATCGATCTCGGCCAGCGCCCGCTTCATCGACTTCGAGAACCACTACCTGGCTGCCGCAGGGATCGTCGGCCACCGCGGCACCTTCGCCTTCACCCGCGACGACGCCATCGTTTTTCCGGGCTCCGGCGTCCTCTTCGCGCCGCTCTTCGCGCTCTCGCTGCCCGTGGCCAGACAGGTCTTTCTGGCGTTGAACCTCGCGGCCGCGGCCATCGTCGTGACGCTCGCGCTCCGCCTCTTGCCTGCGTCGGCGCGCCCGCGGACGCTCGGGTCCATCGCCGTCGGCTGCGCGCTCCTCAACACCGCGCCCTTCGTCGAGACGCTGCGGCTGGGGCAGATCTCGCTCTTGATCGCGGCGCTGCTCTTCGGCTCCCTGGTCGTGGTCTCTCGCCTCGCGGGCGCGGCCTGCCTGGGCACGGCGCTGGCGCTCAAGGCTTCCTTCGGCCTCTTCGCGCTGCTGCTGGTGGCGCGCCGCCGGGTCTGGCTCTGCGTCCTCGCCCTGGCCGTGTTCGCCGCCATCGCGGCCAGCCCGGCGCTCTTTGGCAACGAGCTTTACGCGACCTATCGCGGCTACCTCGCGCGGGTGCAAGCCGACTTCGCGCCGGGGGCGATGAACGACCCTGCCGTCCACGGGGCGAACAACCTCTCGCTCGAGGTCGTGCGCGAGCCGCTGCTCAGGCTCGGGCTCAAGGCCGCCTTCGTCGCGCTGCTCGCGTACGCGCTCTGGCGCGAGCGGCGGGCGCGCTCGGAGCGCCTGACCGCCCTGCTCTTGACCGCTTGCGTGTCGATGCTCGTCGTCTACCACCGGCTCTATGATCTCGTGCTGGTGCTGCCTGTTCTAACGACGCTCCTCCTCGATCTGGTGGCGCGGGGCCGGGCGCGCGCGGCGGCGCCAGGCGCGGCTCTGCTGATCTTCTTCGCGCTCCCGCAGTCGGCGGTGCTGGCGCTGGCCGAGCGGCTGCCGGCGGGCCCGCTCTTCATCGCCTCTCCCTATGCACCGCAGCACCTGCTCCACGTCGCGCCGGTCTATGGCGTCGCCATGCTGCTGCTCACTTGCCTGGCGGCGTGGCTTCACCTGGAATCAACGACCGGGTGAAGAGCGGCACCGGCCCGAGGCCGCAGCGCAGCCCGAGCTTGTGGAGGAAGAGGCGCTGCCAGCGCGCGGGGGCCGGCGCTCCGACGCGGGTGAAGTGAGCCTGGATCGCGTCCACGAAGCGCTCGCGGTGCGGGGCCATCTTCGCCAGCACCTTGGCTCGCACCAGCGCCGGGTCGAGCTGCCTGCCGGCGAGCTCGCGCACGCCCGCAGCCACCGCGGAAGCGCTGTCCTCGACGAGGAGCGAGGTGTCGGGATCGAAGAGCACCTCGCGCCCGCCCAGGCTTCGCGTCGAGACCACCGGCCGGCCCGAGAGCAGGTACTCGGCGCTGACGAACATCGCGCCCTCCTCGGCCGACAGGCACAAGCCGACGCGCGCGCGCGCCATCGCCTTGGACATGAAGGGGCCGCGCACGCGCCGCCGCCAGCGGGCCAGGGGCATCAGCGCGCGCAGCTTGCGGAAGTGCGGCGCGTCGTGCTCGGTGTACGCGCCCACCAGCTCGAGCGCAGGGATCTGGGCCGCCAGCTCGTGCCGCTTGAAGGGCGCGATGCGAGCGACGTAGATGGCGTCGGCGCGCGGCACGACCCGGTGCAAGGGATAGCGCCGCTCGTCGAGAAACGCGTTCTGGTGGCAGTGCGCCGCGGAGAGGCCAAGCGAGGTCAGCGCCTGCAGCTCGGCCAGCGTGTTGGCCAAGAACAGCAGCGACAGGCGCGGGTGCGCGGCAGAGACCTCGTTCGCCAGCGCGGCGATCCGCGCCGCATCGGCCTGGGTCTTGTGCCAGCCGAACTGGAAGACGAAGAGCGCGTGGGGCGCGGCGGCGACCGCGGCGAGCAGCGCCTCTTTGTGCTCGACGAAGTCCTCCCAGAAAGCGGCGACGACCAGCGGCTCGCGAGAGAGGACGCAGGCGGGCAGCCGCCGCCCGGCCAGCAGCGCGACGGCGCGCTTCACCAGGCTCGCGGGGGCGGCCATCACAGCCCGAGCCCCGCGGGCATCGGCTTGAACCGGTGTCGCTCGAGCGGGCCCCGCGCCTGCAGCAGCGAGGCTTCGATGAGCGAGGCGTAGCGTTCGAGCGAGTGCGCCCGCTCGATCTCGGCGCGGGCCGCGAGCGCGAGCCGGACGGCGAGGCCCTCCTCGGTGACCAGCCGCCGCAGCTGCGCGGCCAAGAGCTGCGCGTCGCCAGCCGGGAAGGTCAAGGAGTTCACGCCGTCGCGCATCAGCTCGGCGTGGCCGCCGCGGTCCGAGCTGACCACCGGCGTCCCCGACGCCATCGCCTCGAGCTGGGTGAGGCCGAACGGCTCCTCGGGCAGCGAGGGAAAGACGAAGACGTCGTGCTCGCGGTAGAGCCTCGGCATCGCCTCGTGCGCCACGCGGCCGAGGAACTCGATCGTCGCCCGGCCGCGCCTGGCCTGCTCGCGCAGCGCGGGGGCCAGCGGGCCGTCGCCCGCGATGGTGACGGCGACGGGGTGCGATTCGGACAAGAGCTGCGCGGCTTGGATCAAGGTCTGCGCTCCCTTCAGCGCGTAGAGCTGGCCGGCGAAGAGCACGCGCGGCGGCCGGCCGGCGATGCCCAGGCGCTCCTTGCGGGGAAAGCTCGCGAGCGGGATGCCCTGGTGCTGGACGGCCGCCGCGGGCGCGGGCACGCCGGACGCGAGCAGCCGGCGCTTCAAGTCGTGGCTGATGCAGGTGGCGCTCGCCAGCCCGAGGCCCGCGAGGGTCGTTGCCCGCGCGAAGGTCCGGTCGAGGACGAAGGCGGCGAGCTTGCGCGGCCGCCAGCCGAAGGCCGCCTGCCGATAGCTCGAGATCGCGTCGTCGTTGAAGCTGTAGAGGACCGGCACCCCCGCGGCGTGCAGCGCTCGCGCCGGCCCGACGGTGAGGCGCCGCAGGCTGTAGACCAGCGCCACCTCGGGCTGGAAGGCGGCGATGCGCGCCTCGGTGCGAAGCCGGTTGCGCCACCCGACCGCCAGCCGCGCGGTGCGGAGGATCTGGCCTGGCTGCGAGAACGGCTGGTAGAGCTCGAGCTGGCGGCGGACGCCGAGCGCCTCGGGCGATCCGGCGGAGCAGCCGTGATCGCTCGTCAGCACCTCCACCTCGTGGCCGCGCCGGCGCAGCTCCGCGACCACCTGCGCGCAGAGGATCTCGGCGCCGCCCAGCAGCAGCGGGGGATAGAGGTTCGACACGACCAGCACGCGCATCAGGCGCCCTTCCCGGCCGGCGCCGCCAGGGACGCGAGCTGCCGCGCGGCGCCAGCGAAGACCGCGCGCACGCTGGTCGAGCCGGCGGCCTGCGGCGCGGCCAGCGCGTGCCGATGGAGCGCGGCCACCAGCGCGGCCAGCATGAAATAGAGATAGGCGAAGGCGCTCTGCCGCGAGAGCCACTCGAGCGTGCCCTGCAGATAGGAGGTGGAGAACGCTGCCGCGCAGCCGAGCAGCACCGCGCCCCGCGCCGTGTCGCCCGCGCGCAGGGTGCCGGAGATGGCGAGCGCGAGCGGACCGCCGATCAAGATGAGAAAGGCCAAGAGGCCCGGCAAGCCGAGCTCGGCGGCGTTGAGCCGGTAGATGTTGTGGACGATGGCGCTGGCGTCGTAGGTCGAGACGTCGATGCCGGCGCGGCCCGCGTAGCCCTGGTTCTCGAGCGCGTTTGAGAACTGGTTGACGCCGACGCCGAGCGGGTGGTCGGCCACCATCAGCGCCGCGGCCCGCTCGAGGAGCGCGCGGCTGTCGGCCGAGGACCTGGGCGCGGTCTGGAAGCGGTGGACGATGGTGGGCAGCGCCTTGACCGAGACAACGAGCGCGGCCGCCGCCGCCACCCCGGCGATGGCCAGCTTGCGCCGCGTCAGCCCCCGCAGCGCCGAGAAGGCGAAGACGGCCACCAGCGAGACGCAGAGCGAGACCAGCGAGCCGCGCGAGAGCGCGAACAGGCACACGAGCGTTCCGCCGATCAGCGCCGCCGCTGCCCAGCGCCCCGGCCGCACCAGCAAGAGCGCGAGGCCGATCGGCGCCACCAGGTTGCACGCCATGGTCAGCGTGTTCTGGTGCTCGAAGGTGCCGCGCGCCTGGTACTGGTGCAGCGCAAAGTGCTGCACGCCCGTGAGCAGCGCCTCGCACAGCACGCCCGCGGCCATTCCGCGCAGCAGGCGGGGCGCGGCAGCCTCGTCCTCGCAGAGCCGCGCCACGGCGGCCACGACCAGCGCGACGCGGGCCAGCTTCCACACCGAGAAGAGCGAGTAGAGCGGCAGCGCGCTGCCCGGGATCGAGAGGACCGCCGCGAGGCCGAAGAAGGCAAAGGCGCGGCGGTAGGGCATGGGCGCCGAGGGCCGGGGCAGCGCGACCAGGAGCGCGCAGGCGAGGAAGTCGATCGCCGTCACTTCCAGGCCGCGCGCGTCGCCGCGATACGCCTCGTAGGAGACGACGTGCAGCGAGAGCTGGCGGAGGCCGACGAAGGGCAACAAGCCGAGGAGCGAGGTGGCGGCGGCGAGAAGCGAAGGCCTCCCCCGCAGCACGCGGCCAAGCAGCAGCGCGAGGCAGAGCGCCGAGAGCGCGGCCGCCCACTTGAGGGCCACCAGCGCGGGCGAGTGGCCGCTCATGAGGCCACCCGGCGCGGACGCTGGCTTGCGGCGGCGAGCAGGTCCTCGACCTGGTCGAGCGCGCCGGCCTGCGCGAGGTGGGCCCGCGCGAAGAGTCGCGCCTCGGCGCCCGCGAGGCGGTCCTCGAGCAGCGCGAGCGCGGCGCGGGCCAGTTCGCGGACGTTGCCCGGCTCGAAGCCGGCGCCGCCGGGCGCAGGCGCGAGCCACTCCGGGATGCCGCCGTGCAGCGCCGCCGCGACCGGCCTTCCACGGCGCATGGCCTCGACGCCGATCAGGCCGAACGGCTCGGGCCAGCGCGAAGGCACCACCACCGCCGAGGCGTCGTCGTAGCGAGCGGCCATGTTGGTCGGAGAGACGTAGCCAGCGAAGTGGACGCGGCCAGGGAAGGCGCGGGCCTGCGCCTCGAGCGCGGCGCGGTCCGGGCCGTCGCCGGCGATTTCCAGCGTCACCGCCGCCGGCAGATGGGCCAGCGCGGCGATGGCCAAATCGACTCCCTTGCCGTGCACGAGCTGCGCTGCAACCAGGAGGCGGAGCGCGGCGGGCCTCGGCCGCAAGGGAGCCTGGTCCTCGGGCGGCAGCGGGTGGATGGCGAAGACGCGGCCGGGCGGCGCGCCCGCCTCGACCAGCGTGCGCGCGACGAAGCGGCTGCAGGCGACCAGCGGCGCGCGGGCCGCCAGCGCGGCGAGCCGGGAGCGGAGCGAGGCCGGGTTCGCCAGCGCGAGAGGAAAGCGGCCGACCCGATCGCGCACGACGACGCAGCCTCGAGCGACGCAGCCAAGTCCCGGCGGCCGGTCGCAGGGCGCGCGGCCGAAGAGCAGCATCCGGGAGCTGCGCGGGCAGGTGAGGTCGTGGTCGTGGACGGCGACGATCAGCGGCACCTCGCCGAGCGGCGCCAGCTCCTCCACCGAGCGCGCCTTCTCGACCCAGACCACGTCGAGCCCGCGGGTGGCGCCCGCCTGACCGAGCGGCAGCACCGAGGAGAACGGGGCGGCAAAGCCCTTGGGATCGCGCGCGACGGCCTCGCCGTGCAGCAGCCGCAGGTGGTGTCCGCGGTCCGCGAGCGCGCGGGCGAGCTGGTGCGCGTGCAGCTCGAGGCCGCCCTGGAAGCCGAGGGCCGGCGTGACGATGCCGATGTTCACCTCGCCTCCAGTGCGGCCACGGGTTCGCTCCCCGCCCCGCGCACGGTCCGCGAGGCGACGGCGAAGGCGGCAAGCGCGCCGGCCAGCAGCGTCGCGGCGCAGGCCAGGAGCGAGGCCACGGGAGAGGCGGCCGCCGCCGGCGCGAGCAGGAGCCCGCAGGCGATCGCGGCCACCGCGGCGAGCGCGGCGGGTGCGACGGCGCGCGCCGGCCGATCCGCGGGCCACTCGAAGACCTTGGTCGCGCGGCGCCAGAGGAGCAGCGCGGTGAGCGAGTTGCCAAGCAGCGTCCCGCCGGCGACGGCGACGACGGTGAAGCGGCCCGCGCCCAGCACGGAGACGGCGACATTGAGGACAGCGCCGCAGATGATCGGCCACGCCGCCTGCCAGGGGTCTGGGCCGCCAAAGCTGAGCGCGTTGGCCGGCATCTCGCCGAGCGCGGAGACGATGGCGGCCCCGCCCAGGATCGCGAGCGCCAGCGAGGCCGCAGGCCCGATCGCCGCCGCTCCAGCCCAGGCGCGGAGCAGCGCGCCACCATCGAGCGCCAGCGCCGGCATCCCCGCGGCGACCAGTCCGCCGAGCAGCGCCGCGCCCAGCACCACCGCGCGCTCGCGCGATCTCCGCTCGCCCAGGCGGGGCACGAGCGCGACGCTGCCCTGCTTGGCGAGCACGTAGCACTGGTCCACCGCCCGCGAGGCGATGCCGTAGGCGGCGACCACTTCGACCGGCGCGGCGTGGGCGAGCAGGTAGACGTCGAGGCGCAGGCCCGCGGTGGTGGCCGCGCCGATGGCGAGCGAGGCGGCGCCCTCGCGGACGATGCCGCGCGCCTCGGCGGCGTTGAAGCGCAGGCGCGGCCAGAGCGGCACGGCGGGATCGAGCGCGCGCGCCTTGGCGACGATGAGCACGAGCTGGGCGAAGGACCCGAGCAACAGGCCGAGCGCGGGCGCGACCAGCGAGGGCGCGATCGAGAAGCCCACCGCGATGCAGCCAAGCTGGAGGACCGCGGCGACGATGCGCGCCGCGGTGAGCGAGGGAAAAGCGCCGCGCGCCAGCACCAGCGCGCTGAAGGGCGAGCTCAGCGCCTGGAAGATTCCCGCCCCGATGGCGAGCGGAGCGGCGCGGGCCAGGTCGCGCGCGGTGGCCGCCGAGGCGCCGGGCAGATCGATGAGCAGCGTGGCGGAGAGCAGCGCGACCAGCGGCGCGGCCAAGAGCACCGCGAGCAGCGCCAGCGAGACCACCGAGCGGACGCGCGCGTGATCGCCCGCCCCGCCGGCGCGGTAGATGGGGGTCGCGATGCCGGCGTCGGCCAGGCCAAACAGCGCGCTCACCGAGCCGAGCAGCGCCCAGGCGGCAAGGCCTTCGACGCCGAGGTGGCGCGCGATCAGGCCGACGGTGAAGAGCCCGGCCAGCACCGTGGTCAGGTGGCGCAGCACGGAGGCGGCGAGGTCCTTGGTGATGCCGCGCTTCATGCGATCCCGAGCGAGCGGGTGATGAGCGGCGCGAGGCCCGCGAGTGAGTCGAGGCCCTCCGGCAGCGGCGCGTCCGAGGCGATGGCCGCGGCCGCCGAGCCGCAGTGCAGGTCGTAGCCGTGCATCCCGCGGGCGCGGCCGCCCACCCAGCTCGGCGCGAAGAGGCAGCCCTCGTCGAGGAGGAAGATGGCGTCGCCGTAGGGCGATCCCGCGGTGGGCGCCGCGCGGGCCGCGAGCGCCGCCGAGTCGAGCCAGCGGCCCGGCACGCGCGCGCGCTCGAGCCGGAGCCGCGACTGCGCGAGCGCCTCGGCGCTGCCCCAGAGCCGCAGCATGGTGCTGTCGACGAAGGCGCGGGCGGAGGTGTTGGCGGTGAGCGGCCGGGGGTCGATGACGCGGCGCACGTCGGCCATGCCGTGGTCGCCGACCAGGAGCGTCGTCACCTCGGCGCCGCCGCGGCGCAGCTGATCGCGGGCGCGCTCGACGTGGCCGGCGATGCGCGCGCGCACCGAGCGGGCACGCTGGCCGTCGTTGCCCTCGGCGTGGAGGACGCCGTCGAGACCGGCGCAGTACAGGAAGGCGAGGTCCGGGGGCCGCGCGACCAGGGCGGCGTGCGCGTGCGCGAGGCGCTCTTCTTCGGGCAGCTGCCAGGGCGAGGCGTAGACCGTGCGGCCCGCCTCGCGCGCACGGGCCAGGAACGTCGGCGCCCCGCCGATTTCACTGGCGGTGAACAGGTCCTCGCGCTCGGGGAGGTCGAGCCAGGGGAACGCTTCCGGGGGCACCCGGTGGAGCGCGACGTAGCCGGTGAGGCCCGCGGCGTAGGCGAGCGCCTTGGCCAGCGCCCGGCGCAGGCGGCCCCGCTCGTGGACGATGCGCGGCAACAGGCCAAGCCAGGCCAGGGGCGCCAGCAGGGAGGGGGCGCCGTCGGGGCGCGCGGAGAAGAGGCACATGCGGCCGTGCTCGCTCGGCGACACGCCGGTCAAGACCGTGGCCAGCGCGCCCGAGGAGTAGCCGAGCACCCCGCGCAGGGACCGCCGGTGCGGCAGCGCCGAGAGCGTCGAGCCAAAGCGCTCGAGCTGCTGGTCGCCCAGGGCATCGACGAACACCACCAGCACCCGGCGTGCCATCAGCCGGCCCTCAGCGAGAGCGCCCGCAAGCGCGAAGCGAGCGCGCCATCGGCAGCCCCCGATCGCAGCCCGAGCAGGCTGCAGGCGGCCGCGCGCGATTCCGGGTCCGCGGGCGCGTAGGCCAGCGCGACCGCGGCGCGGGCCAGCCGCTCGCGCGGGTGCCCGAGATAGGGAAAGAGCGGCGCGCGTCCTTCGAGCGCGGCGCGCAGGGCGGCCAGTGGCGAGCCGCCGGCACGCACGTCGGGCATCCCGGGGTAGAGCTTGCCGCCAAACCGCGCGTAGCCGGCCGCGGACCCAGGCGCGCCCCTGCGCCACGACTCGAAGGCGAGGTGGAAGCGCGCCACTTCCCCGCGCACCTCGGCGTACCAATCGGCCAAAGTCGAGGCGGGCTGCCACAGGTCGGTGCGGGCGCGGAAGGAGAGCGCCTCCGCGTAGCGATCGACCAGCGCATCGCCGACGGCGGGCGCGGCGCGCAGCCGCTTGAGCTCGGCCAGCCGCTCGCGCAGCGTGGGCCGGTAGCGGTCCGCGGCGAGGAGCAGCGCGTCTCCGCACGCCAGGATCGCCTTGTGGCCATGGCGGGCCGCGGCCGGATCGCCCGGCGTGAGGTTGGAGAGCGCGAGCCCGACGGCGCGGTTCGCGAGCAGCCGCCCCGCCTCGTCGAGCGGCACGCTCCGCGGCGTGTGGGCCAGCTCGAACAGGCCTGGGTCGCCGTGCAGCACGCGCACGCCGCCCAGCGCCACGTCGAGCCAGAAGAGCGTCGGCGGGGCCTTCCGCAGCGCCGCCTCGTCGATGGCCCAGGTGTCCACCGCGACGCCCGCCTCGCGAGAGAGCCGCTCGGAGAGGGGTGCCAGTCGCCTCTGCCAGCGCGCGGCGCCCGAGCGCACCACCGCCACCAGGTCGAGGTCGTTGTGCAGCCCGAGCGCACCCAGGGCAGAGAGGGTCGCGCCCCCTTCGCCCCGGGAGTAGCTGCCGGCCAGGGCCAGCGCGCGCAAGTCCGCGCCCATGGCGGCGCAGATCGCTTGCCGGGCCGCGTCGACGGCGCTGGCCGCGGCCGCCTCGGCAGCCGGATCGGCGGACAGGGTGTACCCGGCCGGCCGTCTCACTCGTGTCAACCTGCGACGAGGTTCGTCGCAGTTTGCAAGGCGGTCCTGGCCCAGGCGGCCCGCGAAGCGGCCTCCCACCTGGGCGGCGCGCACGGCGAGCGCGCTGGGGCCGAAGCTGCCGGCGCGGACGTCGCGCAGGGCCGCGCCCGCCAGGGGTCGCAAGAGCTCGCCGAAGAGCGACGGCGGGCCCAGGTGGTAGATGGCCGTGTCGGCAGCGCCTTCTCCCCGCCGGCGCCGGGCGGTCGCGGCCAGGTCGTAGTCGTGGGAGTGCTCGAACCGCGTCTCCGGCACGTAGACGGTGCGAAAGCCAAGGGCCCGGGCGCGGTGCGTCCAGTCGGTGTCCTCGGAGTAGCGCAGCCCCTCGTCGAAGGGCAGCGCCGCCCAGGCCGCGCGCCGCACCGCCGAGGCCGCCATCGAGAAGAACGACCCCGCCGAGAGGGGCGCAGGCGCCTGGCCGAACGCGCGCGCGTAGTCCTGGCGGGTGAGCGCGCCTGCCTGCGGGCGGGCCACCTGGCGGGCGAAGCTCGCCGCCACCTCCGGCGCCGCGAAGGGCGAGGTCAGCGTGAAGAGCGCCTGCGCGTCGAGCGGCACCGCGTCGGCGTTGACGAAGGCCACCAGAGGCGACGAGGTCATCGCCATGCCGAGGTTCAGCACCTTGCCCGGGACGTACGCGGCCGGGTCGACGTCGTGGACCTCGGCGCCGGCGCGCACGGCCTCCTCGCGCGAGCCGTCCGTCGAGCCGCAGTCGAGGAAGAGGACGCGGGCGGTGACGCCGTCTTGCGCAGCCAGCGCCTGCAGCGTGCGGCGGGCGTGCGGCATCTCGTTCTTGCAGCGGACCACCACGTCGAGGACGGTCACGCGGCGCTCCGGGTCCGCTCGTCCAGCACCTCTCGGTAGAGCGCCGCGAGCCGGCTTGAGACCACGTCCCAGGAGAAGCGCGCGGCCAGGAGCGCCGAGCCGCGCGCGACGCCGTCCGCCCGCAGCGCCGGCCGCGACAGGAGGGCCGAGAGCGCCGCAGCCCAGCGGCGCGGGTCGCGCTCGGACAGCGACTGCGACGAGGGGCCAAGCTGCGCCGCCAGATCGGCGAGGCCACCGACCCGGGCAAAGAGGACGGGGCGGCCGGCGGCCCAGGACTCCAGCGCCACCAGGCCGAACGCCTCGTGCCGCGAGGGCAGGAGGCTCACGGTGGCGGCGGCGAAGAGGTCGGCGACCTCGTCGGAGGCGACGTTGCCGAGCGTGAGCACGCGGTCCCAGACGCCGAGCGCGCGCGCCTCTGCCTCGATGGCGTCCCTGTAGCCGCGGTCGGTCTCCTTGCCCGCCAGCACCAGCTGCGCGTCGGGCGGCGCGCCGGCGGCGAAGGCGCGCACCGAGAGCAGCTGCTCCTTCTGCGCGCAGAGCCTGCCCAGGTGCAGGACGATCTGGCCCGCGGAGAGCCTGGGCCAGCGCGATCGCGCGCGGCCCGCGTCGCCCAGCTTGAGGCGCGCGGCGTCGACGCCGTGGTCCATCCGCACCGCGCGCTCTCCGATGCGCGCCTGCAGCGCCGCGTGCTCGTCGTCGTTGAAGCAGAGGACGCGGGCGGCGTCGTCGATGACCCGGCGCGCGCCGAAGAGCAGCCCGAGCGGCCGGCCCAGATCGATGACGCCCGAGAGGCGGCGCAGCGTGTCCTCGGCCAGGAAGGTGGTCCCAGACAAGAGCGGCCCGTGCACCGAGACGAGATAGGGCCGGCCGGTCAGGCGCATCGCGGTGCGGACGGCGCCGCCGATGCGGCCGGTGGTGTGCACGTGGGCCAGCGTGAGCCCGCGGTCGCGCAAGAGGCGGATCGGCTCGTCGATGCTGGCGAGGTTTCCGGCGTTGGCCCAGAGCGCGCGCCGCTTGTCGGCCGGGCCGATGAAGGGGCAGAAGGCGCGGTAGCGGTGCAGCGGGACTTGCAGGTTTCCCTGCCCTCGCGGGCCGAGCGGCGCGTGCACCTCGCACTGGACGCCTTGCGCGCCCAGCCGGCGCGTGACCTCGGCGACGTGCGTCTCGGTGCCGCCGAGCGCGGACGCGTCGTACTTGCGCAGGACGTGGGCAACCCGCAGCTGGTCGCTCATGGGCCTGGGTACGTCGCGAGCGAGCGGGCCAGGGTGACGCCGTAGAGCAAGGGAGTGATGCGCCCGAGCACGTCGGTGACCGAGCCGAACCAGGTCTCGGTGACCAGGACGACATCGCCCGGCTCGAGCTGCACGTCGGTCGCCTTGCCGCTCACCAGCGCGTTGACGCTGGCGCGGTAGACGCGGGGCCTCGCCAGCGGGCCGCGCACCAGCCGGATGTCGCCGCCGTCGGCGACCGAGGTGGTTCCGCCCGCCATCGCCAGCGAATCCGAGAGGCGCATGCCGGCGCGGAACGGGACCGCCTTGGCCTGCTTCACCTCGCCGAGGATGCTGACGCGCTGTCCGCGCGCGGGCGGGATGACGACCAGGTCGCCCGGGTGGACCAGGACGTTGTGGCCCTGCGCCCCCTCGAGCGCGCGGGCGAGGCTGATGGGCAAGGCGACGCCATTGCGCAGCACGCGGGCGAGGTCGAGATCGGCGAGCGGGACCTGCTCTCCCTCGGAGAGCTGCTGCAGCGGGCCGCCGGCCTTGGCGACCAGATCGGCCACCGTCAGTCCCGGCGCGATGGCGAAGACGCCGGGCGTGGCGACGCTGCCGATCACGGTCGCGTGGTGGCCGCCCGACGACGAGAGCCGCAGCTGCACCTGGGCCCGCGCGTCGAAGGGGTGCATCTTCGCCTCGACCAGCCGCCCCGCGTCCTCGATGGTCAGGCCGCCCACGGCGACGGCGCCGGCCACGGGCACATGGAGCAGGCCCGCGGCATCGACGATCAGATCGGAGACGTCGAGCGGCGCCACCGAGAAGCTCTTCATCGCGATCACGTCGCCCGGCAGGATCACCTCGCGCGGGGCCGGGTCGCTCTGCAGGCCCGGCAGCGCGGGCACGACGGCCGCCTCGAAGGCCGGATCATCGGCGGCGCGCGTGGGCGCGGTCGGGAGCGACCGGCAGGCGAAGGTGAAGACCAGCAAGAGAGGCAACGCTGCGCGCATGCGGCTCTACACAGCAGATCGCGTGCCAGCGGAGTTGTCCGCTGAGGACGGCACGGCGCTTGCGTTGTTCGCGCGCATGTATGACCTGGACGACAACCCGACCCGCGCCACCGCGAGCTCTCGTCCGGCGTGGCGCGCGGGCACTCCGCTCGAAGTGCGCCGGCTGATCTCGGCGGTGGCGGCGCGGCGCAAGCTGATCGCGCTTGCGCTCGCGCTCGGCGCCGCCGGCGGCGTGGCCCTGGCCATCAAGTTCGCCCCCCGCGAGTTCGCCGCCCAGGCGCTCCTCTCCTGGGACCCGTCGGTGGCGCACGCCGACGGCCGCGACGCGAGCCGCGAGCTGCGCACGCTCACCGAGAGCGTCAACACGCCCGCCGTGCTGGCCGAGGTGCGAAAGACGCTCGCGCTCACCCTCACCCTCGAGGGCCTGGCCAGGAGGGTCGAGGTGCAGTCGAACGAGAAGTCGAACCTCTTGATCGTGAGCGCCGCCGCGGGGAGCGCGGAGCAGGCGCTGGAGCTGGCGCGGACCGTGGTGGACGTCTTCCAGCGGCAGCGGATCGAGTTCGAGCGGCGGCGGCGGCTGGAGGCGGCGCGCACCGCCGGGATCGCCGAGCAGGCTGCGCTCTCCGAAGTGGCCGCGCTGCGGGCCGCGTTCGAGCAGTTCCGCAAGGAGGAGAAGTTCACCGACCTGTCGGCGCAGGTCGGCCACGCGATGGACGACGCGGCCCGGCTCAACCAGGAGCAGGTGGCGGCGCGCGCCGATGGGCTGGCAGAGGCCGCGCGCGTGGCCGCTCTGCAGGAGGAGCTCTCGCTGCGGTCGCCCTCGGTGGTCCTGGCCGAGCGCACCGTCCGGCCCGAGGGGACGCGGCTGGCCGAGATCGAGTCCGAGCTGGCGGGCCTGCGCGGCGGCGGCCTCTCTCCGGACCACCCGCGGGTCACCATGCTCGAGGCGCAGGCGGCCGCGCTGCGCGGCTCGACCAACTGGGGCAAGAGCGTGGTGACCGAGCGGAGCCTGGGGCGCAACCCGCAGATCGCGGCGCTCGAGGCGCGCATCGCCGACGCCAGCGCCTCGCGGCAGGCGGCGCTGGGCCGCGGGCGGGCGCTGGCGCAGCTCTCGCTGGAGGCGCTGGCTCGCGTGGATCAGCTCAAGGATGTGGAGGCCAAGGCCTCGTCGCTGGTGCGCTCACTGCGCACGGCCGAGGCGCACCTCGCGGAGATCGCCGCCAAGAAGCTGCAGGCGCAGGACGCCGCGCGCGCGCCGGTCACGGGTCTCGCGCTGCTCGAGGCGCCCGAGCTCCCGGTGCGCCCGCGCCGCTCGCTGCGCAAGCACGTGGCGGCGGCCACCGTGCTCGCCGCGGGCCTGTTGGCGGTGCTCGCCGTGCTCGCCTGGTCGCTGCGCGGGCTGCGCGTGCACACCGCGGGCGAGCTCGCGTTCTGGGGCAAGGCGCCGGTGATCTTCTCGTCGGAGTGGCCGGCGAGCGGCGACGGCGAGGACGTGCGGCTCGACCTCGCGAGCGGCGCGGGAGCGAGCCCCGGTGCGACGCTGGTCGTTCCCGCCGGCGCCGCCGAGCAGCACGCGGTGGCCGAGCTGGGCAGGCTCGCGGGCTGGCCTGCTTTTGACGAGGCCCTGCCAGGGACCCTCGTGCGCGTCTGGACCGGCGAGCCGCGCGGACCTGCGCTGCGACGGGCCGCCCGTCAGGCCGAGCGGGTGCTGGTGCTCGTGACCTCGGGCGCGCACTCGGCGCCGGAGCTGTCGGCCCTCGCGGCCCAGCTTGGCGCAGACTCGCGGCTTGGCTTCGCGCTGGTCTCCGTGCCCCCGGCGCTCTCGCTCTTGCCGGACCGCGTGGGCGACTCCCGCAGCTTCTGGTTCTCCGCAAGCGAACAACCTCGCCTGCGCGCGGTGCCGTCAGCGTAGCGGCACTGCCGAACGTCGACGTTTACGTTCACGTTAACGTTGACGTTGATTTGGAGCCTGACGCTGACGCGCTCCAACCAAACGCGCCGCCCTGGCCAAGCCGAAGCGGCCTGCCAGCGGCGGCTCCGCGTCCGCGTTCCGCTCTACCGCTGTGGCTGCCGCCAGCGCTGCAAGAGCGCGAGCATGAGGAAGAGCGGATTGCCGACCAGGTAGCGCCGCGCCATCCGCCGCGGCTCCTTGCAGAGGCGGAAGAGCCACTCGAGGCCAAGCTCGCGCCAGGCGATGGGCGCGCGCTCGACGCGGCCGGCGAAGAAATCGAAGAGGCCGCCCACCGTCACCGCGGTCACGCCGCGCAGGTCGGCGAGGTGCTCCATGGCCCAGGTCTCCTGGATGGGCGTGCCCATCCCGACCAGGGCGATGCAGCGGCCGATCCCGCGCAGCTTCCTCACCACCAGCGCCGAC
The DNA here is from genome assembly GCA_038231075.1 of Myxococcales bacterium. Lineage (GTDB taxonomy): Bacteria > Myxococcota > Myxococcia > Myxococcales > 40CM-4-68-19 > JBBRMA01. Next base: position 2,097 of record JBBRMA010000052.1, on the reverse strand, counting down.
TCGCGATCGTTCAGGTACCCGTCGGCGACGAAGGGGATCAGAAGACCCGGGATCTGCGCGCGGAGCCGCTCGGCGCACGCCTCGGCCACGCCCAGCTTGCCGCCGATGAGCGCGATGGGGATGCCGAGCCGCGCCGCCTCCTCGCAGAGCGGCGGCAGCATGTCGGTGCCGTTCAAGTTGTGCGGCAGGCTGACGCCGAGGAGCTGCGCGGCCAGCCGGATGCCGATGCCGTCGGGCAGCACCAGGTCGGCGCGCTCGAGGTGCTTGGCGAGCGCGGGGTCGAAGCGCGCGAGGTTGAGCGCGTGCGGGTGCGCGAAGAAGACCATCTTGGCGCGGGTCGCGAGCGGGGCGACGATGGCGGAGATGGCCTCCCGGATGGTGATCGCGTCCACCCGCGAGGAGACGATGAACGGCCGCCGCTCGCGCCGGACCTTGCCCCGCGCGGCCAGGAGCGAGGCGACCGCGGTGCGAAAGGCGATGCCGAGATCCTTCTTGAGCGACGGCTGGTAGCTGCGCTCGATGGCGACGGCGTCGGCATAGTCGATGCCGAGGAGGATGCGCGCCTCGGCAGGCGAGAGGAACCCGCGCGCCCCCTCGGCGTCGCAGCGGGCGCCGACCAGCGGGCTCTTGCGCAGCATCACGTCCAAGAGGCTGGCGCGCGGGAGCAGTGATGCGCGCGGCTCGTCCAGCACCGGGAAGACGAACGCCGGCTGCTCGAGCGGACTCGGAAGATCGACGTCCCGCGGAACTTGCCTCAGCGCTTTTTCCATGCTGCCGATTGAGCAAGGTTCGGACCAGCGTCCTCTCCCTCCTGAGAGGAAGAGCCTCGAGCGCCGCCGTTTCTCAGTTTGAAACGGCAGACATCGCAGATTGCGGCAGGCGCGACTGCAGCCGGGTGGCGAAGCAGGCGTCGCGGATGCCGGTCGACGCGGTGCGATCGTTCGTCGATTGTCTCGACGGGCTGGGCCGGTGAGCTTCAAGCCGCGACGGCTGCCCCCGTCTCTCGTGGAAGTGAATGGCAATCGAACCGACTCGCGCCCCGGCCCGAATTCACGCTACCCGCGTCGCCGCGTCGCCGGCGCGCTCTTATCGTTCGCTGGCGCCAAATTCGAGCAGCGTCTCCGCCAGCGGGCGCCGCGCGATGTCGGGCACCCGGGCGCCTGCGGCTGGATACCCAACCGGCAACAGCAGATAGGCGGACTCGTTCTTCGGACGGCCCAGGATCCGGGCGAGAAACTGCATCGGGCTCGGCGTATGCGTAAGCGTGACCAGCCCCGCGTGGTGGAGCGCGGCGATGAGGAACCCGCAGGCAATGCCCACCGACTCACTCACGTAATAGTGCTTGCGGCCGCTGCCTTCCTCAAAGCGGCGGGCGAAGACCGCGATCAGCGCCGGCGCCACGTCGAGGACTTCCTTCTCCGGCCCGGTCTGCAGCGGCGCCAGATCCTCCAGCCACTCGGGCGTCGCGCGGTGCTGATAGAATTCGCTCTCCTCGCGCTCGGCCTCGACGCGGATGCGGTGCTTGAGCGCCGGGTCCATGACCAGCGCGAACGTCCACGGCTGCTTGTTCGCGCCCGAGGGCGCCTGCGCCGCCGTCTCGATGCAGCGCACGAGCACCTCGCGCGGCACGGGCTCGCTGCTGAACTCACGCACCGAGCGCCGCGCGCAGAGCTCGGCGAGGAGCGTGTTTGCACGCGTTCGCATCTCGGCGGGCTCGAGGCGATGGAAGTCGAGCGGCTGGGTCTTATAGGCAGTCATCGCAAGCGACTCTACGCCAGCAACGGTGACACCGCTCTAGTGCACCGCCCGCGAGATAGCGTCACCTGCGAGCGCCGATGGCCGGCGCGCTGCTTCCTCGCTCCTCGGTTGAATACAGCACGGTATTCGCCCTCGTCGCTCTTCGCATCGCTTGGCCCTCGCCGCTCTCGGTCATTGACGCTATCTCGCGGGCGCTGCACTAGGGCGTGTCCGCAAACTCCGGACCGAGCCCGAGGGATGAGGACCAAGCAGCGCAAGGCACGAGGAGGGAGCCGTACTTTCTGTACGGCGACGACGAGCAACGCAGCGATGCGCCGGTCGTCGGCCCTCTGGCGACGG
>JBBRMA010000051.1:0-40004 GCA_038231075.1 Myxococcales bacterium | reverse complement strand
CTATTGCCCCCCCATACTCAAGGTCTGGCAGATAGGCAGCGGGCAGGTCTCTGCCTGCACGCGACCGGTACCTCGGGCGCCTATCTGACCGACTTTGGGGCTAGGGCTCCCGACACAGTTCCGATCAATGCGAGCGCAGCGAGCCACCACACGCGCGTGGGCGCCCGTGCCGCGCGGCGGGCCTCTGCCTGCCGGCGGCCGCTACCCTACCGGTGCTTATCTGACTGGCATTGGCCCTAGCCCTGAATCCGCGCGACGGTGCGCGCGGGATCAGGACAGTTCGCGTCGGCGAGTGCGCCGACGGCCTCCTAGACGCAAAGCCCAACGAGGCCCCTCCCTCCGGCGCGCAGGCTCGCCGACGCCGCGCGTGGCCGCTCGCAGGCCGACTGGCTCGTGGGCATGAACCTCTCGCGCGCGCACACGCTGCAGCAGGGAGACACGCTCTCGGAGGGCCGCGGGCAGACGCCGACGCTCGCCATGCTGGTGCAGCGCGAGCGCGAGCTCAGCGACTTCGTGCCCGAGGAATGTCTCGAGTGTCCGCGCCACCTTCACGCCGCTGGCCGGCGGTGCGGCGCAGGTCTCACCGGACGCGCTTCCGACCAGCGTCTCCTCCCTCGTGAGAGGAAGAACATCGAGCGCCGCCGTTTCTCAGTTTGAAACGACAGACATCGCAGATTGCGGCAGGCGCGACTGCAGCCGGGCGGCGAAGCAGGCGTCGAGGACGCCGGTGGCCGTGCGATCCCAGCCGCGCGCGGCGGCCCACGCCGGCCCGTCGGCGGCGACGCTCGCGCGCAGGTCCGGGTCGGTGATGGCGCGATCGAGCGCGGCCGAGATCGAGCCGACCGAGAGCGGATCGCACATCGCCGCGAAGCGCCCGACCACCTCCGGCAGCGCGCCGGTGGCCGAGGCGACCACCGGCCTTCCCGCCGCGATCGCCTCCAGCGCGGGCAGCCCGAATCCTTCATAGAGGCCGACCATGGCGACAGCGCTCGCGCCGGCGACCAGCCCGGGCAGCAGATCGTCGGCGACAAAGCCCAGCACCGCCACCCGGTCGCCCAGCCGGAGCCGCGCGATCTCGGCCCTGACGGCAGCGGCGGCGCCAAAGTCCGCGCCGGCCAGCGCGAGCCGGTGCGTGCGCGCCGCGGCGCTGTGAGCGAAGGCGCGCAAGAGCCGCAGGTGGTTCTTTCCGGGGTGCTCGAGCCGCGACATGTAGAGGAGGTAGGGGCCGCACAGCCCGGTGGCGACGCGGGCCCGATCGATGCGTTCGTCGTCGTCGCCGGCAGGCAAGAAGCGCGCGGCGTCGACGCCGTTCGGCACCAGCCGCACGCGGTCCTGGCCGAGGTGCAGCGCCCCGCACAGGTCGCGCCGCGTCGCCTCGCTCACCGCCACCAGCTGGGTCGCGGTGCGCAGCGCGCCTGGCAGGACACGGCGGGCATAGAACATCCGCAGCGGGTCGAACTTCTCGGGCACCCTGAGCTGCGCGAGGTCGTGCACGACGGCGACGGTGGGCACGCTGCAGAAAGCGGTGGTCCGCCGATTGGCCGCCGGCAGGAGCAGCACCTCGGCGCCCAGCCGATTCGCGAGCGCGCCCGCGCGCACGAGGTGCCAGGCCGCGTCCAGCCCGGGCTTGCGGCTCGCCGTGGTCACCGCCTCGCAGCCGCGCAGCTCGTGGCGATAGGCCGCGAGGTCCTCGGCGCCGCCAAAGGCGACCAGGTCGCCACCCTCCGCCAGCAGCCGTGCGCGCAGCCTGGGCAGGAGCGCCCGCATCCAGGTGCTGAGCCCGGACCGGCCCTTGTCGGTTCCATTGACCGCCACTGCAATCCGCATCTGCAGGGCAACAGCAACAGGTGTGCCGTCAGCGGGCGGCGTCGCTCCCGTAGTGCGCCAGCAGCTGCAGCAGCAGGTCGAAGTCGTACGGCTTCTGCAGCCCAGCCTGAGCGCCGAGAGCCGCCGGGTCGTCGTGCGCCACGCTGGCGATCACGACCGGGATGGCGAGCAGCCCCGCGTCCTCTTTGCGCAGCGCGAGAAAATCCCAGCCCGACAGCACCGGCATGTGCAGGTCGAGGAGGATGACGTCGGGCCGGTAGTCGCGCAGCACCTCGAGCGCGCGCGCGCCGTTCTCCGCCGCCTGCACCTGGTGGCCCGCGTCGGCGAGCAGGAGGGCGAGCGACTCGCGCGTGACGTCATCGTTCTCGACGACCAGCACCGTCGCCTTGCGACCGTCAGCCATCGCGCCCCCTGCCTCCGTAAGGCCCCTCACCCACGACGGCATATTCCCACATCCGACACGGATCAGTATGCCGATCCCCCCGCAGTTCCCCGACCTCCCCCCGGAATTTACGTATGTAAAAGTGCACGCATGAGAAGATCCTCAGAGTTTCTGGTCGGGGGCGACCATCAACCTCTAGCCGCAGTCGTGGAGCACGATCCCGAAGCGCGCATCGCCATCGATCGCCAGCTGCATGCCCTGGGTCACCGGGCCGTCCACCACGACTCCGCCGAGGCGCTGCTCGGGCCTTCCGGCGACGAGTTCGCCCTGGCCTGCCTCTCGCTCGGCGACCGCGACCCGCTGGAGGTGATCGGCGGGATTCGCGCGCGCCACCCGCGCATGCCCATCGTCGTCCTCACCGCCCAGCGCAGCATGGAGTTCGCGGTCGAGGCCATGCGCCGCGGCGCCTCCGACTGCATCCACAAGCCGCTCGACCCCGCCCGCTTCGCCCTCTCGCTCACGCGCCTGCTCAAGCCCCCTGCGCCCGCCGCTCGCCCGCGCGCCGCGGAGGTCTCCCGCGCCATCATCGGGCAGAGCGCGCCCATCCAGGAGCTGCTCCGCCACATCGAGCGGGTGGCCCCAAGCGACTTCGTGGTCTGCCTGCGCGGAGAGACCGGCACCGGCAAGGAGCTGGTCACGCGCGCCATCCACGACCTCGGCAGCCGCCGGCGCGGGCCGTTCATCGCCGTCAACTGCGCCGCCATTCCGCACCAGCTGCAGGAGTCCGAGCTCTTCGGCCACGAGCGCGGGGCCTTCACCGGCGCCGTCGCCGCGCGCCGCGGACGCTTCGAGCAGGCCCACGGCGGCACCCTGTTTCTCGACGAGCTCGGCGAGATGAGCCCCGGCACCCAGGCGGTCCTGCTCCGCGTCCTCGAGGAGCGCAAGGTGCAGCGGCTGGGCGGCAACACCGAGGTGCCCATCGACATCCGCGTCATCTGCGCCACCCACAGAAACCTCGAGGCCGAGGTGGCCGCGGGCCGCTTCCGTGAGGACCTCTATTTCCGCCTCAACGGCTACCGCATCGACCTGGCGCCGCTCCGCGCCCGGCTCGACGATCTGCCGCTCCTGGTCGAGCACTTCCTTGGCCTGGCCGCGCCGGCCGGCGAGGCGGCCAAGACCATGAACGCCGCCGCGCTCGGGCTGTTGCGCTCGTACACCTGGCCCGGCAACGTCCGCGAGCTGCAGAACGTGGTGCGCCGCGCGGTCCTCTCGTCCGAGAGCGCAGAGGTGACCCCGGCCGACCTTCCCGCGTCGGTGGTCGAGGCGGTCAGCCCCTCGGTCTGCACCGCTTCGCAGCGCGCCGAGCTCGAGGGGCCGCAGCTCACCTTCCGCGAGATCGAGCGCAACGCCATCCTCCGCGCGATGAAGTCCGCGGGCGGCAGCGTCGACAAGGCGGCCCGGGTGCTCGGCCTGAGCCGCGCCACCGTCTATCGCCGCCTGGTCGAGTTCGCCACCGCGCCCGCAGGCGAGAAGCTCCAAGAGCAGCTCCCGCCCGTCAGTGCGAGCAGCTCGGGTCGGTGAGCGCGGGCCCCACCATCACCGGCGCCGGGGCGAGGATCCCAGCGCCAGTGGTGTAGACCTGATCGGACACGGGGTGGCTGAACCAGTCCATGCTGGCGGTGCCCCCGGAGAGCGCCCAGTCGGTGATGGCGGGATAGGCGAGGTCGATGGCCACCCGCTCGCGCGACCAGGCGATGGGCGCCGGGACGTGGAGCGCGAAGGGCAAGCCCTTGCCGTCGATGAAGTGAGCCGCGCTGCTCGAGCGGTCCTCGCCGCTGAGGAAGAGGCTCGTGTCCATGGTCTTGGTGCCGGCATATTCTTGCAGGTGGATCTGGTGGCCGCGGTCCGCCGACCGCGCCAGGAAGAGATCGTGAGGCGAGGCTCCCGTGTCGAGCTCGACCGGGGCGGCAAAGACGATCTTCACCTGGAAGGCCTTGGGAGTCCGGACCGGCACCGTCACCACCGTGTTGATGAAGGGATCGTTCGCGGTGAAGAGGCTGCGGGTGTCGGAGACCAGCTCGACGACCAGATCGGTCTCGTCCGCCGCGGCCGCGAGCGCGGTGTGCGTCCCCGCCTGGTCAGTGCGGGTGATCGACGCGGCGCCGGCGGCCGGGATCGGCAGGTGCAGCCAGAGGCCGTTCCTGATGCCCGCGCCGATCGAGAGCACGTTGACGTTGAGCTGGAGCGCCAGCACCTTGCCGGCTGAGTTGGAGAGGAATTGATAATTGTAGGCGACGGTCTGGTCGTTGAAGTCGGCGTCGCCGAGGTGCGGCCAGAGGTCCTCGAAGAGCACGAGGCCGTGCTCGTTCTCGCCCGGGCCGTAGGTGATCTGGCCGCAGCTGTTGACCACGTCTGCCGGGGCGGAGGTGGACTGCGCCGCCGCGAAGCCCTTGCCGGTGATCGCCGCCGCGTTGCACATCTTGGCGCCGACGCCAGCGGTGTCGCGCAGCGTGAGCTGCACGTGGCCGGGCGGATCGGTCGGGCCAAACACGCCCGCCTCGCCGGTGAAGAAGCTGACCGGCACGATGCGCACGCCGGTAACGAGCGACAGATCGGCCGGCGGCGTCGGGCTCCAGCTGCCCGTGTCGTTCGGCACAGGGGGCGCGTCGGTGGTGTACTCGATGATCGGCGCCGGCAGCCCGCCCAGGCTCTGCACCGAGGCGAGCTGGGGAATTTCGCAGCCCGGCAGCGGAGCGCCGCTGCCCGGATCGCGGCCGAACAGATCGTAGATGGCGGTGCCGCTCACGCCCGCGGTCCCCGAGTTCGAGTACCGCAGGTCGTAGGCCAGCGTGCCTCCGGGCGCGACCTGGCTGCCGGCGGCGACGTTGGTCATGTTCATCTGCTGGATGCCGTTGATGGTGATGGTGTTGGCGTCGCGCGAGTCGGCGGCGCCGATGGAGAACGCGGTGGCGAGCGACGACGAAGGCTGCGCCTGGCCCCCGGGACCAAGCGGGACCGCGGACCACGCTTCCATCGTCTGGTAGATCACCTGGCCCTGGACGCCGGCCAGGATCTTCTGGGGGATGAGGAAGAAGAAGTTGTTGAAGACAGGCCGCCCCGGCGAGTAGATGCCAGCCGGCGAGTCGAAGCAGAAGTCGTTGCCGCTGTTGCAGCCCGGAGCGGTGAACGGGTCCGCGCGCAGCGCCGGATAGGTGCCGGCGAAGCTGCACTGCCACCAGGCGGCGACGTGCGGCGTCTGCGTCTGGTCCTGCGCGTGCCACTCGCAAGTCGGCAGCCAGGGGTTGCCACTGGCGTCGAGCGGCGCGAGGTAGGCCGGGTCCAGCGCGGGCGGCCCCTCGAGATCGAGCTCGAGCGGCAGGGTCTGGCGGAAGGTCAGATCGGTGAAGTTGGTCCCGCCCGCGCCGCCGAGGCGGTCGAAGGGCACCCAGCCCTTCGACTGCACCGACGAGCCGACGCCCGCGTGGGGGAAGGCCCAATCGGTGGGCTGCGTTCCGATGCGGGCGACGTTGGTGTTCCACACCGTGCTCTGGTCGGTGTACTCGCGCACGTTCGGGTCGCCGGCCCAGGCGGTGCCGTTGGTGCCAGCGGCGTTGTCCATGCCGAACCAGGCGATGTTGTCGAGCACCTCGTAGCGGTCTGGCTGGGCGAGCAGGTAGTCGCGCGGCTGGTCGCGGAGGCGCGCGTGGTAGGCGATCTGCGTCGCGCCCTGGAAGAGGCCGGTGAACTGGATGCGCAGGCAGCGCGCAGGGGCGAGCGCCAGCGGGTCGTGGGGGTCGGCTGCGATCCAGGTGGTGGTGGACGCGGGGCCGCAGCCATCCTCGGTCGAGATGGAGAAGGCGTAGAGCGCGGGATCGACGGGCTGCCCGGCGACGCCGGTGACAGAATAGACGTCGAGCGCCTGCACGTCGGCCGGCAGCCGGTCGATGATCCAGGGATTGGCCAGCGTCTGCGCCCGCGACTCCACCAGATATGCGAGCAGCGCTCCCGGCGTCGAGAAGAAGAAGAGGTTGTCCGCCCAGGTCGGCACGTGCGCCGCCTGGGTGACGTAGTCGTAACCCCACTGCGCGTGCTTCTTGATGCCATCGGCAGGGGCGTCGCCGAGCGGGATCTCGCGCTCCACGTGGTCCACCTGCCCGGTGGAATAGGTGGCCACCGCCGAGAGCGAGGCGACGAGGCTCGCCGCGCGCGGGTACCAAACGGTCACGTCGCAGGAGTCTTCCTTGTCGGCGAGGTTGAGGATGCGCTCGTTGTGGAAGGTGAAGCCGACGGTCGCGCCCGAGCCGTCCAGGAGCGGCCCGCAGCTCTTGTTGACGTTGATGGTCTGGCTGAACGCCGGGTACGCGGGCCCGAAGATCTCGGCCGGCATGTTCGGCGTCGGGTAGACCGCGGTCGAGACCAGCTCCGTCCCGGGCGGCAGCGTGCCGGCCGCGTCGGCGAAGGGAATCGGCGCCGAGCCATCGTAGTAGAACTGCTCCATCATGCGGAGGCGATAGGTGACCCGATAGCCGGGCCGCGCGCCGGTGGTGGGATCCGTTCCGGTCGCGAGGTGCAGGATGTCGAACGCGGTCTGCGGCGCCAGGTGAACGTGGGAGATGATGTCGATGGTGCCGGCACCGATGACCGCAGGCGTCGGATCGTCTGTCACGACCCGCACCGGGATGGTCCAGACGGCGCCGTCCGGCACGTTGATGTTCTGGGGCGAGAGGACGATTGCGAACAGGCCCGTCACCGCCTGGGTCGAGGCGCCCGCGCCGTTGATGTGCGGCCCGACGAAGACGAAGCCATGGTTCCCGTTCGGCAGCAGGCAAGGGAGGTCGCGGCCAAAGTCGCGGTTGCCGCCGGAAGGCGTCTGCATGCGGCCCGACGAGGTCCCGCAGATGTCGAGCTCCAGGTGCGCGCCGGCGCCGCCGAGATCGGTGATGCGGTACTGCACCGAGAGGATGAAGTTCTGGGCCCCGAGCAGGTTCGTGCCGTCGACCGGCGTGCCGTCGCCCTTGGCGGCGGTCAGCGTCAGGTCCGCCGTCGCCGCGCGCACGGCCCCTGCGCTGCCGAGAAGCAGGGAAGCCACGACTGCTGCCGCACGCGTGTGCCGCGATCCGAACATGAGTTGCTCCCGTTGCCGCGGCGCCAGCTGCCGCGGTGGCATCCGCTGCAAGCCGGGGGCCGCGACGCCGCGGCCTCGGATCTCCTTGGAGCGAGGCCGCACGGGGTCGGCTCCCGGGGGCCGGCGAATCTCAAGCTGATACGCGTCGCATCTCAGCTTGAGAGCCGGGACGCAGAAAAACTCCTGGGGTCGGATCAGGCGAGCGCGGGCTCCTCAGCGGCGACCTGGCCGGACGCTGCCTCGAAGCCAGCGCGCACCCCGGGTGAACAACGAAGACAGCCGGCTCGCCTCGGGCTCACCTTCCGCCGCCCGTCGCAGCTCCTGCAGCAGAGCGGAGATCGACTCGGGCCTTTGCTCCGGCGCGGCGCGCAGGCCCGGGAGCAGCGCCGCGCGGAGGCCGGAGGGAACGCCGCGCTGCAGCGACGGGCGAACCGCCTGCGCGCGAATCGAGGCCTGGACCTCCTCGAGCGTGGTCCCGGCGAAGGGCCGCTCGCCGTAGAGCGCCTCATATAAGGAGACGCAAAAGGCGAACAGATCGCTGCGAGCGTCCGCGAACGCGGACAGCATCTGCTCGGGCGCCATGTACGCCGGACTGCCGATGATCGCGCCCGGGCCGGTGACGAGGATGGACGAGAGTTGCGCCCGCGCCGCCTCGGCCTCGGAGGCGCCTGCCTCGTGGAGAACGGCCTCGGTCGCGCGGGCGAGCCCGAAGTCGGTGACCAGGGCCCGGCCGCTCTGGTCGACCATGACGTTGTCGGGCTTGAAGTCGCGGTGCACCAGCCCGCGCGCATGCGTGGCCGCGAGACCTTCGCCGGCCTCGAGGTAGACAGCCAGCATCTCGCGCCAGCCGCGGGCGCGCTCCTGCAACCACTGGCGGACCGTCCCGCCTTCGATCAGCTGCATGGCGATGAAGAGGTCTCCCTCGGGCGAGACCCCGACGCCGTAGATGCCGACCACGTTCGCGTGGGTGATCCGCGCCATCGCCTGCGCCTCGCGGACGAATCGCGCGCGCAGCGCGTCGCGCCTCGGGTGGACCCTGAAGCGGATCAGTTTCACGGCCGCCCTGCGCTGCAGCTGCGCGTCGTGGGCGAGGTACACGACGCCCATGGCGCCTTCCCCGATGGTGCGCTCGATGCTGTAGCCGCCGAGGAGCGAACCCGGCGCGAGCTCTTGCGACGGCTCGGCGCCGAGACGCGGCGCTCCTGCTTGCGTGCGCGAGCTCGCGGCGACCCCGGCCAGGAGCTGGCGGCAGGCGACGCAGCCGTCGAGATGGGCCTCGAGCTCGGCGAGCCGCGCCTGGTCTGCCGCTCCGTCGAGCAGCTCGGCGATGCTATTGTCTTGAAGACAAGCGATGGTCATGGCGTCAGCCCGAGCAGCCTCGTCGATACCGCAGATGACCCCCTCGGACCAAAGCAGCCCTCGTCCGCCGCTGCCTCCTTCGATCGCAGGCCTTGGCGAGGTGCCCGCGCGGTTGCTCGAAGAAGGGCGCGCCGCCTGGCCCGAGCTGAGCCTGGCCCCCGAGGCGTTCTTCGCGGCCCTCGCCACCACGCTGCCCGAAGGGACGGCGGCGGCCCAGGCGATCGAGGCGCTGCGCCCGGCCGACTTCTACCTGGCGTGCGCCTGCGCCGCTGGAGACGCGCGGGCGATCAAGGCCCTGATGGCGCAGTCGCAGCCGGATCTCAAGCGAGCCCTGGCGCGCATCGATCCGTCGCCCGCGTTCGCCGACGACGCCCTGCAGGCGCTCTACGTCGCGCTCTTCGTCAAGGCGGGCGCGAAGGGCGCGGGGATCGCGGACTACCGCGGCCAGGGCTCCCTGCGCAGCTTCTTGCGCGCCGCGGTCGTGCGGCTCGGGCTGCGCCTGCGCACGACGGCGAGGGGACAGCAGGCCGCGCTGGAAGAGGCCGGCCCGGGGCTGCCTGGCGGCGACACCGACTACATCAGGCGCCGCTATGGCCGCGACTTCGAGGCGGCGCTGGCGCTCGAGCTCGCGGCGCTGCCCCAGAAGACGCGCTCGCTGCTGCGGCTTCACTATGTCGACGGTCTCTCCATCGACCAGCTGGCGCGCGTCTACCACGTCAGCCGCGCCACGGCCGCGCGGAGGCTCGCCGACCACCGGGCCGAGCTCGAGCAGGCCACCCGCTCGAGGTTGCTGCGGCTGCTCAAGATCACCGAGGAGGAGCTCCAGAGCTTGATGGGCCTGGTCCGGAGCCAGCTGCACCTGAGCCTCGAGCGGGTACTGCGGTAGCGGCAATGCCTGTCAGGTGAGGCGACCGGCCGCCGGCAGGCAGAGGCCTCCGGCGCGGCGCGGGCGCCACCCGACTGAGGTGGCTCGCTGCGCTCGCGGCGATCGGATCTGTGTCGGGAGCCCTAGAGCCGCCCCGGAGGCCTCTGCCTGCCGGCGGCCTGTTTGCCGATCTGCCTGACATTGGAGGAGGGGTGGAAAAAGACGTCAGGTGGTCAAGGTTGAGTTAACTCAAGCTGACTCACTCGATGTCTATTTCCCCCCTCCATACTCAAGGTCTGGCAAATAGGCAGCGGGCAGGCGGGAACCCGCCGCGAGGATTAAGGGCTCCCGACGCAAACTCTTAAGATGCGAGCGCAGCGAGCCACCTTTGTCGGGTGGGCGCCCGTTCCGAGCGGCGGGTTCCCGCCTGCCCGCGGCCGGTACCCACCGGCGCCGATCTGCCTGGCATTGACATCACCCCGGCTCCTGGTTGCGCGCGAGGTCTGGGTCGCTCTTGAGCGCGGCGGCCACGGCGTCGCGCCCTTCCCTGCTCTTCGGATCGCGCAAGAGGAGCAGCCGGCCTCGCTCGTAGAGCGGATCCGCCGCGCTCGGGTCGGCCTGCAGCGCGCGCGCGGCGGCGGCCAGCCCCTGCTCGATGTCCTCGCTCGCGTCCTGCCCGTGGGACGAGCGCCAGGCGGCGCGATTGCGCAGGGTCTCCGCGAGCAGGCACAGCGCCTCGCCATCGCTGGGGTTCCGCTCGGAGGCGCGGCGCGCCGAGGCCTCCGCCTGCCCGAGCAGCGCCAGCGGGTCGGCTCCGTGCGCCGCCGCGTAGCGCGCCGAGAGCAGGTGGAGCACCGCCGAGCGTCGATGCGCCGGCGAGCGCTTGGGGTCGAGGGCGAGCGACTTGTCGAGCAAGAGGAGCCCGGCCTTGCGCGCGGCGTCGGGCGAGCGGCCCTGCTGCAGCTCGTAGCGCGCGGCCTCGATGGACGAGCGCGCCGCGTCGGAGGGAAAGGCGGGCTCTCGGGGCGCGAGTCGCTGGGCCTCATCGGTCTCGCGCTCGGCCCGCAGCAGCCAGGCGCGGGGATCGCCGCCCGCGCTCCTGGCCAGCCGCGCGCGCCGCAGCAGCAGGCTGCCGAGCCGGTGGTGCGCCGCGGCCGAGCGCGGCTCGAGCGCGACGCACTGCTCGGCGGCGCTCTCGGCCCGCGCGAGCGCCGGCAAGGGGTCGCGCCCGCGCGTCTGATCGTAGTCCGCGTGCTCGAGCCAGGTCGCGGCCAAGGCCTCGATGTCGATGGGCGAGCGCTGCAGCTCGAAGGCCTCGGCCAGCGCCGCCTCTCCGGCCTCGAAGGCCTGCTGCGCGTCGCGGCCGTGGCGGGCCAGCCAGCGCGCCTGCGCCGAGTGGAGCATCCCGAGCAGCGCCAGCAGCGCGGGAGAGTGCGGCTCGAGCGCGAGCCCGGCCTTCACTGCCTCGATGCCGGCGGCGTGCGCCTCCTTCGGCTCGCCCCCGCTCTCCGCCTGCACGAACGCGAGGTTCACCCAGGCGTTGCCGAGCGCCTGGTACGTCGGCGTCCAGTTCGGGTCGAGCTCGCGCGCCTTCGCCAGCGAGGCGAGCGCCGTGCGCAGATCCTTGTCCGCCGGTTGGCCGAGCGACGCCGCGTACGAGCCGAGCAGCGCGAAGCCGAAGCCCACTTGCTGCAGCGGCCGCGCGAGGCGGGGGGCGATGGCGGCCGCGCGGCGCGCCTGCGCGATGCCCTTCTCGAGCAGCTCGCGAGGAGCGACGCCGGACCGGTTGAGCGCTGCGCCCGCGTTGATGTACGCGTCGGCCAGCACCAGCGCGGGCTCGGCGCGATCGGGCGCGATCTGCGCCGCGCGGCCGCAGAGCAGCTCCGCCTCGCGGACGGTGGCCTCGACCGGCACGAGCTTGCCGTGGGCGCGGAGCTTGAGGATCTGCGCGCTCACGCCGCAGCCGGCGACCGCAGGGCGCCAATCGCTCCGCGCCTCGTCCATCGCCCGCTGCAGCGCCTCCGCGGCCAGCCGGTACTCGGCGAAGGCGGCGGGTTCGTCGCCGGCTTGCGCGCGCGCGTTTCCCAGCGCCACGTGGACATCGCCTTGCAACTGCCTCGCCTCGTACAGCCAGGGCAGCCGCAAGAGCGACGCCTCGCAGCCGCGCAGGGCGTCGCCGTATCTCTGTTGATAGAAGTCGATGCGCGCCTGCGCGTACTCGGGCGCCGAGGTGCGCGCGTCGGATGCGCGCTGCAGCAGGGCGACGGCGGGATCGCGCAGCTCCAGCTCGAGCCGCTTCTTGCTCCTCGGCGTCGAGCTCGGCGAGAGCTCGGCGAGCCCCGCCTTGTAGGCCGCGCCGAGCGCCTCGCCGAGCGCGCCGGCGGTGGCGGCGGAGCGCTCGCCCACGTCCCAGGCGCGCTGCAGGAGCGCGCGGGCCTCCGCGTAGTCGTCGAGGACGAGGTGGCTCCTGCCCAGCGCCGAGAGCACCAGCGGCGAGGGGTCGCGGCCCTCCGCCTGCTGCTCGCGCTCGATCTCGGAGATCAGCGCGCGCACCTGCGCCCGCTCGCCGCTGGTGTCGTGGAGCGGCATCATCGCCGCCACTCGCAGCAGGTTCTGGCTCTCGGCCACTCGCTGGCCGAACTGCTGCGCCAGCGCCTCGCGCTCGCTCGCGCGCCGCAGCTCTCGCCGCCAGAAGCCGCCCGCGATCAGCGCCGCGACCAGCGCCGCCGAGAGCGCGCCCGCCAGGACTGGATGGCGCGCGAGCAGCCCTTGCGCCTTCTGCAGCGCGCCCGGCGGCCGCGCCTCGACCGGCTCGCCCCGCAAGAACCGGCCCAGATCGGCCGACAGCGCGCTCGCCGATTGGTAGCGGCGCGCGGGCGCTTTCTCCAAGCACTTGAGCGTCACCGCCTCGAGGCCCTGCGGCAGCCCCGGCACCAGCTTGCGAGGCGGCGCCGGCAGCTCGTGCACCACCCGGTACAGGATCTGGAGCTGCGAGCCGCCGGCGAAGGGCGGCCGGCCGGTCAGCATCTCGTAAAAGGTTGCGCCGAGGCTGTAGACGTCGCTGCGCCCATCGAGCGCGCCGATCTCGCCCCGCGCCTGTTCGGGCGACATGTACTGCGGCGTGCCGAGCGTGGTGCCGGCGAGGGTGCTGCCCGCGAGGCCGACCTCGCGCGCCAGGCCGAAGTCGGTGACGTAAGGCTTCCACGAGCCATCGTCGCGGCGCTCGACCAGGATGTTCGATGGCTTGAGGTCTCTGTGGATGACGCCCAGCCGGTGCGCCGCTTCGACGGCGTCGGCGACCTGCTTGAAGCACTCGACCTTCTGCTCGAGCGCCATCTGCGAGACGCAGGACTTCAGCGTCTGGCCCGCGATCAGCTGCATGGCAATGAAGAAGCCACGCTCGGCGCGGCCCACTTCGTAGACGCGGCAGATGTTGTCGTGCGCGACGCCGGCCTGGGCGCGCGCCTCCTTGAGGAGCCGCCGCTCCTGCTCGGGCTCGTCCTGGTGCAGGAACTTGAGCGCGAGGTGGCGCCGCAGCACCGGGTCCCAGGCCTTGAAGACGGTGCCCATGCCGCCGGCGCCGAGCTTCTCCTGGATCTCGTAAGCGGTGCTGACGAGCGCGGGCAGCGCGGTGACGGCCTCGGCCTCGCGGCCCGAGTCGGGAGAGGTCGGCTGCGAGTCGCTCCGGCCGGAGACCTCGGGCAGGTTCGGGCCAACGGCCGCTGCTTTCTGCGTCGACAACAGGAGCCCCCGGGCAACGGTCGGCGAGCTTAGCCGCTTTTGTCGCCGCGCCGGCAAGGGGGCCGCGCTCCTACTTTCGGCCAACGTCTCTTCATCGCTCGGAGATCCAGGGGCCCGGCGGGCGCTCGCGAGACTTCGGCGCGGTCGCCGTCCCTTTCGACCGTGGCTGCAAGCCCGCAGGCGCGCGGAGGCGAGAACATGGCGAAGACGACTCGAATCAGTCAGGTGATGCTGCTGCTCCTCTTCTTGACCTCCGCGCTCGAGCCTGGCTGCGGGCAAGCGCCCGAGCAGGAGGACCGCGCCGGCCAGGCATCGAGCGCCGTGACCGCGCAGTGCTCGGACGCGCTGATCAGCGGCGGCACCTGCTCGGGGCCCTGGGACTACACGCAATACAACGGCCCCTGCTATGCGCAAGGCACGGGCACCGCGTGCGGCACCGTCGGCCCGGCGAAGACCTGCTACCCGAGCTGCCTGCACAACACTCCGGGCGCGCCCCTTGAGTATGATTATTATACTCAACCGACCCAGCGCGATTGCGTCACCACCGACGGCTGGTGCGACGACTCGGGCTACAAGCCGCGCTGCTATCCGGCGAAGACCGTCTGCACCACCTCTTGCGTTGACGACAACTTCGCCGGCATGGCGTCGATCGCGGCGGCCCGGGGATGGCTGAGTCCGCTCTACACCAACCTGGGGCCGGGGCCGCTGCGCTGCCAGATCCGCGTGCAGGTCCAGCAGCGCGTCACGACGATGGATCCGAGCTGCGGCGCGGGCTACGACTGCTCGACCTACGCGACCTGCAGAAACACCGCCTTCGGCCTGGATCCGGACCGCGCCGCCTGCGGCGCCGCTGAGCACTTCAGCAGCGGGGGCCAGACCCTGGCGGCGGTGCTCAGCTCCGACGCCAACGCCGCCGTCAACGACGGCCGCTTCGCGGCGCCCCGCTGCCTGACCTGCGAGACCATCGCCACCGACACCCAGGCCAACGTGCAGGCGAAGTTCGCCTGCCTCGCGAGCTCGCTTTCTACCTACCCGACCGGAGTCGCGAGCGACCCCCAGCTGCACACGCAGGTGGTGCAGAACATGAAGCTGCTCTTCGAGCTCAAGGGCGATCAGCTGACGCCGGCGCAGCAGACGCAGGCGATGGGTTTGTACTCCTCGGATCCGACGGTCTCGTATTCCTGCGGCAACGCCTTCGTGGCTCCGACGGTGACCGGCGCCTGCACCACCACCGCGCTGCCGGTCCTCTCGAAGACCTTGACGATGTGCAACGAGCTGCTCCTTCCGCACGTCGCGCCGGCGGTGGACGCGATCGCCCTGCCGTCCTGCCTGTCGGCCCTGGGCACGATCCCGCAGCTCTCGCCCACCGACTGCGCGCAAGCGGCCTGGCTGCAGGCCAGCCTGGATGCGACGGCCGCGCTCACCGGCCGCGTCTCGGCCGATCTGCACAACGCGCCGGGAAGCGCCGGCCGGGTGGCGGAGCTGCAGGCCAAGCTCGCCAACATCGACGCGTGGTGGACCGCCGCCAAGGCCGTGGCCTCGCCGCCGCCCGGCAACGTCATGGGCGGGCTCAGCCGCGTGCTCGGTGATTTCTGGAAGGCGCAGATCGCGCCGCAGATGGCCTCCGCCGGCAGCGAGACCGAGGCCCAGCTCATCGGCGCGGGCTTTGTCGCCGACCGCGAGGTGCTGACCGCCGCGTACACCAACCTGACGGGGCAGACGAGGCCTCCCTTGTCCGGCGCGCCGCTCTTGCTCCTGACGGGCGACGCGCTGCACGGCCTGCGCGATCGGCTCTCCGAGCTGGTTCCGGTCCACGACATGGGCTGCCACTTCCGCCAAGGCGGCTGCGCGGGCGCCCCCTCGACGCCGGTCAGCCAGCTGTGGGCGCTGCTCGGCGTCGCGGCCGACGCGCAGAAGCTCTCGCAAGCCGTCCTAGCTTCCACGGCGGTCGACCCGCTCTGGAAGTCCGCGTTCGGCGCGCTCCAGCAGCAGCACGGCGCGTTCGAGGCGGCCGTCCTCGCCGCGACGGGC
This sequence comes from Myxococcales bacterium, assembly GCA_038231075.1. GTDB lineage: Bacteria > Myxococcota > Myxococcia > Myxococcales > 40CM-4-68-19 > JBBRMA01. The sequence continues at coordinate 24,674 of JBBRMA010000051.1, read as the reverse complement.
GCCAGCGTCTATGACCCGTCGGCCCTCGTGCAGGTGACCGATCCGATCCCCGCCGGCTGGCCGCAGGGCTTCGCCGTCGGCGCGCTCGCTGCCGTGCTCCGCGATGGCCGCGCCCACTCAGACGCCTTCGCCGCGACCGGATACTTCACGCCGGGCAACGCGGGGATCCAGGTGGGGCTCGACGACTCGCACTACCAGGCCATCGCCAACCAGCTCAGCACGGTGGCGAGCGACCTCAACAGCGCGCTCGCGCAGTACGGCCAGAACCGCGCTGGCCTCGTCGCCAACAGCGTCGCCAACTACGGCAACCAGTCCACCCACGCCGATCTGATGAACCAGGCGTCGATCAAGGATCAGAAGATCGAGCAGGGCACAGGCGACCTCTCGGGCCTGCGCGCGACCGAGGCCGCCGATGAGAACGCGTTCGCGAGCTTCATGCAGGGCTTCCAGCAGCTCCTGCCCTCGCTCAACGCCAGCGGGCAGGTGGTGCAGACCCAGCAGGCCACGGTGAGCGTCGCCGCGCGCGACCGGCGCTTCTCGCTGCCGACCGACCTGTCGGGGATGGCCGTGCTCGACCCGCAGACGAACCAGCCCTGGAAGGTCTCTGGCACCGCCGGCGATCTGCTCAACTTCCAGATCACCGGACAGTGGTCGCCGACCTGCGCGCTCTCGCTCAGCAGATACTTCGGAGCCGCGGGCGCGATGACGGGGCCCGAGGGGTACACGGCGACGAGCAGCTCGGGTTCGTACACCGCCACCGGCTATTCGAGCTCGCTGACCAACAACTCCACCATCTCGGCGAGCGAGGAGGCGAAGATCTGCGCCGGCGTCCGCGGCGCGGCCGGCCCCATGATCTTCGGCAGCGGCATCCAGGCCTATTTCGACGCCAGCGTCTGCCTCGCGGCCAGCATCTCGGCAAACCAGGTCCAGAGCGACAGCACCTCGACCTCCGGCGGCTCGGAGCGGCGCACCACCATCTCCTTCGCCGAGGGCTTGCGTTCGTTCTATGCGCCGATCTCGCCGGAGCCTGCGGGCAGCCTGCTGCTCGTGCAGGTCCCGACCGGCGTCACCGACCTGACCCAGGCGATCGACATCCGCGTGCTCCACTCGACCAGCTCCGTCCTGCTCGCCGCCAACGCCGACGCCTACCTCGTCGTCAATGACGCCGCCACGAACTGCGCCGCGCCGGACCCCAGCGCCCTGACGGTGACGATGACGCGGATGACGCCGGTCTCTGGCGCCTCGCAGCAGATCGCGACCGCGATGGCCGGCGCCGCAAACCAGATCGCCGCCGCCGCGCCGGCCATCATCGCCCAGGGGCGCGTGCTCCCGTCGCAGGAGACGCTCTTGCGGCAGAGCGCGTATCAACAGGTCTACAATCAATGCAATTGCAGCACGCTCAACGGCTACCCCGACGGCCTGCACAACCTCTTCGACACCTATATCGCCAAGGAGCTGGTGCACCTGGAGCGCGAGGTGGAGCTGGTCAACATCCAGCGCGGGCTGCACCAGACCATGCTCGAGCTGGCGGCGATCGCCACCGACGATCAAAATGCGCAGGGCCAGTCGCGGCTGTTGGCGCTCAACGAGAGCTGGCCGCTCCGCGACCTCGACGGCACGCAGCTCTCGGCCAAGGTGGGCGAGATCACGCAGCTCGCGATCGATTGGCTCTATCCGTATATCCAGCTGCGCAATCCAGAGACGATGAGCGCGTTCAGCAGCGCCGAGCAGACGCTCATCAACCAGCTCACCGCCGTGGACCCGTCGCAGCCCATCGCCAGCGTGGCCAGCACGGCGCTGAGCGCGACCCAGGCGATCCAGGCGCGGCTCGGCATCGTCCGCGGCGGCGAGCCGACGCCCACGCTGCAGGACGTGGTGCTGAGCGTGCCGCGGCCCGGCTCGACCGCGCCGGCCTCGCTGTGGAGGAAGCTCGACGCCCCCCACGCCGCCGCCATCTGGGCCGCGATCCAGGCGGGGCAGAACCCGGTGCTGACCATCTCGCCCGCCGATCTCTACAGCGCGAACGGAGGCGCGGGCGGGCTCCTGGCGTGCGACCAGTCGGTGCCCATCATCAACACCTTCGGCCTCTACCTCGCCAGTCGCTTGCCGGCGACGTACCCGGCCTGGAGCATCCCGACCGTCTTCGATGCGTCGATGTCGTTCCCCGAGATCACGGGCCTGCAGCGCTTCTCGTTCGCCAACGCGAACTACCTCGGCCCGGTGCCCGAGCTGCTCTTCGGCTCGTCGCTCAATGCGCTCTCCGCGCTGCAGTCGTACTGGGCGATGCCGGGGCGCACCTACGGCACGGGGCTGTCGCCGTTCACCAGCCTGACGCTGAATGTCCAGTCGTTCTTCACCGCCTATCCGGTCGCGACCAGCAACCCGCTCTTGCTGGCCGATGAGCTGATCATCGTGCTGCGTCTGGCGCCGCGCCAGGAAGCGCCCGGAGTGCCGATGCCCGGCGTGATCGGCTGCCCGTAGCGGTTTTCGGACCTGCGCCGCCGGCGCTCTCTCTTCGCCGGCGGCGCGCCGCAGTTCCCGTTTGGCCCAGCTCGCTTCCTTCCCCAGAGGCTCCCGATGAAGCGCTTCTTCGCGCTCGCCGCCGCTTTGCTCGCCGCTTCAACCAGCGTGAATGCGCAGTCGCTGGATCAGCTCGTCCAGGCGCCGGCGCTCGCGGCTCCAGAGCGCGGCTCGCTCGCCGGCCAGCTCTCGAGCACCGCGTTCGGTCCAGCCGACCTGAGCCGCGGCGCGTTCTCCTTGGCGTCGCCGTTCTCGGTCCCCGAAGAGCGCGGGCCGCTGCAAGCGCCGATCTTTCCCACCTGGTCGCCCGACGCCGGCGCCTCCGAGTGGGGCAACGGCTGGCAGGCGCGCCTCGCGATCACGCGCTTCCGCGTCAGCGGCGATCTCGACTACGCGACCGACGAGCTGACGTCGCCGTGGGGGCGCTGCCACCTCGGCACCGACGGCAACTGGTACCCGGCCGGGCTGGCGACGCCGGTGCGCATCGTGCCGCAGAGCGACGGCTTCATCGCCTGGCTGCCCGACGGGACGCAGTGGATCTTCGGCGGCGCAGCGCGCGTCAACGCGCCGCTCGGCACCTATGCCTGGAACCTGCGGCAGGTGGTCGGGCCGACCAACCGCAAGACCAACCTGACCTGGACGGCCAACGCAAGCGGCCGCCTCTTCCTCACCGGCGTCGACTACGGCGGCGTCGGCGACGACCTGCAGGCGCACGTCGCCATCTCCTACGCGCCGCTCGCGCAGCCGTTCACCGACCTGCGCTCGGGCGTGCCGCTGGTGCTCGACCAGAGCGTGTCCGCGGTGGCCGTCTCGGTGAAGAGCGCCGCGACCTCGACGCTCGCGCCGCGCTTCAGCTTCGCGCTCTCCTATCTGCACGACCCGATCGGCCCGGCGTTCTACCTGGCCTCGGTGCAGAAGACGTTTGCGTCGGGCCAGAAGCCGCCGCCCACCACCTACGACTACCAGCTCTCGGGCGAGGTGCTGCAGGCGGCGGCGCTGCGCCCTGTGCCCGCGTTCGACGGCGTCATCGCGCAGTGGGGCGCGTCGATCGCGCTGCCCTCGCAGTCCACCGCCTTCGACGTCGACCAGGACGGCGCGCCGGACCTCGAGGTGGCCGCCGACTACACGCTGCTCCGACAGACGCCGCAGGGCTTCGAAGCGCAGCCGCTCGCCGCCAACCCCAACGCGCTGCCCGAGTGCCGCGCCGCGCCCTCGGGGCAGAACCTGCCGCGGACGCTGGCGCAGATGCGCGCGGCCGACTCGAGCTGGCAGGTGGTGTCGCTCGCGCCGAGCGCGGCTACGGGACAGACCAACCTCACGCTCTGCGCGCGCGACGGCAGCCCGGCGTTCCTCGGCGCGCTCCCGGGGTTCTGGCAGCTCGGGCCGAACAGCCGGCTCGTCGACCTGGACGGCGACCACCAGCCGGACCTCATCCAGGTCTACCCGGGCGGCTACGACGTCGTTCCCAACCGGAGCACCGCGGCGGGCTTTGCGTTCGGCGCCACCGTGCACGGCAGCCTGCAGCTCGACTTCCAGCCCGACGCCACCTGGGTCCAGGACTTCAACGGCGACGGCATCCCCGATCTGGTGGTCCGGAGCGGCCCGACGCTGGTCGTCTACCTCGGCGCCGGCAACTTCCAGTTCCAGCAGCAGGGCCAGGTCGTCGCGCTCCAAGACGGGTCTGGCGGCGCCGTCGATCCGACGCCGTACCAGCTCACGTTCGTCGACGCCAACAACGACGGCCTCGCCGATCTGCTGCTCTCGGGCAGCGACGGCAGCGTCTTCCTCTTCATCAACACCGGCAGCGCGCTCGTCTACACGCCCGTGCCGGCGCTCGCGAGCGTCGCCTTCGACGCCGGCCTGCCGATGTTTCTCGACCTCGCGGGCAGCGGCGAAGCCGAGGCCTTCTTCACTTCCGGCGGCGGAGCCCTTTCGCTCTCGCTGACCTCGCCTGGCCTCGGCCTGCTCCGCGCCGCGGACGACGGCGCCGGCACCGTCCTGCGCTTCGGCTATGCGCGCGCCCCGGCCAGCGCGGGCCAGCGCGCCCGCCATCGGCTCCTGGCCGCGCTGACCATCGACTCCGCGGGCCAGGACGAGCGCACCATCCGCTACGACTACTCGGGCGCGGTGGCGCACTCGCTCGGCCAGTTCCTCGTCGGCTTCGGCCACGTCTCCGCCAGCGATGCCGTGGTCTCGGACGGCGAGGACTTCCTCAACACCGACGAGGTCTCGGGCCTCGCCTCCGCGTCGCTCAAGCACGACTTGAACGCGCCCGGCGCCGACGCCTTCGAGACCCGCGCCTACGACGAGGTGACGAGCTTTGGCCTGCCCTGGAAGCGGCTGCGCTCGATCGTCGCCGGATTCCAGACCGCCGGCCAGCCGCAGGTCTCGCACCGCACCGACTACCTCGCGTACTCGGGCGAGATCTGCCCGACGCAGCTCCAGCAGCAGAGCGGTCACGGCACGCTGGTGACGGTCGAGACGCTGGCGAGCCCGGCGGGGCTTGTGCACAGCCTCCACTGCCTGGCCGCGCAGAGCGTGTTCTCGGGCGCGCACGACGACCCGACGCTCGACTTCCGCCAGGTGCGGACCTGGCAGCGCAACGCCGCCGGACAGATCACCCAGGTCGCCAGCCAGGCGCCGGGCGAGACGCTGCTGTTGCAGACCGTCGCCTACAACGCCGACGGGACGGTGGCGAGCATCGCGCTGCCGGGCCAGGGCACCTCGAGCTACGGGTACGATCCGGCCACCCACCTGCTCTCGAGGCTGACCGCGCCCGACGGCGTCGTCACCACCGCGGCCGCTCGCGACCCGGTCGCCGACGGGCTGCTCACGCTGGCCGTCGCCAGGCCGGCCGCGACCTATCAGCGCTTCTTCCGCTACGACGGCCAGGAGCGGCTGGCGCGCCACTGGGACAGCCTGGGCGGCGGCACCGACGGAGCTCCGAAGCAGTCGCTCACCTATCGCACAGCCTCTGCTGCGCTGCCCGCGGCGGCGGCGATCGCGACGCTGGTGGACGCGGGCCAGGGCATCGCGCGGCAGGAGGTGGACTTCTTCACCGCCGGCGGCGCGCCCATCGCCGAGGCGACCCGGATCCCCGAGGGCTGGGCGTTTGGCGAGGTCACGCAGCGGCTGGTCTCGACTGCCCAGATCAACAAGCTGCGCAAGCCGACCCTGCCCGCCTCGGCCGTGGCGATGGCGCTGTCCTATGCCGACTTGCAGAGCGGCGGCCAGCTGGTCGCGTCTTCGCGCACCTCGGCGTACGGACACGCGGCCGAGAAGCACATCAAGCTGCACGCCGACGTCGAGCAGCTGCTCACGGCCGGGCTCGCCCTCTCCCCCGCGGGCCTGTCGCGCAGCACGCTCGAGAACGGAAGCAACGGGACCACCGAGTGGCTCGACGCCGAGCAGCGGGTGACCCGCCGGCAGGACGAGGCCCAGGCCTCGATCAGCTTCACCTACGACGCCTTGGGCCGCCTGCGCGACGTGGTGCTGCCGGGGGGACCGCACCACCGCCGGGACTACGACGCTCACGGCCGGGTCAGCGCGGTCCGCCGCGACGGCATCGCCAGCATCACTTGGGCCTATCAGCCCACCACCTCGCTGGTCGAAAGCAAGAGCTTCGCGCCCGCCGCCTCTGGCCCCGCGCTGCGCCAGGTGCAGTACGGCTATGACGGCATCGGCCGGAAGATTATCGAAACGCACGTCGATCCGATCGCTTCCGTCACGCAGACTTATCGATTCTTCTGGGACGGGGCCACGCCCGCAAACCCTACTCCCACGGGCCTCTCTGGGCTGTTGACCGGGGTCTCCGGCGACGGCTTCAGCAAAGTCTTCGATTATCGAATCGACGGCCTGCTCGCGCACCGCGCGGTGACGGTCACCGGCCTGCGCACGGTCGACACGGTCCTCGGCTATTTCGAGGACGGCACCATCCAGACCAAGACCTCGACGGTCAGGGACGGCGGCGGAGCGCAGCTCTCCAGCTCGACGGAGGTGTTCCTGGTCGATGCCGCCGGCCGGCCGCGCGCGCTGCAGCTCAACGGCGCCCCGGCCGCGACGCTCTCCTACGACGGCAACGGCCAGCTCGCCTCGGTCGTGCTCGCGAACGGGAGCCGCGCGCAGGTCACCTACGACCCGCTGACCCGGATGGAGACGGGCCTCTCCGAGACGGGCCCCGGCTGGTCATCGGCGACCTCGCTGCGCTTCGACACCCGCGGGCTGCCGGCGCAAGAGACCATCGCGGTGGGCGGCACGGCGCGCACGCGCGGCTACACCTACTCGCCGCAGAAGTATCTGGTCGCCGCCTCGGACGCGCTCGGCAGCTACGCGTACGGCTTCGACGCCAGCGGGGTGCCGACTTTTTTGCAAGCCGGAGCTGTCCGCACCACGCTGACGCAGTCGGGCTCGCAGCTCACCGCCGGCGCGCTGGCCGTGAACTTTGACGGCCTCGGACGCGCCACCGATGAAGGCGCGCTGCACCTCACCTACGGTCCGAACGGCCAGGTGCAGAAGGCGCAGCGGGGCGCGGCAGCCTGGAGCTTCGTCACCGACGAGACCGGCCGGCGGCTGGCCAAGCTCTCGGGCGGGCTGTTCGTCTCGGGCTCTTTCGAGGAGGGCTATCTCGACGCCTCAGGCCTCACCGAGCCGCTGACCGCGAGCGGGATGCTGGTCGGCGTCATCCGCTCAGGCGCCGCGACCACCCTTCCGGTGGACACCCGCGGCACGCTGCTCGGCGACTCGACCGGCGCAGCGCACGTGGCCTCGCCGTTCGGCGCGCGCGACGTCCACCCCGACCTGGCCGCCGCGCTCGACTATGTCCGCCAGGGCTACGACAAGGACCTCGGCACCCTGCGGATGGGAGTGCGCGACTACGACCCCGCGCTCAACCGCTTCCTCACTCCCGACCCGCTCTTCCTCGAGGAGCCGCAGCGCTGCGGCGCCGACGTCGCCGATTGCAATCTCTACGCGTACGCCCGCAACGCGCCGACTCTCTACGCCGATCGCAGCGGGCACGTGGCGCAGATCCTGGTCGGCGCCGGCGTCGGTGGCGCCATCTCGGTCGGGGCCTATCTCATCTTCACGCCCCGGTCGGAGTGGAGCGCGCGCGGCGCCGGCGGAGCGTTCGTCGGTGGCGCGATCAGCGGAGGCGTGGCCGCGGCGACCTTGGGCGCGAGCCTCGCCTGGCAGTCGGCGGCCGCCGCGGGCAGCTCGCTCGCAGGCGGTGTGATCGGCCGCGCCATCGAGACCGGCAACGCCTCCGAGGCCCTCGACGGCAAGAAGATGCTCGTGGACACGGTCGGCGGCGCGCTCGGACCGGCGGTCGCCAAGGGCGTCGGCTTCCTCCGCGGGGCGGCCTCGCGGGTGGCCGCTCAGGCCGAGCAGACCATCGTCAGCCGATTCGCCGCCCGCGCTCCGGCAGCGGGCGCCACCGCCGTCTACCGCGCGCTCGATCCGGTCAGCCAGAAAGTCATCTATATCGGCATCACCGATGACTTGACGGCGCGGGCCCTGGCCCACGCGCGGCAGAAGGGGATCCAGATCGCGGTCATCCCCGGGCTCGAGGCCATCAGCCGCCAGGACGCGCGCGCGGTCGAGCAGGTGCTGATCGAGCTCTATGAGGGACCCAAGGGCGGAGCCGCCGGCGGCCTGATCAACAAGATCAACAGCATCGCCGTCGACAACGGAATCTATAGCAACGCGATCAACGTCGGGAACGGCATCCTTAAGTACATCGGCTATAGCTACTAATCGCTTACTAAGGAAGGGGCCAGCGGGAATGAAGCGCGTCAAGATCGGCGATGTCCTCGAGGTGCGCACCAGCAAGGGTCTGGCGCTGGCGCAGTACACGCACAAGAATCGCCTGCTCGGCCCGCTGATCAGGGTGCTGCCAGGATTTCACCCGGCGCGGCCGGCGTCCCTCGGGACGCTGGTCGCCGGGCCCACCCAGTTCTTCATCTTCTTCCCGGTGCCGCAAGCGGTGAACCAGAAGATGGTCGAGGTGATCGGCAACGAGCCGGTGCCCCTCGCCGACCAGCCGTTCCCGCTCTTTCGCGACTCGGTGCCGAGCGGACCTCAGACCGTCGCGTGGTGGCTGTGGGACGGCGAGCGCTCCTGGCGCGTGGGAGACCTGACGCCGGAGCAATACAAGATACAGCTCCGGCGCCAGGTGAATGACATCGCTTTGGTGCAGATGATCGAGCAGGGCTTCACGCCCGAACAGGCGAGGTGACCCGGCCGGGCGCCAGCTTGGGTTCGTGCAGCGCCAGCGGAGAGCTGGTTACTTGAAGAAGAGGGGATCGGTCGGCACCGGCGCGCTCCGCCGATCGACGACGAGGCCCACGGCCTTGCCGCGGCGCTCGATGGAGACGGCCTCCTGCAGCACCTTCTGGCCCTTGGCGGCGCGGCCCACGGCATCGACGATCCACTCGAAGGCGAGCGTCGGATCCCAGCCAAAGAGGGGCCGGTGCGGCTCGATGGGGGCGGCCCAGGGCCTGATGTCATCGGCGATCGCGAGCAGGCTCACCTTCTTCGTCGGCGGAGCGCCGATCAGCGCCTCGGGAACATTGACGTTGAACGACCATCCGGCCTTGAAGGCGGGCTCCATCACGCCCGCGACCTCGACCGCGCTCATGCTGAACGCCGAGCAGCCGCCGCCCTCCGCGTGGCGCGGGCGCGCGGCGAGGCCGTATTTGAGGTTCGCCTTGCGCTCCTCGAACCCGCGGATGAAAGCCAGGATGCGCCGGCAACCTCCGGACGAGAGCCCGAAGCGCACGAAGGCGATGCGACCGTTTGCCAGGCGCTCCTCGAGGTCGTGATCGAGCTCGGCCGGTGTTTGAAACCTGCCGCTAAAAGTCTTGAAGAGGATGAGCAGGCCCCAGCCGTCCCGGATGGCCGCCTGCGAAAACTCGCTCGGGTTGGCCTCGTACATGCTGCCCTTCCACTCGGCCGCGGGTGCGCCTGCGCTCGCGGCGCACTGGACGTGGATGGCCTGGTGGCCGATGGCGTGCGTGAAGAGGCCGAGCTTCGCGCCCGCCTCGTCAACCAGGACCCGGCGCGCGAGGCCGCCCGGCGTCTTCCACGAGAGCCCCGCGGGCCTTGGCGCGGGGAGCGCGTAGACGGTGAGCTGGCTCTCGAATCTCTCCGGCGCGGCCAGCGCGGGCCGGGCGGCGACGAGCGAGGTGAGGAGGGCCGCGACCGCGAGCAGGTTCAGGCTGGTCATCGGGGGACTATAGCGTCTGCGCGCCAGGCGATGGCGCCCGAAGCGGCTGCGGCGCGCCAACCGGGCGCGCCGCAGCTCACTACAGTGGTGCGACTTGCGCTAGTTCAACACGGCATCGTCGAACAGCGTGTACGTCGGATCGCCGGAGTAGTTGTCGTCGTGGCTGGTCAGCGTCAGCGTGTAGCTCGAGCCGGCGGTGACCGAGGCGGTGATGTTCGTCCACGCGTTGGTGGTGCAGGTCTTCGGGACGATCGCCGTGCCGTTCAGCGTGATGGTCACCCAGTCGTAGGTGACGGTGTCCGGGCAGGTGCTCTTGTACCAAACGCTCAGCTGGCTCTTGCCAGTGGGAACGGTGAACGTCTGCGTGAAGCTGCTGTCGCCGTTGGTCGCCGCGGTGCTGCCGGCCTGGGCGCAGTGCGTGCCGCCGTGGCAGCCGCTGGTGGCGACGCTGGTGGTGCCGGCCGTGGTCCAGCCGGTGGAGCCGCTCTCGAAGCCGCCGTTGGTGATGCCGCCCCCGCCGCCGCTGCTGGTCAGCGTCACGTCGTCGTAGAGCGTGTAGGTCGGGTCGCTGGCGTAGTTGTCGTCGTGGCTGGTGAGGGTGACCGTGTAGCTGTGGCCCGCGGTGACGGTTCCGGTGACGTTGGTCCAGGCGTTGGTGGTGCAGGCCTTGGCGATCAGCGTCGCGGTGGTGCCGGCGGTGTTGTCCTTCAGGGTGGCCAGCGCCCAGTCGTAGGTGACCGTGTCAGGGCAGGTCTCTTTGTACCAGAGCGAGATGCCGGTGTTGCCGGCGGCCGCCGTGAAGGTCTGGCTGATGGTGCTGTCGCCGTTGGTCGCGGCGGTCGAGCCGAGGCGCGCGCAGTACGTGCCGCCGTGGCAGCCGGAGTTGACCACCGACTCGGAGGCGCCCGCGGAGGTCCAGCCGCTGAGCGAGCCGGTCTCGAATCCGCCGTTGGTGAGAGCGCCGCCGCCGCTGCCGCCCGAGATGGTCAGGGTGACGCTGGTGGAGTGCACGGCCGAGCCCTCGGTGCCGGTGACAGTGATGGTGTACGTGCCGGCGGCCGCGGAGCCGCCGTTGATGGTGAGGGTTGACGATCCGCCCGCGGTCACAGAGGTCGGGCTGACCGAGGCGGTGGCGCCAGACGGGGTGCCCGAGACGGCGAGGCTGACAGTGGCGGCGACCCCAGAGGTCACCGCCGTCGAGATGGTGGAGCTGCCCGAGCCGGTGACGCTGCTCGGGCTGGCCGAGATGGAGAAGTCATTGCCGCCGGTGCCGCACGAGGGCGCGATGGTGACGCAGGCATTGCCGTTCGGCGCCGCGTTCGAGAACTCGAGCTGGTAGGTGTACGACTGGCCGTCGCAGCCGGCGAAGCTGCCCTGCTGCGCGTTGCAGATGTCGCCGATCTCCCCGTTGGTGCTGTCGTACCAGGCGATCGGCGGGCCGATCACGGTAGAGATGCCGACCTCGGCGTCAGTCATCATCTCGACCAGCTCGTGCGAGGCGACCGAGCAGTAGTTGCCGAACGTCGAGCCAGTTCCGCAGCCCGTGGCGCAGCCCGAGCCGGCCTGCATGTCGGGGTGCACGCCATAGTAGTACTCGTTGTGCCCGCCGCCGGCGGCGACGGTGCCGTGGTAGGCGCAGAAGCCGCCCGAGACGCACGAGCTCGAGCCGCCCTGGGTGATTTTGACGCCGGGCGGGAAGAAGATTGCGTAATAGGTGACCGCGTTGCCCTGGGCATCGACAGCGGGCGCCGGCAGGCGGCCCGCCGCGATCTGCGCCGTGAGCTCGGTCTGGATTGCGCTGTCGTCAACCGTGGAGCCGCCGGCCGAAGGCGTGATGGTGACCTGGCTGGAGAAGTTGCCGCTCGCGAAGGTCTGGCCGGTTCCGCCGGACGAGGGCGTGTTGTACTGCTGCAGCAGCCCGCTCAGCAGCGTCGTCTTGGACATGAACTGCTGGTAGAAGCTGGCCATCGACGGCGTGCCGGTGCCCGACACATGGCTGTCGTAGCTGCCGCTGCCCCAGAGAACCTGCACCACCTGCGTGTGCGCGTTGATGCGGCCGCCGTTATAGGTGAGGTGGGCGCCCGAAGGAGAAGAGGCGGTGCGAATCGCCCCCGGGGTGCGCATCGGGGTCATTCCGCGCTGGTACATCGCACGCAGAGCGCCTTGTTCCGCTTCTGATTGGTTGGCCGAGCCTTGGCCGCAGCCTGCGAGCGCCAGAGAGGCGACCGCGGCAGAGCACACGATGGGAAAGAGGGAGATTGACCGAACCTTCGATGCTGCTGTCTGCGTCATCGACCACTCCGTGTTGGGCTGCAGGGCATCTGCCCGGCGCGCGCAGACACTGGCGAAGCTCCTGCAATGCGATCAATGCGGTGTGAGCGGGTGAGCCGACCTAGGCTCGAGTCGCCCAGAGTCTAGAAATGACTTAACTTCAGGTAGTTAAATAAAACGTAGGGACGGGTAGGTAAATCTCCCCTCGGTCACTTATCGCATGGAACACGGCCCGCGTGTCCACACCCAGACAAGCGACCTTCGTCTGACCCTGGCGGCTCGGGCGACGCAACGAGCTGGCGCGAGAGACCTACCTGACCCAGAAGATAGAGCCCCCGCTCTGGTAGCGCTGCGAGAGCCGCACAAGCCCGGAGCCGTCCGCGCGCATGGTGTAGATCGACGCGTAGCAGCCGCTCGGGCCGAGGTCGCGGCCGCCGGTCCAGCAAGGGCCGGCCCCGTCGTATAGGAGCGCGAGCCGCGCGCTGTCGGGCGACCAGGCGAAGTCCTTGACCCCGACGAAGGCCTTGCTGGAGAAAGCTTCCTGCGCGGCGGGCGTGGGGAGCGGAAGCGGCCTCGACTTGCCGTCCTCGACGGAGACGACGACGAGCCCTTGGACGCCGCTGCCCTCGGGCGAACGCGCCTGCGCGGCGAGGAACCTCCCGTCGGGCGACCACTTGAGTGATTGGATGGCCGGGAGCCTGTCGGCGAGCAGCCGGGGTCTTCCTCCGCCCCTGGCGACGATAGAGACGCTTGAGTTCGAGGTAGAGTTGGCGTTGGCCGCCTCTTCGGCATAAGCGATGCGGTCGCCCGTCGGCGAGAGCGCGAGGACAGAGGCGCGAAAGCCGCTCTGGCTCGCGGTCCGGTGCTCACCCGGCGAGAGCGGAGTCACCCAGAGGGTGGTGGAGCGGGCGCCGCTGCCGATCCCCATCAGGTTGACCATCTCGGCGGCAAAGCGCCCATCGGCGGAGACCTCGAGTACGCGCCAGAGTCCAGATTGACCAGGTAAGCGCCGCCTGCGACCAGGGCCGGGGCGGCAGCCGGCGGCGGATCGAGGCTCGAGCGGTCGGGCGTAAGAGCAAGGATCCAGCTGCCGGTCTGGGGAAACGCCTCGAGCGACCGCAGGGGCGGCAGCGAAGGCGGCGGGGCGCTCGGCGCGGCAGGCGTCGAAGGAGAGCAGCCGCAGGCGAGGCAAGCGATGAGGAGGAGCGCTGTTCTCATGGGCAGGGCTCGACCTCTCCACCAAGGAGACCCCGAGCGCGCCGATGATGCACGATTCGGCCCGGGAGCGCGTCAACGAGCTTCCCTGCGCAGCGGTCTTGACGACCGGAGCACAGAGGCGCGCTGACCTGCCGTGCAACTCGCGCCCGGCGAGGCTGTCCCAGGAGAGGCAACAGCGCAGACCTGCTCCACAGCGCCCCCGCGCGGCTCCAAGCGCGCTGGCATCGAGACGAGGTGTCACGTGCAAAAGCTGAAGACCCTGATTGCACTCATTGGTATCGCCGCTCTATCGGCCGGACCGATCCTCGCCAAAGGCGCGCCCAAGGCGCCGGTGCCGCTGGAGGAGTATTTCAAGATCCGCCGCGTCGGCAGCCGCTCGGGCATCTTGCTCAGCTTCTCGCACGACGAGAAGCTGGTCGCCTACCTGAGCGACGCGGGCGGCCGCACCGACGTCTGGGTGCAGCCGGTGGCCGGCGGTCCGGCTCGGCAGATCACGCACGTCAAAGGGTTCATCCAGGGCCTCGCGTTCTCGCCCGCGGCCGACCAGCTCGTCTTCACCACCGACACCGGCGGCGATGAGCTGCCGCATCTCCTATTGACCGATTCCAAGGGCACCGCGCCGCGAGACATCGCGCCCGAGCAGCCGCCCGGCCGCCGCACCGATTTCATCGAATGGGCCGACGACGGCAAGACCTTCCTGTACCAATCGAGCCTGCGCGACGAGAAGTTCCTCGATCTCTACGAGTACGACCTGGCCAGCGGAAAGAGCGAGCGGCTCTGGGAGGCCACGGGAAGCCTCACGCTGGCCACGACCAGCCGCGATCACCGGCGCTTCATCCTCAGCGAGACGCTCACCGACCAGGACAGCAATCTCTATCGATTCGATCGCGGGTCCAAGGAGAAGCCGGCGCTGCTCACGCCGCACCAGGGCGAGGTCAACTTCGCCCCCGCAGATCTATCGCCCGACGGGAACACGCTCTATTACACCTCCGACGCCGGCCGTGAGTTCCAGGCGCTCCATGCAATGGACTTGAGGACGCACCAGAGCAAGCCGGTGGCCCAGCCCGATTGGGACGTCGAGGAGGCGGGCTTTACTCATGCCGGAAAGTACTTCTATTACGCAATCAATGCCGACGGGCAGCACCAGCTGGAGCTGAAGAGCACGGCCACGAGCGAGGTGGTGACGCTGCCCGCGCCACCGGCCGGGGGCTCGTGGGTGCCGCTGAGCTCTTCCCGCACCGACCGCTATCTGGGGGTGCGCCTGCAAGGCGACGCGGGGCCGACCGCACCCTATGTCGTCGATCTACAAGCCGGCACCGCGCGGCGCATGCTCGACCCGCTGCCAGAGACGCTGCGCGACCACAAGATGGCCGTGGGCGAGCTCGTCCACATCCCTTCGTTCGACGGCCGCAAGGTGCCCGCGTTCCTCTACAAGCCGGCCGGCGCCGGGCCTTTCCCAGCGGTCATCGACGTCCACGGCGGACCCACGGCGCAATCGCGCCGCGAGTTCAGCGCCATCCGTCAATATCTGGTCTCCAAGGGATATGTCGTGCTGGTTCCAAACGTGCGCGGCTCGACCGGCTATGGAAAGAGCTACACCCGATTGGACAACAAGGACTTCGGCGGCGGGCCGCTCAAGGACGTGGTCGCCTGCAAGCATTGGATGACCAAGAACGCGCACGTCGACGCGAGCAAGGTGGTGGTGATGGGCGGCAGCTATGGCGGATATATGGCGCTGGCCGCCGCGACCTTTACACCGACTGAGTTCGCCGCTTTGGTTGATCTGTTCGGAGTCTCCGACTTGAAGTCGTTGGTGCAGAGCTTCCCCGCCTATTGGAGCTCGGCGTCCGAGGCCATCTATCGCAAGTTCGGCGACCCGAAGAATCCGGCCGACGAGAAGTACCAGCACGATCGGTCACCGATTCATTTCGTCGATCAGATCGTTCGCCCGCTCCTCGTCGTGCAAGGCGATCGCGACGCGCGGGTGCGCAAGGATCAATCCGACCGCATCGTCGAGGCCTTGAAGAAGCGCGACGTGCCCGTCCATTACCTGGTCCTGGAGAACGAAGGGCACGGCTTCTCGCGCACCGAGAACATCCTCGAGACTTACCGGGCCACCGATCGCTTCCTCGATCGATATCTCTTCGGCGACACTTCCCTCGAGGTGCTCTCCTCCGCCGGAGCGCCGGCGCATTGATCGGGCGGTAGAACCAATGTCAGTCAAATAGGCACCGGTAGAGTACCGGCCGCCGGCAGGCAGAGGCCCGCCGCGCGGAACGGGCGCCCACCCGCGTACTGTCGCTCGCTGCGCTCGCGGCGATCGGATTTCTTGCCGCGGGAGCCCTTGATCCTCGCGACGGGCCTCTGCCTGCCGGCGGCCTATTTGCCCATCTGACTGACATTGGGAGGGGGGGTGGAAAGAGACGTCAGGTGGTCGCGCTTGCAGACTCAAGCTGACTCACTGGCTTCCCTTTTCAAATTCTCCCCAATGTCTGGCAAATAGGCAGCGGGCAGGCGGGAACCCGTCGCGAGGATCAAGGGCTCCCGACGCAAACTCTCAAGATGCGAGCGCAGCGAGCCACCTCTGTCGGGTGGGCGCCCGTTCCGAGCGGCGGGTTCCCGCCTGCCCGCGGCCGGTACCCTACCGGCGCCGATTTCACTGACCTTGGCGCCCTGCCTGGCCCATGGTGGCGCCGAGATCCTGCCCGAGCGGGCGATCGTCCTCGGGCTGGGTCTCGTCAACTGCCTCGCCGGCCTGGTCGGGCGCGCCCGCGGCGAGGTCGTGCAGCCTGGCGATGGAGCCGTTGAAGACATCGCCGTCAACGAGGCCGCTGATGCCCGCGACGCGCGCGTTGTCGGCGCTTTGCCAGAGCTCGAATGCCTTCCAGGGCGCCGGCACGCTCGGGCAGCTGACGCCCCAGTTCGCCACCCAAAGCTTCTCCCGGGCGAAGCCGCTGGTGCCGGAGAGCCCGGCCCAGAAGCCCGGCGCCGTATAGATGATGGGCGTGCGGCCGGTGGCCGCGGCGACGTGCTGGACCCACTTTCCCACCTGTTGCGCGACGGCTGCGCCGCTCTTTCCATCGAGCACCTCGACGTCGATCACCGGCGCGAGATCGCCCCTGCCGAGCGTGCCGACGGCCCGCAGCAGGAGGTCCGCCTGCGCCACCGCGTCCTGCCCGGGCCGGAAGAACTGGTATGCGCCGCGGACCAGGCCGGCGCTCTTCATCCCGGCCCAGTTCGCGGCGAAGCGCGAGTCCGGGTGGGTGAGGCCGTCACTGACGCGGGCGATGGCGAACGAGCGGCCCGACCGACGGACCGCGCCCCAGCCGACCGTCCCTTGATAGACCGAGACGTCAACACCGAGCGCGCTGGTCGTTCCCAGGCAAACGCGCACGTCGTCTGACGAGGCGCCGTCGCTGGCGCCAGAGCCGCCGCACGCGACCATCGCCATGAGCACTGACAAGGCCAGCCCGCACTTCTGCATTGCGCGCCTCGTGTCGTGAAGTCCAGCTCGAGCCTGGGTCGGTGGCCGGTGCTGGTTCCATCGGACAGAACGCTGTGCGAGATGTGCGCGCCGCGCCGCGCCGTCACCTCCTGCGCCGGCGCGGCGATGCCCCCTGCGAGCGCCCCATCGGTCATCGGTCATTTGACCGACCCCGCGCATGAGACGCCCGACAGGGTGAGACAAAAGGAGCAGCATGGCCGCGGCTTTTTCTTACCCAACAATCACCCAGACACTCAACGTCGGGAGTCCGCATGTCTCGCATGAAGGCACCTTGGTTCGTCCTGCTCGCGCTCGGCCTTTCACTCGCCGGCTGCAGCGGAGGCGGCTCGTCCGGCGCGCAAGACGACTTCCTCTGCCAAGGCGACTGCTCTTCACCCCGGATCAAGACGGTCGGGCCGCTCGCCCTCAACACCACCTGGGTGCCGCGCGAAGGCTTTTTGCGGTCGGTCCTCGCGTCGCCCTACAAGCTCGACGTTCAGCCTGCCGCGGGCGTGGTCGTCCGGCTCACCGGCACCAAGCACTACATCGTCAGCTTCAGGAACGAAGGCTTCTATTCGGTCCGCGCGCTCTCGGGCACCGCGGTCGCCGCCGAAATGAAGGTCCGCGTCTCCGACAACGGCCCCGTGCTCAACCTCACTGCTCCCGTCCCGGCCGCCTTCGTCACGCTCGGCAGCAGCAAGTCGGTCGCGGTCGCCGGCTCCATCCAGGACACGCTCGGCCAGCCTTATGTCGCGAAGCTCAATGGATCGCCGCTTCCGCTGTCGGCGACCGGCGCCACCTTCCAGACCAGCATGACCGGGGCCTTCGGCGTCAACTTCGTGCTCGTCGACGCCACCGACGCCGCGGGCAACGTCTTCAGCTTCAACCGCTCGTTCGTCGCCGCCGACACCTTCGTCGCCTCGGGCTCAGCGGCGGCCTCGCAGAACCAGGTGCAGGTGCGCGTCGATGGCGCCGGCATGAAGGCGCTCACCGACGCCTTGCAGCCGCTGCTCCCCTCGATCGTCAAGATCCCCATCACCTCCGACCCGGTCTCGACCTGGCTCGGCAACAAGATCTACCTCGACGCGGTGGCGCTCCCCGGCCAGGCGAACGTCCCCGGAAACCTCAGCATCTCCGTCAATCCCCAGAATGGCTTCGTCCACGCGAGCTTCCTCGCCAACGGCCTCGTCCACGCCAATGGCCACATCGAGTGGCTGCTCTTTGGCAGCAGCAACTATACGTCCACCATCCAGGGACTCACGGTCGATATGGACATCAGCTTCGGCTCGAGCAGCGGAGCGCTGACCGTCTCCACCACCAATGTCGCCGTCACCATCCCCACGTTGAATATCTCGGTCGATCACATCCCGAGCTGGTTGGTCGACGTCTTCAAGGGAGTCATCATCGACCAGTTCAGCACCGTGCTGCAGGGCAAGCTGCCCCCGCTCGTCGCGGCGCTGTTCTCGACCTTGAAGGGAACCCTTCCCGTCGCGCTCCCGGGGCTGACGGGCGCCGTGCCGATGACGCTCTCTTATGATGTCGCCAACGTCCTTCCTTCGGCGGGGAGCATCGCCATCGTTTTGCAGGCGGGCGCAAAGGGCAATACCAGCATCTATACGACGCCTGGATTCCCCGCCTTGCCGGCGGCGACCTTTACCGCGCCCTCGACCACCTCGTTCGGCGTGGCCATCGATTACAACCTGTTCAATCAATTCTCCTATGAGCTGTGGAACGCGGGCGCCTTCTCGCTCTCCCTGGACGAGTCCGACCCCAACATCGCGGCCGCCATCGCCGCGATTCCGGCCCTCAAGACGCTCAATCCCATCGTCGATATCGAGGCAAGCCTCGCCATGCCGGTGGTGGCCCAGCCGTCGGCCTCGGGCGCGCTGCACGTCTCGATGGGCGAGGTGCACGCCACGGTCTTCCTCGCCACCGACTATTTCCAGGTCACGCTCGAGGTCACGGTCGCGGCCCGTTCCGACATCGCCGCCACCGTCGCCGGGGGGAAGCTTGGCGTCGGCATCGCGCTCAAGGAGATCCACGTTGACCTCGAGCGCCACGCCTTCGCGGGCCTCGAGACCGAGGCAGTGGAGCGCTTCATCGAAGGCATGGCGCCGACGCTCGTGAAGCAGCTGGGCGGAAAGCTCAGCGGGTTGCCGCTCCCTGTCTTCGACTTCGGTCCGCTCGGACTCCCGAACGTGAAGGCCGTGGTCAACTCGGCGACCGTGACGGCCGGCCCCGGCGCGCTCGCCGTGGCAGGCGCGGTCAGCATTACCAACTCAGCCGGGAAGTAGGTTCGAGACTCAATCGAACGCGCCTCTGCGGGTTTCGCGCCCGCAGAGGCTTCGAGACTAAGGCGAGGGGCGCGCGGCCGGGGCGCGGCGGGTGAGCGTGCTCATCCAGTTGGTCTCCCAGGTTGCGCCGTCGTAGCTGAAGGCCTGCTCCCAGGTCGCCTTGTCGGGGCCGAGCTTGTTCCAGATGTAGCGCACGCGCACCGCTCGGCCGCCGTCGTCGTCCACGCCGTAGAACTCGCCGCGGTCGCCGACAAAGCCGCCCTCGACCCCCGGGTCGAGGACGCCGATGCGGCTGTTGACCCAGTAGATCGACCACCGCTTCGTCTTCTGGTTGAACGCGCGCAGCGTCAGGCCCGAGAAGCCCAGCGCCGGCAGGTCAAACTGGTCCACGTTGGCGACGCCGCCGAGGTAGAGCGAGGACCGGATGAAGCCCGGGAACTCGTCCCATTCAGCGCTCGCGACGCCGCGGTGCTTGAGGCGCCGGTTGTGCACGTCCCACTCGCCGTCGAGGAAGTCGAAGTCGTGGACGTCGAACTGCTGGCTGGCGGACGGGGAATCCGCGGCAGGTCTCTGCGCAGGGGGTTGAGCGGCGGCGCAACCGGCGAGCAGCAGGGGCGCGATGGGCAAGGTCTTGTTCATCTGCATTCTCCATGGATTTGGCCGCAGCCCCGGGTGCGGGGCCGAGGCGTCGCACACTCTGCGGGCGGATAGCTGACATCTTCTGTCAGGTATCCGCGGTAGGCTGTTTTTCATGCGCGCGAGCCGGCTCTTGTCGCTCTTGATGACCCTGCAGGCGCGGGGAAGGATCAGCGCGTCCGCGCTGGCCGGGGAGCTCGGCGTGTCGGTGCGGACCATCTACCGGGACGTGGACGAGCTAAGCCAGACCGGCGTGCCGGTGGTGGCCGAGCGCGGCGCGAGCGGAGGCTTTCAGCTGCTCGACGGCTGGCGCACGCGGCTGACCGGCCTGACGCTGCCCGAGGCGCGCGCGCTCTTTCTCGTCGGCCTCCCGGGTCCTGCCCGCGAGCTGGGCCTGGGCGAGGCCATGGCTTCGGCTCAGCTCAAGCTCCTGGCCGCGCTGCCGGCCGACTGGCAGGTCGGCGCCAATCGCGTCGGCGCGCGGTTCCACCTCGACCCGGTGAGCTGGTACCGCGTCCCCAGGCGGCCCGACCACCTGCCCATCGTCGCGCAGGCGGTGTGGACCGAGCGGCGGCTCGCGTTCACCTACCAGAGCTGGAAGAAGCTCGGCCGGCGGGTGGTGGACCCGCTTGGCCTCGTGCTCAAAGGGGGCGACTGGTACCTGGTGGCGCGCGCGAGCCGTCCGGAGCCGCTGACGTTCAAGGTGGCCAACATCCTCGAGGCGAATACCTCGGCCGAGGGCTTCACCCGGCCGCCCGGCTTCGACCTGGCGGCCTTCTGGGCGGCCTCGGTGCGCCGCTTCGAGGACGGCCTCAAGCAGCAGACGGCCCTGCTCCGCTTCTCCCCCAAAGGCCTGTCGCTGGCGCTCGAGACCAGCACCAGCCTCTCGCAAGCCGTGCAGGCCGCCTGTCCAACGGTGCGCAAGCGCGCGTGGGTGACGCTCGCGATCAGATTCGAGAAGGACGCGCTGACAGCGCCGGATCTATTGCGCCTGGGCGCCGAGGTCGAGGTGCTCGGACCCGCGGCGCTGCGCGACGAGCTTCGCCGCACGTCGCTGGCGTTGCACGAACTCTACCGCCCCGGCGGGCGCGTCCGGAAGCGGCCCGCGCCGCGGAGGCGCCGGACTCCGCCGCGGGCATGATGCGGTCATTCACAGGCGCGCAGGTCGGGCCTGTCGGCGCCCGCGCCAGCGAACGGCAAGCCGCACTGCAAGGTGTGGTTCGTCGAGTGCGGGATGCAATCATCGTGAGAGGCGCAGAGGATGGCGCAGGCGCCATTGCGGCAGACCAGCGGCAGGAGCGGACCCAGGCAGCTTCCGGGAAAGACGCCCTCGTCGTCGCAGGGCGAGCCGGGCTGCGGGAAGCCGGCGCCGAAGCGGAAAGGCACCAGGGCGCTGGCGGCCACAAGAGTCGCCTCGCGCACAGCCTCGACAAAGAGGTAGAGCGGCTCGTTCGCGGGCGGCTCGGGCGCAGGGCCTCCCCAATGGCCCGCGACGATGGCCGTGCCCTCGCTCCAGGCGGCGTGGCTCGGCTCGAATCTGGTGCGCGAGATTCCCCAGACGGCGCGCCTGGCAAAGTCGCCCTGGTCGGTGGGAAACCCTCGGAGCACGATGGCGATCGAGCCCGCGTCCAAAGGCGCCGTCCACGACAGCAGCGAGGCGACGCCGTCCGTCAGCCCTTGGCCGGGGAGCGGTGAACCGACGGCGATGGACGAGGACGCGGTCAAGCCCGGCGGCGGGAGCAGCTCGCGCGTTCCGAGCCGGCAGCTCCCGAGCGTGCAGGAGAGTGCAGCGTTCGAAGAGACGCGCTCGTCAAAAGTGGGGCAGTCGCCAACCTGGGCGCAGGCGCCGGTGAGCGGCCGGCATTGGTGATGGAACGCATCGCAGACGTCGCCTGGGTCCTGGCAGGCGGTGCGCAGGCCGCAGAGCACGGCGAAGCACCTGCCGGCGGCGGTCTCCGACGAGCACTCCATGCGGCTCGGGCAGCGGTCGCTGGCACAGGTGCAGACCCCTTGCGTGCACACCTGCGAGGAAGCGGAGCATTCAGCGTCGGAGGTGCAGGGCGGCTCCACCGGGCCTCTGCCGCACCCCAGGGCGCCGAGGCAGAAGGCGAACATGGTCAATCTAGAACTCAAGGCCGGCCCCGGCACTCAAAGAGATATTGTACGCGGACTGCCCGCGGTCGAGCGGTGAGCCGCCCGAGGGAAAGCCGTTGTAGGAATAGTCGAGCGCATTGCCCGAGGAGAACAGCGCGGAGGTCTCGACGAAGAAGCCGCCGGCGATCACGGCGCGGAGACGGAGCGGAACTGCGGCGACGCCGTCGAAGGCTGCGCCGCCGTGCGGGTCGGCGTGGAGCGAGAAGCCCGCTTGCGCGCCGAGCGACAGAGTGGGCTCGAGAGAAAGCAGCCGCGGCGCGCGCAGCTCGAGCATCAGCTCGAAGAGTCCTGCGCCGCCCTTGCCGCCGTCCACTTCAAGGACCTTGCCGCCCGGCGCGCGATATTGAATCGGCAAGCTGCCGTACCGCACGAGCCAACCCAAGCGGAAGCGCAAATGGCCGAAGTCGATGGCCCGCGGCACCCAGCCCAGCCGTAGCTCGCCTTGATTGTAGGAAAAGGCGGGCGAGCGCGCCGTCAACGCGGTCAGCGCCAGAAGCCAGCGGCTGCGCGGGCGGAGCGGGTGCAACGTCAGGTCGGCGGCGCGCGCGAGCAGCCGCGCCGGCGTCGCGAGCGAACGCTTGGATTGCCCGGAGGTACAAGGCTCGATCGAGCGCGACACCAACCCAACCACCAGGTCGGAGCCTGGCTCGACGACCGGCCCGCCCGAATAGCCGCCGGCCACCTCGCGCTCGAGCGAGATCCAGGTCTTGGGCTCGCCGCCGCCGCTCTCCACCGCGTAGAAGCAGTCGCGCGTCGCGTCGAGCAAGGTCGGGTAGATGCCTGCTCCCACCGGTTGGGTCGTCGCGTGCCCCCGCAAGCTGGGAGGAAAGCCACTGATGGTCAGTGACATGCGCGGCGTCAAACCTGCGGGGTCTCCCAATTCAGGCAGCTGGGGTGTTTCGCCCTCGGGCAGGCGGAGCGGCACCTGGATGACGGCAAAGTCGAGGGCCTCGTCCTCGGCCACGGTATCGAAAGCAACGAATGATTCAGTTGCGATCGTGATCTTCACCTCCGCGGGAGCGACCCGTTCGCCGCCGCAGAGTGGGTGGAGGACGTGATAGGCGGTGGCGATGCGGCCGTCGGCAACGAGCAGAACGCCAGAGGCCGGCTCTTTCTTGGTTGCTCCGTCGCAACTAAAGGTGGTCAGGAAATGGACCACCGCCCGCTCGTCAAACCCCCTTGCAGGCCGGGCAAGCGCAATGGCGCCGCAAAGGCCAGCCAACAAAGCGGGAAGCCGACTCATTCAGCACGGTCTGCGCGGACGTCGGCCAAGAGCCGGTCGAGCACGTCCTTGTAATCCGTGCCGCGAAACCAGCGTCGCGCCTGCTTCTTGCGCTCGGCCAGGGGCAGCGCGTTCATGAGACCGGCCAGGCGCGCATAGCTGAGAAACGCGGCGGGAGTAAAGTCCCATCGCAAACCCATCGCCTCTTTTTCCGGCAACAAGATCCCGAGCGGCGCGCCCGCCATCTCGAAGGCTTCTTCAAAGCAGCGGGGCTTGGATCCATTCAAATAGTCGCGGACGGCGGTCAGCGCAGCAGCAGTGAACTGCTGGCCGAGCTGCACGGCGCACGGGTCCGCGTCGGGCGAGCCGCACGCCTCCTGCTCTCGCGGGCAGGTGTCGCTGCTGCTCGCCGTCGTGCATTGGACCAGCGACAGAGCCGGGTCCGGATATTCGTCGTCATACTTGTGCTCGGCGTTGGTGCGGCCGCGGTGGGCGGCCAGGTCCTGCACCGCGTGCAGCGCATAGCCGACCTGATAGACGACCTTCCTTGCGCCGCTGCCGGGCACATGGGCGCACGAGTCACGCGCGCGGCGCAGCACCTTCACGACCCAATGGCGGAAGAGCTGCTCGTGCTCGAGATCGGTGCCCGGCGCCGTCTCGGGCGAGTCGGGCTGCTGTGGCGCCTGCGCGTGCGCCTCGGGGTGGCTCCACTCGTAGAAATCAGGATCTTCCGCGGCGTCGCCGGCGATGGCCCGCGCCGCACCGGAGAGCGCACATGGGTGCTTGAGGGACTTGCAGAACTCTTGGAGCGCCTCGCGAGTCACCTCGCGGTGGCCGCGCACGTTCATGCGCATGGTGAGAAACGCGAAGAGGCGATTGGAAGCAAGCTTCTCCTCGCTGCCTTTCTTGGCGCTCACACACGCGGTCGCGGCCTTGTTGAGCACCCAGAGCCGGCCGGAGCCCGCGGCGGCCCCCGGCGCGCACTTCTGCAGCGCCTCGACGCCCGGCTCGGCGACCACCTGGCTGAGGGTGCCGACGTGCTCGCCCTGCGCGTCTGAGAAGAGCTTCTCCAGCGGGCGGCCGCGCGTGCAAGCGAAGGCGGTGAAGTAGTCATCGAGCGGCACCGCCGCTGGCTTCAGCGCCGCGAGCGCGGCTGTGCAATCAGGATCGGTGGCCTCGGCTCGGACCGGGGCGAGCAGTGCAAGCAAGACCGTAGCAGCGATGCCTTGATGCACTTGCTCCCCTTTTGTCGGCCTGGACCTGAGTTAATCGCGCGTCGGATGGAAGGTTCAATCCGGCGAACTCTACAACAGGGGCCGAGCTCGCGCGCCTCTAACGGCCGGCGATGCGCGGGGAGCGCTGACGACTCGTACAGGTTTTGGTAGACGCGATGCAGGCTGGCGAATCGGCGTCCGTGCGCAGCGCTCAGTCACGACTTGGACGAACCCCCGAAGCAGCTGCGGCGCGCCACCAGGGCGCGCCGCAGCTCACTGCCTTCTCTGCCGGCCGGCGCTAGTACTGCTGCTCCGAAGTTCGTACCGGCTCCAGCCGCCAGGGGCGGCCCGGCCGGGAGTCCGGCCGCAGCAGGGAGGGGCCCAGACGAACTTGTTCGGCGGGGAGGGGCGCAGCCCCTTCTAATGGGGCGACGTACAT
>JBBRMA010000050.1:0-41427 GCA_038231075.1 Myxococcales bacterium | reverse complement strand
GGCGTTGTCCCGCTCGGTGTTGAAACTGAGCGGCGACTTGGTTGAGCTCAATACCATATCAGGCGGCATAAGCAATAGTATTGGACTTATTGTTGAGTAGGTCGTCGTTGGTCTTTAGGTAGGCGATGAGAGCAGGCATTCCGGCGTTGCCCTTGAGACGGCGGAAGCCCTTCGCTGCCTCGCTGATGGCAGCCGTCATCCAGCGGAGGATCATCTCGCCGGAGCGCCAGCGCGTGACACGCCCGCCGACCCGGCGCGCGGCGGAGTTCAGATTCTCGATCGGGTTCGTCGTCGCGAGAGTGCGCTCCAGCGCGAGCGGCAGGCCGAGGCCGATGACGGTGAGCGTCTCCTCGAGGCCCTCCCGCAGCGAGGCCGCCGCGCCCGGATGTTCCTTGCCGAGTCGCCGCTCGAGCGCCTTCAAGAGCCGCAGCGCAATCGCCTTGTCGCGGCTCCTGTACGCCTGGCTCATCGCTGTGCTCACCGAGGGCCGCAGCCGCTCGGGCAGTTGGTCGGTCACGTTGCGCTTCTTGTGCACCTGGCACCGCTGCACGAGAGCGCGTTTGCCCAGCACGACGCGCACCGCCTTCGCCAACGCCTTGCCCCCGTCGATGACCACGAGCAGCGACCGCGTCGTGTCGAGGCCACGCTCGACCAGGTTGGCCATCAGCTCGGTGCAGGTCGCCGCGTTCTCCGTCGCCCCTTCGCGCATGCCGAGCGTGTGCTTGCGGCCGCTCTCGTCGATGCCGAGCGCCACCAGCACCACGTGCTCGCCGAAGTGGATGCCGTCGATCATCAGCACCGCCAGCTTCAGCTCGCCGAGCGGCCACTCCAACTCCGCCTCGACCTTCGCCGCCGTCGCCGCGACGAAGCGCCGGCTCACCGCGCTCTTGCTCGTGCCCCGCGACCTCACTCCGACCTGCTCCAGCGACCGCTCGTACTTCCTTGTCGCCACGCCGATCACCATCTGCTCGTAGGCGCGGCCCCGGAGCGGATCCTCGCTTTGAAATTGCTCCCAGGTCGGTAGTCCCAACTCACGGCCATCGACGCTGCGCGCCCGTGGCCGCTTCACTTCCACCCGGCGCCCTCCCATTGCTAGCTCGCCGCGCACGTGCCCGGCTCGATACGCCGCGTGACCGCTGTGCGCGTAGCGCGGGCCGCACAGCATCTCCCGGTCGGCTTCAAGCAGCGCTCCTAGAACTCCTAGCCCGCTGCGCATCACCAACTCATGCAGGCCCTCTCGCGCCGTCGCTGCCACTCCGGCCAGCAGCGCCAGCGCGCTCACCCCTTGTGCATTCCCTCGCTTCTTGCCACTCTTCTTCACCGGCGGCTCCTTCCTCTAGGAACCCCGATCATCTGATCGGGGCGGTTGGAGTCGCCACTCAATTTCAACAGCGCTCGGGACTACGCCGTGGTCGTTGATTGCAATGGCCAGATGCATCTCGGAATCAATGATGGGTTTGCACGCGTCCACGCCCGTCACGATGACCTCGTAATATGGGACATCGCTGCCTGCAGTTGGCAGCAGGGACGAGCACACAGCGCCCGCATCAGCGCTCTGTACGACCGCAATTGTTCCCGTGCCTTCGGTGATGCTGGCGCCTACGGCCACCTCACCGGCGTCGGGCGGGCCGGCATCGTCTGGTGAAGCGCCAGCGTCACCATCGGTTCCTCCGCCCGAATCTGCCTTGCCGCCGTCAGCGCCAGCGTCTGAGCTTACCCCAGCATCGCGAACGTCGCCAGCGTCTGGCATTTCGCCAGAGTCAGATCCTGCATCGACTTGAATGGAGCCGTCAGCTGCATCCTCGGGATCGCTTGAATCGACCGAGCCGTCACTGGTGCCTCCATCCACGCCCGCCCCGCCATCGGGCCCCATGGAGGCGTCACCCGCGTCGCCAGACTCGATCTGTCGTGGGCCGGCGCGGGCGCAGCCGGTCACCAAGAACACGGCGCAGAGGAGGAAGCGGATGGTTCTCGTCGGACTGCGCATGCATCCACCGAGGGGAAAAAGATTCTGCCACATCAGCGGGGGCACGGCTCCGGGTCATCGTCACAAGCATTCGGAAAAAGCGGGGACGCGCCGACCAATTACTGGCGCACTGACAGCGGGAGAACGTCGCAACGGTGCTGAAGCTGGCCCCCTGCTGTAGTCCCGCATGATAGCAGGTCCCGTCAAGAGTGATCGATGGGTTACGGTAGAGTCCCTGCTTAGGATAGTTGTGCTGGACGGACCCCCATGCAAAAGCTCCTGAATCATCCTGGAAGCAGTTATCTGCATTGAGCCCTGGATCTGCATAAAAGTAGTGACCTCCGTGATCGAAGTCGGCCCTGGAGGTAGGATAAGCGTACAGGGTATTGATCCCGGAACACCTATGCGAAGTGGTCCCGTCGGGACAGGTCAAGGGCTGTTGCACTAACCGTAGCGTTGAAGATGGACTGTAGAACAATTCAATGAACCCCTGTCCTATCGCCGACCACTTTATGTGAAGTACGAATCCATGCCAGATGTTTGTGAGCGCCGCGCCCGCCAGTGAGGAAGCCCAAATGGTCCGTGTGGTAGTGGTCCAGCTCTCATCGGCGTTCGCGTGACCGCTCAAACTGGAACATGGAGAGATTCCGGAGTTGTCGGTGCATGAAGAACCAGGATCCAAGTAGACTTGGTTGAGTCGGAGGGCGATAACATAGTCCGTGCTGCTGCTACCGCTGACAACCCGCCTCTGAGGCCACAGCGCGAAGCCGACGGGATTTGCGCCGCACCTACCTGAATGGTGCCACTGCGTCAGCATATTGAAGTAGGGCGCATCCGCGGTCTCCGGAAGGCTATCGAGAAATGTGTGAGATGAATAGAAGCCTTCCTGGCCCTCAGCGAGGTCGGTTGTGGCGCCAGCGGACGTGTCCGGTACCAGTTCATTTCGGATCGTGTCCTCCAGTCATCGCCCTGCTTCAAGGTGACATAGAGGGAATTGGAGTAGCTCCCGGCAAGCTGTGCAGTTGTTCCTACGAACCGGCCCCCGACAGGAATGCTCGTGCTGGTTGAGATGGTTGTCGTCGTCCCGTGAGTGCACTGATTCGCACCCGAGGCCGAATTGAAAAGGCATTGAGAACCAGTCGGGCAGTCGGCGCTCGTTGTGCAACTTTCGATGAAGTTAATGGAGCCGTTACTTGGGCAGGCGGCGTTTTGCCGCGCGTTTTCGCCGCACTGGGCCGTCTTCCAATTCGCGATCGCCGAACCTATGTTTGGGTTGTAGGTGCCATCAAAGTACTGCGTCTCGATCACAGGCGCGTACTGAACTGCAAGGCTCGGAGAACCCGAAGCAGGCAGAAGCACCGACTGCTGTTTGCCCTGGATGAACGAACCTCCATTGTACGAAACGTATGCCGAGTTGCCGCTTGGAATGCTGGCTGCGCGAACCTTTGCTGTGTAGGAAACAGCGGCGCCTACGTCCACCGCGCCGGTTCCCGACAGGTACCGGGTGGGATAGTCACTTGTTGGACCCGTCAGCGTTACGGTTGGACCACTTGGATCAATCGGAACCGAATAGCTTAGCGAGACCACGGGCAGCGCGCTGACGGTCGTCGTCAAATATGTTGACGGTAGAGTACAGGTATGGCTACTCGAGAGTGCATGTATCGTGAGATCATAGCCTGACATCGACCCGTTGAGTGCGTGGAAAACCGTCGAGAATGTACGGCTGCCACCATCGGCATCCACAAATGTGTAACTACGAGGAAGGCCTGATGGCAGATACGAATAGCCAGTTGAAGTATTCCCCGAGAGATTGGCGGTTATGGTTTCGCCATGCGAAGACGCTATGGGATTGCCCTGGCTGTCGCAGAGCCTGAGACGGATTGGATACGTCGCGCCCATCGCGGTCGTAGTGGAACCTGAAGGTGAATCAATACAGATTGTAATTCCGAACGCGCCGGGACACGCGTGCGCTGGCGTAGTCCATGCTGCACCCACTAAGATGAAAAGCCCCGAAAGGATCAATGTGATGGATCGCATGGTTTCCCCTCCCCGTGGGGCTAAGAAGACACGCGTTACGAAGGCCGGGAAAGAAGACGACGGGCTCAATGTCCCTAAACGGACAAGATGGCCACTCATCAAAGGTGTTGCAGCGCAAAATGAGTTGATGCGTTGACTCTTCATCCGCGGCCTTGCTCACCTCCTCTGACTTCGTCGCCGGAAAAGAGCGCCGTATTGTTCTCTGTCGCTCTCTCAATCAATCAAGCTGGCAAACGCTACATTCCGCGCCCGCAGGACCTCCTCCGCCGCGCGCACGCCGTGGTGCTGCGCTTCTTCGAAGAGCGCCATCCCGCTCAGCTCGGTGTGCGCGAAGTGGAGCGGCCCGCGGGGCAGGGCCGCGGCGCGCCTGGCCGGCGAGCTTTGCAGCCCCGGCACGGGGCGGACCATGGCGTGGCCCCAGCGCCACGCGTCCAGGCGGGTGACGCACTCGCGCAGGTCCGGATGGGCGCGGCCGAGGTCGGCCAGCACCACCTCGGCGATCTGCGCGTGGTTGAGTTGGTAGAGTTTGCGGCGGCCCGCCGCGGGGTCATCGTCGGTAAGAGGCAGATAGTACGTCCACACGCTCGGGCCGGGCGGAAGGTCCTGCTGGTGGGTTGCCACTACATAACCAAGCCCGGGGCTTTGATAGATGACGTTGTCCCACGCCAGTGGGAACCCGTGCGACGCCGGCGCGCGCGAGAGAGACAGGTTGCACACCAGCCAGGCGCCGGTGGGAAAGAGCGCGGCCTCTTTGGCCGTCTGCCCGTCGCGCAGCAGGCGGGCCGCGAAGGCGCGCGGGACGGCGAGCACGACCCGATCCGCCAGCAGCGCCTCGG
Organism: Myxococcales bacterium; assembly: GCA_038231075.1. Lineage (GTDB taxonomy): Bacteria > Myxococcota > Myxococcia > Myxococcales > 40CM-4-68-19 > JBBRMA01. Next base: position 36,588 of record JBBRMA010000050.1, on the reverse strand, counting down.
CCACCCCGGTGCGCGGCTCGAAGGTGTGGACCACCGCGCGCTCGCCTCTCAGCTCGACGCGGGTGGCGGCGACGCCGGTGCGCGCGCGCGGCCCGGCCGCCTTGGCGAGGTGCGCCGCGAGGTGCGCGTTGCCCTCGGGCCAGGTGAGCAATTCCTGGCCGCGGCCATTCGTCTGGCGCGAGGCGAAGTAATGGAGCATGGCCCAGGCGCTGGTCTGGGCGAGCGTGGCACCGAAGTCGTCGCGGCAGCCATATTCAACGAACCAGCGCAGCCGCGGCGAGGAGAAGCCGCGCGCGTCCAACCAATCGATTGCGCGCAATCGATCGAGCGCGAGCACCTCGGGATCGTCTGAGCCGTGCGCCGCCGGGACGGCAAAGGCGCGGCGGCCGCGCGCATCGCTCACCTCGGACCAGCGGCGCGCCTCGGCGAGGAAGGCCGCGAGCTGCCGCTCGTCTTCAGGGCTGGCGCCCGCGCGCGGCCACAGCCCCTCGGTGAAGCTGCCTCCGACGAAGATCCGCTCTTGCGGCGCGCGGCAGAGCTGGGCTTCGTCGAACACCAGGGCGCCGTCCGGACCGCGCACGGCAGCGCCGGCCTCGAGCAAAAGCTCGCCCATGGCGCGCGCGTGGGCGAGCGGCGCCGGTACATAGTGCGCGCCCCAGGGATAGGAGCTGATTGAGTTGCGGCCCGAGCGCGAGGTGCCGCCCTGAGCGTCGTCCAGCTCGAGCAGCTCGAAGTCGGTGACGCCGCCGCGGACCAGTCGCCAGGCGGCGGAGAGGCCGGAGATGCCGCCGCCGACGATGACGATGGGCACGCGCCGCTCGCGGCCGGGCGCGGGAGAGAACCCATCGCGCAGCTTGTGTCCGAGGGAATCATTGGCGCCCACGATCTCGCCCTCGATGGCGCGCTGCAGGGGCCTCGTCCGGCACGCGGCCGCGGAGGCGCCGAGCAGGGCAAAGAGCAGCTCGCGGCGCGAATAGGAGAGCATTAGATCAATTCCACTTGCGCCACTCTGATTCGTAATACTGGACCAGGATCTGGTTGTTCAGCCGATTGACCTCCGCCGGCAGGGGAGAGAGATCGGGGCCGAGCAGGAAGAGCGCCGCCAGCGATTGATCGTCGAGGAAGCGCAGCCCCGGCAGGACGTGCGCGGGCGCCTCGAACTCATCCACCTTGGCGAGGTGGAAGCCCCATTCGCCAAAGGAAGGGATGAAGGCGTGATAGGGACGCACGTGGAAGCCCGCCTCGCGCAGCGTGCGCTCGATGCACCAGTAGGAGCGGCGGGAGAAGAGCGGCGAAGTGCTTTGCACCGCGAGCGCCGCGCCGGGGGTGAGATGCCCCTTGAGCAGTCGATAGAAGCGCGTCGTGTAGAGCTTGCCGAGCGAGAAGTTGTTCGGGTCGGGGAAGTCGACGATGGCGACGTCGAAGCGGCTCTCGCGCGGCTGTGCCGCCAGCCAGGCCATCGCGTCGGCATTGATGACGGTGACGCGCGCATCCTCGAGCGAGCCCGCGTTCAGTTCACGCACGGCCGGCAGCTTGCGCGCGAGATCGGTCATCGCCTGGTCGAGATCGACCAGCGTGACGTGCTCGACCTCAGGGTGCTTGAGGATCTCGCGCACCGCGAGGCCATCGCCGCCGCCCAGGACCAGGACGTTGCCGCGCGCGCGCGCAGCGGCCATGGGCGGGTGCACCAAGGCCTCGTGATAGCGATACTCATCGGCGCTGGAGAACTGTAGGTTCCCGTCGAGGAAGAGCTGGAAGCTGGCGCGCCCGTGGGTGACGACGATGCGCTGATAGTGGGATTGCTTCGAATAGATGATTGGATCGGCATAGATCCCCTCCTCGGCCAGATCGGTCAGCCGGTCGCTGTAGAAGAGGCCGCCCAGCAAGAGGCAGAGCGCGAGGAGGCAGCGGATGCGCAGGCCGCGTGGCCGCTTCAGCTCCATCACTAGAAGGGAAGTGCTCCAAAGGCCGACCAAGGCGTTCAGCACTCCAAAGACCAGCGAGGTGCGGACGAGGCCGAGCTTTGGTACCAGGAAGATGGGGAAGAGTAGAGAGGCAAAGAGCGCGCCGATATAGTCAACCGAGAGGACGCGCGCGACCAGCTCCTTGAACTCGAGCTTGCGCTGCAAGATGCGCAAGAGGAGCGGTACCTCGAGACCCACCAGCGTCCCGACCGAGACGACGATGAGATAGAGGGTGGGGCGGAAGTAGTGCAAGTGGCCAAAGGCGAGGAAGAGCACCGGCGCGGAGAAGCCGCCAATCAAGGCCACCGCGACTTCCAACTCAACAAAGACGCGGGCCTCGTCCTTGTCCACATAGCGGGACAGCCAGGCGCCAAGGCCCATCGCCGAGAGATAGGCGCCGATGACGGTGGAGAATTGGGTGATTGAGTCGCCGAGCACATAGGACGCGAGCGCGCCCGCGACCAGCTCGTAGACGAGCCCGCAGGCGGAGATGAGGAAGACGACGGCGAACGCCGCCATTAGGTACCCATCCCTGGCACTAGCTGGCGATCGAGGCGGCGATGATGATGGCGAGGCCGATCATCACCGATCCCATCAAGATGCCGACCGCGGTGTTGTCATCGACGGAGAGCTCCTTGGTCAATGAGAAGGGCAAGAGCTTCTCAATCAACTTATAGGCGAGGATGAAGATGATGATTCCGATGGCCGCGTAGATGACCGTGGCCAGGATGTGCATTGGGTCAATCATCACTTTCCTCCGTGGAAGCCGGTGTGCCAGAAAGAGTGGCTGCGATATCCGCCGGGCGAGGTGCGGACGCTGGCGGCCCCGACCGGCGCGCGCCGGCCGGGGCCGCCCGGCGTGTGTCCGCGCTCCTCGGCCCATGCAAAGGCGGCCAGGATGGCGAGGGTGAAGAGCGCGTACTTCATTCGTCCTCCTCCTCGTCGCTGCCGGCGCCGGAAGCGTGGTCGCTCTCGGCCCAGCGGCGCCGCTCGAACGAGCTGGCCAAGAGCGTGGTGACCACGGGGGCAGGCAGGAGCGCAAGCAGGGCGAGGAGAAACGGCGTCCAGAGGAAGACGCCGCGGGTCAGCGTCACCTGCGCGAGCTTGGGCAGCGCGCTGGCCGAGGACTTGTCGAGCGACACCTCGACGCGGAGCAGGTACTTGCCGCGCGCGACCCCGCCCAGCACCGCTCGCACGGCGCGGCTGCCTTCGGACCAGCGCTCGCCGTCGTCGACTCCCTCGAAGTGGGACAGCTCCAGCTCGAGGGCGCGCGCCTCGCCGGTGGCGGGAGAGATGAGCGCTAGATCGAGGCCTACCCAACCATTGACCAGATCGGCCGAAGCATCGAGCTCGATCGATTGAGAGCCCTCGGGCAATTCGAACTCATCACTCAAGGCGACGCTCTCATTGATCAGCGGAACATCCAAAGCGACCGCGCGCTGGCGGGGCAGGGTTGTGCCGATGAAGATACCGAGCGCGACCAAAAGGAAGAATCCAGCCAGCGACGAGCGCGCGGCGGCGACCCTTGCCGAGAGCCAGGGATTGGGTTGCGCCATCCCGACGCCGACGGGCAGGGGAGGCGCGCCGGGCAGCTTGAGGGCTGTCCAGAGCTCCTTGGCGTCCAGGTGTTCGCCGCGCGACCAGTTGAGCTCCGCTCTCTCCTCTTCGCAAGAGAGGGCGTGCGGCGCGTCAACGAAGTCGTAGACCTTGACGGTTGAGTTGACTCTAGCTTGCCAGCTCAGCTCGCCTTGGATGTCTTCATAATGGGCGTTGCCGGTTTGATAGTGGGCATAGCGAGTCGCGCCGGACCTGACCGAGCCCTCGTCGCGCGGGTCGCCAACGACGGCGCCGGCGGGGATGGGCGCAAGCCAGGTGAAGTGGCCGTTGTATTCGCTCAGGTAGCGATAGCCCTTGTCGCCGGCGAGCTGCCATTCGCTCCATGGATAGCGCGTGCCGGCGAATTCGGTAAAGCGGCGCAGATATCCCAGCACCTCGACGGCCTCGCCCCGCAAGACGCCCTTGCTGCCGAGGGGAATCAATGGCTCGGTGCGCTTTCCAAGCTTGCCCGCGACCGCCAGCGTTCCCTGGGAGAGATCGAGCAGCGCGCGGCAGCTCTGGCAGGCGGCGCTCTCGCTCTCTGCGCGCTTCAAGGCGATGGGCGCGCCGCAGCTCGGGCAGGCGAGCGCTCTGCCCTCGGGGCGGCGGCGGTCGGGCGCGCGCGCTTCCGCGAGGCGATGGCCTCGGCGAGGCCGGCCTCGGCGTAGGTCAGGCTGCGGCCGGAGAAGAGGACGCCGCCGTCGCCGGGCTCGCCGTAGTCGAGGGTGGCGAACTCGCCCTGCGCCCCGGAGAGATCGGCGAAGCGATAGGTGGCGCCGACTCGAGGAGCGAAAGGCAGCTCTCCCAGGGCGGAGAGGAAGGTGGCGGTGCCGAGCTCGTCGATGGCCAGCTCGGGTTGGCCCGCGGCGAGCCGCACGCGGGCGCCGGCGGCGAGCGACTCGAAGGGGGGCACCGAGTGGGCGCGGGCGCGGCGGGTGGCGAAGAGCTGGCCCTTGGCCTCGGCGAGCCAGCCATCGCTGCCGTCGGCAAAGGCCAGATACCACTCGTCCCAGGCGGCGGCGCCTTGGTCGAGCTGGAGCCTGCCCACGACGCGGAAGGACTGCTTGCCGAGCCGGCCCGAGTCGCCGAGTTGCAGGGAGGTGCTGGTCGCCACCAGGTCCGGGACGGTGCCGATGAGCTCGGGCTTCGCGCCGCTCCTGACGACCGCGGCGCGGCAGTAGGTGCAGACAGAGGCCACACAGTGCGCGCCGCCGAAGTGGATCGGCGCGCCGCATTGGGGGCACGCGCCGTCGGTGCCGCTCACCGCGCGGCCCCCGCCAACCCAGCGGAGATAGAAATATCACCGGCTCCCCGCCTGATCGCCCGGACCTGAACGCTGCCCGCGCCCAGCGCCTCGCGCAGCCGCTCCGCGAAGTCCCAGGCCGGGCGCTCGCGGCAGCAATAGAGGTTGAGCGACGCATAGCGCGCCTCGGGAAAGGTGTGGCAGGCGAGGTGCGATTCGGCGAGCAGGACGAGGCCGCTGACGCCTCCTTCGCCGGGGAACTGGTGCCACTGCGCCTCCGCGACGGGCGTGAGGCCAAGCTCCGCGATGGCGCGGGCGAACAGGCCCTGCAGCGCGCCGAGCGTGCGCAGCGCCCGCGGGTCGCAGGCGTAGGCGTCCACGATCCACTCGACGCCGCCCGAGAGCGTGACCGGCGAGGTCAAAGCTTGGTGCCGCACTTGGCGCAGAACTCAGCGTCTTTGGCCGCCTCGGTCCCGCACTGGCGACAGCTGCGCTTCTGCGGTTTGCCGCAATGCCGGCAGAAGGCCGAGCCCGCCTCGATGGGCTTTGCGCACTCGACGCAGCTCTGCTCGGCGGGCGCTGGGTGGGCCGGAGCGGCGGCGGCGGCGAGCTGGCCCGCCATTGCCATCCCCGCGGCCAGTCCGACGCCTGCCCCAGCGAGCCCGCCCGGGTTGCGCGCGGCGTCGCCGATCGCTTGGGCCGATTGATACTGCGAGTAATGGCCGAGATCGCCGACGATGCCCATCGACTGCTTGTCGGCGAGGGCCTTCTGCAGCGGCTCGGGCAGGGTGATGCTCTCGATGACGAAGGTGTCGAGCCCGAGCCCGAGCGCGGCGAGGTGGGGCGCGACCAGACCGCGCAGGGCCGCCGCCAGCGCCAGCTGATTGGCCGCCATGTCGAGGAAGGGCAGCCCGCTGCCCGCGAACGCGGCCGGGATGTTTCCGGCGATGAGCCCCGTCAGCTGCGGCGCCAATTCGCCCGTGGTGTAGCTCTCGCGCGTGCCGGAGACCTTTCGATAGAAGGCGGCCGCGTCGGTCAGGTGGTAGCTGAAGATCCCGAACATGCGGATCTGCACCGAGCCCCACTCCTTGTCGCGGAGCGTGATCGGCTGCGGGGTGCCCCAGCGCTGGTCGAGCTTCTCCCGCTGCGAGAAGAAATAGACCTCGGTCTTGAACGGGCTCTTGAACCCGTGCGGCCAGCTCTGCAGCGTGGTCAGGATGGGCAGGTTCGCGGTCTCGAGCGTGTGCAGACCGGCGCCGAACTGGTCGGCCGGCTTGCCTTGGTCGACCACCAGCGCCACCTGCGACTCGCGGACCGTCAGGCGCGCGCCGTTCTTGATCTCGTTGTCCTGCGCGGGGAAGCGGAACGCGAGCAGATCGTCGCTCGGCTCGGTCCAGTCGATGACCTCGATCAGCTGCTTTCGCAATCCGTCCCAGAGGCTCATGGGCGCAATCAAGCACAGCTGCGCGGTCCGTGATAGAGGGCCCCCTCTTCCGATAGTGCAACAGGGACAGTGGGGGACCAGGGCGTGTCCGCAAACTCTGGACCGACGGGAGAAGTCTGCGGACAGGGCCTGACCTTGAGTGACTTCCGGCCGGCGCCCTGGCTCACCGGCGGCAACGCGCAGACCCTGTTCGGTCCGCTGGCGCGCCACTGGCCGCGGCCGGCCACCTTGCGCGACCGCTGGGAGCTGCCCGACGGCGACTTCGTCGACGTGGACCGCTTGCGGGATGCGCCGGCGGATGCGCCAGCGCTCCTGGTGTTGCACGGCCTCGAGGGGAGCGCCCGTGCGCCCTATGTCCGGGGCATGCTGGAGCAGGCGCGGCGGCACGGGATGCGCGCGTTCGCGCTCAATTTCAGGAGCTGCTCGGACGAGCCCAATCGGCTCCTGCGCTCGTACCACTCGGGCGAGACGGGCGACCTCGACCACGCCGTGCGCCGCCTGGTCCGGCAGCTCGCGCCGGCCCCGCTGGTCCTGGCCGGGTTCTCGCTCGGCGGCAACGTGCTCGTGAAGTGGCTGGGAGAGCAAGGCGCCGGCGTTCCCTCGCAGGTGCGCGCCGCGGTCGCGATCTCGGTGCCCTTCGATCTGGCGCTCTGCGCGCAGAACCTCGACGGCCCGGGCCTGATGCGTTGCCTCTATCGGACGCGCTTTCTGCGCACGCTGAAGCGCAAGGCCCTGGCCAAGGCCGCCGCGTTCAGCGGCCTCTCCGCCGCGCGCGTGCGGGCCGCGCGGACCCTGCGCGAGTTCGACGAGCTCGTGACGGCGCCCGTCCACGGGTTCGCCGGCGCCGTCGATTACTGGAAGCGCTGCTCGAGCGCGCAGTTCATACCGGGCGTGAAATTACCGCTCCTATTGATTTCGTCGTTCGACGATCCGATCGTTCCCGCAGAGACCTTGCCGCGCGAGGCCATCGCGGCCAATTCGCTCGTGACGCTCGAGGAGACGCAGGGCGGCGGACACGTCGGCTTCGTCGCGGGCAGCCCGCTCGCGCCGCGGTTCTGGGCCGAGGCGCGCGCGCTCGCTTTCCTCCGCCAATTCCTGCCCCCTCGCTGAAAGGGCTTGCCTGCTCGCAACGAGGAAGTGTCCGTTCATGCCGGTCGCGCGTCGGATCGCCCGAGGCATTTTGCACCGGACGCGGCGCGTCGACCGTCAACTGTCCGTAATTCCAGGCGGACATTGCTGGCTGAGCGATTGCATCTACCGCTGCGCACGCTGCACGGTTTTCCCCGAATTTTGCGCCGGTTGTTGTGTCGAGCCGTCAACCTAGCGGAACATCTGCTTTCCCCGACGTTTTGATGCAGCTGCCCGGAATCGCGCAGCACAACTGTTCACCCACCGAGGCTCCTCGCCTCTCCCCTGGAGGAAGTAATGAAGACGATTCTCGCAGTTCTCGCGCTCTCGGCCCTCGTGGCCGGTCCGTCGCTCGCCGCTGGCAAGGCCGCCAACGATCTCAAGCAGGAGAAGAAGGACGACAAGGCCTCCAAGAATGACGCCGCCGGCGCCAAGAAGCTCTACGAGGCGGCCGCCAAGCACCGCGCCGAGGCCTACAAGCACCACGAGGCGTGGCAGAAGCTGCAGCCGATCGCCTCGGCCGAGTACAGCGCCTGGCAGAACGAGGCCCGCCTGGCCCACCACGAGCAGCAGAAGGCCAACGAGCTGAACCGCGACGCCTCCAAGCTGCACGCCGCCGAGGGCCTCCGCCAGCGCGCCTTCGAAGACCGCATGGCCGGCAACCGCCTGAACTGGGAAGCGCACTTTGCCAACCTGCGCGCCAGCGCCAGCGATGCCAAGGCCGCCATGATCCAGGGCGACTGCGACAAGCTCAAGGGTGACACCTCGGGCGCCCTCGCGCTCCTCCAGAAGGCCGTTGCCGACGAGAAGGCCTCGGCCGACAAGAACCGCGCCCAGGCCAAGAACGACCACGCCGCCTCGGCCGCCAAGATCGCCGACGCCGAGAGGGCCGAGAAGGCCGCCGCCGCCCTCGAGGCTCCCCCGGTCAAGGCCATCGTCGTCGTCGCCAAGCCGGCCCCCAAGGTCGTCCCGATCGTGATCAAGGCCGCTCCCGCGCCGGCGCCGAAGAAGTAATCAGCTTCAATCAATGAGTGCTGGAGCCCGCCGCGCCTGGTCGCGCAGCGGGCTCCTCGCTTTTTGGGGTCCTCGCGCGAGGGTCACCTTCGCTGGGCTCGCTCCTGGTTCTTCAGCAGCCTGCTAGAGTGGGCGGGTGCGAACCCTGCTCGTCGTCCTGCTCGTCTCGGCTCCCGCCGCAGCCCAATCCCGCACCGCGCTGCCGTATGAGCCCGCGCGCGACTTGACCATCACGGGAGTGGCTGGTGCGGCCTGGTTCTTGTCGCAGATCTTTCAAACCCAATTGGCGCCTGCCAGTTGCCGTTGGTGCGCGCCGCCGGGATTCGACTCGTCCATCCGCGACTCGCTGAAGTGGTCCGACACGGCCGCGGCGAACACCGCCTCCAACGTCCTCGCCTATGGCGGCATGCCGCTCGCCACGCTGGGCGCCGATCTGCTGGTGAGCGGCGCCGACTGGAAGGTCGCCGGCACCGATGCCCTCATCGCCGCCGAGAGCGCGCTCGTCGCCGGCGCCTTCGATCAGGGCGTGAAGTTCCTCGCGGGCCGCGAGCGGCCGTTCGTCCACGCGCTGGCCCCGGCCGAGAAGGGGCTGACGAGCGCTCCGGCCGACAACAACGTGTCGTTCTACTCGGGGCACACGAGCTTCACCACGGCGATCGCGGTCTCGACCGGGATGTGCGCGTCGCTGCGGGGCGAGAAGAGCGCGTGGGTAGTCTGGACCACGGGCCTGACGCTCGCGCTTGGCACCGGCTACCTCCGCATCGCGGCCGACAAGCACTACGCGACCGACGTGCTGGTCGGCGCGGCCATGGGCGGTCTCTTCGGCGCGGCCATCCCTTACTTCCTCCATCGGCCAGGGCAGGACGCGGCGCCGCAAGGGGCGTCGGCCTCGCTGGCGCTGGGCAATCGCGCCATCGCGCTGTCGGGGACGTTCTAGCCCGGTGGCCGACACCTGGAGCCCCGACCAGTACGCGCGCTTCCAGCGAGAGCGGCAGCAGCCCTTCTTCGACCTGCTCGCGCTGGTGCGGCCGCGGGCGTTCTCGCGCGTGGTGGACCTGGGCTGCGGCACCGGTGAGCTGACCCGCGTGCTCCACGAGAAGCTGGGTCCGAAGGCGACGCTCGGCATCGACAGCTCGCCCGCCATGCTCGCGCGCGCGGCGGCCCAGGCGGGGCAGGGGCTGCGCTTCGAGATCGGCGATCAGGAGACGTTCCAGGGCCGGGGCGAGTTCGACCTCGTCCTTTCCAACGCGTCGCTGCACTGGACACCCGCTCACGGCGCGCTCTTTGGCGGCCTGCGGGATCTGCTGGCGCCGGGCGGCCAGCTTGCGGTGCAGATGCCGGCCAACGCCGGCCACCTCAGCCACCGCGTGGCGGCAGCGGTCGCGCGGCAGAGCCCCTTCGCCGAGGCGCTCGCCGGCCTCCAGCGCGAGGACCCGGTGCTCGCTCCCGAGGCCTACGCAACGCTCTTGCACCGCCTGGGCTTCGCCGAGCAGTCGGTCCGGCTGCAGATCTACGCGATGCTGCTGGCGTCGCGCGAAGACGTGGTCGAGTGGGTCAAAGGCACGCTGCTCACCGACTATCGCGCGCGCCTCGGCGATGAGCTCTACCCAAGCTTCTTGCAGCGCTACCAGGAGACCCTCTTGCCCCTGTTGGCGGACGAGCGGCCCTTCCTCTACACGTACCCGCGCCTGCTGATCTGGGCGCAGAAAAAAACAGCGGGCGCCTTTTGACGGGCACCCGCTTCTCCGGCGACGAAAGTTGTGCGAGCACGAAGTAGAATCGAGCTGGGTCGAGCTGAGAAATCCTGGTGCGAGCCGATGTACGAGCGTGTCGCCGGAACAACTGGGAGCCGCTACTAGCACGCGTCCAGACAGGCCACAAGCACTTTAGCGCGATCGCGAGACCCGGCCGCGCGCCTCGGTCAGCGCCTTGTGGATCTGCTCGAGCGCCTCCCGGCTCTGCAGCGCCTCGCCAGCCTCGGCGCGCGCCTCCACCAGCGCCGCCGCGAGCTCGTCGCGCTCGGCGCGGGCGGCCTGCAATTCGTCCCTGGCCTGGTCGCGCTCGCTCGCCCGGGCCTGCGCCTCGGCGGTCAGCGCGCGCACCGCGTCCTTCGCGTGCGCCGCTTCTTCTCGAGCCCGGTGTGCCTCGCGAGCGGCTACCTCGGCCCTGGCTCGTTCGTCGCGCGCCTCGCGCGCCAGCCGCGCCACTTGCGACACCGCGCCGTCGCGCTCGGCCTCGAGCAGCTCGAGCTCCTCGAGCAGGCCCTTGGCCCCGGCGGCGCCCTTGTCCAGCTCGGCCTGCAGCTGGTCGCGCTCGTCGGTCCGCTCGCGCGCCTCCTCTGCGGCCTTGCGCAGCGCCGCCAGCGAGGAGTCGAGATCGGCCTTGAGCCGCGCATTGGCGTCCGCGGCCGCGGTCAGCTCGGCGGTCAGCTCGCGCGCAAGCTCGGTGACTTGCAGCGCCGCCGCGGAGGCAGACCTCCGGCCCCCGGCAGCGCGCGGAGGCGCCGGCGGCAGCTCCGTCGCCGCGGCTTGCTCGGCGTAGGTCCTGGCTTCCGGTGCACGCTCGCGCGCGATCGGGGCGCTGTAGGGCGCAGGCTCCTCGCGGTCCAGCTCGCCGATCAACGCCACGGGCGGCAGGGTCTCGCCCTGGTGGTGCGCGTCCTCGAGCCCAAGCCCGGCGCCCTGGTCGCCCGCTTCCTGCCCGGCGTCGACCAGCTGCTCGTCGAGCGCGCGCCCGAGCCGCACCCGCGGCCGTACCTTGGGAATGTTCTCCTCGAAGCCGCGCTTCATCTGGTCGCCTCCCGCACGGGCGGCGCGTCCGACGCCAGCTTGAGCTTGCCCGCCTCGCCGATCTTCTGCAGCACGTCGTCGATCACGCTCTGGATGTCCTCGGCCCCTTTGCTCTCGGAGTCATAGGCGAAGATGGGAATGCCTTCGCTCGAGGCCTGGGCAAACTTGGTGCATTGCCGGATGACTTGCTTGAGCAGGAAATCAGGATAGTGCTTTTCCAATGCTTCCTTTGCTTCCTTGGCGATCTTGTAGGTCTGGTTATAGGCGTTGATGATGACGAAGATATGGTCGAGCACGTGCTGCAGATCCTCCTCGAGCGACTGCACCGTCTCGAAGAGCAGCTTGAGCCCGTGGAAGCTCAAGAAATCGGCCAGCACCGGCACGAAGAGATCGCTCGCGGCCATCAATGCATTGAGGTTGAGTAGACCAAAGGACGGCGGCGCATCGAGCACCGCATAGTCATACTTACCTTCGACGTCCTTGAGTACGTTGCGCAAGCGGAACTCACGCCCGTTGAGCGGCATCAAGGACAAGTCAATCGTACTCATGCTCAAGTTGGACGGGACCAGATCGAGACCCGGCATGCCCGTCGGCACGATCACCTCGGCCAGCGGCACCTTGCGGATGATGGAATCAAAGAGCGTCTTCTCCGCCTCTTCGCCCGAGACGCCCAGGCACTTGGACGCATGTCCCTGCGAGTCCAGGTCGATGACCAGCACCCGGTGGCCCATCTCGGCCAGCCGGAAGGCGTAGCTGGTGGAGACGCTGGTCTTGCCCGTGCCGCCCTTGAAGTTGAGGAAGAGCTGGCGCCGCATGGGCCGGCGCGCGGGGACGCGGCCGAGCGCGCGGCGGGCGGCGTCGAGGTCTTCCACCGTGTAGACGGAGGCGCCCTTTGGCCCTGGCGGCGGACGCTGCGTGGCGAGCGCGCCGTCGGCCTCGGCCTGGAGCAGCTCTTTCGCGGTCAGCCCGAGGACCTGGGCAAATCGTCGTGCCGAATAGCGGATGGAGTCCTTCATCGGCGTTCCTCCCCAGGCTGGCCCGCGGCCACCAGGCGCTTTCCCCGGCGCGCGAGCCGGCCCTTCGCCACCAGCTGCGCGACCAGGTCCGTGGCAACGGCTGCGTCGATCGAGAGCGCGTCGGCCAGCTCGAGCTCGCTCAAGCCAAAGATGGCGGCGCGGCAGGCGAGCAGCGCCTCGGCGCCGAGATCGCGCGGCGGGGGCGCTGAGGGCTCGCGAGCCGCGGGGCGAGCGGGCGGCGCGCAGGCGGCGCGGACGGTGGCGTCCTGGTCCTGCGCGAGCAGCTCGAGCAGCCCCTGGCCGCCGCGCTCCGAGAGCAGCAAGGCCGCCGTGCGGCGCCGGACGGCTGGAGACAAATCGCGCGCGCCCGCCTCCAGCGCGGCCTGGCCGCGATCTCCGCCGAGCGAGGCCAGCGCCTCGACCGCGGCGAGGCGCACCAGCGCAGGCTCGCTCGGCGACAACAGGCCCTGGGCCAGCTCGGCCGCGCCTTCGCCGCCGCAGGCCACCAGCGCGCGCAAGAGGGCGGCCCGCGCGCGTGCATCTGATTCCACTCCCAGTGCGTGTGCCAGCAGCGGCGCCGCGGCGGGCGTGGGAACCGCGGCGAGGTGCAGCGCGGCCTGGGCGCGTCTGGCGGCCTCGGGAGCTTGCAAGCCGCGCAGGCACTGCTCGGCCAGCGCGCGCGCCGCCGAGCTCTCGCGGGACGAGGGCGCAAGCGCGAGGGCGGAGGCGGGCGACCGCGTGGCCACCGCTGTCGTCGGCTGCAGGTCGACGTGGAGCGCGGAAGCGGCGCGGGCGCGGTCGGACTCGGCCGCGACTCCGCCCAGCCTGCCCTCGGCCCAGAGGGTGCGCGCCTCTTCGACAGGCGCTGGCTCCCGGTGCGGGCGGGGAGCAGGAGCCGGCGGTCGCGCGGGCGGCGGCACGGTCATGCCCGCGCTGCCCATCATCGCGTCGGTGACCTTCTCGCGCTCGCGGAGGGCGATGACCTCCCCGCGCAGCTCGCTGATGAACTCGGCCAGCGCGGCCGGCGCGTCTCCGCCGGAGCGGGCCTGCTCGATCATCTCGTACAGCCAGCGCTCGCGCTCGGCGCGCTGCCGGCGCACTTCGCCGCGCGCTTCCTCGAGCTGGGCGGCGAGCTGCGCCGCGCGGGCCCGCTCGGACTCCAGCGCCAGCGAGGTCGCTGCGTCTGCGTGGCTCGCGTGCGCCGGCCGCACCAGCAGCGCCGACAGGCGCGCCCGCTCGGCCTCGAGCTCGGCCAGCGAAAGCCGCGCCGCCTGCGCCTGCACCTGGGCAAGCCGCGCGCTCTCTTCCGCCCGCGCCCGCTCCGCTTCTGAGTTGGCCGCCCGCGTCTGCGCAGCCGCGAGCTCGGCCCCAAGCTCGCCGAGCCGCCACTCGAAGAAGACGATCTTCTCGAGCGCCGCGCGCATCAGCACCGCGGGCGATGGCGCGCCCCCCGCCGACTCTTGCGTGGTCTCGCCAGTGTGCTCGCCCAAAGTGCTCCGGGCGCCTGGACGTGTGCCCCAGCGCTTGGACGGCGACGATATCTTGAGTGGATCGATCGGTCAAGCACTCAATACTCAAAAGACGCAGGGCGCGGGCGGCTTCCCCAAGCCGGTCCCGCGCCCTGCAAATGGCCACCGTGTCGTTCCCGCCCCCGCGGTCACATCCCGGTCCCCCCCCGAGCTCACCTGATTCGCCCCCCGGCAGATCAGGCCGCTCCCCACCACCATCCTGCGCGGCTCCCCAACCGCGCCGGACGCACTCCCCCCGTTTTGCTCACCGACTCACTTCATCGTTTGCACAGCCCCGACCCCGACCCCGACCCCTTTGCTGCGCTCTCGCCGATCCACTTTGTCTGTTCTCTTGCCTGGCCCGACCGCCCCCGCCGCCGAACCGTTCGACCCCGCCGCCCCGACCACCTCCGCCGACCCCGCCCTTGAAGCCCCCCACCGACCCCGCCGCCGCCGCCCGTCCCCTGCACCGAGTCGCGCCCCCCTTACCGGCCCGCCCTCGATGCAGAAGGACAAGAGCAAACGTCATGCCGAACCTTCTCGTGTGGGGAGCCGCAGAGGATGGGCGCTCGGTGCTGTCGGGCACCCAACGTTCCTACTCCCGTGATGTGGGCAGAGTGCGCGCCACCCGTGGGTAATTTCCTTCCGCGGCGGTCGCCAAAAAGTTGACCTGATGGAAGCTTCTGCCGCGCCGACCAGCCAGGCGTGCGCCGGCGTTCATCGCCGCCGCCATTGTCAAGCAGCGCCGCTTCGTCTAGAACGCGCGGTCCACGCACGCACGCGCGGTTCCTACGCTAGAGACTCGAGGAGCTTTCCAGATGGCAGAGACGCAGACAGCAACCAAGAAGAAGAGCGCCGCCCCCCAGGCGAAGGGCAAGCCGGGAGCCGCCTGCAAGGTCGAAGGCTGCAAGCGCGCCTATCAAGGCAAGGGCTACTGCTTCTTCCACTACGACAAGTGGAAGGCCGGCGAGCTGCCCAAGGGCCGCTACAAGACCTGCGGCAAGGAAGGCTGCAAGAAGAAGGTCGAGGCCCACGGCCTCTGCGCCGAGCACCAGAAGAAGAAGGCCGCGCCGGCCGCCGCCAAGGCCTAGCCAATCAGAGGCAACGCAGAGGCGCAGAGCCCTCTTCGAGGATTTTCTCTGCGGCCCTCTGCGCTCCTCGGCGTCGAGGTTTTGTTTTCAGGTCGGCTTTGAGTCGATTGAACGCGCGAGCTGGGTGCAGGCCGAGAGGAGCAGCTCGGCCTCGCGGCGGGTCGGCTGCGCGCGGCGGAAGAGCTTCATCAGCTCGTCGAGGACGGCGTCGGGGCGCTGCGGATTCAAGAAGCCCGCCTCGAGCAAGAGCGCCTGGCTGCTCTCGCGCAAGCTCTTCAAGATCCGCTCGTCGGGGGGCGGCGCAGCGGGAAGCGGGGGCATCAGCGTGGCCTCGCCTCGCGCGAGCATCAGCTCGTAGGCGAAGATCAGCACCGACTGCGCGAGGTTGATCGAGCTCTTCTCCGTGGTGGGGATGGTGGCGATCGCCGCGGCCCGCGCCAGCTGGCGGTTGTTCAGGCCGCGCACCTCGTCGCCGAAGACCAGCGCCACTGGACCCGGGCTCGCGAGCAGGCGCGCCGCGGTCTGCTTGGGCGTGAGCGCTCCTGGCCCCGCGCGGCCGGTGGTCATCACCACATCGACGCAGTCGGCGAGCGCGTCATCGAGCGCGCGCTCGACCTTCATCGCCTCGAGCACGTTGTCGGCGCCGGCGGCGAGGCGCGCGGCCTGGGCGCGATCGAACCCGACCGGCTCCACGACCCAGAGCTCGCCGCCGGAGGTATTGGCCAGCGCGCGCGCGGCTGCGCCGATGTTCTGCGAGTTGCGCGGCCGGTTGAGCACGAAGCGCACGGTCATCCAGCGCTTGGCTACCACGGCTCGAGGTGACTTGCGCGGCGCCCGGCGGTGCGCAAAGGTTCGCTCATGACGCGCGACGAGGCGCTCTTCGCCCAGCTTCCCCACACGCTGCGCGAGGCCGACTTTCCCGGCCTCGGCACCCTCTATCGCGGCAAGGTGCGCGACAGCTACTCGCGCGGCGACCGCATCGCCATGATCACGACCGACCGCCTGAGCGCGTTCGACCGCGTGCTCACCACCGTGCCCTTCAAGGGCGAGCTGTTGAACCGCATCACCGTCTTCTGGTTTGAGCGCACCAAGGACGTCGCCGAGAACCACCTGCTGGATGCGCCCGACCCGAGCGTCCTGGTGGTGAAGCGGCTCGCGCCGGTGGCCGTCGAGATGGTGGTGCGCGGCTACTTGACCGGCTCGCTCTGGCGCGACCACGAGGCTGGCCGCGGCGCCGCGGCGTATGGCCTGACGCTCGATCCGGCGCTGAAGAAGGACCAGAGGTTCGAGCGGCCGATCCTGACGCCGAGCACCAAGGCCGCGGTCGGCGACCACGACGTGCCCATCTCGCCCGCGGAGCTGATCGCGCGAGGGGCGTGCACCGCGCGCGAGTGGGAGGAGATGTCGCGCATCGCGCTCGATCTCTTCGCCGCGGGGCAACAATGGGCGAAGTCGCGCGGGCTCATCCTGGTGGACACCAAGTACGAGTTTGGCCGCGAGAGGTCGGGCAAGCTCTTGGTGATGGACGAGATCCACACTCCGGATTCGAGCCGCTACTGGCTGGCCGAGGGGAGTGAAGGTCGTTTCACGCGGGGTGAAGAACAGAAGATGCTCGACAAGGAGTTCCTGCGCCAGTGGCTGATCCGCGAGCGCGGCTACCAGGGCGAGGGGCCGCTGCCGGAGATCCCCGGCGAGGTGCGGGTCCAGCTCGCCGGACGCTACTGCGAGCTCTTCGAGCGGCTCACCGGGACGCCGCCGCCGCTGCAGCCGGGCCCGGTCCGCGCGCGCATCGAGAGCGCACTCAAGGCCAAGGGCTACCTTGGGTAGAGCCTTGCTCGCCGCGCTCCTGCTCTGCTCGGCCTGCGCGCATCGACGCGCGCGGCCAGGCGAAGTCACCTGCGGCGATTCGCTCGAGGTGTTCGGCGCCGCCTGCCTCGCGCTGCCCAAGGACGCGGGCCCCGACACGCCGGTGGTGATGTACCTGCACGGCATGTATCCGGCCAGCGCGCCGCAGGAGACGCTCGAGGCGCAGCGGCTGCTCGCGCGGCTGGTCACCGAGGCGGGCTTTGCGCTGCTCATCCCGCGCGGGCGCCTCGGGCTCTGCGATTGGCATCCGGACCTGCTCAATTGGTACTGCTGGCCCGCGAGCGCCGCGGTGGCGGGCATGTCGGCGGAGATGGCGCTCGGCTGGGAGCTGCTCTGGCAGGGCCTGGAGCAGCGGCTCGGGCCGAGCGAGCAGGGCAAGCCGCGGCGCCGCTTCCTGCTCGGGTACTCGAACGGCGGCTTCTTCGCGGCGCTGCTCGCGGCGCGCGGCGATGTGCCCTTCGACGGCTACGCCATCGTCGATGGGGGCCCGGTCGAGCCGGCCTGGTTCGACCCCGGTCGCGCCGCGCCGGTGCTGCTCTTGTCGGCGCAGGACGACCGCTGGCAGGCGCCTTTGATGGAGCACTTGCACCAGCTGCTGGACGAAGCCGGCTGGCCGCACGACTACCGCTTGCGCAAGGGCGGCCACGCGCTGACCCGCTCCGACGTCGAGGGCTCGCTCGGGTTCTTCGAGGCCCACCGGTAGCAGCGGGCCCTCGGCGCGCGCGGCGGGACACAAATGGAAACAGCGTGGCAACGCGGTTGCAATGCGCCACGCGTAATCCCTTCCGTACTCAAACCGACTGCGGAGGACGAGATGAAAAAGTGGACCAAGATCGCGCTCGCCATCGGGCTCTTCACTGTGGCCGCGGGCAGCATCGCCTGGGGAGGCCACGGAGGCCGCGGGCACATGATGGGCTTCTTCATGTCCAAGCACATCAATGAAACGCTCGACTATATCGAGGCCACGCCGCAGCAGCGGCAGATCGTCAACGCCGTCAAGGACGAGGTGACCGCGAAGATGAAGGCGCAGCACGCGGCGCACCAGGGCGCGGGCCCGCAGATCGCGCAGCTGCTCGCGGCCGACACGCTCGACGTGAACCAGCTCAACGCGCTGGTCGACCAGCACGCCGAGACGCTCCGCGCCATGGGCCACGAGATGGTGGCCGAGGCCGCCAAGATCCACGCCGCGCTCACACCGGCGCAGCGGCAGAAGCTCTTCGAGAAGTGGAAGGCGCGTCACGAGCAACGCGGCCAGCACCCCCAGGGTGGCTTCGGCGGGCAGGAGTGACGCTTGCGGCTGCGGCGCCTGCGCCGGGAACGCAGTCGCCGCAGCCGCGCAGTTCTTGGCCTATGCTGCCCGGCGTGACGCAAGCGCTGCTGGTCGAGGACGACAAGAAGCTCGCCACCCTGGTCGCCGAGTTCTTGCTGCAGAACGGCGTCGAGGTGACGGTCGCGGGCGACGGCGCGCAGGCCCTGCACGAGCTCGGGGTGCGCAAGTTCGACATCCTCTTGCTCGACCTGATGCTGCCTGGCATGGACGGGCTGACGCTGGCCCGGCGCATCCGCGAGCGCTACACGCTGCCCATCATCATGGTGACCGCGCGCGGCGACGACGCCGACAAGATCGTCGGGCTCGAGCTGGGCGCCGACGACTACCTGGCCAAGCCCTTCAATCCGCGCGAGCTGCTCGCCCGCATCCGCGCGGTGCTGCGCCGGGCGCACCCGGCCGAGGAGAAGCTGGCCGAGGGCGGGCGCTTCACCTCGGGAGGCCTCGCCATCGACTTTGCCGCGCGCGAGGTGTGGGTCGATGACCAGCGGCAGAACCTCACCGCGCACGAGTTCGAGCTGCTCGGCGCCCTGGCCAAGAACGCCGGACGGGTCCTGTCGCGCGAGCAGCTGCTCGACCTGATCAAGCCCGGCGCGGCCGATGAGGCCTTCGATCGGTCGGTCGATGTGCACGTCAGCCGCCTGCGGCAGAAGATCGAGCCCGATCCGCGCCACCCGCGCTACGTCAAGACGGTGCGCGGCGCGGGGTACTTGCTGCCCAAGGAGAAGTGAGGTGGCGACTCCGCGCTTGCAGCGGCTCTTCCTGCGGCTCTACGCCTCGTTCCTGGTGCTGACGATCGTCGGGGGGCTGGCGGCCGGCATGGTGCTGCACGCGACCAGCCGGCGCCCCGGCAACGCCGGACCGAACTGGGGCACGCGCCTCGCCTTCCACCTCTCGCGCACGCTCTCGGGGATCTCCGACGACAACACGCTGCGCGACACGCTCCAGGGCGCGCACGACGATCTCGACGTCGATCTGGTGGTGCTGACGCCCGACTTCAAGCCGCGCGCGTCCGGCGGCGCGCCGTTCGCAACGCCGCCCCAGCACCTGCTCGACCGCGCGCGCAAAGGGCCGGCGTGGTTGCCGCCCCCCTTCGGCATCGTCGCCGCGCCCATGGACGACAAGCGAATGCTGGTGGTGCGCTTTCCCGGCCCGAGCGCGCAGCGGCGCACGCTGCGCTGGACGCTGATGATCCTGGCCGGCCTCGCCTGCACGACGATCTTGCTCTACCCGCTCTCGCGCTCGATCACCCGGCCGCTCGAGCAGCTCACCGTGGTTGCGCGCCGCTTCGGCGAGGGCGACCTGTCGGCGCGCGCGCGCATCGACCGCAGGGACGAGGTGGGGCAGCTCGCGAACACGTTCGACGAGATGGCGGGCCGCATCCAGGCCGCGAGACGCGCCGAGCGCGAGCTGCTCGCCAACGTCAGCCACGAGCTGCGCACGCCGCTCGCGCGCATCCAGGTGGCGCTGGCGCTGCTCGCCCCCCGCGACGAGAAGGACAGGGCGCGGGCGCAGATGATCGGCGAAGAGGTCGAAGAGCTCGGCCGGCTGATCGGCGATGTCCTCACCACCAGCAAGCTCGAGCTGTCGGCGCAGCCGCTGCAGAAGCGCGAGCTGGTCGCGCGCGACCTGGCCGAGAAGGCGCGCGAGCGGGCGCTGGCGCTCGAGCCCTTGCGCGACATCCAGGTCGAGGTGCCGCAGGCGCTGGTCATCGACGCCGACGAGGGGCTCATCGGCCGCGTGCTCGACAACCTGGTGGACAACGCGCGCAAGTACGATCCGTCGGGAAAGCCAATCCGCATCGAGGGGCGGCGTGAGGGGGCCGACGTGCTGCTGGCCGTGCAGGACAACGGCCCGGGCATCCCCGAGAGCGATCTGGCCTCGGTCTTCGAGCCGTTCTTCCGCGGCGGCAACGCGCGCTCGAACACCTCGGGCTTCGGCCTTGGGCTCGCGCTCGCGCGCCGGGTGGCGGAGGCGCACGGCGGGAGCATCCGCGCCCTCAATGGACAGGGCGGCGGCGCGCGCCTCGAGCTGCGCGTGCCGGCCAAGGCGTGAGCCAGGCGGCGCTCATCGAGCAGCTCCTCGAGCAGGGCGCTGCCGACCAAGGGCCCCTCGCGCCGCTGCGCCCGCACCTGCTCCGCGCGGTCGCGATCGGCCTGCGCGAGCCGGGCGAGCTCAGCGACGAGCTGCGCGCGCGCCTCGCCGGTGAGCTCGTCGAGTGGCTGCGGGCGGCGCCGGAGCCGCTGGTCGCGCGGGGGCTCCAATCGCTCGTGCCCGCCGTGGGCGCGGCCCAGAGCTCGCTCCTCGCCGCGATCTCCGATGCGCTCGAGGGCGCGCTCGGCGACCAGGACGAGGCCATCCGGCGCCGCGCCGTCACCGCGCTGGCCACGCTCGGCCCGCCGGCCTGCCTGCGCTTCTTGCACGCGGCGGCCTCCGATCCGTCGCTCGCCGTCGCGGCGCGGGCTGCCTCGTGCCTGGCCGAGCGCGGCGAGCTTGACGACGCCCTGCGCCTCGCGGTCGCCCCGGGCGACGGCCCCGGCCGCTCGCTCGCGCTCCTGGCGCTGCGCGAGGCCAAGGGAGACCGGCGCGCCGCGGCCGCGGTGGTGGCGGGCCTGCGCGATCCGGGGCCGCTGGTGCGCGTGGCGGCGATGCGGGCGGCGGCGGCCCTTTGCCTGACCGAGGCGCTGCCCATGCTCTCGGCGGCGCTCTTCAGCGTCAGCGAGGACGAGCGGCGCGAGGCCCTGCGCGCCCTGGCCGCGCTCCGCTCGCCCGACGCGCTCTGTGTGCTGCGCGATGCAGCGAGCGATGACGCCTCGCCCGCGCTGCGGGCCGCGGCGGCGCTGGCGGTGGCCGAGCTCGAAGGTGGCCGCGAGGAGCTGCTCTCCCGCCTGCGCTCGGACCGGGATGCCGAAGTGCGCGCGCTGGCGCTGGCGGCGTCTTCCAAGGGCGATCCCGACGCTGCGCTGGTGCCCTTGCTGGAAGGTCTCGCGGACGAGGCGCCCGAGGTGTGCGCCGCTGCCGCAGCCGCGCTGGGCAAGCTTGGGAGCGAGGCCGCCGCCATGCCGCTCGCGGCGTTGCTCGACGACCCGGAGCCCTTGGTCGCGCGCGCGGCGGCCCTGGCCTTGGCCCGCATCGCGCCCGCCCGCGCCGGCGAGCTGCTCGGCCCGCTGCTCGGCGAGGGCGACGCGGCGGCGAGCGCCGAGGTCCTGCTCGCGCTCTGGGAGGCCTCGCTGCGCCTGCCCTGAGGCTTCTACTGGACGCTCTCGGTGCGCTCGTCTTCTTTCAGCTGCGCCCACTTCTTGTCCGCGAGCGGGCCCGGCTTGTGCTCGGGCGTGCCGCCCAGATCCTGCAGCGCCGCCAGCACCGCCTCGCGAAAGTAGAAGTTGGTCCCTTGCACCACATCGACGCGCACGCCGCGCGCGCCGACCGTGATGTCGAGGTCGCTGTCGCCGGCCTCGTCGCACTCGAGGGCGCCGGCCTCCTTGATGGCCCCGAGGTCAGGCCACTCGTGGCCCGGGTCGATCGCGTCTCGCCCGAGGATGACCTTGAGCCCGGTCCTCTCGCGCACTTTCTTCCGGACAGACTCGAGGGTCGGCGGAACCTCGAAGCGGACATGGTGGTGGATCGTCGCCATTTGATGCCCCTTGGCTTTGCGTTCCTTTTGATCGCACAGGTCGGGCCCGAGGGCGAGCGCCAGAATGCCCGATGCGGGCCTTTGGCGCCTCGCCCACACCCCTCGGCCCGGTTAGCCTTCCCGCGTGGACCTGCTCGTCGAGTCCCCGGCCGGCCTCTTCTGCCCGTCTGGGAGCTTCCATCTGGACCCCGTCCTGCCCGTGCCCCGCGCGGTCATCACGCACGCGCACGCCGATCACGCGCGCCCGGGCAGCGGGAGCTACCTGTGCACCGAGGGCTCGCTGCCGCTGCTCCGCCGCCGCCTCGGCGAGGGCGCTCCGCTCCAGCCGCTTGCCTGCGGCGAGCGCCTGCGCGTGGGCGAGGTCAACCTGTCCTTGCACCCGGCCGGCCACGTGCTCGGCTCCGCGCAGGTGCGCCTGGAGCGCGCCGGAGAGGTCTGGGTTGCCTCGGGCGACTACAAGCGCGAGCCCGATCCCACCTGCGCGCCTTTCGAGCCGCTGCGCTGCCACGCCTTTCTCACCGAGGCCACCTTCGCGCTCCCCATCTTCCGCTGGGAGGCGCCGGACCTGGTCGCGCGCGAGATCCTCGCCTGGTGGGACGCCAATCGCGCCGCCGGCCGCGCCGCCGTCCTCTATTGCTACGCGCTCGGCAAGGCCCAGCGCCTCCTGGCCGAGCTTGCGCTCCTGACCGACCGCGAGGTCTGGGTCCACGGCGCCATCGAGCCCTTCGCCGAGCTCTATCGCAGCGCGGGCGTCTCCCTCTTGCCCACGCGGCTGGTCGCCGAGACCGAGAAGGGCAAGTCCTTCGCCGGCCAATTGGTGCTCGCCCCGCCGATGGCCCGCGGCAGCCTCTGGGCGAGGCGGCTCGGCCCGCGCGAGGAGGCCTTCGCCTCGGGTCACATGCGCGTCCGCGGCCTGCGCCGGCGCCGCTCCTTCGACAGGGGGTTCGCGCTGTCGGATCACGCCGACTGGCCGGGGCTGCTCCGCACCGTCCGCGAGACGGGCGCCGAGCGCGTCTTCGCCACCCACGGCCACCGCGAGCCGCTCGCGCGCGCGCTCCGCGAGCAGGGCCTGGACGCGCGCGCGCTCAGCGCCGGCCTCGGTGCCGAGCAGAGCGAAGAGGGCGACTGAGTGCGCCTCTTCGCCGATCTCTTCGACGCCATCGACGCCACCACCTCGACCAACGGCAAGGTCAAAGCGCTGGTCGCCTATCTGAAGTCCGCGCCGCCGGCCGACGCCGCCTGGGCGCTCTATTTCCTCACCGGGCGGCGCCTGACCCGCACGGTGGGCCCGCGGCTCTTGGTGACCTGGGCCATCGGCGAGACGGGCATTCATGAGTGGCTGTTCGACGAGTGCCTCAGCTCGGTCGGCGACCTGGCCGAGACCATCGCGCTGCTCTACGACGCCCGGCGGGCGGACCTGGATGAACCTTCGTCCACAACTGATCTGCCGCTCGCGCGCTGGCTGGAAGAGAGACTCCTGCCGCTGCGCGCGCAGGACGAGCCAGGCAAGCGCGCGGCGGTCCTGGCTGCCTGGCACGAGCTGCAAAGGCGCGAGCTGTTCCTCTACAACAAGCTCCTCACCGGCGAGCTGCGCGTGGGCATGACGGCGGCGCTGGCGATGCGCGCGGTGGCCGAGCACGCGGGCCTCCCGCCGCAGATCGTGGCGCATCGGATGATGGGCGAGTGGCACCCCTCGGCGGCCTTCTTCGCCGAGCTGACCGCGCCGGCCGACGCGACCAGCCCGAGCGACCAGGCCTCGCGGCCCTATCCGTTCTTCCTCGCGGCGCCGCTCGAAGACCCGGTGCAATCGCTCGGCGCAGTGGCCGACTGGCAGGTCGAGTGGAAGTGGGACGGCATCCGCGCGCAGCTGGTGAAGCGCGCCGGGGCGCACTGGCTCTGGTCGCGCGGCGAGGAGCTCGTCACCGAGCGGTTCCCGGACCTCGACGGGATCGCAGCCGCGCTGCCCGACGGCACCGTGCTCGACGGAGAGGTGATGGCGATGGAGGGCGAGAGGCCGCTGCCCTTTGCCTTGCTCCAGACGCGCATCGGCAGGAAGAAGCCCGGCGCCAAGCTGCTCGCCGCGGCGCCGGCGGGCCTGGTCGCCTACGACCTGCTCGAGGAAGCCGGAGAGGACCTGCGCGCGCTGCCCCTGTCGGAGCGCCGCGCGCGGCTGGAGGCCCTGGTCGGAAGAGTGCGCGAGAGGTCGCCGCGGCTCCACGCCTCGCCGGTCGTGCGCGCGGAGAGCTTTGCGGCGCTCGCCGAGCTGCGCAGCGAGTCGCGCGCGCGGGGCGTGGAGGGCTTCATGCTCAAGCGGCGCGCGTCCGCGTATGGCGCGGGCCGCAAGCGGGGCGATTGGTACAAGTGGAAGATCGACCCCTACAGCATCGACGCCGTCCTCACGGCCGCGCAGCCGGGCTCGGGGCGGCGCGCGAGCGTGCTCACCGACCTGACGTTCGGCGTCTGGGATCAAGGCAAGCTCCTGACCATCGCCAAGGCGTACTCGGGCCTCACCGACGGCGAGCTCGACGCGCTCGACAAGTGGATCCGCCAGCACACGCTCGAGCGCCATGGCCCCGTCCGCGCCGTCGAGCCGGTGCAGGTCTTCGAGCTGCACTTCGAGGGCATCGCCTTGTCGGCGCGCCACAAGAGCGGCCTCGCGGTGCGCTTCCCGCGCATCTCCCGCTGGCGCACCGACAAGCCGGCCGCCGAGGCCGACACGCTCGAGTCGGTGAGGCGGCTACTCAAGCCCCAGTCTGATTAGAAACGATTGAATCAGGCAGGCGTGCAATTGTCGTTCGATATCAAGCAACGGCCTGAGTCCCACACTGCCCGAATGGATGGCTCGAATCGTCCCCCCTTTGGCAGCATCCAATAGGAGCGGCGCGCTCCATCCGGCGCAAATGATTGCCCAGATTTAAGTGTAAGTACGTCTCCATTTGACAGGCTGAAAAGCGTCCTTACCGTACTCACCATGGACGAGAAGAAGCGCGGTAAGCAGCCGATCGAACTTCCCGACACCTTGCCGGTCCTCGTGCTCCAGGACGCGGTCCTCTTTCCCGGCGCGCTGGTGGGCCTGACGGTGGACGAGGAGGACGCCGAACGCGCCAAGGCGCGCGCGCGCAGCGGGACGCCGATCGTGGCGGTGGTCAGTGCCAGGCGCGAAGAGCACGTCGAATCGCCGCAGGGCACAGGCGACATCTCCGAAGGCGCCGACGAGGTGCTGGTCGAGCTGCACGACGTGGGCGTCGCGGCGCGCATCGCGCAAGTGACCGAGAGCAACGGCGAGTACACCGTGGTGCTGCAGGGGCTCTGCCGCATCAACCTCGGCGACATCAAGGAGCGCGACCCGCAGCTCGTCGCCAGCGTCATGCCCATCGGCGAGCGCTGGAACAAGGACAGCCCCCACCTCGCCGCGCTGGTCGCGCGGGCGAAGAAGCTCGCGCAGGAGATCCTCGCGCTCCTGCCCAACGTGCCCGCCGACGTCGCCGGCTCGATCCAGGCGCTGACCGATCCGTCCGAGCTGGCCGACACGCTCGCCCACCGCGTGCCCGGCACGCTGAACGACAAGCAGCGCGCGCTCGAAGAGAACGACGTCGAGAAGCGGCTCGCGATCGTCATCGGCATGCTCGGCAAGCGGCACCAGATCCTGGAGGTCTCGAGCAAGATCGATCAATCGGTGCGCGAATCGGTCGGCAAGGCCGAGCGCGAGCACATCCTGCGGCGCAAGCTGCAGGCCATCCAGAAGGAGCTGGGCGAGGGAGAAGAGGACAACGGCAAGGGCTCTCTCGAGCACGCGCTCGAGGGGCTGACCTTGCCCGAGGACGTCAAGAAGCAGGTTGACCGCGAGCTCGCGCGCCTCGGCCGCATTCCGGCGCAGAGCCCCGAGTCGAACGTCTCGCGCACCTGGCTGCAGTGGATCGCCGACCTGCCCTGGAGCACGCGCAGCGAAGACGTGCGCGACCTGGATCGCTCGCAGGCCATCCTCGACGCCGACCACCATGGGCTCGAGAAGGTGAAGAAGCGCATCGTCAGCTACCTGGCCGTGCGGGCGCTGAAGAACGACCTCAAGGGTCCGATCCTTTGCCTCTCGGGTCCCCCCGGCGTCGGCAAGACCTCGCTCGGGCAGTCGATCGCCAAGGCGATGGGTCGGAAGCTGGTGCGCGTTTCGCTCGGCGGCGTGCGCGACGAGGCCGAGATCCGCGGCCACCGCAAGACCTACGTCGGCGCGATGCCCGGCAAGATCATCCAGGCGCTCAAGCGGGCCGGCACCAAGAACCCCATCCTGATGCTCGACGAGATCGACAAGCTCGGCCGCGACGGCGGCCACGGCGACCCCGCGGCGGCGCTGCTCGAGGTGCTCGATCCGGAGCAGAACAACACCTTCACCGATCACTACCTCGAGGTGCCCTTCGACCTCTCGGGCGTGCTCTTCCTCGCCACCGCGAACTCGCTCGAGAGCATCCCGGGCCCGCTCCGCGACCGCATGGAGATCCTCGAGCTGCCGGGCTACACGCTCGAGGAGAAGCTCTCGATCGCCAAGAAGCACCTGGTGAAGAAGCAGCTCGAGGCGCACGGCATCGGCGGCGAGCAGATCGAGATCGACGACGCCGCGCTCGAGCGCATCGCCATGGGCCACACCCGCGAGGCGGGCGTGCGCACGCTGGAGAAGCGCATCGCCAACGTGGCGCGCGCGCTGGCCGTGGAGAAAGTGAGCGGCAACCTGCCCGACGGCGTCGGCCGGCTGGTGGACGCGGCCGAGGTGGAGAAGCTGCTCGGGCCCGACAAGTTCGAGAATGAGCAGGCAGAGCGCATGTCGATCCCCGGCGTCGCCTCCGGCCTCGCCTGGACGCCCGTCGGCGGCGACGTGCTCTTCATCGAAGCGGCGCAGATGCCCGGCAAGGGCCAGCTCATCTTGAGCGGGCAGCTCGGCTCGGTGATGAAGGAGTCCGCGCAGCCGCCTGGAGCTACGTCAAGGCCAACATGGGCCGCCTCGGCCTCGCGCCCGAGGTGCTCGAGGGGCAGGACTTCCACGTCCACGTCCCCGCGGGCGCCACGCCCAAGGACGGGCCGAGCGCCGGCGTCACGCTCTTCACCGCGCTCGTCTCGCTGCTCACCGGCATCAAAGTGCGGAGCGACACGGCGATGACCGGCGAGCTCACCTTGCGCGGCCGCGTGATGCCGGTCGGCGGCATCAAGGAGAAGGTCCTGGCCGCGCACCGCATGGGCTACAAGCGGGTGCTCTTGCCCAAGCGCAACGGGCGCGACGTGCCCGAGATCCCCGAGGGGGCGCGCAAGGAGCTCGAGATCATCTTGATCGAGACGCTCGACGAGGCGCTGGCCGCGGGGCTCGAGACCAATCCGCTCCAGGGCGCCAGCACGCCGCTCTTCGACGCGCAGGTCTCCCCGGCGGGCCCGACCACGCCGGTGCTCGCCCGGCCGGAAGAGTAGGGCGCCCTGGTTTCGTTGCGATCGGCGGCGCCGTTCCCTCGCGGGGCGGCGCCGTCTTCGTTCATGGGCTTGCGCCGGCGCGCGGGCGGGCACACAAACAAGGGATGAAGCTCGCGCTGGCGCCCCTGCTGCTCGCCGTCTCGCTCTCCGCACAGGCGCAAGAAGGCCCGGCCGATCCCGAGGGCACCGTCGTGGTCGTTCTCGAGGTGGGCGAGGCGACCGACGCTCCCGCCCGCGCCGGCGCCATGGTCATCTGCGACGACCCGTCGATCGTCGCGCCCGAGCTGGTCGGCGACGGCGGCACGAGCTTCTTGCTGCGGGGCCTCGCGGTCGGCACCACGCTCTGCGGAGTGCGGCAAGAGGGGCAGATCCCGGGCGGCCTCTATCGGATTCGCGTCACGCCGAAGAAGAAGAAGCCGGCCGCGGTCGAGGCGCCGACGCCGCCGCCGCCCAAAAAGGTCATCCCGAGCGACGGCTAGGCGCCGGTGGGTACCGGCCGCGGGCAGGCGGAAACCCGCCGCTCGGAACGGGCGCCCACCTGACTGAGGTGGCTCGCTGCGCTCGCTCTTTAAGAGTTTGCGTCGGGAGCCCTTGATCCTCGCGACGGCTTCCCGCCTGCCCGCGGCCTATTTGCCAGGACTTTGAGCATGGGGGGGGAAATAGACATCTAGTGAGTCAGCTTGAGTACTCAAACGCGACCACCTGACGTCTCTTCCCCTCCCCCAATATCAGGCAGATAAGCAAATAGGCCTCTGCCTGCCGGCGGCCGGCAACGAGACGAGGCGGCGCCGTCCGCCAGTTCTCCGACGCGCGGGCCGTGGCTTTGAGTGGTACGAGGGGCGGTAAGCGTCCCGAAACACCATCCCGAGGTCCAGCAATGGCCGGCATGTCGTCGCAAGAGATGATCGACCTCTGCAAGAAGCACACGATGTACACGTGGTCAGCGGGCGATCAGGTGGCGCCCCTGCCGATCGCGCGCGCAGAAGGGGTGTATCTTTACACCCCCGAAGGCAGGCGCATCCTCGACTTCAACAGCCAGCTGATGAGCGTGCTCGTCGGGCATGGGCACCCGAAGGTCATCGCGGCGATGAAGGCGCAGCTCGACGAGCTGATCTACGTCTATCCGCAGACGGCCACCGAGGTGCGCGCCCGGCTCGGCAAATTGCTCAGCGAGGTGGTGCCGGGCGACCTGAACCACTTCTTCTTCACGCTCGGTGGCGCCGAGGCCAACGAGAACGCGGTGCGCGCGGCGCGCCTCTTCACCGGCAAGCACAAGATCCTGGCGCGCTATCGCAGCTACCACGGCGGCACGCACCTGACCCTCTCGCTGACCGGCGATCCGCGCCGCTGGCCGAGCGAGCCGCAGTCGCCCGGCGTCGTCCACGTGATGGACCCGCAGCCCTATACGTACTCGTTTGGTGACAGCGACGAGGAGAAGGCGAGCAAGAACCTCGAGTACCTGGAAGAGGTCATCCAATACGAGGGGCCGCACACCATCGCGGCCATGATCATCGAGACCGTCACTGGCACCAACGGCATGCTCCCGCCGCCCAAGGGCTATCTAAAAGGGCTGAAGGAGCTTTTGCAAAAATACCAAATCTTGTTGATCTGCGACGAGGTGATGGCGGGCATGGGCCGCACCGGCAAGATGCTGGCCTTCGAGCACGGCGGCATCGTGCCAGACCTCGTGACGCTGGCGAAGGGGCTCACCTCCAGCTACTTCCCGCTCGGCGCGGTCGGGCTCTCCGATCGCATCGCCGACCATTTCCGCAAGAACGTCTTCTCCGGCGGCCTCACCTACAACTCGCATCCGCTGGGCCTCGCCACGGCCGAGGCCGTCATCAACGTCATGCGAGAAGAGAAATTGGTCGAGAACGCGGCCCGCTTGCAGCCGGTGGTGCGCGCCGAGATGGACCGGCTGCAGGCGAGGCACCCGTCGTTCAAGGAGGGCAGGGTGCTCGGCCTCTTCGGCATGATCGACCTGCAAAAAAACACCAGGGGCGAGCCGCTCGCGCCCTACAACGGGAGCCACCCGGCGATGGGCAAGCTGGCCGCGTTCTTCCGCGACAACGGCCTGTTCACCTTTACGCGCTGGGGCAGCTTCACCGTCAATCCTCCGCTCTGCATCACCGAAGAGCAGCTCAAGGAGGGCTTTGCCATCATCGATCGCGGCCTCGAGATCACCGACGCCGTCGTGAGCTGAAAACGCCGCCGCTCCCCGAGCGGCCTGGCGAGCGCGGTTGACGCAGCGTGCCCATCCTCCCCCCAGCCAATTGGGAGGAGACCGATGAACGCACTGACGTTGCTCAAGCAGGACCACAAGACCGTCGAGGGGCTCTTCAAACAGTTCGAGGCCCTCGGCGACCGCGCAGGCAAGCAGAAGGAAAAGATCGTCGCCAGGATCATCGAGGAGCTCTCGGTCCACGCGACCATCGAAGAGGCCATCTTCTACCCGACCGTGCGCGCCGCCGCGAAGTTCGCGCACAAGGAGCACGAGGAGGAGGCAGAGGACCAGGTGCTCGAGGCGCTCGAGGAGCACCACATCGTCAAGTGGACGCTCAACGAGCTCGAGGGCATGAGCGCCGAAGCCGAGCGCTTCGAGGCCAAGATGACGGTGCTGATGGAGAGCATCCGCCACCATGTTGAAGAGGAGGAGGAAGACCTCTTCCCCACCGTGGAGAAGCTCCTCGCCGAAGAGGAGCTGGAGGCGATGGGCGAGCAGATGGAGCTGGCGAAGAAGGTCGCTCCGACGCACCCGCACCCGCGCGCACCGGATCACCCTCCCGGGAACCTCATGGCCGGCGCGGTCGCTGCCGTGATCGACCGCGGGACCGACTTCGTCAGGGGCGCCGCGGCCCGTCTGCGCGGCAAGAAGGACGAGCACCCCGTTCACTGAACTTGAACCGACTTTCCACCGCGGTCGCTTTCGCGACCCACAACCAAGGAGCGTCACATGGATGACTTCAAGAAGAACGAGAAGAGCAAGGCCGGCGAGGCTCTGCACCGCGACTGGGAGCAGACCAAGCACGACTTCAGCAAGGAAAAGGGCCAGGAGCTGAACCAGGACGTGACCGACACGCTCAAGCAGTCCACGGGCAACCAGTACATCCCGCCCGAGGGCGTGCCCAACGCAGACCTCGACAAGAACAAGAACGTCAAGAAGTAGCGCCGTCCTCGCGCGAGGCCATGGCGCCGCAGTGGAGTTAGACTGCGCGCCATGGACCTCGACGAGCTGAAGAAGCTGCACCAGGCCCACGTCGCCGAGCTCTCCGCTTCCTATGGAGCGGCGCTCGAAGCGGGTGGGTTTGGTGCCATTGTCATCCACTCGGGCCACGCGGCGAGACGCTCGCGCTTCGACGATCAGTATTGGCCCTTTCGCCCCACGCCGTTCTTTCAGCATTGGCTGCCGTTGGCCGAGGCTGACGCGGCGCTGATCATCAAGCCCGGCGCGAAGCCAACGCTCCTGCGCTCCAAGCTGCTCAACTATTGGGAGCAGCCGGCGCCTCCCGAGACGGACCACTTCTGGGACCAGTTCGAGATCATCGACCTGGCCCGGCCCGACGAGGTCCGCTACCACCTGGGCGGGCGCGTCGCCTTCATCGGCGAGGACCCGGCCACCGCCGAGCAGTGGGGACTGTCGGCAGACCTGGCGAACTGGGAGCCGCTCTTGACGACCCTGGACCAGCTGCGCGTCACCAAGACGCCCTACGAGATCTATTGCCTGGCCGAGGCGAACCGGCGCGCCGCCGAAGGGCACAACGAGGTGAAGAAGGCCTTCTTCGAGGGCGACCAGGCCGAGCTCGATCTGCACCTGCTCTATTTGAATCGCACCCGGCAATATGACGGCGAGACGCCCTATCAAAACATCGTCGCCCTCGATGTCCACGCGGCCACCCTGCACCACGTGAGCTACGCCAAGAAGGCGACGCCGGCGCAGACCTTGCTGCTCGACGCGGGCGCGACCTTCGCTGGCTATTGCTCGGACGTGACGCGCACCTATGTCAAAGGCAACAGCGGCGAGGCCCAGGCCTTCAAGCAGCTGATCGACGGCGTCGAGAGCTTGCAGCAGCGGAGCTGTACTCAAGCCCAACTCTACAAGCCCTACGAAGAGCTGCACGAAGAGGCGCACTCGGCGGTGGCGGGAGTCTTGCGCGAGCTCGGCGTCTCGCGCCTGTCGACCGAGGAGCTGGTCTCTACCGGCATCACACGGACGTTCTTTCCGCACGGCCTTGGCCACGCGCTCGGGCTGCAATGCCACGACGTCGGCTGCGCCGTGATCAAGCCCAAGCCCGAGAATCCGCACCTGCGCAACACCACCATCATCGCTCCTGGCCAGTGCTTCACCATCGAGCCCGGGATCTATTTCATCCAGGGACTCTTGCAGCCGCTCCGCGAGGGAAAGCAGAGCGGCGGCATCGACTGGGGCGTGGTGGACAAGCTGGCCCCGCTCGGCGGCGTGCGCATCGAGGACGACGTCATCGTCGGCAAGGAGGGCGAGGGTTTGCGCAACCTGACCCGAGAAGTCCTGCCCTGACCTGAGGGAGGGGAGGGCTGTCAGCCGGCAGCCCTCTCAGACTCAAGCGTGGTCCGGGCTTCCTTCATTCGCGGCCACGAACTCAACCGGCTTGTAGCGCGCGGCGACGAACGCGAAGAGCACCGCGGCGGCCAGCATGAAGGCGGCCCAGAAGAAGAAGTAGCTGACGCGCGAGTCGAAGGTGACGTTGCGCGTGACCAGGGCGGTGACCTTCGAGCCGAGGCCGATGACGAGGAACCAGAGCGCCATGATGGTTCCTTTCATCGTCTTTGGCGCCTGGCTATAGGCGAACTCAAGAGCGGTGACGCTGATCAGCGTCTCGGCGATGGAGATGAGCACGTATTGAATCACCTGCCAGCCGATGTGCGGGTGGGCGCCGCCTTCAATCCAGCGTTGAATCACGGCGGCGGAGATGAAGGCCGGCACGGCGATGAACATGCCGGCGGCCATGCGGCGGAGCAGCGTCATCCGCACGCCCGCGCGCTCGAGCGCCGGATAGACGGCATAGGCAAAGAGCGGCACCATGAAGAGGATGAGGATGGCGTTCAGGGCCTCCATCTGCGCCGACTCCATCTGCCAGCCGAAGACGTCGCGGTTCATCTGCTCGGCCTGGTTGAACCACGACGACCCATATTGAAAGTAGAGAGCCCAGAAAGCGATGATGGGCAGGAAGACGAGGGAGATGGCAAAGACCGACCGCATGCCGTCCACCGCGTCCACGCCGTGCTTGGTCCTCGCGGCGGCGAGGCCTTTGGTCATCCGCGACCAGAGCACCGGCGCGAATGAGTTCGGGTCGCGTCCGGCGGGGGGCACCTTTACATAGTGCTTGCTACCGGCCAGATAGATGACCAGCGCCAGCGCCATGAGGATGCCGGGAACGCCGAAGGCCCAGGCGATGGCGTTGTCCTGGCAGAGCTTGGAGGCGCCGAACGCGCAGCCCGCGAGCAGCCAGGGCGTGGCGATCTGCGAGGCGGCCGAGCCGACATTGATGGCGATATAGAAGAGGGAATAGACGCGATCGAGCATTCCCTTCTGGTCCTGCTTGAACTGGTCGCCGACGAAGGCCGAGAGGTTGGGCTTGATTCCCGCCTGGCCGAAAGCGACCAGCGTCAATCCGAGATAGAGCGCCGCGGTCCGCTTCGAGGGAACGATGTCTCCGCCCGCCAGGATCGCGTGGCCGAGGACATAGCCGTAACTCAACCAAAGGATGGTCTTGAAGCGCCCGAAGAAGCGATCGCTGATGAAGCCGCCGAGCACGCTGACGGCATAGGCGGCGGCGACGAAGTCGTGGAACATGCCTTCGGCGCGCGACCGCTCCCAGCCGAGGAACTGCTGCATGTACGGCACCAGGATGGTGCTCATGCCGTAGAAGCTGAAGCGCTCGCACGCCTCGTTGCCGACGATGTACTTGATGGCTGCGGGGAAGCGCTGCTTGGGCGCGTCGTTCACGATGTCGTCTCCGGGGAGCTGTCGCTCACTTCTTGAGTCGCTTGAGTCCAAGCTGCGTCACCTCGTCGCCGCTCTCGTCGGCGAACTGGGTGATGCGATCGCCGGCGCGGCGCAGCCGGCGGCAGAGCTCGCGGTTGATGTTCTGCAGGACCAGCACGTACGCCTTCACGTCTTGCTTGTAGAGTTGGTAGAGATCGGCGTTGGTCAACTCATGCAGCCGCGCGGCCTGCTCGACCAAGACGGTGAAGGGCCGCGGCTGCATCTCGATGAGGGTGGTCTCGCCAAAGAAGTCACCGGGTCCAAAGCGCATCAGCCGGACGGCGCGGCCAAGCTCGCCGGCCTGCACGGCGATCAGCTCGCCTGACTCCACCACGTACATCGAGCGGCCCGACGCGCCCTCGCGGAAGATGGCCGCGCCGGGCTGGTGAGTGGTCGCGCGCAACATCGCGACCACCCGGTCCAGCGCCTGGTCGTCGAGCCCGCCGAAGAACGGCGTGCGCACCAGGAACGCCTTGAGCGCGGCGAGCTCGCCGTGCGCGCTCACTACTCCTTCTTCTCGTCGCCGCCCTCGTGCTTCTCTTCGTGGTTCTCCTTGGCCGCGCCTTCGTGCTCGCCGCCGGCGTGCGCCTTGCCGTCATCGGGTTCGCAGCGCTTGCCCGACTTGCCCTGCGGGTGGAAGTGGTGGCCGCCTTTCTTCATGCACGCCATGCACGCCTTGAGCTTGTGCTTGTTCATGCCCTTTTCGAAGCTGTGGCAGGCCTCGTCGGTCCGGCGCTCGTTGCCCGTCGGGTGGGCGTACGAGGCGCCCGCGCCGCCGAGGATCAACGCCGCCGCAAACGTACCGATCAACGTCTTCATGTTCCACCTCCGGCTGGCCTCGGAGGAGGCCGCGGCGCGGAGTCTAGACCGTATCGGCCGGCGTCTGCCAGACGCTTGCGGCGGCGGCTGGGCCCGCGGGGTCCGCTCCGCGTGAGCAGAGGCGCTCGAGCGCCCGAGCGCCAGAGCGCTGTTCAACTCAACGATGAGTCAATGGTGCGCATAGTTCTTCTCTCCCGCCCGGACGGCGACGGCGAGCTTGTTCTGCTCTGGCGGAAGCGGGCACGTCGCATAGGGAGTGAATGCGCAAGGGGGATTATAAGATTGATTGAAATCGAGGGACACCATCCCGTCCTTGGCGACATCGGCATAGAGAAAGCGGCCAGCGCCGTAGGTCTCCTTGCCCGTGGTGGCGTCGGCGAAGATGAAGAAGAGGCGCTTCTCGCCCTCCTCGATCACCGGCTGCAGGCGCTGCTCCTTGCCTTCGAGCTGGAAGACCGCGACGCCGGTCGAATCCATTTGATCGATGGTGCCGAGGATGGTCGGGATGGGAATCTTCTGCGGCTGCGCCAGCGGCTCCCAGCGCGCCTGCACGCGCCATTTCGCGTCCACCGGAAAGGCCTCTATGCCGTGGAAGGCGCGGCGGGCCTTTGATTGCGTGTCGCGCACGCGGATGGCGAATCGATCGTTTCGCTTGATGATGAAGAAGCTGAAGGTCCCGCTCGTGATCACCGTCGGCTCGGCGGCGCCGTCGTCGCTCTTGAGATCGAGCTCTTGCACCGGCGCCCCGCTCTCTTTCACCTCGGCCCCGGGCGCGGCGGTGAAGTGCACCTTGCCCGCGGCGAGCGCAAAGGTGCCGAGCTTTGGCGGCGCGCGCTCTGCCAGCTTGAGGTCGTTGCCCTCGGCGGAACCCGCGGTCTGCGCGCCTTCCTTCAAGAAGTGCAGCCCCGCGAGCGTCAGCCAGCCGGTGTCGGAATCAAGTCCCTTGAGCCTCCGCGCGCGCCAGGCGTCCACGGCGCGCTGCTCCTCGGCCGCGGCAGGGTCCGAGGCGGCCACCGGCGAGCCGCGAGTGCAAGAGAGCAGGGCGAGCAGCAGCAAGAAGGCAGGGCGCATGGCCGGCCATTAACGACGCGCGACCGGCCCGTCAAGCGACTGCTGTACTGTCTCCGGCATGACGACCGCCGCCGCCGGCCGCCCCCGCCTCTCGTTGACCCGCCAGATCTTCATCGGCCTCGCGCTCGGCGTCGCAGCCGGCGCGCTGGTCGGCCGCTATTGGCCCGAGCAGGCGCCGCTCTTCCGCCCCTTCAGCCAGCTCTTCCTGCGCCTGATCAAGATGCTGCTCGGGCCGCTGCTCTTCTCCACGCTGGTCGCGGGCGTCGCTGGCGCCGGGCACATCAAGACGGTGGGCCGCATGGGCCTGCGCGCGATGATCTACTTCGAGTTGGTGACCACGGCGGCGCTCGCGGTGGGCCTCTGCGCGGTCAATCTCACGAGGCCCGGCGACGGCCTGCACATCCCGCCTCCGGCCGGCCACGTCGAGTTCGCGGGCAAGGCGCAGAGCTGGGACCAGATCATCCTGCACATCGTGCCGACCTCGATGGTGCAGGCGCTGGCCGAGAACGACGTGCTGCAGATCGTCGCCTTCAGCCTCTTCTTCGCCATCGCGCTCGGCATGATTGGCGACAAGGCGCGGCCGGTGATCCAGCTCTGCGAATCAATCAGCGAGGCGATGTTCCGCCTCACCGACATCGTCATGCGTTACGCGCCCGTCGGCGTCGGCGCGGCCATGGCATACGTCGTGGGTCACGGCGGGCTGCGCGTGCTGGTCAACCTCGCCAAGCTGGTCGGCACGCTCTACGGCGCGCTGGCCGTGTTCCTCCTCTGCGTGCTCTTGCCCATCGCGCTCCTGGCAAAGGTGCCGCTGCGCAAATTTTTCGACGCCGTCAAAGAGCCCGCGCTGATCGCCTTTTCTACGACGACCAGCGACGCTGCGCTGCCGCGGGCGATGGAGAACCTGACCGCGCTCGGCATCCCGAAGCGCATCGTCTCCTTCGTCCTGCCGCTCGGGTACACCTTCAACCTCGACGGCTCCACCCTGTATCTGTCGCTCGCGGCCGTCTTCGTGGCGCAGGCCGCGGGCGTCGAGCTCTCCATCGGCAAGCAGATCACCATGCTCTTGACGCTGATGCTCACCTCGAAGGGCGTGGCCGCGGTGCCGCGCGCGTCGCTGGTGGTCCTGGCGGCGACGCTGGCCAGCTTCGGTCTGCCGCTCGAGGGGATCACGCTCATCCTCGGCGTGGACGAGCTGATGGACATGGCGCGGACCAGCGTCAACGTCATCGGCAACTGCCTCGCGACGGTGATCGTCGCCAAGTGGGAGGGCGAGTTCCCTGCCGCGGGGCAGGGCGGGCAGAAGCCGGTCATCACTCCCTGAAGGTGCAACTTTGCACCCGCGGATCGTCAGCCCGCGAACATCGACGCGAAACTGATTTCGGTGTGCCCAGCATGAACGTCGTCAGGAGGTGAAAGTCCTTCGGGAAGCAGGTCGCAGCGACCCGAGCAAACCGCAAGGCGACCGGACCGCGAGGCGGCGCTGAAAGAAGCGGAGAGCAGAACCGCGAGCCGACGAACAGAAACCGGATAGGAGGCGGCGCCGAGCGGGGCGAGCGGCCCGATGACCGCGAAGCTCCAGCGACCAAAGCGAGGCGACGTAGATCCGGC
>JBBRMA010000049.1:0-44691 GCA_038231075.1 Myxococcales bacterium | reverse complement strand
GCTCGGTCTTCCGAGCCTGGTCACTTGACCTCAACCTCTCGAACCGCCGGATGCGGACCCGCATGTCCGGTGGTGTGGCAGGGGGCTGGCGGCGAACGCCAACCCCTATGCCGATGTCGGGTGGCGCCCGCGCCGCGCCGGAGGCCTCTGCCTGCCGGCGGCCGGACCCCTACTAGCGCACGCCGGTGAGCGCGTGATCCGCGTCGGGCTTCCCGTCGCCCGCGCGCCTCTCCAAGCCAAAGAGCCCATCGAGCAAGGCGAGCAAGAGCACCACGCCGATGGGGAGGACCATCGAGATGCGGCCGAGGTGCAGCCAGGCCAGGGGGCCGAGCGTGCCGCCGAGAACGAACGACGCGAAGATGGTCAGGTGCAGCCGCAGCCGCTTGAAGAGCGGATCCCGGCGCAAGAGCTCCAGCGTCGAGGGCGACTCGTGGCTCTCCCGCGCTCGCCGGCGCTCGGTGCGCAGCCAGTCGATGGCGCCGACGGTCTCGATGCCGATGTCGGTGACGATGCCGGTCATGTGCGTGGTGCGGATGGTCGCGCCGGAGATCTTGGTGACCAGCGCGTTCTGCAGGCCCATGGCGAACGAGAGCACGCAGGTGAGCTCGAACTCGACCTGGTGCGCGTCGGCGCCGAGGTGGCTGGCCGCGGTGGCAAAGGCCGTGAGCGCGGCGGCTTCCACCAGGAGCGGCAGGGTGTAGCGGGCGCGCGCGAGGTGCTTGGCCTTCAAGATCAAGAAGGTCGCGGTGGCCGCGCCGACGAAATAGAGCAGCACGATCGAGCCCGCGACGGCCGCCAGCGAGTGGTGCCCCTGCGCCAGCTCGTCGCCGATGCGGGCCGCGCTGCCGCTGACGTGGGAAGTGTAGGCGCCCATGGCGAGAAAGCCGGTGGCGTTGACTCCGCCAGCGACCATCGGCAGGACCGACGCCAGGATGACGTTCTCGAGTCCTTTTCGATTGCGCTTCAGCCGCCTCAACAAAACTTGCTCCAAGGGAAGTCAACGTCTCGCTCCGGCGATGATACGCCCGAGAGCCAATGTCACGCAGATGGGCGCCGGTGGGGTACCGGCCGCGGGCAGGCGGGAACCCGCCGCTCGGAACGGGCACCCACCGGCACATCTGCACCAATTTCAATGCAAGGTTGCCGGAGCCCTTAATCCCAATGCCACTCAGTTTTCGTGATGTCAGTTAGGCTCTCTCCCACTTTATGGAAGCTGGCGTCGAGCGCTTCTTGTCGTAGCCGCTCATCTTGATTTTGACGACGCGCGGATAGGAGCGCTTGCTGCGCCTGGGCGGAAGGATGAATTGCGAGAGGTCCTCGCGGAGCTTGCGCAGCTTTCGCGGAATCCTCGCTGGCGCCATGGCGGAGCAGATGAGCCAGCAATTCTGGATGAACTGCAGCGCGGAGATGAAGCTGATGCGGGTCGGCGCAACTCCGGCCTCGCCGGCGATCTGCTCCATCTCCAAGCGGACCAGGTTGTAGAGGAGACTGAGGCTCCAGAGTTCCTGCGCCACGCCGGCCGCAGACTTGCTCCGCAACGCCTCGTGACGGTCGAGTAGCTGGGTCTTCAACTCGTCGAAGCCCAGCTCCAACTCCCAGCGCTCGTGGTAGAGCGCCGCCAATTCGCTGGCGGGGAAAGCGTGATGGTCGGTGAGCGAAGTCAGCAGCGTCTGCGGTTTGTAGCCGGGACGCTGGTAGCGGATCGCCCGCACGACCCAATGCTGGGGCAGGTCCGGATTCTGCACGCGCGACACGCCTGAAAACAGTTCGACGAGCTCGTCGCCGTCGCCGAGCTTCTTGACCGTCCGCAGTTTCGTGGCCGGCTTTGCTCTCGTCATCCAGTGCCGATTGCGGCCCTGGCCCTCGATCACGTGCAGGCAGCCCGCGGCGAGAAAATTGCGGTCTACGATGCAGAGCGAGTCGTCGGGCAGCTCGGGCCAGAGCTCCTTTGCCGCCGTCACCTCTCCGACCGCATAAGGCGCAAACCGTACCGCCGCTAGTAAGTGCGATCGCAGCGCCATCAGCGCCACTGCACGCACCAGCGGATAACCGCTATTGCCCCGATCTCCTCCTGTTTGCCCGCCAAAGAAAGCCCGATTCTCCGCGGAGTCCGGCACCCGCGCCGTCGTCCCGTCGACTCCATAGACCGCCAATCCGCGATAGCGGTGTTGGTCCGCGCTGCGATGCGCCCACGTCTTGGCGGAGCGCTCGAAGAGCCAACTCATTGGCTCCACCCCGAGCCGCGCTCGCGCCTGCACCGGCGCGCTCGGCACCACGCCTCGGCCGGTCTCCCCGGGGAGCGCAAGGTGCAGATGGCTCACCACCCGGCTGATGCTCCAATTGCGGTACAGCGCCAGGCCCAGCACCAGCCACACCACCTGCTCTGCTGGGAGTCGCCGGCGCCGAATCGTCGTCGTCCCTGTCGCCTCGAGCGCCTCCTCGATCCACTCGGCCTCGACGTTACTCAGCAGGCGGGTGAACGACTCCATGTCCTCGTAGTCTTCCCGGGCTCGTCCCATGTGCAGCACCTCCATGCTGCTGCAACATGATCCGGGGGTCTGACACGCTGCCCCTGCGCTTAACTGATCGGCATTGCCCTTAATCCTCTCGACGGGTTCCCGCCTGCCCGCTGCCTATCTGCCAGACATTGTGGGAGAATTGGAAAATGAAACCCAGTGAGTCAGCTTGAGTCTTCAAACGCGACCACCTGACGCCTCTTTCACAAATTCTCCCAATGTCAGGCAAATCGGCAAATAGGCCGCCGGCAGGCAGAGGCCTCCGGAGCGGCTCTAGGGCTCCCGACACAAATCCGATCGCCGCGAGCGCAGCGAGCATCCTCAGTCGGGTGGCGCCCGCGCCGCGCCGGAGGCCTCTGCCTGCCGGCGGCCGGTACCGGTGCTGATGTGACTGGCATTAGAGCTCCGCCACGATGGAACCGGACCGCTGCGTCGCATATCCGCCGATGCTCGCCAGCTCGCGGCGGAACTCGCCCGACGCCAGCGCCTCCAGGAGCCGCGACACGCGCCTGTCCGCGAGCCACTCCTTTGGCAGCACCAGATCGAAGCGCTCGGACGCCAGTGAGATGAACTCGAGCCCGAGCGCCAGTGCGGCGCCGCAGGTCACCATGGCCGCGTCGGCGGCGCCGCTGGCCACCGCGCTCGCCGCCTCGAGGTGCCCCGGCGCGATCGTCTCGTATCCCTCGATGTCGCGCCCGGCGACTCCTTCGGCCGAGAGCAGGCGGTCGAGCAAGCGCCGCGCGCCCGCGGTCTGGTCGCGGTTGATGATCCGCACGCCGGCGCGCGCCAGGTGCGAGACCTTGCGGATCTGGCGCGGATTGCCCGGCTGGACCGCGAGGCCCTCTTCGATCTGCGCCACGGTGACCACCAGCATCGGCCGGCCCGAGAAGGCGCGGCGCACGAAGGGCACGTTGTACTCGCCTGACTCCTGGTCGAAGAGGTGCGCGGAGGCGACGTGCACCTCCGAGCGCTCGAGCGCCGCCAGCGCGGCCCCGCTGGTGGCCTCTAGCCAAACGTTGCGCGAGCCGGGCGCGTTGCGCTCGGTCCGGTCGGCGAGCAGGCCGAGCGCGGGGTCGCAGCCGGCCACCAGGAGGTTTTCGCTCAGGCGCACTGGATCGACCAGCGGCTTGAGGCGCGCCTGCCCTCCTTTTGCCGACGAGGCGAGCACGGCGTCGGCGGCCACCGTCAGATCGCGCGGCCGCTGCCGCGGGTCGAGGCGGTGCGCCACCCAGCGGCCGCCGACCGAGCCGACGACGACCCTGGTCGAGGCGCCGGGGGCGGCCTGCCGCATCGGCTGCGCGAGCGTGGCGCGGAGGTCAGAGGAGACCTCGCCCAGCCCGAACAGGTCCTCGACGCGACAGCCGAGCGCGCGCGCGAGCTGCAGGGCCACCGCGGTCGAGGGGACCGAGCTGCCGTTCTCGACCGAGTTGAGCGACTGGCGCGACATCCCGGCGAGCCGCGCGAGCTCTTCTTGCGTCAGCCCGCGCTGCACCCGGAAGCTCTTGATGGACGCCTTGAGCTTCATCGCGACTCCAGCACCACGGTGGCGCGCGCCGACGCCCAGGCGACCCCGCCCCGGCTGTCGCGCAAGACTGCCCAGAGATATACCGCGCCGGCGGCCGCGGGCGCCGTCCATCGATTGGCCGCGCTCGCAGCTCCTCCCGTGCGCGCCTCGGCGAGCGTGCCCGCGGTGGCACTCAATCGGGCGGAGTGAGAGGAAGAGGGATCCGCTTAGTTCTTCAAACTCAAGACATAGCGATCGATCTCCTCCTCCAGCACCGGCAGCGGAACCGAGCCGAGCGCGAGGATCCTGTCGTGGAAGTCGCGGAGATCGAAGCGCGCACCGAGCGCTTTCTCGGCCTTGGCGCGCAAGGCGCGGATGGCGATCTCGCCGACCTTGTAGGAGAGGGCCTGCGCCGGCCAGCCGATATAGCGGTCGACCTCGGTCTCGATCTCGTGCAGCGAGAGCGCGGTGTTGTCGCGCAAGAAGTGATTGGCCCTCTCGCGCGACCAGCCAAAGGCGTGGATGCCCGTGTCCACCACCAGCCGGCAGGCGCGCCACATCTCATAGGTATAGCGACCAAAGAGCTCATAGGGGGTCCGATAGATGCCCATCTCCTCACCCAGGCGCTCGGCATAGAGTCCCCAGCCTTCTCCGTAGACGGAGAAATAGGCGTGGCGACGAAAGGCCGGCAGGTCGCGCTGCTCGGCCGCGAGCGCGATCTGCAGGTGGTGGCCTGGCACCGACTCGTGCAGGGCCAGGGCCGGTAGGACATAGAGAGGGCGGCTCTTGAGATCATAGGTATTGACCCAGAACGTGCCCGCCTCGCCGCTCCCTTCGGCTGCCATGACATAGCGGCCGCCGGTATAGAAGGGCGCGATCGACTCAGGCACCGGCGCGACCGTATAAGGAAGCCGCGGCAACAGGCCAAAGAAGCGCGGCAGCTTTCCGTCGATGGTCTTGGCGATGGAGCCGGCCCTCATCAAGAGCTCGTCGGGCGTCTTGGCATAGAACTCGGGCGCGGTTCGAAGATGCGCAAAGAACGCGGGCAGGTCGCCCTGGAAGCCGACCTGCCTTCTGACGCCCTCCATCTCGGCGCGGATGCGGGCCACTTCACGCAAGCCGAGCGCGTGCAGATCCTCGGCCGAATCGTCGCGCGTGACGAACTCGCGGATCTGCGCCTGGTAGTACGCCCGCCCGCCGGGCAGATCGGCCGCCGCGATGGTCTTGCGCGCGCCGGGGAGATACGTGGCGACGAGGAACTCAGTGACCTTGGCATAAGCCGGAATGACCGCCTCGGCGATCGCGGCCTGGGCCGCGGAGCGAAGGCGCGCGGCCTCTTCCGGCGCAATCGTCTCCGGTAGAGTCAGGAAAGGCGCATAGAAGACGCTCTGCTTTGGATCCTTGACCTCCGCGTGCACGCGCGCAGCCTGATCGCGGCCTTGCAGGGTGATGCTCGGCGCGGTCATTCCCAGCTTGAGTCCCGCGCGCATCAACTCTAGATTCTCGTCGAAATAGCGCGGCACCTCGCGCAGGCGACTCAAGTATCGGCCAAAGTCCTGCGCGGTGCGGAGAGGCTGCTCGCGCACGAGTTGGGGCAGGTCGCTGAAGAAGCTCGAGTCACCGCTCACGGTCAAGAGATAGGTGCGCTGCTGCTGGCCGGAGATGAAAGCGCGCACCTCTTCGGCCAGCACGGCCGCGTCGATCCGCTCGCGCGTCCCGAGGTCCGCGCGCGGAATGGCCGCGAGCGCCTTGGCGACGCCGCGCCAGTGCTCGAGGTGGCGCTCCTGGGTGGCGACATCGACGTGCTCGAGCTTGTCGTCAGAGTCGTGCACGCCGACGCTGGTGGCGAGCCGGGGGAACTCGGCCAGCCGCCAGCTCCACTCGGCCTCGACCAGGGCGTGCAGCGACTCGGCGGCGGGCGGGGCGGCCAAGAGCAGCAAGGCGCAAAGGGTAGAGATGATCATGGGAGGTCCTCTTGAGTGTGGCGGCCGTCGATCGAGCGCCAGATCCGGCCCGGGTTCTGGTTGCGCAGCACCAACGGAAGGTGTGCGTCCTTGACGTGATCATAAGAGTGGAGCGCCGCGAAGCGGCGGATCGAGGCGGGCAGGCCCACCGAGGTGAAGCCCGGATGGCCCGTGGCGGGAGAGGGGCCGCCGTGGTTCATCGCCGGGCTGACGGCGACTCCGGTGGGCATGCGGTCTTCAATCAGGCGGCCCACCCGATCGCGCAGGAGCGGCGCGACGCGCCGGTAGAGTTGCTCGTCGTCAGAAGTAGAGTAGAGGGTGCCGGTGAGGTTGCCCTCGAGCGCGGCAGTGACCAGGCAGAGCTCGTCGGCGTCTTTGGCGATGATGAGCAGGGTCGCCGGACCAAAGGCCTCGCGCTGCAGCGCTGGGGCCGCCGCCAAAAAGGAGGCGCCGCTCGAGGAGAGCAAGGTGGGTCCGTGGCGAAAGCCTGCCCCCGCGAGCCTCTGCCCTTGGACCAGCGCGCGCGCGCCGGCCGCCGTGAGCGCGCGCAAGCTCTCTTCCAAGCTGCTCAGTACGCCTTGATTGAGGAGCAGGCCCGGCGCGGCGGCCGCATAGTGGCGCGCGGCAGCCTCGACGAAGCGGCGGGTGGCTGGCCCATCGACGAGCAGGACGAGGCCAGGGCTGGTGCAGAACTGGCCCGCGCCGAGCGTGCACGAGGCGAGCAATTCGGCGGCGATGGCGTCGCCCCGCTCCTCGAGCGCACCCGGCAGGAGCGCGACCGGGTTGCAGCTGGAGAGCTCGACATACGCGGGCACGCCGGCCGCATCGGCCGCCGCCTTGAGCGCGAGCCCCGCCGGGCGACTGCCGGTGAAGGCCACGGCGCCCAGGCGTCGATCGCCGGCCAGCCGTAACCCTAGCTGGCGCGGCAGATCGTGGATGAGTTGAACGGCGGCCGCGGGCAACCCGGAGCTGACGAGCGCGGCGGCAGCGAGCCGCGCCAGCGCCTGTGTCGTCTGCGGATGGCTCGGGTGGCCCTTGGCGATGACCGGATTGCGCGCGGCGAGGGCAGCGGCAAAGTCGCCGCCGGAGATGGCATTGAACGCAAATGGGAAGTTATTGGGCCCGAGCACGAACACCGGCCGCGCCAGAGGGGCGAGGCAGGAGCGAAGGCCTGCTTGAGTATCGATGACTGGTAGCGTCCAGCTATGGGAGAGCGCCGCCTCGGCCGCGAGGCGCAGCTGCCGCGTGGTGCGCGGGAGCTCATTGGCGAGGTAGCGGCCCTCGGCGGCGAGGCCGGTCTCCGCGCTCGCCAGCGGCGCCAGGCTCGCGGCCTCGGCGTCGATGCCCGCCGCATAAGAGTGGAGGAAAGCCGCGATCTGGGCAGGATCGGTGTCGCGCAGCGCCGGCGCCGCCAGCAATGCGGCCTCCAGGCAGGCGTCGAGATCGGCCGCGCCGCTGATTGGATAGTCGGGTCCGATCGACTCTCCGGTGGCGGGATTGACCGCGCGAAAGGAGCCGACCGGATCTTGCGCTTCGCGGAACGCGCCCCCGATGAAGACAGGCTCCATCACAGCTCCGGCCTGGAGGCGAGCGCGGCCGCAATCGTCGCCTCCGCGGAGGCCAGCTCAGCGCCGGCCAACGTCAGCCGGGGCGGCCGCACGCGCGCGCTGCCAAGCCCGGCGCGCTCTTGCGCGAGCTTGATGAGCTGCACGAACTTCGGGACGGTGTCCATGCGGAGCAGCGGCAAGAACCAGCGATAGAGGCGCAGCGCCGCCGCCCGGTCGCCCGCGCGGGCCAGCCGATGCAGCGCGACCGACTCGCGCGGGAACGCGTTGACGAGGCCCGCCACCCAGCCGGTCGCGCCGGCGTCGATCCCTTCGACGATGGCGTCGTCCAGGCCCACCAAGACCTGCAGGCGATCGCCGGCCAGCGCCCGCACCTCGGTCACGCGGCGCACGTCGCCCGAGGACTCCTTGACCGCGACCAGGTTGGCATGGCGCGAGGCCAACTCAACCATCTGCGGCGGAGTAAAGTCGGTCTTAT
The DNA here is from genome assembly GCA_038231075.1 of Myxococcales bacterium. Classification (GTDB taxonomy): domain Bacteria; phylum Myxococcota; class Myxococcia; order Myxococcales; family 40CM-4-68-19; genus JBBRMA01. The sequence goes on along the minus strand of JBBRMA010000049.1, from coordinate 36,664 downwards.
AGGCGATAGGGTTGTTATAGAGCATACAGGGTAGGGCGGTTGCCTGGATGACGGCGGAGACGTGCGCGTGCATCTCGCGCGGGTCGGTGCTGTAGACGTAAGGGGGCAGCACCATCAGGCCGCCGCAGCCCGCGCGCTCGGCGGCGCGGGCGAGCCGGACAGCCTCGCCGGTCGAGAGCGCGGCGATGCCCGCGATCACCGGCGCCGCTCCCGCGGCCGCGGAGACCAGGGTCTCGAAGACGAGCTGCTTTTCGTCGGCCGAGAGAGTCGCGGCCTCTCCCAACGAACCGCAAGGAACCAACCCTTCGCAGCCAGCGTCGAGCAACACCCGCGCGTGGGCCGCGAGCGCGCCGGCGTCTACCGTCCCGTGATCGGTGAACGGCGTGGTGATGGCGGGCAGGACCGAGGACCAATTGATCTTCATGGCGTCACCTCATCGAAAGCGAGCGTCTCCAGCCGGGCGGGCGAGGCGGGCGGACGCGCTTCCGTTCGTGAAAACCCCTTGAGTATGGCCAGGGCCGCGCCGCACACCCGGCCTTGGCAAGCGCCCATGCCGACCCTCGTGTGCAAGCGGGCCGAGCGGAAATCAGCCGCGTCGCGGAGCGCCCCCCAGCGCACGTCCTCGCAGCGGCAGACGATGGTGTCGTCCTGCAGATGGTCCCAGCGCGCCGGCGCCGGATAGCAGCGCTCGAGTTCGTGCGCGAAGTCCAGGGCTCGCCGGCGCCTGGGCAAGAGTCGCCGCGCGTCGCCTTCTCGGCCAGCGGCGCAGAGGCCGGCGATGCGGCCCTCGATGATCGATTTATCGGCGCCGCCGATTTGAGTTCCCTCGCCCGCGCAAAAGACCTCGTTGACGCTGGTCCTGCAAAGCTCGTCCACGCGGACGCGGCCCTCGTCGGTGGCGCAGCCGAGGAGCGCTGGCAACTCGAGGTTAGGGACGAGTCCAAAGCCCGTGCCCACCAGATCGCAGGCGAGGGTGCGCTCCTTGCCGCGGACGGAGACGGTGGCCGAGGCGACCTTGCCCTCGCCGTCGATGCGCCGCACGAAGCTTCCGGTCCAGAGCGGGACGCCCGCCAGCGCGAAGGAGAGCCTGGCGGCCTGCGCGAGCTTGCCGGGCTGGCGCCAGAGGCCGAGCGCGAAGCGGTTGATGCGCGCGCGAGGGGCAAGCTCGGCCACGCCGATCACGCGGGCGCCTCGCTGCTTGAGTCCCGCCGCGGCCGCGAGCAGGAGCGGTCCGGTGCCGCCGAGGAGCACGCGCTTGCCCGCGACGGGCCAGCCGCCCTTGGCGAGCAATTGCAGCGCGCCCGCGCCCATGGCGCCCGGGAGCGTCCAGCCGGGAATGGGGAGGAAGAGCTCGCGCGCGCCGGTGGCCAGGATCAGGCGCCGGTAGCGCACTTGCAATGCAGAGCGCTCGTCCTCGGCCAGGAGCGCGCCGGGCAGCGCGGCCACCACGCGGGTCGCCGATCGGACACGGAAGCCAATCGACGCCGGATCGGGCCTCTTGCCGATGGCCCCGCCGAGGGCTGGCTGTTCGTCGAGCAGCAGCACGTCGGCCCCGGCCTGGTGCGCGGCAGAGGCGGCGGCAAGGCCAGCGGGACCGCCGCCGATCACCAGCACTTCGCAGGACTCGACAAGGCGCGCGCGGGGAGCCATGGGGGGTAGGGTATCGCCGATGCGCATCCCCTCGGCGCAGGGCGTGAGGCAGGCGAGGCGGTGGCGCTCGCCGTCGATGGTGACGCGGCACTCGTGACAGATGCCCATGCCGCAGAGCGGACCGCGCGGCTCGCCCGAGATCGAGGTGGCAAAGGCATCACGCCCGGCGCGGGCCAGCGCGACAGCGACGGTCTCGCCAGGCTCGGCGACGGTGGGCCGGCCGTCGAGCGACAGCGCCGTCAAGCGAGCGCCCGCGCGGGCAGGAAGGGCGCGAGGTCGATGGCGGAGGGCCGGCCGAGGAGCTGATCGACCAGGAGGCGCGCGGTGCCGAGCGAGGTGGTGATGCCCAGGCCCTCGTGGCCCGTGGCCAGCCAGGCGCCCGCGCGGCCCGGCAAGGGGCCGATGAAGGGCCGCCCGTCGGCCGGCGCGGGGCGAAAGCCCAGCCACACCCGGATGGCGTGGAGCCCGCGCAGCGCCGGCAGGTAATCAAAGGCGCGGGCGAGCATGCGGGCGACGATGCGCGGATCGATCGTCTCATCGGCCGTGAACTGCCGCGAGGAGCCGATGAGGAGCTGCCCCGTGGGCCGCGGCTGGACATTGAAGGCCACGCTCTCGGCCGCGGTCCCGTGCGCGCTCTTCACATACCCAAGCTCGACCAATTGATGGCGGACTGATTGTGGATATCGATCGGTAATGACCAGGTGTCCGCGGCGCGGCACCAGGGGGAGCTCTTTGACCAGGGCGCGCGTGGCGGTGCCGCAGGCCAGCACCACCGCCGGGGTCGAGACCTCGGTTCCATCGTCGAGCGTGGCGCCGCCAGTTGACAGCGCGCGCAGCGAAGTCCGCACGAGCGTGGCGCCGAGCCGCTCCGCCTGCTGGAAAAATGCCTGCGCGGCGCCCGGCGGATAGACCACCGCGTCGCTCGAGACCCGCAGCGCGCCCGCGAGTCCGGGGCGCAAGAGCGGCTCGGCGCTGGCCAGCTCTTGAGTGTCGAGCCACTCAGCGGCGAGCCCCGCCGCCGCCAGCCGCGCGCGCTTCTCGACGGCCACCCTCTGTTCTTCCTCATCGGCGGCGATCCAGAGCGTGCCGGTCTGTGCATACTCAACCCCCGGCTCGTCCTTGAACTCAAGCCACAAGCGGCGCGAGAGCGTGCAGAGCGCCAGTTCGTGCGGATCGTCGTCGATGGCGACGAGGTGGCCCATGCCCGCCCCGGTGGCGCCGCCGCCGATGCAGCGTGGCTCGGCGAGCAGCACGCGCAGGCCGCTTCTCGCCGCCTCGAGGGCGATGGCGCAGCCGATGATGCCGCCGCCCGCGACGAGCAGATCGGCGGTGCGGCTCAACTCTCGCTCCGGATGCCGAAAGCAAACGGGTCGCTCGCGGCAAAGAGCAGGCGCGACTCGCCGGTGATGAAGGCGCGGCCGCAGACGCTCGGGATGATCGCCCGGCCCTCGCGCCGGTAGGTGGCCTCGAAGGTGCTGCCGATGACGCTCTGTTGCCGCCAGACCGCGCCGGGCGCGAGCTTGCCGTCCTCGGCGAGGCAGGCGACCTTCGCCGAGGTGCCGGTGCCGCAGGGCGAGCGATCGTAGGCGCGGCCCGGGCAGAGGACGAAGCTGCGGCTGTCTGCGCTCCCTGACGTCGGCGCGCCGAAGAGCTCGATGTGATCGATCTCGGCGCCCTCGTCGCCGGTGATGCCGCCCGCCCCCAGCGCGGTCCGGATGCGCCAGGCGGCATCGGAGAGCGACTCGACCCGGGCCAGCTCGATCGGTGCTCCCCAGTCGGTGAGGAAGAACCAGTTGCCGCCCCAGGCGACGTCGCCGCGCACGAGGCCAAGGCCTGGGACCTCGACCTCGACCGCTTTGCGTGTGCGCCGCGAAGGAACGTTCTCGACCCGCACGCGGCCGTCGTCGAGCAGGTCGGCGGAGACGACGCCGACAGGGGTCTCCAAGCGATGGCGGCCGGGCTTTGCGCGGCCCAGATGCGCGAGCGTCGCCAGGACGCCGATGGCGCCGTGGCCGCACATGCCGAGGTACCCAACGTTGTTGAAGAAGATGACGCCGGCCGCGCAGGAGGGGTCTACCGGCGGCACGAGCAGGGCGCCGACCAGCACGTCCGATCCGCGCGGCTCGCAGACGATGGCCGAGCGGTGGCCGTCGAACTGGTCGGCAAAGCGCCGCAGCCGCTCTGCCAGGGGCCCTGCGCCGAGCGGCGGGCCGCCGGAGAGCACCACGCGGGTCGGCTCGCCTTCGGTGTGCGAGTCGATGACTTGGATGGGGTCCATTGACCTATTTGCCCGGGCGGGCGCCGGTGAGCTGCCAGCGAACCAAAGAAATGGGGATGAGTCCGACTGAGTTGAGCTCGTCCATGAATTGCTTGAGCGTGAAGCGCTCGCCGAGCTGTCCGGCGCGGGCGGCGATCAGCTTGTCCACCTCCATCTTGCCAATCAGGTAGCTCGTCCCATAGGCCGGCTGCTGCAGATAGAGGTGCTGCTCGAACCACACGGTCTGCCCTTTGAGGCGCAGCCAGCCGCGCGGGGTGTTGTCGGAGGCGAACTTCGCGGCCTGTTCCAGGGTTGCTTGATTGGCGTGCATCTTCAAATCGCCGAGCGCACGCGCCGCCCGCTGGGCAATCAAGATGTAGACCAGCTCGCGCGAGCGCGGGCGGGCGTCGAAGAGCCCTTCCTGCATCATCAGCTCCTCCATCGCGGTCGCGAACCCTTCGGTGCGGGAGTCGAAGATGTTGTAGAGCAGCGGGCCGCGGCGGATGGGGCTCGGGTTTGGTTCGTGCTCCATCCAGGCGAGATCGATCCAATGGTATCCGTGGGTGCGCAGCATCACCGGGTCGCGATAGTCCACCTCGGTGAAGAACTCGCGCTGGTCGCCGGGCGCGAACTGTCCGATGCGGGCGCGCAGCGCAGGCTCCATCCAATCGCGCAGGGTGAGCAGATCGCGCTGCTTCCAGAAGGAGATGTATTCGCTGACGGCGGCATTGAACCGGCGCCCGTGCTCGTCGGGGCTCGCCACCGGCACGAGCTCTGGCTGTCCGCGGTTCTTCTGCTCCTCGAGGGCGAGGCTGGCGCGCGCGCGGGCCAGCTCGCGCTCCATCAAGGCGACCTCGTCAGCCCAGGTATAGGGAAGCAATTGGACGTGGGCCAGATACCAATCATAGTTGGCCACGCCGACACCGGAGGGGCCGGTCTTCTTTGGCGCCTCCTCTTGCAACCAGTCGATGTAGCGGTCGGTGGCCTCGCCCGCGCGGTTGATGGCGATGCTCAGCTCGGCGTGGCCGGCAACTCTACCCAAGAGCGCCGCGAGCCGCGCGCGCTGCCCCTTGAGGTCATTGATTCCGTAGACCCAAAGATCGCGGGCGTTGCCGATCAGGTTGCCGCGCGCCTGGGTCAAGAGCGCCGGAATGGGCAAAAGGGCAGCCGAGAGCGTGGCCGCCTGCTCGTGCGTCAGGGGAAAGGTCAGCTTCCAGAGCTCGACCGAGCCGGCCGCCTGCGGACCCTCGCGCGCCGGCTGGTCGCTCTGCTCGTCGAAGACGGTGACGTAGAACGATGGGTCGCGCTCCCACGGGCGCAGCACGCGGTGGTCGAAGTCGAGGCCGTTCATCTCCGCGGCGACCACCTCGCGATCGACCTGCTGGGCCACGGTCCAGCCGCTGGTGTCCATGGCCGCCAGGCGCCGCTGCCAGCCGGCGAGCGCTTGCTGTTGGGCGGCCATCGCCGCGGGGGTGTAGTCGGGCACGCCGTCGATGAGCCGGGGCCGCTGGAACGCGCGCCAGTCGGCAAAGAGCGCGATCAGGTCTTCGTACTTGTCCGCGCGAGGCGGCGCCGGCCGAGGAGCGACGCAGGAAAGATCGCAGGCGACCACGGCGGCGAGGGCAAGGCTCGTGCGGAGGCGCATCGGTCTCCCAGGGGGGAAGCGGGTGCTGGCAAAATACAGCAGGGCGAGGTGCGCTGCTCCACCACATCCTGCAAAAGCGCCGAAACGGTATGATGGACCACCAATGCAAGCAAACCTACGTTTCCCGAATGCGCGCTTTTCATTTCTGGCCCTGACCCTGGCCGCCGCCTGCTCCTCCGAGCCGGGCAGCGAGAGCCGCCGCGGACCGGCCGGCCAGGAGTCGGAGGCGCTGGTCAACGGCGCGCCCGCGCAGAGGCCGAACTTCGACGCGGGGCCGATCGACGACTCGCTCTCGGAGGTGCACCGAAACCCTGAGGTGGCGGTGTCGCACGCGGAGAGCTCGCCGCCGCTCTTCCTCCTGCCCGAGCGGCCGCACACGGGACCGTTGGTGGATCACGAGGTGAAGCCAAACCCGACGCTGGTCCGCGGCCCGCTCCGCGCCGATCCGGTGCTGCAAGACAGCGCGCCGCAGGTCTTCGGGCCGACCGCCCTCCTCGACTTTTTCGGCCAGGGAAACACCGTCTCGCCGAGCACCATCACCGGCACTCCGCCCGACACCAACGGCGCGGTGGGGCCGAACCATTTCGTGCAGACGGTCAATGGCGGCCTCGCCATCTGGAACAAGGCCGGCACGAAGGTGTGGGGCTCGAGCCTGCTTAACGTCCTGTGGAATGGATATGTCGGCACCAATGCGGGAAACCTCTGCGCCACCAACAACGACGGCGACCCTGTGGTGGTCTACGACCAGCTCGCCGACCGCTGGCTCATCACCCAGTTCTCCGTGCCGAACAATACCGGCCCCGATTATCAATGCGTGGCCGTCTCGAAGACCGCCGACCCGACCGGCGCCTATTGGCTCTACGACTTCAAATATGCGGCTTTCAACGACTACGGAAAGTTCGGCGTCTGGCCCGACGCCTACTATGCCAGCTTCAACAACTTTGGAAACAGCTTCATCGGCTCCGATTTCTGCGCCTATGACCGCGCCAAGATGCTGCAGGGATTGACCGCCACGCAGCAGTGCTTCCAAAAGGGAAACACCATCTTCGGCGTGCTGCCCGTCAGCCTCGACGGCAAGGTGCCGCCGCCCGCGGGGGAGCCCGGCTTCTTCATGAACTTTGGGAGCAACTCACTGAAGCTTTGGAAGCTCCAGGTGGACTGGACCACGCCCGCCAACTCGAAGCTGACTGGGCCCACCTCCATTCCCGTCGCCGCCTTCTCGGCCGCTTGCGGCGGCGGCACCTGCATTCCGCAGCCCGGCGGAAACAACCTGGACTCGCTCGCCGACCGCCTGATGTTCCGGCTCAGCTATCGCAACTTCGGCAGCTATGAAGCCCTGGTCGTCAACCACAGCGTCACCGCCAATAGCACGAGCGGAATCCGCTGGTATGAGATCCACAACCCCAATGGAACGCCGAGTGTCTTTCAACAAGGAACCTTCGCGCCCAACGACGGAAAGTACCGCTGGATGGGCAGCATCGCGCAGGATCAGGCGAAGGACTTCCTGGTCGGGTACAGCATCGCCAGCGGCACGGTGAATGCCGGCATCGCCTGGGCCGGCCGCTTGGGCACCGACACCACCGGCTTGATGGCGCAAGGCGAGACCGTGCTCGACACCGGCGCCGGCACCGAGACGGTGGCGAGCCGCTGGGGCGACTACAGCAACATGACCGTGGACCCGACCGACGATTGCACCTTCTGGTTTACCACTGAGTATTATCAAACCACCGCTGAGTTCAGCTGGGACACGCGGATCGCCTCCTATAAGTTTCCCAACTGCGCGGCCAATGATTTCTCCATCGGCGTCTCGCCCGCGGCCCTGACCGTGAATCGCGGCGCGACCGCGGCCTATACGGTCGCGACCGCGTCCACCAAGGGCACGGCAGAGTCGGTCGTGCTCAACGTGCAAGATCTACCGGCTGGTGTCTCCGGCAGCTTCGTCCCGGCGAGCGTCACTGCCGGCCTCTCTTCTGTCCTGACCTTGACCGCGACGTCCGGCGCGGCGCTGACCACGACGCCGGTGACGTTCACCGTGATTGGAACCGCCGCCTCGGCGGTGCATCCGGCGACGGCGCAGGTGTCGGTCGGCAACTCGACCACCATCCCGCCCACGGTGGCCATCAGCGCGCCTGCCAATGGCGCGACCATCTCCGGCACCACCACCGTGACCGCCACCGGCTCGCCCTCGACCGGCCAGACCTTGACGAACCTCTCCATCAGCATTGACGGCGCGACGGCCGTCCAGTCAGGGAGCACTTCGCCGCAGACTTACAATTGGGACACGACCGCGATCAACAATGGCGCGCACACGCTGGTGGCGACGGCGACCGACGCCGATGGCGGCAGCGCGACCTCGACGACGATCACGGTGACCGTCAAGAACCTTCCCAGCGCGAGCGTGACCGCGCCGGCCAATGGCGCGACCGTGGCGGGGACCGTTTCGGTGACTGCCACGGGAACCTCGGCGAAGGGAACCTCGCTCTCGAACCTCGTCATCAAGATTGACGGTACTTCGGTGGTCAATGGCGCCACTTCACCGCAAAGCTTTAGTTGGGACACGACGACCTATAGCAATGGAACGCACACCATAGTCGCAACGGCGCTCGACGCCGATGGGGGCACGGCCAGCTCGGCGACCACGACGGTGACGGTCAAGAACCTGCCCGCCGTGGCGGTCACTGCGCCGGCCAATGGCGCCACGGTGGCGGGCACCTTGACGGTCAGCGCGACCGCTGCGGCTCCGAGCGGAACGACGCTGACCAATCTCGCGATCAAGATCGACGGTACTTCGGTGGCCAATGGCGCCGCTTCACCGCAAAGCTTTAGTTGGGACACGACGACCTATAGCAACGGAACGCACACCATCGTCGCTACGGCGCTCGACGCCGATGGGGGCACGGCCAGCTCGGCGACCACGACGGTGACGGTAAAGAATCTGCCTGCCGTGACGGTCACTGCGCCGGCCAGTGGCTCCACGGTGGCCGGAACCGTGTCGGTCAGCGCGACCGCTGCGGCTCCGAGCGGCACCACGCTGACAAACCTTGCCATCAAGATTGACGGTACTTCGGTCGCCAATGGCGCCACGTCACCGCAAAGCTTTAGTTGGGACACGACGACCTATAGCAATGGAACGCATACCGTTGTCGCGACGGCGCTCGACGCCGATGGCGGCACGGCCAACTCGGCGACCACGACGGTGACGATAAAGAATCTGCCTGCCGTGACGGTCACTGCGCCGGCTGATGGCGCCACGGTGGGGGGCACCTTGACGGTCAGCGCGACCGCTGCGGCCCCGAGCGGCACCACGCTGACCAATCTCGCCATCAAGATCGACGGTACTTCGGTTGCCAATGGCGCCGCTTCACCGCAGAGCTTTAGTTGGGACACGACGACCTATAGCAACGGAACGCACACCATCGTCGCGACGGCGCTCGACGCCGATGGCGGCAGTAAGACGTCTACGGTCAACGTCACTGTGAGCAATGACTTCGGGCTCTCGGTGGTGCCGGTGCGCGTCTTCGCCGCGGCGGCGGTGGGCGGCCAACCGGCGGTCTACACGGTGAACACGACCGTGACGGGCGCGGCGGCGAGCGTGACGCTCTCGGCCTCGGGGCTGCCCGCCGGTGTCAGCGCGGCCTTTGTCCCGGGCACGATCACCGCGGGCGGGAGCGCGACGTTGACGCTCACCGCGGCAGCGGGGGCGCCCTCGGCGGCTGCGACCAGCTTCACCATCAAGGGCGTGACGGCGGCGCTGCCTTCGGGGCACACCGCCTCGGCAAGCGTGACGGTGGTGCAGCTTCCGACGGTGTCGATCACCTCGCCCGCCAATGGGGCCTCGGCCTCCGGCGTGGTGACAGTGACGGCGGCGGCGGCGGCGGACGCGAACACCTCGCTCAGCCGCATCGATCTGTTCGACGGCGCGAGCAAGATCGGCACCGGCACCAGCGGCACTCTGTCGGTGGCCTGGGACACGACCGCGGCCTCTGCCGGCCCGCACTCGCTGACCGCGGTGGCGGTGGACGCGGCCGGAGACACGGCGACGTCAGCGGCAGTGGGCGTCGTCGTCAGCAATGACTTCTCGCTCGCGCTCTCGGCGGCCAGCGCGACGATCACCGCGGGAGGCACGGCGCAGGTGACGGTGCAGGTCGGCGCGCTTGGCGGGGCCGCGGGCGTGACCCTCGCCGCGTCCAATCTGCCCGCTTCGGTAACGGCGTCGTTCGACACGAACCCGGTGCAGCCCGGCGGCACGGCGACCCTGACGCTGACAGGGAGTGCCGCCGCGGCCGCCTCGACGGCGCAGGTGACCGTCACGGGGACGAGCGCGACGGCGCAGCACGCGGCCACGTTGGCGCTGACCGTCCTGGTCTTGCCGAGCGCGGTGGTCACTTCTCCGGCGGCTTTGGCGCAGCTCTCGGGAACGGTGCAGGTGCAGGCCGCCGCGACGGTGAGCGCCGGAACGACGCTCGCCGCCCTCGAGATCCGCGCCGATGACACCTTGATCGGGACCGCGCAGACCGGCTCGCCCGCGTCGGTGGCCTGGGACACGACGCTGGTGCCAAACGGAGCGCACGTGCTGACCGCGCGGGTCCGCGACGCGGCGGGCAACTCGGCCGCCTCCGCCCCCGTCTCCGTCGTGGTGGGCAATCCTCCTCAAGCGACCATCGCCAGCCCCGCGGCCGGCGACATCCTGCGCGGCGTGGTGACCGTGACGGCGACCGCGGCTTCCCGCGGCAGCTTGAGCAGCTTGGAGATCCTGGCCGACGGCGTGCGCCTCGTGAAGGGGACCTCCTCGCCGGCCAGCTTCACCTGGGACACGAGCACGGTGGTGAACGGCGTCCACACGCTCACCGCGGTGGCGACGGACGTCGGCGGGGCAACCGCGACCTCGGCGCCGGTGAAGGTCAGCGTCCAGAACGCGTCGGGCATCATCCGCGGTGGCTGCGCGACCCGAGGGAGCGGCTGGACGGGTCTGGCCGCGCTCCTAGGCCTCCTCGCCCTCCGCCGCCGGACCAGGGCGGTCACGAGTGCGAAGCTACGCCAACGCAATCGCTGATTGCGCCGAGCTGGCGGCGGCCCCCACCACCGCCGCCACGTTCGGTCCGATGCCGCAGAGCGTGCCCGCCAGCGCGCCCCAGACGCTGCCCCGGACGCAGGCGCGCGCCACTTCAGTCTGGCTCCGGCCGCACAAGGTCGACGTCTCCAGGGCATCGCCGATCAGCTCCAGCGCAATTGAGAGGCCCGGGCGCATCATCGCCGCCTCGTCGGATTCGCGCAGGGCGCGGACTGCCAGCAGCACCGCGATCGGAGTGCGCGCCCGCAGCAGAGTGGGGCCGAGGCTGCGCAGCGCCGCGGAGTAGCGCTCAGGGAGCGGCGCGCCGGAGAGGCGGGCCAAGAACGCCAGCACCTGCTCGGCGGTCAGGCGGGTGAGCGAGTCCAGGCTGGGCAGCGCGCTCAAGGCCTGCAGCACGAGGCGCGCATGGACCGGCTGGATGCGTCCTGCGACCGGCCGGCGGAGAGCCGTCGCCAGCTCTGCCGCGTGCTCTTGCACGGCAGAGAGGAGCAGGGTGTGCGAGCCCGGCTGCAGCAGCTCTTCCTCGGCGGTGGTCTCGAGGTCGTCGGCCGCGGGGGCCAGCGGCTCGCGCCTGCGCGCAGCCATCGGCTCAGTGCTGGGCTCCGCGTGCACCTTGACTCCTCCCCTTCGCAGGACGCTGGTCCCGGCAAAGATTCCCGCCGCCAGAGGACCCTGCTCGATCAAAGGGGTAATCACTGGCGCCGATCGGCTCACGCATTTGTCTTGAGTTGGACAGCGCCGAGGCCGATGGGCCGCTCCAGGCGCGATCCGGAACTATCGGCGACGCTTGCCTGGTCGAGCCTCGCCTTGCCCGGCGCCTGGCGGGCCGGACCGTGCGACCCTGGTCTGCTACCGTCCGCGGATGCGATCGCAGTGCGTCCTCTTGCTCCTGCTTGTCTCCTGCGCGGAAGCGGCTCCTGCTCCTCAGGCCGCGCACGTGCAAGCGCGACCAGCGGTGGTCGAGCCGGCGCCGCCCGCAGGCAAGCCGCAGCTGGTGAACGAGCAGCCCCCGCCTCCGCCTCCGCCCCGGCATCGCGCCCGCCCGCTCCCAGCGCCGCCCGGAGAGATCGAGGGTGAGGGCCCTTGCGAGTCCGACGGCGACTGCGCGGTGGTCAATGGCACGACCTGCTGCCAATGCTCGACGCTGGAGGTGCGCTCGGCCAGGCACCAACAGAAGCCGCCGCCGGCCTGCGGCTGCGCCGATCTGAGCCGGACGCAGATGATCGCGGAGCTCACCGGCGAGCTCGGGCCTTGCGGAGGCCCGCCGCCCGCCGCCGGCGAGTACCGCGCGGAGTGCCGCGCCGGCGTCTGCGTGGGCGTGCGCCGCTGACGGTTCCGCGCCGAAAGGCGAGACCGGCGGTAGGATCCCTGCCATGCCGACCCAGCCGCCCGCGGGCTCCGAGAGCGCAGCTTTTCTCCGCCTGGCAAAAGCGCTCTCGCGCGACCCGCGCGTGGACCCGCCCGCGCTCGCCAAGGCGAAGGGCTTTGGCTCCAAGGGGCTGAAGGTGGCGCGCAAGCTGTTCGCCTTCGAGTCCAAGCAGCGCCTCGTGCTCAAGCTGCCCAAGGCGCGCGTGGACGAGCTCGTGGCCGAGGGCATTGGGCTCTACTTCGACCCGGGGCACGGGCGGCTGATGAAGCAATGGATCGCGCTCGGCGCCGAGCAGCAGGCGCGCTGGTCAGGCCTCGCGAAGGAAGCGCTCGAGCTTGCGGCGACGGGCGTGCGGCGGCCGTGAGCCAGCGCGGCCGCCTTCTGGAGGTGCTGCGCGTCTTCCTCCGGCTCGGGCTGACGAGCTTTGGCGGACCCATCGCGCACCTCGGCTATTTTCGCGCCGAGCTGGTCGAGCGCCGTCGCTGGATCGCCGACGAGGCCTTCGCCGATCTGCTCGCGCTCTGCCAGTTCTTGCCGGGCCCCGCGAGCAGCCAGATGGTCTTCGCGCTCGGCCTCGGCCGCGCTGGCCTCCTCGGCGGGCTGGTCGCGTTCACGGCCTTCGCGCTGCCCTCGGCCGTCGCGCTCTTCCTCTTCGCGCTCGGCGCCGGCGCGCTCTCGGGGCCGCTCTCCTCGGGCGCGCTGCACGGGCTGAAGCTGGTCGCGGTGGCCATCGTCGCACAGGCCGTCTCGGGGATGGCCAAGGCGCTCTGCCCGGATCGGCAGCGCGCGACCGTGGCGGGGCTGGCAGCGCTGCTGGTCCTGGGCGGCTTCTCCTCGCTGCGGCAGCTCGCGGCCATCGCCCTCGGCGGCCTCGCGGGCCTGATCTTCTGCCGCGCTTCCGGGCCGCGCCCCGCGCAGCCTCCGCTGGCCCCGCTGATCTCGAAGGAGCTGGGCGCGCTCTGCCTCGCCGTCTTCGCGCTGCTCCTGCTCGCTCTCCCCGCGCTGCTGCGCCTCTGGCCGGCTCCGCGGCTCGAGCTGTTCGACGCCTTCTACCGTTCGGGGGCGCTGGTGTTCGGCGGCGGCCACGTCGTGTTGCCGCTCTTGCGCGGCGCCGTCGTGGCCAGGGGCTGGGTGGGCGACGACGCCTTCCTCGCCGGCTACGGCGCCGCGCAAGCAGTGCCCGGCCCGCTCTTTACCTTCGCTGCGTATCTCGGCGCGGTCGCGCGGCCAGCGCCCGGGATCGCGGGCGCGGCCATCGCGCTGCTCGGGATCTTCCTGCCGGGCCTGCTGGTCCTCACCGGCGCGCTGCCCTATTGGGACCGGCTGCGCAGCAAGGAGGCTGCCCAGGCGGCGCTGCGCGGGATCAACGCGGCGGTGGTGGGCTTGCTCGCCGCGGCGCTCTACGACCCGGTCTTCTCGACGGCCGTTCGCGGCCGCGCGGACTTTGCTCTCGCGCTCGGCTGCTTCGTCTTGCTCACCGCCTGGCGCGCGCCGCCGCTGGCGGTGGTGATCGCGGGCGCGCTCGCGGGAGTGGGGCTCGCCTTGTCGGGCCAGTAGGCGGATTCAAGTCGCCCGCGCGCGCGACCAGGGTAGAGTCGCGCACTTTCAGGAGCCTGCCCATGACCTCGCAAAGCCTGACCGTCCCGAGCGCAGCCCGCGGCCGCGGTCTCCACATCACCCTCTGGGTCCTCCAGATCCTGCTGGCGGCCTTCTTCATCTTCGCCGGCGTCAACAAGCTCCTCGGCCTGCAGCCCGAGATCGCCGAGAACTTCGGCAAGATCGGCCTGGGCCAGGGCTTCCGCTACCTCACCGGCTTTCTCGAGCTGGCGGGCGGCGTCGGCCTGCTCATCCCCAGGCTCTCGGGCCTCGCCGCGCTGGGCCTCGCCGGGGTGATGGTCGGCGCAGGGATCGCCCACTTCACCAGGCTGCCCCCGGCGTCCCACGCGGCGCTGCCCGCGCTCCTGGTGGTGATCTTCGCCTTCATCGCCTGGGGACGCTGGCCGCAGACCAGAGCTCTGTTCGGCAAGTAGACTCCGACGGGAGCCAGCTAAATGATCGAGTCGGCACCTCGGCCGTTCCTGAACCGGCCGCCGCCAGCGAGAGCGACGAGGGCGAGGCGGACGCGTCGGCGACGTGCAATTGTTCCATTGATCAGCGGGTCGATCGCCCGAGCATCCTGAGAGCACGAGGCCCGCGAGCCGCTCCGGTTGGCGCGCCGCGTGCCATGAGACAATCGGCACCATGTCGCTGATCCTGGTCCTAGGCTCAATGCCAGTCAGATAAGCACCGGTAGGGTACCGGCCGCCGGCAGGCAGAGGGCCGGTCGCGGCACGGGCGCCCACCCGCATGCGGTGGCTCGCTGCGCTCGCATTTTTGGATTTCTGCTGCGCGAGCCCTTAAGCCGCGACCGACCCTCTGCCCGCCGGCTGCCTATCTGACAGACATCGGGAGGGGGTGGAAAAAACGTCAGGTGGTCGCGCTTGAGTACTCAAGCTGACTCACTAGATATCTATTTCCCCCCAATAACCAAAGTCTGGCAGATAGGCAGCGGGCAGGCGGGAACCCGTCGGGAGGATTAAGGGCTCCCGACGCAAACTCTTATAATGCGAGCGCAGCGAGCCTCCTAAGTCGGGTGGGCGCCCGTTCCGAGCGGCGGGTTTCCGCCTGCCCGCGGCCGGTACCCACCGGCGCCTATGTGACTGCTTTGATCGGCTTGCCGAGCTCGGCCGCCGCCAGCTCGGCCGGGACGGGGCGTCCGATCAGATAGCCCTGCAAGAGATCGCACCCCATCTCGACCAGCTTCTGCAGCTGCGCCTGGGTCTCGATCCCCTCGGCCACCACCAAGAGGCGCAGCCCGTGGGCGAGCGCGAGGATGCCTTGGACGATGGCCAGTGAGTTGGCGTCGGTGTCGAGGTTTCTCACGAAGGATTGATCGATCTTGAGCGCGTCCACCGAGAAGCGTCTTAGGTAACTCAAGCTTGAGTATCCGGTGCCGAAGTCATCGATGGCCAGCCGGACGCCGAGCTGCTTCAAGTCGCGGAGCACGGCCAGCGTCGCCTCGGCGTCGCGCATGGCGGCGGTCTCGGTGATCTCGAGCTCGAGCGCGTCGGCGGGCAGCCCGCTGGCGTCGAGCGCGGCGCGCACGCGCAGCACGGCGCCCTCGGCGTGGAAGAAGCGGGCCGAGAGGTTGACCGCCATGCGCACGCCGGGCTCGAGGGCGCGCAGCTCGGCGGCTTTTTTGGTGGCGCAGCGAAGGACGAAGTCGTCGAGCTCGTCGGCGATTCCCGCGGCGGTGACCAGCGGCAAGAAATCGGCCGGAGGCACCAGCTCGCCGCCCGGCTTCTTCCAGCGCAAGAGCGCCTCGAAGCCTTCGACGTGGCCGGTCTGCAGCGAGGCGATGGGCTGGTAGTAGAGGACCAGCTCGTGCTCGTCGAGGGCGCGGCGCAGGGCCAGCGTCACCGAGAGCTGGCCGCGGGCCTCTTCGCCGAGCGCGGGCGCGTAGAGTTGCTCGCGGTCGCCCCCGTCGGCCGAGGCGCGCGAGTTGGCCAGGGCCGCGTCCGTGAGCAGCCCGTCGGCGGTGTCGCCATGCGCCGGGTAGAGCGCGATGCCGATCGAGGCGGTCATCCGCACCTCGTGGGTCCCGAGCCGCAGCGGGGCGCGCACGGCCGACAGGAGCCGCTCCGACAGATCTTCGAGCTGCGCGGTGGGGCCCGGATCGGAGAGCAGCACCGCGAAGTCATCGCCGCCCAGCCGCGCCACGCCGGCGCGCGAGGGCACCGCGGCGCGCACCCGCTTGGCCATCTCGCGCAAGAGCGCGTCGCCGTGCGCGGCGCCGAGCGAGTCGTTGATCGACTTGAAGCGATCCAGGTCGAGCAGGAGCACGGCCAGCTCGCGGCCCTCGGCCTTGGCCCTGGGCAGCGCGGCCGCCAGCGTCGCGATGAAGGTGGTGCGGTTGGGCAGGCGGGTCAGCGGGTCGGTCATGGTGGCCCGCCGCAGCTCGCCCGAGACCGACTCGAAGAGCAGGTGCTCCTCGCGCAAGAGCCAGAGCAGCATGGCGAAGCCCACTGCCGACTGGAGCAGCGAGTCCACCATCACCACCTCGCGCAGCGCGCCGGGCTCCCAGGCCTCGGCATGGCGGGCGCGCGACACCAAGAGCAGCACCGGGTACGCGAGCCGCACCAGTCCATAGGCGGCCAGCGCCGGCGGAGCGAGCGCGCCGGCGATGTCCTTGCCGCCGCGGGAGCGCCAGAGGAGCGCCGCGCTCCAGACGAAGGCGACGCAGGTGAAGAGCGGCAGCACGCTCGCGCGCAGGTTGCCAAGCAGCGTGCCGGGCAAGCCCAGGCTGAGCAGCGCGCCCGCGATCGCGCAGGCGAGCAGCCCCAGGGCGATCGAGCGGCGCCGGGCCTTCTGCCCCGCGTGGACCCGCGCGCCGGCGAGGAGCGCCCCCGCTTGCAGCGCCGCGCCCGCGCCGGAGATGGCCAGCAGGATCCGGCCGCCCGGAGTGGTGCCCGCGCTCAAGAGCGCCCAGAGCCGCGCGCCGATCGCTCCCGCGAGCAGCCCCAGCGCCGAGGCGGTCCAGCCCCCCGCCCAGAGCAGGAGCGCCGGCCGCCGGTGGATGCGGTACTGCCCGAGCAGCACGCCGACCACGCCGCCGGCGAGCAGCGCCTGCACGGCGTTCGAGAGCGAATAGAAGTCGGTCCACACGCGAAATCGAACCTACCACCGGCGAGCCGCCGGGCCGCGCCACCAACCCGGTCGGTGCCCTAGGAAGCTCGAGCGCCGAGCAAGCAGCCGACGCGAAAAGAAAGCGTTGCCGAGGGTTGGGTCCGGTGCCATGAAAGCGCGTGTAACGTCTACGCGCGCCCGCGCGCTCTCCCTCGCGGATGATGCAATCGGAGAAATCGCCATGCGCTCGCGCCGCTCGCTCGCCTATTGCTTCGCCGTCGCCCTCGCCGTCCCGCTGCTGTCGGTCTCGTGCAAGAAGGACAGCCCGAAGGTGACCGCGCCGCCCAGCGGGGGCACCGGTGCTTTCGGCATCGTGGTCGTCAACGGGCGGCAGAAGCTCTACCTGCCGCAGCCGCAGCTGAACGCGGCGGGCCATGGCTCGATCCTGGTGGTGGACGTGGGCGTCGCGGGCAAGGGCGTGCAGGGCGCGCCGGCGCAGGTGACCACCATCGACCTTGGCACCGCGGATGTCGCCACCACCACCAATGGCACGAGCACCGTCATCCTCGCCGCCTCGACGCAGAACCGGAACATCTGGTTCATCGACCCGAGCAACGACACGTTGATGAAGACCATCGCGCTCGATGCGGCCACCGCGGGCACCTCTGGCTTCTCGGGCGGCGGCGGCTACGTCACCGGCATCGCCATCGACCCGGGCAACAGCCGCGCCATCTTGTCGGTGTGGAACGGCTTTCAGCTCGTGGATCTGAACGCCAGGTCCCTCGGGGCGACGATCCTGGCCGCGCCCGCCGAGAACTTCGGCTTCGACGCGACCAACCAGCGCATCATCGCGCCCTTCTACGATTGCGGGTCGTCGGCCGCGCCCGACGGCGGGGCGCCGGGAACCTGCAACGACTACAAGCTGGCCGACGGCACCGTCATCAACAACGGGCTGAACATCATCGATCTGCACGACAACACCGTCTACACCTACCTCGATCCGACGGCCGGAACGCCCGCCCAGCCGGTCGGCTCCGAGCCTGATTCGGCGGCCGCGGATTCCAGCAACGGCATCATCATCGTCGCCTCCGAGGGCGACGGACTGCAGAACGTCATCGACCTCTCGAAGGCCACGTTTGACAAGGCGAAGAAGACGGTGGTCGCGCCGCACAAGGCGGTTCCGGGCGGGCTGACCGGCGTGGCCATAGAGCCGACCTCGCACTACGCGTTCTTCGAGGAGGAGCACGGCCAGCAGATCGGCCTCGTCAGCGCCACCGCGGCGAGCAGCGGCGCCGCCACCAAGCTGCTCCTCGGCAACATGCCAGCGCTTCCGGCCCGCGGCGGAAGCGGGGTGGGGGCCTGGAGCAAC
This sequence comes from Myxococcales bacterium, assembly GCA_038231075.1. Taxonomy (GTDB): domain Bacteria; phylum Myxococcota; class Myxococcia; order Myxococcales; family 40CM-4-68-19; genus JBBRMA01. Next base: position 18,638 of record JBBRMA010000049.1, on the reverse strand, counting down.
ATCGGCGATCCGCACGGCATCGCGGTGACCACCGGCCTCTCCGATGGGCGCGCGGTGGGGTTTCTCGTCAACGAAGACTTCAGCTGGGTCGCGCGCATCGACCTCGCCAAGATGGCGGGCACCGTGCCCACGGCCCTCAATGAGCTGACTGAAGCAGAGACCGCGCCGTCGGTGACGTACCTGGACGCGACCACTCGGCCGTAGATCAAGAAGTGCCGGTGGGACCGTTCGGGGATCCCTGCTCGATCCCCGGCCGCGGTACATTGCGCGCAATGCACTTCGTCCGCGCCGGCGCCGCCCTCTTGCTGTCAATCCCGCTGGCCGCACGCGCGGCGCCGGGGTGGTCGAACAGACCCGACGCGGCCGACGAGCGCGGCCACTCGTTCATCTGCGCCGGCGAGGGCAAGTCCGAGGACGACGCGCTCGCCACCGCGCTCGGCATCTGCAACGACAAGATCTGCAAGGTGTGCGGCGTCGAGGTGGAGTCCACCGTCGTCACCAAGGAGACGCTGCAGGGCGTCGATCTGGTGCGCAAAGTCGTCGAGCGGTGCCGCCGCGTGCGCAAGAGCGAGCTGCAGATCAAGTCCAAGTCGCTCGAGTGCGACGACGGCAAGTGCCAAGCCTGGGTGCAGATCTTCTATTCCAAGGAAGACGAAAAGGCCGAGTGCCCTTCCTATGCGCGCGAGGACTTCCCAGACCCGGCCGCGTGCGAGGCCGACGTCGAGGCGTTTCGCCGGCAGCAGGGTCGCACCGCGGCCTCGATGCGCGAGCGCCGGTCGCAGCTCGACGCGGCGCTGGCCCACTGCGCCAACATCGACGTGCGGCCGACGCCGGCGCTGATGGCCATCGACGAGAAGCTGCGCGTGGGGGTCGGCCAGTTCTCGCCGACGGGCGGATATGCCGAGCGGCTGGCGGACGCCTTCCTGGTGCGCCCCGGCCAGACGATGCAGGCCTTCGCCGAGACCCGCACGCTGGCCGGACGCCTGACGCTGCTGCGCGATCTGGTGGCGAACAAGGCGCTGGTGCTGGATGTGGTCGAGGCCGCCGAGGCCGATGACTTCGACACCACCGAGAGCCTCGCGCACCTGCTCGCGGTGCTCAAAGCGGCGCCGCTCGGCTCGCAGTACGGCGCCCCCGACGTCCACTTCGCCATGACTTGGGTGATCGCGCGGGCGAGGAGCGACACCACCGCGCTGGCTGACTTCTATCGGACCTCGTATCTGCCCGAGCGGCCGCTGCCCGAGATGCGCGTGCGCGATTGGGAGGAGATCTCCGTCGTGCTGGCCGCGGATGGCAAGGCGACGCCTGCGGAGTGGGACTGGGCAATGCGCGCGACTCGGGCGGGGGTCTGCTCGCGCTGCCTCTCGTCGTTGATTCGCGCCCGCGATCACGGGGGCGAGGCGGTGCGGCTGGCGCGCTTCTTCGAGGGGCTGCAAGCAGTGCGGGAGAGCAATGCGCGGCAGGTGCAGAGGCATCCTGAGTATGGATTGCATGAGCTGCTTCCGCTGCGCGACCCGACCTTCGTGCTGCAGGTCGAGGAGCAGGCGCCCGCCGAGTGGAAGCCGCGCTTTGATTATGAGCTCTATAAGGGCGTGGCGGGCTCCTTCGAGGACACCCAGCCAGAGGCCGACCAGGCCCGCGTCCTGCTCCGCCTCGCCGAGACGGCCGCGCTCACCCCGCCGAAGGACGACCACTGCTTTGCCCTCTCCAAGCGGATCGAATTCTTGCGCGAGGCCGGGGCGCCGCTGGTTCCCGCGCTCGGTGAAGCCGTCTGCGCCTGCCTCTCCGGCCCCTTTGCCGAGCGGCGGCGCGACGACAAGAAAGAGCTCTTGCAGGCCGCCCTCGACCACCGGCTCGCGTGCGTGGAGAAGCCATGAAGCAACTTAAAGCATACTTAACCGCGGCCTTGAGTTGCCTGAGCTTGTCGGCGCTCGCGGCGCCGCCTTGTCCGCCTTATCAAGAATTGCGGCCGCCGCGCATCACCCGCGACGGCACGGTGCTCTGGCTCAGGCGCGGGGTGGATCCGGCCTGGTTCAACTGCAAGCGCAAGGAGCGCGGCAGCGTCCGCGTCGAGAGCCAGATCGAGCGCGACGGAGCGTGGGACCACGACTCGAGCCAGGACAGCGTGGGGGCGAGCTTCAAGGTGGGCGCCTGGGCCTCGAACTATTGCGGCCGCAGCGGCCAGACAGACCCAAAGCGCGTGCGCTTCGTCGTCACCGGCAAGGGGCCGCTCGCGGAGGCCAGCTTCACCACCGAGCCAGTGGCGGCGCTCTGCGGCTGCTCGCAGTATCGCCCGGCGAACATCGAGGCGAAAGCCTCGGCGCGCGGCGTCAGCTACAAGGTCGCCATCGACGCACCCTGGCTGGCGTGCAATCGAGAGGGCGGCGGGCAATTGGAGCTGCGCGTCTATACCGGCGCGACGGAGGCCGAGGCGCAGGCAAAGAACCTCCCGGCGGCTGTCGTGCGCGGTCTGGAGAAGACGGCCAAGAGCGCCGGCACGCTGCCGCGCGGGGCGCTGTGTAGCGCTGGGGCCAGGTTTGCGATCCTTGAGTTGGCCGGCCGCGGGACCCTGGGCCTCGCGACGGGCGCGGGGCAGGAGACGGTAAAGCTAGATTGTCGGTAGAGCGCTCTTCGGCGACTGTTGGCGACGAGGGCCCATGACGAGCACGCTGTCCAGGGATTGGTCACGGTTGGTCGTCCAGTTCTACGCTGCGCCGGTCCTTGATCGCGCTGTGGCTTGGCCACGAGTGTCGGTCGAAACGACCCAGATGTACTTGAACGCGAGCCTGCAGGTGAAAGAGCGAATTCTCGCTCAGGTGCCCCCTATGAAAGGGAGCCGGGCGAGGTACAAGCCGGACGATCAACTTTTGGCCTTCCTGAACCGCCTCTGATCAAGCCGATGGCGTCACGCCTTCAGCGGGCGCCCTCTCCTCGGCGTTCCCTCTTCTGTGCGAACACCGCAGGATGGCCGCGATCTCGAGGAGCGACGGTCACACGTCGCCGGCTCGCGCCTATACAGTGGATGGCGCTTCGGCCGTCGCCAGACTATGGTCCCTTCGTGACCCGCCGCCTCGCCAGCCTTGCCGCGCTCCTCTCGGTCGTCGCCGCTCCGGTGGCCTCTGAGAGCCGCCTCGTGTGCCGTTACACAGGCGAGGTGATCGTCGGCTGCCCCGAGGAGCAGATCCCCGACCAGCCAGTCGTGCGGGAGGTCGGCTGCTGTGATCGCCGGGTGACGGCGCGTATGGACGCCGCCAGCAACGTCGAGTCCCAGCGCATCGCGGCGCCCCTGTCGGTCGTCATCGCCGTGAGCCTCCCGCAACTGGTCCCAGGTCAGGCCGCGGAGGCGCCCGCCTGGAACGTGGCGGCGCCATCGATCGGCCCGCCGATCTTCATCACGACTCGCGCCCTGCTCATCTGAAGCCTCGTGGTTAGCGGCGCCGGGCCCTCTTGCGCCCGGCGGATCTTAGTCCGCCCACCTCGAACCGCTGGGTCGCCAGCGGGAGGCTCTCATGCTCGCAGCAATGCTCGTCCTGGCGCTCGGTGCGCCAGCCCCTTTGCGTCTCACCGATCTCCTGCGCGAGGCGCGCGAGAAGAATCCCGAGTTGCGGGCCGCCCAGGCGCGGGTGCAGGCGGCGTCATCTTCGGTGTCACCGGCCGGCGCGCTGGACGACCCGATGCTGATGGTCCAGCTCTGGAACGCGCCGCTCGATTTCTCGAACGTGCCGGTCATGGTGCAGCTCTCGCAGACGCTGCCGCTCGGCGGGAAGCGCGCCGCGCGACGCGACGCTGCTGCCGCGGACGCGGAGTCCGCGCGAGCCAACGCGCGCGTGCAGGTTCACGACATCGAGGTCCAGGTCGCGAGCGCGTACTTCGACCTGTTCCTGGCCGAGCGCACCCTCGAAGTGGACGACGAGCTCGAGCGGCTGTTGCAGACGCTGCTCAAGGCGTCCGAGGCGCGCGTCTCGACCGGCAAGGGCGAGCAGGTCGAGCTGATGCGCGCGCAGGGTGCGGTCATCCAGCTCCGCTCCGATCGCGAGACGGCGAACGACCACCGCTCGTCCGCGTGGGCGCGGCTCTCGGCGCTGCTCGATCGCGAGCCCGCGCCGCCGGCGCACAAGACGACGACGCCCGGAATGCTGGCGAGCGTGCCGCCCGTCGCGGTGCTACGCGAGCGCGCCCTTCACGACAGGCCTGAACTGGCCGGAGCGCGCGCGACGATCGCGGGCGCGGAGGCGCAAGGGCGGCTGGCGCGCGCAGCCGACACGCCCGACCTGAACGTTTTCGGCGCGTTCATGCACACGTTTCGCGGCGCCGGCGAAACCAACTTCGCCTTCGCGGGCGTGCAAGTGAACCTGCCCATCTTCGGTGGCGACAAGAACCAGCCACGCATCGCCGGCGCGAGCGCGCAGGCTGAGGCCGCGCGGCAGATGGAGCGCGCGCTCACGAACCGCATCGGCTCCGAGGTGGCCGAGACGCACGCGCATGTGCTGGCCGAAGGCCACCAGATCGAGCTGCACCACCAGCTCATCCCACTTGCAAAGCAGACGGTGGAGAGCGCCGAGTCGAGCTACATCGCCGGCCGGATCGAGTTCACGATGGTGCTCGATAGCCTGCGCGACCTGCGCATGCACGAGCTGGATCTGGCCACCCACCTCGCGATGTACGAGCAGCGGCTCGCGGAGTTGCAGCGCGCGGTGGGCAGTGACATCGGCGTCGAGAAGGCAGCGGAGGCCGGCCATGCCGAGGAGCACTAGGCGAGCTGCGCTGGCCCTGGCCGCGGTCATCGCGGCCTCTTGCAACAAAGCGAAGCCGAGCGGCGATGGGTTGCACGCAGGCGACTTCCTCGTGCACGTACAGCTCGCGCCAGACCCGCCGGTGGCCGGCGACAATGTGCTGCGAATCGAGCTGCTGGACGCGAATGGGAAGCCCGTGGACGGCGCGCGGCTCGGCTTCCACTACGACATGCCCGCGATGGGCTCGATGCCCGAGATGAAGGGCGGCGGCGACACGAAGGCGCTGGGCGGTGGCAAGTACGAGTTTACCTATCCGCTTTCGATGTTGGGCGACTGGACTCTGACGGTCGGCATCGAGGCACCAGGTCACGCGCCCGCCGAGTTGCGCATCAAGGTGTCGCCGCCTCGAAAGGGCTACACCGTCGTCCAGCGCGGGATGGCAGCGCCGGGTGAGGGAATGAAAATGCCCGGTATCGAGGTGAGTCCCGAGCGGCAACAGCTCATCGGCGTGGTCTACGGCAAGGTCGAGAAGCGACCGATGAGCCTGACCCTGCGCGCGAGCGGTCGCGTCGAGGTGGACGAGACTCAAGTTAGCGACGTGGTCCTCAAGTCCGACGCCTACGTCGAGAAGCTCTACGTCTCGCAGACCGGCCAACGCGTGAAAGCCGGCGCACCCCTCTTGACCGTCTACAGCCCAGATCTAATGGCCAGCGAGCAAGACTTCCTCGTGGCCGTGAAGAGCGGCGGCGCCGGAGTGCCGGGTGCAGAGCAGCTCATGCGCGCGGCCGAGGAGCGGTTGAAGCTGTGGGGACTATCGCCGGCGCAGATCGCGGAGCTCAAGCGGCGAGGACGAGCCGAGCCTCGCGTGACCGTCCACGCGCCGGCCGGCGGCACGGTGCTGGAGAAGAACGTGGTCGCCGGAACGAAGGCGATGGCCGGCAGCGTTCTTTATCGAATCGGCAATCTCGGACGCATCTGGGTAGTCGCCGATCTGTTCGAATCGGATGCGCCCTACATTCGCGAAGGCCTGCCAGCGACGATGACGCTGCCGTGGGCTTCCGGCGCGGCCTGGAAGGGCACGGTCTCGTTCGTCTACCCGACGGTGGACGACAAGACGCGCTCCATCCGCGCGCGCCTCTCGTTCCCCAATGCTCGCCTGACGCTCAAGCCCGGCATGTACGTCGACGTGACGGTGCAGATTCCGCTCGGCACGCGGCTGACTGTGCCCGATAGCGCGTTGCTCGCTTCCGGCGAGCATCGTTACACCTTCGTCAAGCGCGGCGAGGGCCGGCTGGTGCCGGTCGAGGTCAAGGTCGGCGCGCTCGCCGGCGACTTCGACGAGGTGCTCTCCGGACTGACCGAGGGCGACCAGGTCGCCACGCAGGCGACATTCCTGCTCTCGAGCGAAGCGCAGCTCCGCAATGCGCTGCCGCGCTGGGGCGAGAAATGATCGCCAAGATCATCGCCTGGTGCGCAGGCAACCGGCTCGCCACGCTGCTACTCGTCGGCCTCGCCACCGCGGCGGGATTCTGGTCGCTGCGCTCCACCGCTCTCGACGCGATCCCCGACCTGTCCGATGTGCAGGTGATCGTTTTCTCCGAATGGGTGGGCCGCTCACCTGACCTGGTCGAGGACCAGATCACGTACCCGGTCGTGACCTCGCTCATCGGCGCGCCGCGCGTGTCGGCGGTGCGCGGGCAGTCGATGTTCGGCATGTCATTCGTGACCGTCATCTTCGAGGACGGCACGGATTTGTACTGGGCGCGCAGCCGAGTGCTGGAGAAGCTGTCGAGCACCTCGGCGCGTCTGCCGGTCGGCGTGACGCCGACCATCGGGCCCGACGCCACCGGCGTCGGCTGGGTTTTCGAATACGCGCTCGTCGACAAGACCGGACAGACCTCGCTGCAGCAGCTCCAGTCGGTGCAGGACTGGACGGTGCGGTACGCGCTGCAGGCGGTGCCCGGCGTGGCCGAGGTGGCGAGCGTCGGCGGGTTCGTGAAGGAGTATCAAATCAACCTCGACCCGGATCGGCTCGCGACGCTCGGTGTTTCGACCAAGCAGGTAATGGACGCGGTACGGATGTCGAACGCCGACGTCGGCGGGCGGGTGCTGGAGATCAGCGGCACCGAGCACTACGTGCGCGGGCGCGGCTACGTGAAGAAGCCGGCGGACCTCGAGCAGGTCGTGCTCGGTTCGTCAAAGGGGACGCCGATCCTCCTGCGCGACGTGGGCACGGTGCGGATCGGCCCAGCGCAGCGGCGCGGTCTCGCTGACCTCGACGGCGAGGGCGAGACGGTCGGTGGCGTCGTCATCGCCCGCTCGGGCACGAACGCGCTCGACGTGATCGATGCGGTGAAGACCAGGCTCAGTGAGCTGAAGGCAACGTTGCCTCCTGGCGTGCAAGTCGTGCCGACCTACGATCGCTCGACGCTCATCCGCGCCAGCATCGACACGCTCCGGCGCACGCTGATCGAAGAACTGGTGGTCGTGACGCTGGTGATCCTCCTCTTCCTGCTCCACTTCCGCAGCACGCTCATCCCCGCACTACTGCTGCCCATCGCGGTGCTCATCGCATTCATCCCCATGAAGCAGATGGGTCTGACCGCGAACATCATGTCGCTCGGCGGAATCGCCATCGCTATCGGCGCCATGGTGGACGCGGCGATCATCGTCGTCGAAAACGTCCACCGGCGATTGGAGCAATGGGAGCGCGAGGGGAAAGCGCAGCCTCGCAGCGATGTCGTTCTCGCAGCGCTGCAAGAGGTGGGAAGGCCCATCTTCTTCTCGCTGCTCGTCATCACAGTGGGCTTCCTGCCGGTGTTTACTCTGGAGGGCACCGAGGGCCGGCTGTTCGCCCCGCTCGCGTGGACGAAGACCTTCTCGATGGGCGCCGCCGCCCTACTCTCGGTGACGCTGGTGCCGGCGATCGCCGCCACGTTCATCCGCGGGCGCATCCGCCACGAGGACAAGAACCCGATCACCCGCGTCCTGGGCCGACTCTACGACCCGGTGTGCCGCTTCGCGCTTCGCTTCCGCTGGCCGGTCATAGTGGCAGCCGTCATCCTGGTGGCCATCACGGTGCCGGTGGCGCGCAGCCTCTCCAGCGAGTTCATGCCGCCGCTGAACGAGGGCGTCCTGCTCTACATGCCCACGGCCGTGCCTGGGATGAGCGACGCGGCCGCGAGCGACGTGCTCCAGCGGCAGGACCGGGTGCTGCGCCAGTTCCCGGAGGTCGAGCGCGTCTTCGGCAAGGCGGGCCGCTTTGATACGCCCACCGACCCGGCGCCCCTCTCGATGTTCGAGACCATCATCACACTCAAGCCGCAGGACCAATGGCCCAAGGGCGAAGACTGGGACGCGCTCGTCCGCAAGCTCGACGGCGCGATGCAGTTCGCGGGCATGCCCAACATCTGGTGGATGCCGATCCAGACGCGGACCGAGATGCTGGCGACGGGCGTCCGCAGCCCCCTGGGTGTGCTCGTGCTCGGTCCCGACACCAAGGTGATCGATCGCGTCGGCGAGCAAGTCGAGGCGGCGCTCCGCCAAGTGCCCGGCACGCGCAGCGCATTCTCCGAACGAATCGGTGGAGGTTACTTCCTCGACTTCGACGTGGATCGCGCCCGCGCCGCCCGCTACGGCCTGAACGTTGGCGACGTGAACGATGCCATCGAGAGCGCGGTCGGTGGCGCGACCATCTCTACTGCCGTCGAAGGCCGCGAGCGCTACCCGATCACCGTCCGCTACGCGCGTGACTTCCGCTCAGACGTGAATGCGCTGAAGCGCGTACGCGTGACGACGATGGCGGGGGCCCAGGTGGCGCTGGGCCAGCTCGCGGACTTGAAGCTGCGCACTGGCCCTTCCATGCTGCGCAACGAGAACGGCCAACTCGCGGGCTACGTGTTCGCGGACACGAGTCGGCCCATCGACGACTACGTTCAGGATGCGAAGACGGCAGTCGCGGACAAGGTGCAGCTCCCGCCTGGCTACCGGCTGGAGTGGACTGGGCAGTATCGCTACTTGGAGCGTGCGAAGGCTCGGCTTCTCATCGTCGTACCGCTAACTCTCTTCGTGATCTTCCTGCTGCTCTTCTTCAACTCCAAGAGCGCAGGCGAGGCGCTGCTCGTGATGCTGGCCGTTCCGTTCTCGCTCGTGGGCGCGTTTTGGCTCCTTTGGCTGCTCGGCTACAGCCTCTCGGTCGCTGTCTGGGTGGGCATCATCGCGCTCGCTGGACTCGACGCGGAGACGGGCATCGTGATGCTGCTTTACCTCGATCTCTCGTGGAAAGAGCGCAAGCCGAGCACGCGCGCCGAGGCACGCGAGGCTGTGCTCCACGGCGCGGTCAAGCGCATCCGCCCGAAGATAATGACGGTGGCCACGATCCTCGTCGCCCTCTTGCCCGTGCTCTGGTCGCACGGCGCCGGCGCCGACGTGATGAAGCGGATCGCTGCGCCAATGGTCGGCGGCGTCCTCACGTCCGCTTTGCTCGAACTCGTGGTCTATCCGGCTATCTATTTCGTTTGGAAGGGACGCTCCCTTCCTCGACAAGAAGCCACGACATGAGAGCAATCGTCGGCGCGCTGCCGCCGCCGCCGCCGCGACCACAGAGGGCAACTTCGTTCCCTGCGGAAGCCTTCGAGGATCCATCAACATGATCCGAGTCGCGACATCACCGGAGTTCCGTCGAGCTCGAGGTGATTTGGGAAGCTACCGCGCCGCTTGGCTATGACTACGCGGAGAGGATCGTGTCGAAGAGCGGCAGCGTCTTGACGCATTACATTGGCGGCGTGGCCACCGTGAGCACCGCCCAGCCTACCGGCTGCACCGCTCCGGGGTGCAGCCTGGGGTCGAATCCTGCGGTGACGGTCGACGTGCACCTTCGCGCCGGAGGTCCTCGGGTGGCGACTGTACGAGCGCAAGCCACCGGTGCTGGTCGAGTTCTCTACTATCACCGCGACCGGTTGGGGAGCGTCGTCGCAACATCAACCAACGGAGGCGGCGCGGGCGCCACCTACCACTTCGATGTCTACGGCCACATGACCGCGCTCTCCGAGACGGCCTCGTCTGCTTCGGAGTTGGGATTTGCGGGGCAACTCAGGCTCAGCAACGGGTTGTACGTCATGGGCGCACGACTCTATGACTCGCGGCTCAGACAATTCTCACAACCGGACATGTTGAATCCGGCGAACTATACGTACGCAGGAGGGGATCCGGTCAATTTCATCGATCCGAGTGGACGCGCCCGGAGACCTGTCCCGGGTGGGAATGGAATCTCTGAAATATGCCTCCCTGACTGCCCAAAGAGAGATGATCCGGGGCCGTCGGGGTCCTCGAATGGGCCCGACCCTATCGGCGCCATTTACGATTGGTTGAAGGGAGTCAACGCAGCTAATCCTTGATAGGAAGTGGAGGTGATGTCTCTGGAGGAGGTAGTCTGTTCGGCAACGGTCCTTCCGATCGTGCCCGTAACGGAATAGTGATTGCCGCTGGCGCGATTGGCACGGTCGCACTGTAGATCGTCCTCCCCGGTGCCCCTGCGATCGCGTTAGCCGGAGAAATCATCGACGGCGTAGTTGGAGGTCTCAGTGCCTACAGTGCCGGTGTCCGGGGAGGAGCTCTTCTTGCGAGCATTGGAACGGGGGCCCTGACGGGCGTGGCCGGCGCCATTCTGCCGCGTGCTGGGCACCGCCATCCGGCTTGCGGCGAGGTTGCGAAGCATGGACGCAATAGTAGCGAGCGCGAGAGCGAGGCTTGATTGCGAATCGGAGGCAGAGCGCCGAGCATCATCGAGTAGACGGTCACATGATCCGCGACCGCGAGACGCGCCCGCTATTCAGACGCCGGCGCACCCGTCGAACCATTAGTCCTTGCATTCCGGGCGAGGACGAGGCCACTTGGCTCCCCACTCGGGAGAAGCCAGATGACGATTTCCTTGCCAGCCCTGATCATGTTCCTCGTCATCGCCGCGATCTGCGGCGCGATTGGTCGTGCCCTCGCCGGAGGTACCAAAGGGGGTCTCCTCACGTCGATCGTGCTCGGGCTCATCGGCGCAATCGCCGGTCCGTGGATCGCGCGACAGTTGCATCTCCCGGAACCGCTCGTCATCCGTGTTGCCGGCCAGCAGTTCGGGATCCTGTGGTCGATCATCGGCGCAGCCCTCTGCGTCGTCGCCCTCCATCTCTTTTCCCGCAGGCGTTGAGCAGGCGTTCGTGCAGCTCCGAATCTCGTGACCGGTCGGCCGATTGGAAGCGCGTGCTCACGTACGAGGAAGTCGCGCGCTGAAGGCTTGCGGCTATTTGCCCCCGCCGATGGTGACGACGCCGACCTCTTCCATGTCCTTCGGGCTGTCGAGCCGCAGCGTGAGGATCTGTCGCTTCTCATCGACGCGGCCATAGTTGGTATAGACGGTTGCGACCATCGTGGCCGGGCCCACCAGCGTCTGCTGGCGCGAGCCATAGTAATGCACCTTGATTGAGTATTGCCCGGGCAGCGCGCGGCGGACCAGGTACTCCTCGGGCCCATAGCCTTGGGTCAAGTCATGCGAGACGAGGCCCCCGAGCGCGGTGCGCTGGTTGCGAAAGGACGCCTCTTCGCCAGTGGGCTCGAAGACGTGCAGATCGACGTCGGTCTGGTCGGCGTCCCAGCTCAGCGAGACGCGGACGTCGAGGTCGAGCAGCTTCTGCAGCCGCGCATCGACGCGCTCGGCGTGGATCGACGTGCCCCAGCCGCGGCGGCCGGCGCGGGCGATGAGCCGATTGGCCTCGGTGAGCGCGATCAGCTCGATCTCGGGGAAGCGGTCCCAGCCGCGCTGCACCACCTCGTAGAGCAGGCCCAGCGCGCGCTCGGCGTCGAGCGGGCGGTCTTGCGCCTCGGCGCGATCGGCCAGCACCAGGGCGAGGTCGCGGCGCGACTGCGGCTCCTCGGGGCGCAGGCGCAGCACCTTCTCGAGGACGCCCGCGGCCAGGTCGAGCTCGCCGGCCTGCGAGAGCCGCCAGGCCAGCACGCGCAGCAGCGCCGGCTCATCGAGGCGCAGCTCGGCCAGGTTCGACAAGATGCGCAGGCCCAGCTCCTTGTCGCCGGCGCGCAGGAAGAGCTCGGCGCAGTCGAGGTAGAAGGCCGGCCCTTGGTGTTGCGCGCGCAGCCCCAGGTAGGCCTCGTACGCGCGGCCTTCGGGCGCCGCTTTGAGCGCGGCCAGGTAGGGCACTTGCGGGTCCCAGGGCTTGATGGCGATGGACGCCTCGGCGCTCTCGGCGCCGCTTTCCTTTGACTTCTTCGCCGCGCTCTCCGCCACGCCTTGCGCGGAGTCCCTGGTGCGCGCGCGCCCGAAGCTGCCCATGCCCCTGTGGCTCGGCGCGGAAGCGGCACCGGAGCCGACCGACCCGAGCGAGCCCGGGGCGTCCTCCTTCGGGGGCGCGCTGTGGCGATATCCAGGCGGCAGCCGGAACTCGGTGTTCCACCATTGCAGCCGCGCTTGCCAGAGCTGCACCACCTGCTCGAGGTGGCTCTGCCGCTCCTGCGCCCGCACTTTGTCCCGCGCGCCCATCTGCGCCAGGAACTGCTCGCGCAGCGCGGTGCGCGAGGCGGCCGGCTCGACGCCATGCTCGAGGTGCTGGGCCAGCGTCTCGAGCACCAGCAGCGAGGTGTTGGCGGTGACGAGGCCAAAGCGGCGGCCGAGCGACAGGAGCGCGTCGGCGTTGCGGTCGGCAAAGAGGCCCAGCACCTCGGCCTGCGCCTGGGCCCACGCGGTCGCGATCGGCGTCTCGCCCGCGCTGGTGGCGGTCGCGAGCGCGCGCGAGAGCTTGACCACGCGCTCCTCCACGACGTGGCCCGGCGCACCGAAGACCAGCGTCAGCTCGGCTTCTTCGGCCAGCAAGCGGCCGCTGATGGCCACGCGGCCGCGGTCTGCCTGGGCCGAGGTCTGCACGTCGGCCACGGCCGAGGGCGGCGAGGCGTTGACCTGCAGCAGGCGCACGCCGGACCTGGTCATCGCTCGGACCGCCGCGGCCGTGTCGAGGGCGACCAGATCGAGGAGCTGGCCTCCGGTCGCGGCCGAGACGTGGCGCAGGAGACCCCGGTCGGCGACGGTGGCGCCGGTAAGGGCAAAGACCGGCACGTCGCCGTGCAGCGGCAGCGACTCGCCGAGCGTCGCGAGGCCGTCGCTGGCCAATATCCAGAGCGCGTCGGAGGGGTGGGGCAGGGCGGCCCGTCGCAGATCGAGCGCTCCCAGCGCGGTCCCGCCGTCGTTTGGCGCCTCGCGCAGCGCGCGCGTGAGGAGGGCGCGACCGTCGCCTCCGGCGAAATAGAGCGGCTTCTCGACGCGGTCGCGGAAGACCACCAGATCGACCGCGGTGTCAGGCCACTTGCGCAGCAGCGCCGAGAGGAAGCGCCGCTCGCGATCGGTCGCCTCGCTGTCGCGGCTGCCCGAGGCATCCCAGGCCAGCGCGATGCGCGCGGGCGGCGCCACCTGCTCGCTCGCGCCCGCCGGCAAGAGCGCGCTGGCGGCAAAGAAGGTCTCGCCCGCGCCGCTCTCGAGATCGACGAAGTTGTCGGCCAGGCGCGGCAGCTTGACCAGGAGGTCGCGCGTGGGCTGCGCGCCCTGGAGCTGAGCCTCGGCCACCCAGCGGTCCTCCCAGCGGCGCAGCGCGAGGTTGCCAAAGCCGCCGTCGATCTGCGGCGCGGGCCCCTTCCGGACCACCTCGACGCGCAGCGCGACGTGGCCGATGGGCGCCCCGTAGGGCAGCGGCAACAGATAGGCCGCCTCGCTTCCGCGCGTGGTCAATTCCGAGACCCAGCGCAGCCGCACCGTGCGCGTCCCGCGGGCCGGAATCGGGTAGATGCGCGCGCGGTAGAGGTTGCCGCGCACCTGCTCGGCGAGACCCGGGTCCACCCCGCGGCGCACCTCCGTCTCGAGCACCACGCGCGCCTTCTCCTTGCTGACCACGACGCCGTCCACCAATTGCCCATCGACGTCGAGCGCGAAGCCCGAGACCGCGGCGCCGTCGGGCAGCGGGAACTCGAGATCTCCCTCGAGGACGCGGCCGTTCGGGTTGTTGAAGACCAGCGTCTGGGTGGTGACCGCGTGCAGCCCGTGGATGACCACGCGGACGTCGAGCGAGCCGATGGTCACCGGCTGCTCGGCGCCCTGCACGACCAGGCGGGCAAAGGGCGACCCCTGCTGGCCGAGCGCCGCGCCGGCGGCCAGGAGCAGGCAGGAGGCGAGGCTGGACCGCAAAGAGTTGGCCGACGAAAAAATTCGCATGCGCCATTTAACGCGCGATCGTCCTCCTCGATCTAAGGTTCGGCTGGACGCACGACGAGGTGGCAATGCGAGTGGGTCTCATTGCGTGGCAGCTTGCAGCGGTGCTCCTCTTGGCGGGCTGCGCGCCGACCAAGGCCGACCTCTTCACGGCCAGGAGCGCGGGCAAAGGCGTCGTCGTCGAGCGGCCGGTCGGCGCCGAGCAGGCCTATGCCATCGCGCTGCAGATCCTGCGCTGGGAGGCCGGGGTCTCGGTCGAGGAGCACAAGGCCCAGGGCATCTTGCTGGCCACCGTCGTCTATCGCAGCCGCTCGGTCGAGTCCTACGAAGGCGACTCCACCGACCTGGTCGGCGTCTTTCTCGAGCCGATCGACCAGCAGCGCACCAAGGTCACCTGCGTGGTCAGGACCCGCCCGCGCGAGCAGGGGCCCATCACCGAAGCAGGGTTCCACGAGCGCTTCCAGCAGGCGCTGGCCATCGTCAAGGCCGGCAAGCCGCTGCCCTCGTCGGCGCCCGCCGAGGAGCGCCCGCCGGTCGAGGTCGCGCCCGGCGACTGCAAGACCGACAGAGATTGCAAGGAGGGCGTCTGCGTCGAGCACGCGTGCCGCAAGTGATGGGCCTCTTGGCGGTGCTGCTCGGCGCGCTCCCGGCCGCCACTGGCGCTGGTTTGCGCAATGCCGCGCTGCAAGTCATGTCCGGCGAAGGGACCACCGACGCCGAGGCTGCCGAGGTCGAGGCCGTGCTCTGGAAGAGCTTCGCGCCGCTCTTGAAGTCGCGCGGCTTCGCGCTCGAGCCCATCGAGACCGTGCGCGCGCAGCTCGCGGAGAAGGGCGTCCCGCCGGGTGAGCGACATGCGCCGAGCAACTCGGCGGCAAACACGGCCATCATCGTCCGGCTGCGCGAGCTGGACGTAGAGCTGCACTGGATGACCGTGCTCTCGCGCGACGGCGGAGAGACCCGGCTCGCGCTCTCGGCGCTGGGCTTTCACGATCTGTCGTCGCTTGGCAATGAGCTCAAGCGCGCCGCCACCCTGCCGGCGCTCGAGGCGATCTTGCAGCGAGACGCCGCCCAGATCATCGACTCGGCGCTGGCGCGATTCAAGCCCGTGCCCATGCCGTCTTGGTGGCGCCCGCCGGCAATTGCCGCCTCGCCCGCGCCGACCGTGGCAGCGGCGGCGGCTCCGGCGCAGCCGCGCTTGCCCGACGGCGCCCGCGTGGCCGTGCTCGAGCTGCGCCACGGCCCGGCCTTCAGCTCCGAAGACGCGCGCTACCTCGGCGACGTCGTGCGCGCCGCCGTGCTCCGGGCCGCGCCCAGGCTGTCTGTGATGACGCGCGAGAACCTGCTCGTGCTCTTGCAGGCGTCAGGCAAGGAGCTGGCCGATTGTGAAGGCGAGTGCGAGGTGGACACGGGCAGGCGCATCGGCGCCGACGCGGTGCTGAGCGGCGAGGCGCTCAAGTTTGGCGCGCGGTTCAAGCTGAGCCTGCGGTTGCACGAGACCAAGGCGGGCCGCCTCCTGGCCGCGACGGTGGCGAGCGGGGCTACCTTGGAAGAGTTGGATGTTGAGTTGCAACAGCGGGCGGTGGAGCTGCTTGCGGGACAGCGGTAGAGCCAAGGTCAGGCAAATAGGCGCCGGCGAGGAACCGGCCGCGGGCAGGCGGGAACCCGCCGCGAGGAACGGGCACCCACCCGACAGAGGTGGCTCGCTGCGCTCGCATCTTCAGAGTTTGTGTCGGGAGCCCTTAATCCTCTCGACGGGTTCCCGCCTGCCCGCTGCCTATCTGCCAGACATGGGAGAATTGGAAAAAAGGAACCCAGTGAGTCAGCTTGAGTACTCGGTTCCTGCCGGTGCTTATTTGACAGCATTGGCGCTACCGCACCGACCAGTTGCCCCGCGACCCGCGGTGCTGCGGCCGGCGAGTCGGAATGATGGCGCTGCCTGTAGCGCCGCTGTAGCGCTACGGCCCCTCTGCCTGCCGGCTATTTGCCAGACATTGAGAGTGGGGGGGAAAGAGACGCCAACTAATGGCGGTGGCTCGAGCCCAGAGCTGAATCATTGGGTCTCTTGTTTTGTCTCTTGCTCAATGTCTGGCAAATAGGCAGCGGGCAGGTCTCCGCCTGCCCGCGGCCGGTACCTCCGGCGCCTATCTGCCTGGCATTGCCGCTAGCGGTCGCAGCTGCGCCGGTACGGACCTTGCTCTGCCCCGCCTCATGGCGCCCCGCCGCACGCTCGTTCCACTTGCGCTCCTGAGCGTGCTGCTCCTGTCCGATTCCCGCCCCTCCTCCGCCGAGGCGGTGGGTTGCGCGGTGGGCAAGCAGGTCTGCGAGAGCGGCTGCGTCGATCTCGACAGCGACCCGGGCAACTGCGGCCGCTGCGGCAAGAGCTGCTTGCCGGGGGCGTGCGTCGGCGGCGCGTGCACCGAGATCTGCCCGGGGGGGCTGGCGGCGTGCGGGGCGAGCTGCGCCGATCTCGCCTCGCACCGCGGCCACTGCGGCGCTTGCGGCGTGGCCTGCGTCGCCGGCGAGGCGTGCGTCGCCGGCGCCTGCCTCGTCTTCCAAGAGCCTCCCTGATGCACCTGACCTGGTCGGTCCCGCCGGGGGGCGGCGCGCCAGACATCGCCATCGGGATGGACTTTGCAAGCCCGCGGCTCAACCTGATCACGCTGCTCCGCGACGCCGCCGAGGTCGAGCACGCGCTGCTCGTGCAATATCTCTATGCGGCGTTTTCAATCAAAGAGAGCTACGTCTCGATTCGCGGCGTCGGTTGGAACACGCGCTCCGATCTGATGGGCATCGCAGTCAGCGAGATGAAGCACTTGTTCGAGGTGAACAAGCTGCTCGCGCTGCTCGGCACGGGGCCAAACTTCGGGCGCAGCGATTTTCCTTTCAAGACCGACATCTATCCATTTGAGTTTCATTTGGAGCCGTTTGGCCTGGCGAGCCTCGCGCGCTATATCGCCGCCGAGGCGCCAGCCGATCCTGAGTTGCCTGACCCATATGACGCCGCGGCCTGGTCCGATGCGCTGCGGCTGCTCGGGCCGAGAAACCACGTCAATCGGCTCGGCAGCCTCTATGGCCAGTTGCTCGAGGTCGCAGGCACGCTCGAGGACGCGGCGCTGCGCGGCCAGTGCGTGACCGTCTTGCGGCGCATTCAAGCCGAGGGCGAGGACTGGCATTTCAAGTCGCTGCTCCAGATCCTCAAGCGCTATCGACGCGAGCTGCAATCGCTTCCCGTCGATCCGCGCCATCCGGTCTTGCCGGTGCCGTCCAATCCGAGCGCGCTGCGGGGCCACCCGCGGGCGCTGGCGCAGCCTGAGCTGCTCCGCATCGCGGGCCTGGGAAATCGACACTATTGGCTTCTCCTGGGGCTGTTGCAGCTGGTGTTTTTCGAGCTGGGCTCGCACGACGCGCCCGCCGATGACGCCGCGCGGGCGCGCTCGCTCGGATACATGGCGCTGGCGCAGGAGCACATGCACGGAGGGCTCTGGCCGCTCGGGTGCTGGCTCGCGGCCAAGGGGGGCGCGCTGCCGATGGACCTGCTCGACCTCTTCAGCGGCGCGCGCAATCCGGCCGAGGCGCGCGACCTCGTTTGCGAGCTGGCGCGCGAGTCCGACGCGCTGGCAAAGCAGCTCGCCCAGTACACCGGCGATTTCAAATTGCCCGACACTTACAATGCCGCGCTCTTCGCCGCCGTGCCCGCGCGGCTCGCGGCCATCGGCAAGCTCACCGGCGCCGCGCGGCCGCCGAGCGGCGCCCCGGCCAGGACCGTCCCGGCGGAGCGGCGCGCGCAGGCCGCGGCGTTCTGGAAGACCTACGACGCGAAGTTCACCCAGCTCGCCGCGCAGGGTGAGCTGGTCGAGGCCGCGCGCGCCGCGGTGGGCTCGCTGATTCCGCTCTATCGCCAGGCGGCGGCGGGTCCGGCCGGGCCGGGCGATGCGCTCGGCGACAGGCTCGCCGCGCTGGTCGCCGCGCGCACGGTCTCGTTTCCCACGGGCCCCCGGCCGCTGGCGTCGCTGGTGCAGCTCCTGGCGTCGGCACAGGCGGCGCTCTTTCTCGGCGAGGCCGCACTGGGCGCGGGCGCGCGCGATCTGCCGCCGGCCGCGGCGCTCGCGCAGGCCAAGGAGACCTGGGCCGACTTCTTCGCGCTGCTCGGCACCGGCGAGCTGGTCTCCGACGGGCGCGGGCGACACGTGATCGGCGCGGGCAATCCACCGATCAACGCCTTCTTCGTCTGGCACGTCTTCAACCGCGCCGCCGATCGCCTCGACAAGAGCTGCCCCGCGGGCCTCTGGCTCGAGATCGGCAAGTGCGTGGGCATGGCCTTCGCACTGCACCTGCAAGTCGAGCCCGACGAGGACGACGGGCCGGGCAGCGACATGCCGCTCGATGCGCTGCGCGCGGCCGCCATCGCCGAGTGGGCGGGCAAGTCGAGCTGGGCCGAGGTGGAGAGCGCCATCGGACGGCTCGTGCCGGAGCTGTCCGCGAAGCAGCCGCAAGGAGGAGCACCGTGACCGACTACAGGCCAATCCAAGGCAAGACCGGGCAGGGCGCCTTCGACGCCACCGCCGACGACGTGGGCGTGCCCATCTACGCGGGCGACTTCCTCGTCTTCAATCGCGACGAGCAGCTGCAGATCGACAACGCCGGCCGCCGGC
>JBBRMA010000048.1:0-44770 GCA_038231075.1 Myxococcales bacterium | reverse complement strand
TTCACCGCCTTCGTCGCGGTCGCGACTTCTCGGCTGACGAATTGCGCCGAGCGACCCGCCAAGATCGACTCCGCCCTCCGCCCGCGCGGACACCTCGACCTCGACTGTCAAACGACGTCGGCTTTCAACGGCCGTTCACATTCCGTCAACACGGGCGGCCTTGAGCTCGCGCTGACCGAGCCCTGAGGGCCTGATTACGAGTGGCGCGCGAGGCAAAGGGGGCCGCTGCGGCGCCGTTTAGCGAACGGACGGGAACGTGTCAAGGATGGGGGCGGCCATTCGCCTCAACCCGCGCGGATCGCGCCTAAACGCCCTCTGATGAGTATCGTGCGCCGCCAAGCGCAAAACGACCGAGACCTTCACTTGTAGCAAGGGCTGGGAGAGCTCGCTTCAGCCCTTCGCCGGTGGCTGCGACCACCAGTGATTAGATGGAATTTCGGCTAACGCAAATGTCTAATTGACATCTTGTCATGATCTGTTAAGCATTCCCGTTCAGCATACGGAAGGCTTCACATGGCGAGCATCTTCAGCCGGAAGGGCGTCTGGGTCATCAAGTGGCGCGACGCGCGCGGGCGCTGGAAGCAGAAGCGCACCGCCTGCCCCACGAAGGCCGAGGCCCGCCGCATGGCCGACGACCTCGAGCGAAAGGCCGAGCGCCAGATCCTTGGCCTCGAAGCCCTCCCGGCCGACGGGCCTGACCTCACCTTCGCCGAGCTGCTCGACTGGTGGTGGAAGGAGTATGGCCACCGGCTCCGAGGGCGCGACCTCAAGCGTTTCGTCGACAAGCACCTCCGCAGCTCGCTCGGCACCCTCAATCTCCGCAGCGTGACCGCGCCCGAGATCGAAGCCCTGCTCCAGAAGCGCGCCGACGACCTGGCGCCGAAGTCCCTCAACCACATCCGCGGCCTCGTCCACCGCATCTTCGAGCTCGCCATCAAGCGCGGGAAGTGGATCGGCGTTAACCCCGCCGCCGCGGTCGAACGCCGCAAAGTTCCAAAGCGCCTGCCGCAGTACCTCAGGCTCGAAGAAGTCCCGCGCCTCATGAACGCGCTCGACCCGCGGTGGCGTCCGCTCTTCGCTACCGCCGTCTTCACCGGAATGCGCCAGGGCGAGCTGCTCGGCCTAAAAAAGAGCTGCGTCGACCTGCGCGAGAACACCATCGAGGTGAGCGCGAGCTACGACGCGCCGACCACCAAGGGCGGCCACGCGGACCTGCTCCCGATCGCGATGCAGCTGCGGCCGTTCCTGGTCGCGGCGATGATGCTGTCGAAGTCCGAGCTCGTCTTCCCGCGACCGGACGGCAAAATGTACTCGCCGGAGCTGAAGCTCGACCACGTGCTCCGCCGAGCCCTTGGGCGTGCCGGGATCGTCACCGGCTACCTCCACAAGTGCCGTCGCCACGGCTGCGGCTACAGCATCAAGGCCTCGACGATCGACGCGGGCCGATGCCCGAAGTGCAACATGCAGCTCTGGGCGAAGGCCATCCCGCGACACGTCCGCTTCCACGACGTGCGCCACACGACCGCGACGCTGCTCCTCAAGGAGGGCGTGCCGCTCGCGACGGTGCAGCGCGTGCTCCGCCACACCGACCCGCGGCTGACGACCGAGATCTACGGCCACCTCGACGTTGAGGACATGCGCGCGGGGCTCGATCGGCTCTTCCTAGTCGCGCCGGCGGCGCGCCCTCCGGAACCTGCGCCGGCGGTGCGCGGGCTTCTGCCACCGCCGAGTGCGCCGGTGTTGGAGGAAACCATTCTTCCGCCCCATGGTGCGCCCGTGGTGCACGGGACCGTTCTTCCGCCGGATGGTGCGCCGGTGGTGCACGACGGGCCGAAGCGGAAAAACAAAGGCCGCGGACCTGCTGGAATCCCCAGCGAAGCCGCGGCCTTCAATTGGTCGGGGAGACAGGATTCGAACCTGCGACCCCCTGGTCCCGAACCAGGTGCTCTACCAGGCTGAGCCACTCCCCGACCTTGGTGCGCTTTTCTTCCCGCGGCAGACGCCAGCCGCGAGCGGGGCAGCGTCAGTAGCGCACTCGCGGGCCGGCGTCAAGGCGCAGAGCGCGGGCAGGTCCGCGCTTGCCGCCGGGCCCTGCGCGCGGCAGGCTGCGCGGCTCACTGCGAGGTCTCGATGGAGTTCGCCCTCTCCCGCCACTTGTCGTTCCACGCGCGCGGCGACGACGCCTACGTCTGGCATGGCCTCACCGGCGACGTCGCGCAGATGTCGCGCGACGTGCTCGCCCTCTTGCTCGCCTTCGAGACGCCGCGCGACCCGCAAGTGGTCATGGCCGCGCCGCCAGCGGGCCTGGCTCCGAACCTCGCCGAAGAGTTCGTCACCACGCTGCGCGCGCGCCGGTACCTGGTCACCGCGGGCGTGGACGAGACGACCTCGCTGCTCATCGGCATTCCGTACGTCCCGCGCGGCGCGGTCTTCCAGCGGCGCGTGCGCGAGGACGGCGCGGTCGCCATCACCGTCTTCGGCCGCGGGGCGCCCCTCGCGCTCGACCCGCGCACGGCGGCGCTCTTCGACCGCTGCGACGGCGTGCGCACGCTCGGGCAGGTCCTGGGCGACGCGGGCCCCTCGGCGCTCCCCGACTTGCTGCGGCTGGCGAAGGCCGACTTCGCGGCGCTGAAGATCCTCGCCAAGGCCATCACCAAGGGTGGCCTCTCGCTCCAGCCCGCGGCCGAGTCGACCATGCCGTACCCCGAGCTGCCCGACGCGCGCGCCTTCGCCGACGGGAAAGCCGCGCCGGGCGCGGACCCGAGCGATCTCGCGCGCTATCACCGCCAGCACATCGACGACGCGCCGGCGCAGTTCGAGGAGAAGGAGACGACGCTCTCGCACCTCTTCCGCGAGCCGCACGCGGCGTTGAAGGGCCGGACGTTCGGCGCAGCGCTGGCCGACGGGCTGCGCGAGCGGGGCGCAAGGCCGGGCCGCCTGCTCGAAGTGGGCGGCGGGCTTGGGTATGTCGGCGCCGAGCTGCGGGCGGCGTTCGCCTCGACCAAGGCCGTCAACGTGGACCTCTCGAGCGCGCTCGCCAGCGCCCAGCGCGGCCGCGGGCTCACCGTGGCGATCGGCGACGCGCGCCAGTTGCCGGTGGCGAACGGCTCGGTCGACCTCATCGTCGCCAACGAAATGGCCGGCGATCTGGGCACCGGTCCGGCGGCGCACGACGCGTCGATCCTCGTCAACCACGGCGCAAAGCAGCTGGTCCGCGAGGCGGCGGCGGCGCTCGCGCCCGGAGGCATGCTCTACGTCTCCGAGTTCGGCGAGCTCACCGCCGATCCCGTCAAGAGCGACCACCTCGACCACGACGAGTGGTCGATCCGCTTCATCGACCTGCAGGAGGAAGCGAAGGCCGCGGGCCTGCAGGCCAAGGTCGTCTCGGTGCCCGAGATCATCGGCCTCGACGGCGACGCGCAGGCCCTCTCGACCACGCGGGCCTCGTTCGGGGCGCTGCGGGCGCTCTTCGCGGCGCGCGGCCTCGCGCTCGGCAAGCGGGCCTGGCTGCGCACCGAAGTGGAGGCGCTGGCCGCCGGCAAGCTCGACCTCGGCGAAGTGCACGGCCTGCTCTGGGCGCCGCTCGGCGAGCGCACCATGGGCCTGTCGCCGCGGCAGTTCTGGGCGCTGGTCGCGACCAAGCCTTCTGCTTGAGAGAGCGATCGCCCTTCCGGTGGCCGACGCGAGCGCTCGCGCTGGCCGCGCTGTGCGTCGGCTCGCTTGGGCTCCTGAACCTGGTGGACCATTTCGCCTGGGCGATGCTGCCCTGGCCCTGGGTCAGCGAGGTGCGGCTTCCCTCCCTCCTCGTCTGCCTCGCGCTCTGCCTGGCGGCGGGCGGAGCCCAATCGCTCGCGCCCCGGACGCCGTCGCGGCGGGCTTTGATCGCAGGCGCAGGGTGGCTCGCGGGCGCGGCCATCTCCTTCGCGCTGGGCGCGTCCTTCACCCGCTTTCACGGCACCGACCTGGTGGCATTCCTGGCCACCGGCCTGCTCGGCGAGGAGCTGCTCTTTCGGGGCGCGATCTATTCGCTCGCGCTGGCCGCGTTGCCTCGGCGTCGCGTGGGGCCGCTGGCGCTGGCCGCCGTCCTCTCGGCTGCGGTCTTCTCATTGTCGCATTTTCAGTATCACGGCTGGCACGCGACGCCGGCGGCGCTGGCGCAGGTCGGCATCACCTTTCCGCTGGGGCTCGTGCTCGGCTACCTGCGCGGCGACAGCGGCAGCCTCTGGCCGCCGCTGGTCGTGCATCTCCTCAACAACCTGCTCTCGCAGCTGGGCCGCTGACCGCGCTACGAGATGCGGTCGGTGCCGACGTCGGGCTCGCGCGGCGCCGTGCCCGCGAGCGCGCTGGCGCGCAAGGCCGAGATGGCCTGCGCATAGTCAGGGCGACCAAAGACCGCGGTCCCTGCGACCAGGACATTGGCGCCTGCGCTCGCCACCCGGCCGGCCGTCTCGGGCGCGATGCCGCCGTCCACCTCGATGCGCGTCTTCAGCTTGAGTTGGGCCACGCGGCTGGCCAGATACTCGATCTTGGGCAAGCAGGCCTCGATGAAGCTCTGGCCGCCAAAGCCCGGGTTCACGGTCATGACGAGAATCAAATCGAGCGACTCGAGCACATACTCAATCAGCTCCGGCGGCGAGTGCGGATTGAGCGAGACCCCCGCCAGCACCTTGAGCGCGCGAATCTGCTGCAGCGTCCGGTGCAGGTGGGGCGAGGCCTCGACGTGGACGGTGATGATGGCGGCGCCGGCTTTGGCGAAGGCCTCGACGTAGCGCTCGGGCTCGACGATCATCAAGTGGCAGTCGAGCGGCTTCTTCGCGACTTTTTTCATCGCGGCCACCACCGGCGGGCCCCAGGTGATGTTGGGCACGAAGCGGCCGTCCATCACGTCCACGTGGATCAAGTCGGCGCCGGCGCGCTCCACCGCGGTGATCTCGTCGCCGATGCGGGCGAGGTCGCACGAGAGCAGCGAAGGCGCGATCTGGATGGCCATCGTTTCCCCTTAGTCCAAAGCGCGGCGCATGCGGACGGCGAAGAAGCCGTCGGTGCCCGTCTGGCCGGGCAGCGTGCGCAGGCGCCCTTTGTCGTCGAGGCAGTCGAGCTGCGCGGGCGGCAGCGCGAACCCGGCGGGGGCCGGCTCCTCGCGAAAGTCAGGCCGCGCGGCCAAGAAGCGGGTCACCTGCTCGTCGCACTCTTCCGGCAGCAGGGTGCAGACCGCATAGACGAGCAGGCCGCCCTTGCGCACGCTGTGCGCGACCTGATCGAGCAGGCGCCGCTGCAGCTGCGCGAGGCGATCGACGTCCTCGGGCGTGCGCCGCAGCTTGACCTCCGGGTGGCGGCGGAGCGTGCCAAGGCCGCTGCAGGGCGCGTCGAGCAGCACCAGATCAAAGCCGCCCTCCGGTGCGCCGGCGCCGGCCGGCAGCGGCAAGGTCGCGTCGGCGGCGAGCGCGCGCAGATTGGTCACGCCCAGCCGGGCCGCCGCCTCGGCGATGATCTCGGCCTTGCGCTCGTGCAGGTCCACCGCGAGGACGCTGCCCGCAGGGCCGACCAGCTCCGCCAGGTGGCAGGCCTTGCCGCCGGGCGCGGCGCAGGCGTCGAGCACGCGCGCGCCCGCGCCTGGCGCGGCAAAGAGCGACACCAGCTGCGCGCCCTCGTCTTGCGATTGCACCAGGCCCCGCTCGTGACCCTCGAGGTCGAGCGCCGGCGGCGTCCCGGGCGCAAGCAAGAGCGCCGCGGGCGAATAGCGGCCCCGCGTGGTCTGCACGTTGGCCTGCAAGAGCGCCGCCTCGGCCGCCTCGACGGTCCCGGCGGCCAGGTTCACGCGCAGGGTGTTGGCCGCGATCTGCTGGTTGGCCGCGCAGAGCTTCTCCGCCTGCTCCGCGCCAAGCCAGCTCGTCCAGCGCTCGACCATCCAGCGCGGGTGCGAATACTTCGCCGCCAGGTAGCCGATCGGATCGACCTCGCGCGAGGGAAGCGGCGCCGGCGTCCGCGCCTCCGAGAGCTTGCGCAGCACCGCGTTCACGTAGCCCGATGCCCGCCCGGCGCGCAGCTCCTTGCAGAGCTCCACCGCCTCGTGCACGGCGGCGCGCGCGGGGACCGTCGGGTGGTGGAGCAGCTCGAAGGCGCAGAGCCGCAGGACGATGCGCACCGGCAGGTCCAGCTCGGTGATATTTTTATCACTGAACTGCCCGATGGCGCGGTCCAGCTGCAGCTGCCAGCGCAGCGTCCCGTAGGTCAGCTCGGTGGTGAGCGCGGCCTCGCGCGGCTCGATGCGCCCGGCCGCCCGCAGCGCGGAGTCCAGCGCGAGGTTCGCGAACGCGCCGCCTTGCTCGACGCGGAGCAGGACATCGGCGGCGAGACGGCGGGCAGCGGACACTCGCGGTTCTTAACCTAGTTTCTGGCCCCATTGAAGGGTATTGCGTTACAGTGCCCTCATGTCCGCCCCCAACAGCCGGAGCAGTCTTTGGCTGCCGCACGGCCGCAGTTGAACTTCCTGGCGACCTGCTGACGCCCTTCGGCGTCTTCTGTCTCCTTGACCAGCAGCAAGCCACCGGCAAGAGCCAGCCGGGCGACGCTTTTCTCTTCGAGGGCGCCCTCGGACGCTTCAGCTATGTCGGCGTCGGCGACGGCGGAGCGCGCCTCACCATGCGGGGCGGCATCGCCTCCGCCAGCGTGGGCCTCGGCAAGGCAAAGCTGCCCGAGGACCCGATGGCCGCGCTGCGCCTCGCCTTGGCGTCGCTCTCTGCCGAGCGGGTCGAGGGCCTTCCGCCTTTCTGCGGCGGCCTCGCGGGCTACCTCGGCTGGGGCGCGTGCCGGTTCAGCGAGCAGCTGCCGCAGCGGCTCGGGCCCGACCCGCTCTTCCCCGAGTGCGATCTGCTGGTGGTCAAAGAGCTGGTCGCGTTCGACCATCGCCAGGGCCGCGCCTGGGCCATCGCCACCGGCAGCGAGCCTGGCGCCGCCTCGCCGGAGAAGCGCGCGCAGCGCCTGGCCGCCAAGGTGCTGCGCCTCTTCGGCAACGGCGCGACCGAATCGCTGCGCTGGCCCGAGTCGCTTCGCTCTCCCGCCGCGCACTCCTTGCAGCGCGAGCTCTCAGGCAACAAGCGCGCCGGCAAGGGCCTGCCCGACCCCATCCCCCTCGGCGGCGGCGAGAAGGCCTTCCTCAAGGCGGTCGAGCGCGCGCTCGAGTACATCCGCGCCGGCGATCTCTTCCAGGTGGTGCTCTCGCAGCGCTTCGAGCTGCCCGATTGCGACGGGTTCTCGCTCTACCGAACCTTGCGCGCCGCATCGCCGGCGCCCTTCCATTTCTACCTGCGCGTGGACGGCCGCGAGCTGCTCGGCGCCTCGCCGGAGCTGCTGGTCCAGGTCGAGCGCGGCGAGATGACCCTGCGCCCCATCGCCGGCACGCGGCCGCGCGGGGCGACGTTTGCCGAAGATCAGCGCCTCGAGCAGGAGCTGCGCGCCGATCCAAAAGAGCGCGCCGAGCACACCATGCTCGTCGATCTCGGCCGCAACGACGTCGGCCGCGTCTCGCAGGTCGGCTCGGTGCGCGTGGCCCGCTTGATGGAGACCGAGCGCTACAGCCACGTCATGCACCTGACCAGCGAGGTCGTCGGCAAGCTCAAGCCCGGGCTCGACGGCGTGGACGCGTTCGCCGCCGCCTTCCCCGCCGGCACGCTGGCCGGGGCGCCAAAAATCCGCGCCTGCGAGGTCATCGACGAGCTCGAGACGGTGGCCCGCGGACCCTACGGCGGCGCGGTCGGCTGGTTCTCCGGCGCGGGCGACGTCCAGCTCGCCATCGCCATCCGCACGCTCTTCCGCAGCGAGGGCCGCCTCTTTGCCCACGCGGGGGCCGGCATCGTCGCCGACAGCGAGCCCAAGGCCGAGTGGCGCGAAGTGCTGGCCAAGATTCGCGCCGCGCTCGGGGCGGCCTACGGCGCAGCCGCAAGCGTGCGCGAAGGCGAAGGGCTCAAATGAAGAGCCGGTTCCCGATGCCAGACTCGAAGCATCCGCCCAGGGCCAGGCGGGTGCTCCTGATCGATAATTATGATTCGTTTACCTACAACCTGGTGCAGCGGCTCGGTGAGCTCGGCGCCGAGGTCGAGGTGGTGCGCAACGACGCGCTCGCCGTCGAGGACGCGTTCAATCGCCAGGCCGACGCCATCGTCATCTCGCCCGGTCCCTGCACCCCGAACGAGGCCGGTATCTCGGTCGCGGTGATCATCGATTTGAGCAAGAAGTCCAAGGCGGGCATTCGCAAGCCGATTCCCTTGCTCGGCGTGTGCCTCGGCCATCAAGCGATCGGGCAGGCCTTCGGCGCCGAGGTGGTCCGCGCCAGCGCGCCGGTGCACGGCAAGGCCGAAGAGATCTTCCACGACGGCAAGGGGCTCTTCAAAGGCGCGCCCGCGCCGCTCTTCGCCGGCCGCTACCATTCGCTGGTGGTGGACGAGGCCTCGCTGCCGCGCGAGCTGACCGTCACCGCGCGCACGCGCGATGGCGTGGTGATGGCGCTGCAGCACAAGACGCTGCCGGTCTACGGCGTGCAATTCCACCCCGAGTCGATCCTCACGCCAGACGGGCAGGTGCTGCTCGCGAACTTTCTCGCGGTGCGCGCGTGATCGCTGAGCGCGCATTTACCTTGCGCGACGCGCTCCACCTCGCCGTCGAGGGAAAGCATCTTTCCCGCGCGCAGGCCGCCGCCGCGGTCGAGGCCATCTTGAGCGGCACCGCGGCGCCCGCGCAGGTGGCGGCGCTCCTGGTCGCGCTGCGGATGAAGGGCGAGACCCACGAGGAGATCACCGGCGCGGCGCAGACGCTGCGGGCCAGGGCCAGCGCGGTCCGCGTCTCGCTCGACCGGCTCATCGACACCTGCGGCACCGGCGGCGACGGCGCCCAGACCTTCAACATCTCTACCTGCGCGGCCTTTGTCGCCGCGGCGGGCGGCGCGCGCGTGGCCAAGCATGGCAACCGCGCCGTCAGCTCGCAGTGCGGCAGCGCCGATGTCCTCTTGGCGCTCGGGGTTGAGTTGGAGCTGTCCAATGAAGGCGTCGCCGCTTGTATCGAGAGCTGCGGCATCGGCTTCCTCTTCGCGCCGCGGCACCACGCGGCCATGCGCCACGTCGCGCCCATCCGCCAGGAGCTTGGGCTGCGCACGCTCTTCAACCTGCTCGGTCCGCTCTCCAATCCGGCGGGCGCGCGCCGGCAATTGATGGGCGTCTATCAAGCGCGCCTCGTTCCCTTGATCGCGCGCGCGCTGCTCGAGCTTGGCGCCGAGCGCGCCCTGGTGGTCCACGGCGAGGGTGGCCTGGACGAGATCTCGACCGCGGGGCCGACCGTGGCTGCGATGGTCGACAACGGAGAGGTGATCGAGTTGTCGATCACGCCCGAGCAGCTCGGCGTGCGGCGCAGCCCCATCGAGGCGCTGCGGGGCGGCGACGCGGCGGAGAACGCCGGGCACCTGCGCAGCGTGCTGCAAGGCGCCCCCGGCCCGCGCCGCGACTCGGTGCTGATCAACGCCGCCGGCGCGCTCTGGGCCGCGGGCGTGGTCGATACTCTATTGAGTGGGGTTGAGTTGGCGAGGGGCGCCATCGACTCGGGGGCCGCGCTCGATCGCGCCGATCGGCTGGTGGCGCAGAGCCGCGCCGAGAAGGCGAAAGCAAAGGCCTCATGAGCGCGACGCACCTGGACAAGCTGGTGAACGCCGCGCGCGAGACCATGTGCGAACGCCAGCGGCTCTCTCCCGCGGCCGATGTGCGCGAGCAGGCCCTGGCCGCCGATCTGCCGCGGCCCTTTGCCACCGCGCTGCTCGCCGCCTCCCCGCTGGGCGCGCCGCTCATCGCCGAGATCAAGCGCGCCTCGCCCAGCCGGGGCGCCATCGCGCCCTTGCTCCACCCGGCGCGCCTCGCCCAAGCCTACGAGCGCGGCGGCGCTGCCTGCCTGTCGGTCCTGACCGAGCAGCGCTTCTTTCAAGGCTCGCTCGACGATCTGGCCTCTGCCCGCGCCGCCACCCGGCTGCCCGTGCTGCGCAAGGACTTCCTGGTCGAACCCTACCAACTCTATGAAGCGCGTGCGCACGCCGCCGACGCGGTGCTCCTGATCGCCGCCGCGCTCTCGCGGGGCCAGCTGGCCGAGCTGGCCGCGCTCGCCCGCGAGCTGGGCATGACCGTGCTCCTCGAGGTCCACGAGGAGGCCGAGCTGGAGGTGGCGTCGGTCGCGCTGCCTGATTTGCTCGGGATCAACGCCCGCAACCTGAAGACGCTGGAGGTCGATCCGACGACCTTCGCGCGCCTCGCCCCACTGGCGCGCGGGATCGCGCCGCTGGTGGCGGAGAGCGGCGTCAAGACCGCGGCGGACGTGCGGACCTATCTGGGCGCGGGCGCGAGCGCGCTGCTGGTCGGCGAGGCGCTCTCCTCTGCGGCCGATCCTGAGGCCAAGACGCGCGAGCTGCGCGAGGCCGGCCGGTGAAGGTCAAGCTCTGCGGCGTGCGCACGGTGCGGGACGCGCTGCTCTGCGCCCGGGCCGGCGCCGACGAGATCGGCGTCGTGTTTGCAAAAAGCAGCAAGCGCCGCGTCTCGGTCGAGCTGGCCCGCGAGATCCGCGAATCGCTCCCGACCGCTCTCAGCCTGGTCGGCGTCTTTCTCGACGCAACCCCGGTTGAGTTGGAAGAAGTGCTCTCCCAGGTGCGCCTCTCGGCGCTGCAGCTCCACGGTGCGCTGCCTTCGCCATTGCCGGAGCTGCCGATCTACGTCGCGCTGCCCGTCGCCGACGCGGGCTCGCTGCAGCCGATTGCCGGGCTCACCTTTGCTGCCCGGATCCTGCTCGATTCCCCCAAGGGCGGCGGCTCGGGCCAGGCGTTTCCCTGGGCGCTGGCACGGGAGGCGCGGCAGCTCAACCCTCGCCAACTCTTTGTCGCCGGCGGCTTGACTCCAAGCAACGTGGGCGAGGCGATCGAGTTGGCGCGCCCAGACGGCGTCGATGTGGCCTCGGGGATCGAGGGCCCGGACGGCTTCAAGGACGAGGCGCTGGTGCGCGCGTTCGTCGGCGCGGTCAAAGAGAGGCGGCAATGAACGGCAAAGGTCGCATCGAGCTCTTCACCTCCAATCCCGGGCCGCTGCCCGACGCGCGCGGCCGGTTCGGCGAGTACGGCGGCCGCTTCGTGCCCGAGACGCTGATCCCCGCGCTCGACGAGCTGACCGCCGCCTGGACCGCGGCGCGCAGAGACCCTTCCTATCGCCGCGAGCTCGGCGATCTATTGTCGAACTATGCCGGCCGGCCGACCCCACTCTTTGCCGCCGAGCGGCTCCAGGCCGCGCTGGGCCTGCGCGCGCGCATCTATTTGAAGCGCGAGGACCTGCTCCACACCGGCGCGCACAAATTGAACAACACCCTGGGCCAGGGTCTCCTGGCAAAGCGGATGGGCAAGCGGCGGGTCATCGCCGAGACCGGCGCGGGACAGCACGGCGTCGCCACCGCCACCATCTGCGCGCTCCTTGGCCTTGATTGCGTCGTCTATATGGGCAGCGAGGACGTGCTCCGCCAGGCGCCCAACGTCGGGCGCATGAAGCTGCTCGGCGCCGAGGTGCGGCCGGTCGAGGCCGGCTCGCGCACCTTGAAAGACGCGATGAATGAAGCGCTGCGCGATTGGGTGACCAACGTGCGCACGACCTACTATTGCATCGGCAGCGCCGCGGGGCCGCATCCGTATCCCATGCTGGTGCGCGATCTGCAGCGCATCATCGGCGAAGAGATCGCGACCCAGTGCACCGAGAGAGAAGGGCGGCTGCCCGACGCGGTCGTCGCCTGCGTCGGCGGCGGCTCGAACGCCATCGGCGCCTTCCATCGGTTCATTGAAGAAGCGCCGGTGCGCCTCATCGGGGTCGAGGCAGCGGGGCACGGCTTGGAGACCGGCAAGCACGGCGCGTCGCTCGGACGCGGCCGGCCCGGCGTGCTCCACGGCTCGAAGAGCTACTTGCTGCAAGACGAGCACGGCCAGATCGCCGAGGCCCACTCCATCAGCGCCGGGCTTGACTATCCCGGCGTCGGTCCCGAGCTGTCCTATCTCTTTGACAAGAAGCGGCTTGAGTTGCTCTCGGCCACCGATCGGGAGGCGCTGGACGCCGTTCAATTGCTCGCCAGGAACGAAGGGATCATCTCGGCCTTGGAGTCCGCGCACGCCATCGCCGCGCTCGGCAAGCTTCCCAAGGAGCTGGACCTGGTCGTGGTCAACCTGAGCGGCCGCGGCGACAAGGATCTGGCGACGATCTTGAGGGAGCTGCAATGAGCGCGCTCAGCGAGGCGTTCGCGCGCGCCCGCGCCCAGAGCCGTCCGGCGCTGGTCTGCTACGTCATGGGTGGAGACCCGTCCATCGCCGCCACCGAGGCGCTCTTGCCGGCGATCGACGCCGCGGGCGCCGACGTGATCGAGCTTGGCATCCCCTTCAGCGACCCGATCGCCGATGGGCCGGCCATCCAATTGGCCGGCGCGCGCGCGCTCGCCGCCGGCGCCAACCTGCCCAAGCTCTTGCAGATGCTGGGAAGGCTGCGCGGCCAACTCAAGGCACCGATAGTCGCGATGGGATACATCAACCCATTCCTTGCCTATCAACTCAACCAATTCGCCAAGGACGGAGCCGCGGCGGGCATCGCCGGAGCCATCGTGCCCGACGTTCCCTTCGAGGAGGCTGCAGAGCTGCAGACCGCCCTGGGCGCGGCTGGCATCGATCTGGTGCCGCTGATCGCGCCCACCACCGGCCTCGAGCGGGCCAGGTCGATCGTCGCCGGCGCCACGGGATTCGTCTATTACGTGAGCGTCACGGGAGTCACCGGCGCCCGCGCTGCGTTGCCAGACGATCTGGCCGCGAGGATCGCCGAGCTGCGCAAAGTGTCGCCGGTGCCGGTGGCAGTTGGCTTTGGCATCGCGCGGCCCGAGCAGGCGGCGGCGCTGCGCGGGGTCGCCGACGGGGTGGTCGTGGGCAGCGCGCTCGTGCAAGCCAATCACGAGGGCGGAGTGCAGGCGGCCGAGGGGCTGGTCCGCGGGCTCGCGATCGCGCTGCGCGGCTGAGCCGCCCTTGTTAGAAAGGGCGCCATGTCCAAGGCCAATGCGTACGCGGCGTTCGACGCCAGGTCCCCGATGAAGCCGTTTTCTCTCGAGCGCCGCGCGCCGCGCGAGACCGACGTGGCGATCGACATCCTCTTCTGCGGCGTCTGCCACTCCGACCTGCACCAGGTGCGCGACGAGTGGTCCGGCTCCAAATATCCCCTGGTCCCAGGCCACGAGATCGTCGGCCGCGTGACCCGCGTCGGCTCCAACGTCAGCCGCTTCAAGGTGGGCGATCAGGTCGGCGTCGGCTGCTTCGTCGGCTCCTGCGGCGCCTGTGATCCGTGCAAGCGAGGCCTCGAGCAGTACTGCGCCAACGGCTTCATCGGCACCTACAACGGCACCGACAAGGACGGCTCGCCCACGCAGGGCGGCTATTCGACCTCGATCGTCGTTGACGAGTCCTTCGTGCTGCGGCTGGGCAAGGTCGATCGCCTCGACGCGGTCGCGCCCCTGCTCTGCGCCGGCATCACCACCTGGTCGCCGCTGCGCCATTGGAAGGTTGGCAAGGGGCACAAGCTAGGAGTGCTGGGCCTGGGCGGGCTTGGGCACATGGCCGTCAAGCTCGGCGCCGCCTTTGGAGCCGAGGTGACCTTGCTCAGCTCGTCGCCAAAGAAGAAGGCCGACGCTGCGCGGCTGGGCGCGCACGACTTCGTCGTCACTTCGGAGGCCTCCGCGCTGGCCAAGGCGCGCGGCCGGTTTGATTACTTGATCGACACCGTCTCGGCCCCGCACGACCTCGCGACT
The DNA here is from genome assembly GCA_038231075.1 of Myxococcales bacterium. GTDB lineage: Bacteria > Myxococcota > Myxococcia > Myxococcales > 40CM-4-68-19 > JBBRMA01. The sequence goes on along the minus strand of JBBRMA010000048.1, from coordinate 30,934 downwards.
TATGCCGGGCTACTCAAGCTCGACGGGACGCTCATCATCGTCGGCGCCTCTCCCACGCCGCTGCCCTTGCCGGCGTTCTCGCTCATCATGGGCCGCCGCAGCATCGCGGGCTCCTTGGTCGGCGGCATCAAAGAGACCCAGGAGATGCTCGATTTCTGCGCTGAGAAGAAGATCACCGCCGACGTCGAGACCATCCCCATGCAGGAGATCGAGAAGGCCTACGAGCGGATGCTGAAGGGCGACGTCCGCTATCGCTTCAGCATCGATCTCGCCAGCCTCAGATAAGGATCTTCATTTCGCTGCAGCCTTAAAACGGGCCGCCGGCAGGCAGAGACCTCCGGCGGCCGGTGAGCCTTACCCCTTGAGCGCGGACCCGACGATGCCCGGCATCTTCAGCCAGCTCTGGCCGGGCTCGAAGGCGGTCAGCTTGCGGCCGAGCACGTGCGCGTTCTTGTGGGTCGGGAAGTAAGGCAGCTTGGGAAAGCCCGTGACCGGATAGCGGCAGATGCACTTCTCGATGCGGTCGATCATCGAGGTGTTGTGCACGAACCCACGCCCGCTCTGGATATTGGTCAAGGTCGCGCCGGGATAGGCGCCCCAGGGCGTAGTGCCGAGCACGAAGGCGATCGCCGGCCAGATGTTCACGCCCACGGCGCCATAGCGCATCTTGCCGAGCGCTCGCTCGAAGGCCTCGTTGACCTTCGGGTCCTTGAGGGTCTCTGGATGGACGACGACGCAGGCCGAGAGCGTGCCCCAGAGCCGGTCGTTGGCGAAGGCGACTGCCTTCTCGAGGAACTCAATCGGGTCGTCGGAGCCGACTTCGGTGGTGGAGATGATCGAGCAGAACGGCTCGGTGGTGAAGTTGCGCTCGCCCGCGTCGTCGGCGTCGAGACCTTTGACCATGGTCCAGGGCAAGGTATCGGCGTCGCCGCTTCCAATGGTCTTGATATTCGGGTGGCCGTCGGTGAGCTGCTTGTACCGGTCCTTGGCGCCGGGATACCAGGCCTTGCGCACGGGCGCGGCGCCGATGGTCCGCTCCATCGCGGAGACGAGCTCGTCGGTGCGCTTCCAACCCTTGGGTGTAATCAACATCTTCGCGGCGTTGCAATTGAAGGACGCGTTGTTGGTGACCTGCCCGCCGATATTGTCGGCCTGGAAGGCCAATTGCTTCTCGCTATAAGGCCCGGGCACCACCAGGACCGGCGAGACGTTGCCGAGCTCGCTCGAGATCTCCTTGTCGAGCAGCGGCTGGTTTCTCGCCATCCGCTCGGCGCGCTCCTTGCCCGGCGGGCCCCAGACGATCATGTCGTGGGTCTTGTCGCTGCCGGTGATGTGGATCTCGTCGACGCCGGCGTGCTTGCAGAGATAGCCGCCTTCCTCGGCGCCGCCATAGACGACCGCGAGCCAACCCTTCTCAATCAATTCCTTGAAGGCCTCTTCGATGAAGGGGCCGACATAGGCGTTGACCGGGTTCATCTTGAGGATGCAGACCTTGCCCTCGGCGAACATCTTGGTGATGACGTCGGTCGGAGGGATTGAGTTGACGTTGCCCGCGCCCAGGACCAGCGCGACGCGGCCTTGATTGGCGTCGAAATCGGGACCCTTCTTGTAATACTTTCCGCGCGCCTCCAAATCAGCCTCCGAGGCGCCCTCCTCGAGGACGATCTCGGCGTCGAGCCCGTCGAAGAGCAGCTTGTCGAGCCGGGTCAAGGGATAGACCTGCACGCGCAGCTTGCCGTCCACGGTGCGATCGACCTTGCCGATGGGGGTGTTGCGGCCCGCGGCCAGTGCCTCGAGCGCCTCGACCGTCAGGCGGAGGATGCGGAGGGTGACATAGGGGCCGGCGAGCCACTCCTCGCCCTCCTGCGGCGTGTTCGGCGCGATGCCCTTGGCCTGCACCGCGGCGGCGACGCTGCGGTCGGCGATGCGCGAGAAGCCCTCCAGCATCCGCCGCGCGACGCCCAGCTTTTCGCCGATGGGCAGCTTGACCCAGGTCTTGGCGCCGTCGCGCAGGCGGCCCACCAGCTCGTCCAGGCGGCGCAGTTCGGTGTTCTTCGGTGTCTCGACGGCGGCGTTCATGGGTCCTCCCGGACGTTGGCGCGCCAGACTCTACGCCGGTCAATGGCGGCGCGCGACCGCCAGTTGTCGGTGCTATAGAAACCCGCATGCTCAAGCTGGTCATTGGAAACAAGAAGTATTCCTCCTGGTCCATCCGCGCCTACTTGACGCTCTTGCACACGGGCGCTCCCTTCGAGGAGCAGGTCATCGGCCTCGACCTCCCCGACACCGAGGCCAACATCAGACGCGTCTCCGCGGCCGGGCGCGTCCCGGTGCTCATCGATGGCGCGCTGACCGTCTGGGACTCGCTCGCCATCTGCGAGTACCTGGCCGAGAAGTTCCCCCAGGCGAAGCTCTGGCCCGAGGACCCGCACGCCAGGGCCATCGCCCGCTCGGCCTGCGCCGAGATGCACTCGGGCTTCCCGGCGCTGCGCGGCGATCTGCCGATGAAGATCGTCGAGCCGATGCCGCCCCCCGCGCTGCGCCCCGAGGCGCAGGCCGACATCGCGCGCATCACCGCCCTCTGGGCCGACTGCCGCGCGCGCTTCGGCAAGGGTGGTCCCTATCTGTTTGGCCATTACACGATCGCCGATTCCTTCTATGCGCCGGTGGCCGTGGGCCGCTTCCGCACCTATTCGGTGCCGCTCGAGAGCATGGCCCGCGACTATGTGGACGCGCTGGAGAAGAACGGCGCCGTGCAGCACTGGCTGCGGGGGGCGCGCAGCGAGTCGCTCCGGGCCGCGCGCTACGAGCCGTGACGCCGAGCAATCAGTACTCGGCCAGGCGCTGGAAGATCCTCATCGGCAGCGGCGGGCTCGTGCTCTCGGGGGCGGCATTCTGGCTCTTGTCGGCGCTGCCCATCGACCACGTCTATGGATCCGTCACGCTGGCGCTGGGCGTCCTTGGGCTGCTCTTTCACGTCTTGCGGCCGCCCTTGCAGCTCCGCATCGAGCCCGGCGGCCTCGCGGTCAGTGGGCGCCTCGTGCCCTGGGCCGAGGTCGATGTCTCCGAGCTGAAGGAGCGCCTGCGCCGCTCGCTGCGCTATCCGACGTTTGAGTTGATGGTGAAGGACCCCGCGCGCGAATCAGGCCGCCGGACGCACGAGATCAGAGAGCCTGAATGGGCGCGCTTCGACGAGCTCTACGAGGCGCTGCGCGATCACGCGCGGGCGGCGCGCGCGGCCAGCCAGTCGAGCGCCTCCAGATAGCCGGCGACGCCCTTGCCAGCCACGCGGTGCGCCGAGACTCCGTCGAGCACGCTCAGGTGGCGAAAGGGCTCGCGCGTGCGCGGGTCCGAGAGGTGCACCTCGACCACCGGATACTTCACGGCGGCCACGGCGTCGCGCAGGCTCCAGGCGTAATGCGTCAGCGCGCCCGGGTTGAAGAGGCAGCCTTGCGCCCAGCCTCGCGCCTCGTGCAACTGGTCGAGGAGGGCGCCCTCGTGGTTCGATTGAAACGCGCGCACCGAGAGCCCGAGCGACTGCGCGTGCGTGCGCACGAGCGCCTCCAATTCGCCGAGCGTGGTGCTGCCGTAGATGTGCGGCTCCCGCTCGCCAAGCAGGTTCAGGTTCGGCCCGGAGAGGAGCAAGACGGCGGCCATCAGCGCACGAACCCGATGCCCACCGAGGCGACGAAGGCGCGGATGGGCGAGGGCACCGGCAGGTACGAGAAGGTGCCTTGCAATTGCAGCCAGGGCGGAAAGAGCGGCGGCGGATAGTCGACGTGGAAGAAGGGCGCGAGCGAGATCGCCTTTTGATCGCCGGTCACCCGCCTCATGAGGATTCCCCCGGCGCCGAGCCCCAGCGTCGCGCGCAGGCCGTCGCCTTCGTCGTAGCGCGCGCCCAGGGCGAGCATGGCAGCGCCCGCCGTGTAGTTGCTGAGCACGTCGGCCGAGGCGATGGCAAAGCCTGCGGCGGCCACGACGCCGATGGGCGAGTCCTTACCCAGGCGCGGCCCCACCTCGACGTGCATGGCGAGCCCCGGGGTGGCGACGGCGGTGCTCGGGTCGGTGTCGCTCTTGGATTGATTGAAGACGAAGGCCGCGTAGCCGAGGCCGGCCGTCACCATCAGAGGTGCCAGGTCCTTGGCCTTCTTCGGCTCCTCGGCGGCGGGTGGCTGCTCGGGCGGGGGCGCGACCGCGCCAGGAGGGACGGGATTCTGCGCGCGCGCCGCTGCCGGAAGGACGACGAGCAAGAGGGACAAGAGGCGGCGCATGAAAGGTTAGAGCACCGAACGGGTTGGTTCCCGTCGGATAACCGGGGGTTGCGGGGCAACCCCCTCGGCCGATTCGCTGCGCATCACTGCGTCTCTCCTCGTCGCCGTACAGAAAGTACGGCTCCTCGTCGTTCCTTGCGCTGCTTGCGAGTCGACCGTTCTCCTCGGTCCACCAACCCGATCGCTGCTCTAGCTACCCCAGATCGAGGGCGGCATCGAGCGCGAAGGAGAGATCTTGCGGGGAGACTTCCTGCAGCGCCCATTCGCCGAGCCCGCGCAGGACGACGAAGCGCACCTTGCCGGCGCGCACTTTCTTGTCCCTGAGCAAGGCGGACTCAGCCAGCGCGCGCTCCGGGCCGCTCAGGGCGCGGGCGGGCGCGATCTTGAGTTGAGTGACCAGCGCCAGCGCACGGGCCGCGTCGGACTTTTGCAAATGCCCAAGCCGTGCCGAGAGCGCGATGGCGGCCTTGAGTCCCAGGGCCACCGCTTCTCCGTGCGTGAACCTTTCGTAGCCTGAGGCCGCCTCGAGCGCGTGGCCGATGGTGTGGCCGAGGTTGAGCGAGGCGCGCGCGCCGCCTTCGCGCTCGTCCACGGCGACCACGGCGGCCTTCACGTGCAGGCACGCGGCGACCAGCGCGGAGAGTTCGACGGCATCGCCGGCGGCGGCGCGCGCGAGGCCCGCTTCACAGCGCTCCAAGAGGGGAACGCCGGCGGCGTCGCGGGTCGGCGCGAGCAGCGCGGTCTTGACCACTTCGGCGAGCCCGCTCCAGCGCTCGCGCTCGGGCAGCGTGGCGAGCAGCGAGGTATCGGCGATGACGAGCCTTGGCTGGTGGAAGGCGCCGATCAGGTTCTTGCCCGCGCGCAAGTTTGCGCCCGTCTTGCCGCCGAGGCCCGCGTCCACCTGGGCGAGGAGCGTGCTCGGCGCCGACACCCACGGGATGCCCCGCAGATAGATGGCGGCAGCGAAGCCGGCCAGGTCGGTGAGCACGCCGCCCCCGATGGCGACGAGGTGCCCGTCGCGCGAGAGCTGCCGCTCGGCGAGCGCGGCGCAGATCGCCTCCACCTCGGCGAGCGACTTGCCCGCTTCAGTGGGGGCGCGGGTGATATTATTATCGCCCTGCAAGGGAAGGCAGCGCGGGTGGAGCGCCGCGAGCTTGCCGTCGCAGACCAGCGCGGCGGCCCCCGTGAGTCCCGCGGCGGCCGAGAGCCTTGCCAGGTCGTCGAGCGCGCCCGGCCCGATGGCGCAGGTGGTCCGCGCGCCCGAGGCGAACGCGACCTCGAAGGAGTCAACCGTGGGCACGCTGCGACTCCAGGGCGAGCACGGCGGCCTCGGCGGCGGCGGCCACGCTGTCGGGCGCGGGCGTGGCCAGCACCTGCGCGTCGCTCAAGCGGGCGTAGAGCGGCTCGCGCGCGGCGGCCTGTTCGGTGAGCTTCGCGAGCGGGTCCCCGGTGAGCAGGGGCCGGCTCGCCGCCGCGCCCACGCGGGTCGAGAGCAGCTCCACCGGCGCGCGCAGCCAGAGCAAGTGGCCGCTCTTGCGCACAGCCTGGCGCACGGCGCGGCCCGTGACGGCGCCGGCGCCGAGCGCGACCACGCTGCGCGGACCAGCAGCAAGCGCGCGGACGGCCTGCGCCTCCCGGGCGCGGAACGAGGCCTCGCCGGCGTCGGCGAAGAGGGCGGCGATGGGCCGCCCGGCGTCTTTTTCAATCAGGTCGTCCAGATCGGCGAAGGGCAGGCCCAGGCGCTCGGCGAGCAGCGGTCCAAGCGTGCTCTTGCCCGCGCCCGACAGGCCGCAGAGGTAGACGTGTCCGGGCAAGAGGCGCGCGCGGCGCCAGGCGGTGCGCAGCGCTGCGTGCAATTCGCCCATCGAGTCGCCGCCGAGCTTGTCGAGCAGCGCGTCGGCCAGCGCGAGCGCCACCACTGCCTCGCCGACGACCGCGGCCGCAGGGACCGCGCAGGTGTCGCTGCGCTCGACGTGGGCGCGCTCGGCCTCGCCCGTGAGCAGCTCGACGCTGCCGAGCGCGTTCATCACCGTGGCGATGGGCTTCATCGCGGCGCGGACGACCAGCGGCTCGCCGTTGGTGACGCCGCCTTCGAGGCCGCCGGCGTGGTTGGAGTCGCGCGCCACGCCGCCCCCAGCGCGGTGCATCGGGTCGTGCACCTGCGAGCCGAAGTCGCGCGCGCCCTGCCAGCCGTCGCCCAGCTCGACCGCCTTGATGGCCGGGATCGAGGCGAGCGCCTTGGCGAGGATGCCGTCGAGCTTCAAGTCGGCCTGCGTGTAGCTGCCAAGGCCCGGCGGCAGCCCGGTGACGCGGACCTCGAAGGTCCCGCCGATGGTGTCGCGCTGCTTCTGCGCCGCCACGATCTGCTCGCGCAGCAGCGGCTCGGCCGCGAGATCCAGGCAGCGCACTTCCGACTGGTCGGCGAGCGAGGCCAGCTCTTCAGCGTCGTCCACTGCGAGGCCAAGCTGCGCGAGGGGCCGCGTTGAAGCCTTGCCGATCGAGGTGACGAACGAGCCCACGCGGATGTCGAGCTCATCGAGCAAACGCCGCGCGGCCGCGCCCAGGGCCACCCGCATCGCCGTCTCGCGCGCGCTGGCCCGCTCGAGCGAGTTGCGCAGATCGCGGTGGCCGAACTTGATGGCGCCGGTCAGATCCGCGTGGCCGGGCCTTGGCAAGGTGACCTCGGGCCCGCGCGCCTCGGCGCTCTGCACGGCCTCCACGGCCATCCGCGTGGCCCAGGCCTTGGCGTGGTCGGCGTTGTCGATGACCACCGCGAGCGGGCTGCCCAGCGTCTGCCCATGCCGCACGCCGGCCAGGATGCGCGGCAGCTCGGGCTCGATCTTCATCCGCCCGCCGCGGCCATAGCCGAGCTTGCGCCGGGCGCAGTCGCGCGCCAGGTGCTCGGCGGTGAGCGGCAAGCCGGCGGGCAGGCCGTCGAGGATTCCCACCAAGGCAGGGCCGTGACTTTCACCCGCAGTGAGAAAGCGCAAGCGGCTCAAGGGGTCTCCAGTGCCGGCAGCGAGCTCTCCGCATCGGCCGCCAGCGCGGCTGCGCGCAGCTCGGCAGCCAGCCCGCGCGTCGCTCCGGGCAACACGACGTCGGTCAGTCGGTGGCGCTGGAGCCACACTTCCAGTGAACCGATGGCCTGGTGGACCAGCACCGTCAGGCCATCGAGCGTGCGGAGCCCGCGGGCGTGCGCGGCGGCGAGCAGCGCCGTGTCGCCGGGCGCGTCGCCCTTCTTGCCGGCGTAGACGAGGTCGAGCACCGCGGCCCCTTCGGGAAGCAGCTTGACGTCGAAGGGCGAGTCGCCGGTGCCCATGCCGACAGTCGTGCAGTTGACGACCACCTCCGCGCGCTGGAGCACCCGGCGCGCCTCCGGGCCTTCGAGCGGGCCGACGTCGGCGACGCAGTCGGCGCTGCGCAGCATGGTGGCGATGGCGTGGGCGCGGGCCGCGGTGCGGTTCAGGATGGTCACGCGGCCTGACACCGGCGCCAGCGCCACCGCGGCCGCGCGCGCCGACCCGCCCGCGCCCAGCACCACTGAGTGCGCGCCTTGCAACTCGACACCGCCGGCCCGGAGCGCGTTGAGCACCCCCGCGACGTCGGTGTTGTAGCCGACGAGCTGGCCTGATTCATGGCGCTGCACGCAGTTGACCGCGCCGATCATCAAGGCCCTCTGGTCCACCCGGTCGAGCAGCGGCAGCACGGCCTCCTTGTGCGGCACCGTCAGATTGCACCCGGCGACGCCGAGCGCGCGCAGCGCCTCGATGGCCGCGGGCAGCCCCCCCTCGGTGACGTGCGCGGGCGCATAGACCGCATCGACGCCGAGCAGCGCGAAGGCGCGCGCGTGGATCGCGGGCGAGCGCGAGTGCGCGACCGGATCGCCGAGCAGAAAATAGGTGCGCCTCACGGGAAGAGCTCCACTTCGGCGCCCAGGCGGCGCAAGAGATCGAAGAAGCCGGGGAACGAGACGTCGGCCCACTCGGCGCCGTTGATGACGGTCGGGCCGTCGGCGCGCAGCGCGGCCACGGTGAAGGCGAGCGCGATGCGGTGGTCGTGGGCGCTGTCGATCTCCGCGCCACCTCGGAGCAGCCCGCCGCGTCCCCCGGCTCCGGCAATGCGCAGCCCATCGGGCAGCTCTTCGACAACGGCGCCCATCGCGGTCAGGCCCTTGGCCATCTGCGCGAGGCGGTCGGACTCCTTGACGCGCAACTCACCGGCCCCGCGAATCACCGTCTCGCCCTCGGCCAGCGCCCCGAGCACCGCCAGGATCGGCACCTCGTCGATGGCCCGCAGCACCAGCTCGCCATCGAGCGTCGCGCCGTGCAGCCGCTGCGCTCTGGCCTCGATGCTGGCGGCCGGCTCGCCCTGGGCATTGAAGGTGTGCTCGGAGCCCTGCGCCGCGAGACGCAGCGACAGCCTGGCGCCGAAGTGCGCCGCCGCGTCGAGAAAGCCCGCGCGCGTCGGATTGACGCCGACGTTCCCGATCGACACCACCGAGCCCTCGGGCGCCACCAGCGCGGCCGCGAGCAGGAAGGCCGCCGAGCTGAGGTCGCCCGGCACCTCCAGCTCGAGCGGCTTGAGCGGGGGCGAGGGCCGCAGCGTGACGGTGTTGCCGCGCACCTCGAGCCTCGCGCCCATCTGGCGCAGCATCCGCTCGGTGTGGTCGCGGCTGCGGTCGGGCTCGCTCACTGCGATATCGATATCACCCGCGACCAGGGCGGCCAGGATCAACGCGCTCTTCACCTGGGCGCTGGCGACCTGCAGTTCGATGGTCCCGCCCGCGAGCTTGCCGCCGGGCAGGATGATGACCGGCGGGCGACCTTTCTCGCCGGTCTGGATCTGCCCCCCGAGCGTGCGCAGCGGGGCCGCCACGCGCTCCATCGGCCGGCGCGACAGCGAGGCGTCGCCGATCAAAGTCGCCGGCACGCCCGCGCCCGCGAGGACGCCGGTGAAGAGCCGCATCGTCGTTCCCGAGTTGCCGCAGTCGAGCGCAGCGAGCGGCGCCAGGAGCCCGCGCGTGCCCACGCCGCGCACCAGCGCGTCATCTGGGCCCATGCCTGGCTCGACCTCGGGCAGCGGCTTTGCGCCCTCGGGCCGGCGCGGCGGATCGTCCGCGCTCCAGGGCGTTCCATCGCCGCGCACCAGCGAAACACCAAGCTGGGCGAGGCAGCGCGCCGTGGACCGCACATCTCCGCCCGGGGCCAACCCGCCGATGCGGCTCTCGCCGGAAGCGAGCGCGGCAAAGAGCAGCGCGCGGTGAGAGATACTTTTATCACCCGGGACCAGCAAGGGTCCGCGCGATCGCAGCGGACCTTGCAGGGGGTGGATGCGCGCGCGCAACTTAAGCCTTCAACGCCGGCCGGTAGAGCGAGCGGCCCACGGCCTGCGCCACCAGCTCGAGCTTCTTCATCACCGCGAAGAAGAGCGGCAGGTCGAGCGACTGCATGCCGTCCGAGAGCGCGCGGTCGGGCTCCGGGTGGACCTCGAGGATGATGCCATCCGCGCCCGCCGCGACGGCTGCGAGCGCCATCGGCAGGACCATGCTGCGGATGCCGATGCCATGCGACGGATCGACCACCACCGGCAGGTGCGAGCTGGCCTTGAGCACCGGCACCGCGTTCAGATCGAGCGTGTTGCGCGTGGCCGTCTCGAAGGTCCGGATGCCGCGCTCGCAGAGGATGATCTGGGTGTTGCCGCGCGAGGCGATGTACTCGGCGGCCATGAGCAAGTCCTTGATGGTCGCGCTCATCCCGCGCTTGAGCAGCACCGGCTTGCGCAGCTCGCCCACGGCCTCCAAGAGCGAGAAGTTCTGCATGTTGCGCGCGCCGATCTGCAAGAGATCGGCGGTCTCGGCCACCAGCGGCAGCGTCTCGGTGTCCTTGACCTCGGTGACGATCTTGAGCCCGGTCTGCGCGCGGGCCAGGGCGAGCAGGCGCAGGCCCTCGCCCTTGAGGCCCTGGAAGTCGTAGGGGCTGGTGCGCGGCTTGAACGCGCCGCCGCGGAGGAGCGCCGCGCCGCCCTTGGCCACGCCGTGCGCCGCGGCCAGGATCTGCTTCTCGTTCTCGACCGCGCAGGGGCCTCCCATGACGACGATGCCGGGGCCGCCGATGGGCACGCCGCCGACGTCGATGATCGAGTCCTCGTGCTTCACCTCGCGGCTGACCAGCTTGTAGGGCGCGGTGACGGGAATGGTGTCGGCGACGCCGTCGAGCAGGCGGAAGTTGCCCGGGTCGATCGGCCCCTTGTTGCCGGTGATGCCGATGGCCGTGCGCCCAGCGCCGGCGATGGCGTGCGGAACGAACCCGAGCTCGCGAATGCGCGCTTCGATGCGGCCTTGCTGGTCGGGCGTGATGTCGGGGTGGAGGACGATGAGCATGGCCTGAGTATCGCAGACCGCGGCCCGCTTGGCGCGCGGCAGGCGGTCGCTTCGTCGGCGGGTGCCTCCAAAGAATCCGCGCGCTATACTGTCTGGATGCTGCCCCGCTCCGAGCGAACCTGGATGGTCCGCAAGCTGTCGCCCGGCGAGAAAGACGACGGCATGTTCGACCTGGAGTTCTGGGAACGTGTCGGTGACGAAGGCAAGTTCGAGGCGGCCCTCGACATGCTGACCATTCCGGACATGATGAGGGGTCGTGATTCCATTCCACCAAGACTTGATCGATCTATTCTCCGAGTTGTCCGCCGCTGAGGCGCGCTTTCTCGTCGTCGGCGCTCACGCGGTCATGCACTACACGCAGCCCCGTTACACCAATGATCTCGGCATCTGGATTGAGCCGACCACCGAAAACGCGGAGCGCGTCTTGCGTGCTCTGGCGAAGTTTGGCGCACCCGTGGCGGAGCTCAGCGTCGCAGAGCTTTCCGAGCCCGGCCTCATCTTTCAAATCGGTCAACCACCGGCGAGAGTCGACATTCTCACTGGCGTGGAGAAGCTGGACTTCGAGAGCTGTTGGACAAGAAAGAAGGACACGACCTTTGGCGGTGTGCCGATTCAGCTCCTTCACATCGATGACTTGATTACCAACAAGCGCGCAGTCGGCCGACCGCAAGACCTCGTGGACCTGGAATGGCTTGAAAAGGCAAAGGCCCGGCGGAAGCTTTAGTCACTGCAGAGCGTCGCCAGGCTTGAGTTGCCGGCCCGCCAGATAGGCAGCGACAGGCATCCGCTTCTTGTTCTCGGGCTGCACCTCCAGCAAGCGCCAGACCGTGCCGTACCCACAGGCCAGGTCCAGTCCCGCGGGCGCGGCGCGCACGATCTGCCCCGGGGCGCGGTCGGTCCGCTCGTCCAAGACCGAGGCCGCGTGGATCTTGAGTCCGCCGATGCGGGCCCCCGGCCAAGGCGTGAAGCCGCGGAGGCGCTGGTCGAGCTCGGTCGCACTGCGGGTGAAATCGACGACACCGTCTTCGCGCGACAGGAGCGGCGCCAGCGTGGCCTTGCCGTGATCCTGCGCCAGGCGGGGCAGCGCGTCCTTCTCGAGCAGCGCCAGCGCCTCTGTGAGCGCCTGGGCGCCGAGCGGGCCGAGCTTCTGCAAGAGCGAGTCGCCGGTCTCGCCCGGGGCCAGCGGCAGCTCGCGGACCAGCCGGATGTCGCCGGTGTCGAGGCCCTCGTCCATCTGCATGATGGTGACGCCGCTCTTCGCGAGGCCGCGCGCGACTGCCCATTGCGCAGGCGCGGCCCCGCGCAGCTCGGGGAGCAGCGAGCCGTGGACATTCAGGCAGCCGAGCCGCGGCGCCTCGAGCGCGTCCTTGGGCAGGATGCGGCCATACGCGGCCACCACCGCGACGTCGGGCCGGTGCTCGGCGAGCAGCGCGGCCAGCCGCCCCTGCTTCACCTTCTCCGGCTGGGCCACGGCGATTCCATTGGCCAGCGCCCATTTCTTCGCCGGCGGCGCCTGCAGCTCGGCGTGGCGACCGACGGGCCGATCGGGCTGCGCCACCACCAGCACCAGCTCGCCCGCGGCTCTGCAGGCCTCGAGGATGGGCAGGGTGAACGCAGGGGTGCCGAGGAAGGCGATGCGCATGCGCGGCAAGGTACCGGATTGACGCCTCCCGGTGCGCGCAGTAACCGATTTCGATGCAAAGGCTGACCGCGCTGCTCGTGACCCTGGCCCTGGCCTCGTGCAAGGCGCAGGACCCGAAGGACCCCGAGACCTGGATCGCGCGCCTCTCGGACCAGGACGCGCGCGTGCGGGGCAAGGCGGTGCAGGAGCTGCGCAAGCTGAAGGCCAAGGCCGCGGTGCCGGCGCTGACCAAGGCGCTCTCCGACCCCGCCGCGCGCGAGGACGCCGCGGTGGCGCTCGGCGAGCTGGGCGGGCCCGAGAGCGTGCAGCCGCTCATCGACGCCATCGACACCGGCGTCGGCGCGGGGAGCGACGGGGCCACGCGGGCGGCCAATCGGACCAACGCCAAGATCGCCGAGTCGCTCGGGCAGCTCGGCGACGCCAAGGCTGCGCAGGCGTTGCTCCGGCTGGCGCGCGCGCAGGAGATGACGGTGCGGCTGGCCGCGGTGCAGTCGCTCGGGCAGCTCCGCGCGGCCGAGGCGGTCCCCGAGCTCTCGCACATCATCGACGGCGACGCGCCGCCGCTGGTGGTCAAGAAGGCCGTGATGGCGCTCGGGCAGATCGGCGACCCCGCGGGCATCCCGGCGCTGCAGCACGCGCTGGTGCTCGAGATGCAGGGCGTGAGCTTTCTGCCCGAGGCCTCGTTCTCGCTCTTCCAGCTCGGCACGGTGGCCGTCGAGCCGATGCTCAAGCTGCTGCGCGATCAGGACGCCGGCTACCTCGCCTGGGCCAGGGGACGCAGCCGCGCGCCGGCCGGGACGTACGCCAAGGCGGCCATCGTGCTCGGCGACCTCGGCGACGCGCGCGCGGTGCCGGCCCTGCTCGAGAAGCTGAAATACAAGGACTCGGATCCCAATCCGGGAACCGCGCGGCTGCTCACCGACAAGGTGCGCGAGTTTGCCGCCGATGCGCTCGGGCGGCTGCGCGCCAGGGAGGCCGCGAAGCCGATCCTCGAGCTGGTGAAGACGGGCCCCGACGACGGCGAGCTGACCGCCTTTGCCGTCAACGCGCTGGTCTGGATCGGCGAGCGCCCGCAGGCCGCGGAGCTGATCAAGCGCGCGGCTGCCTCGGGTGATTTCTCCGCGCGGGTGCTCTGCGCGCAGGCGGCGGCGCTCCTGGGCGAGCCGGCGCTCTTGCCGGCGCTGAAGTCGGCGGGCCTGGGCCGAGACAAGAAGCCGCCCGCGGGAGGCTGCTCGATCGAGCTGGCGGGGTTGACCGGCGCCGACCTCGACGAGAAGGCGGCGTGCGGCAAGCTGGCCGAGGAGCGCGCCAAGGCCTTTGCCGCGCTCGGCGCGCCGCTCGAGGCAGCCAAGGAGTGCGCGGGGGCCGAGAGCTGCTGGACGGGCAAGCTTGCCGACAAGAATCCCCTCGTGCGCGCGCGCGCTGCCTACGAGCTTGGCCGGTCGGGTGTTGCGCAGGCGGTGCCGGCGCTGGTCAAGCTCGCGGGCGACGCGGATTTCCAGGCGCGCATCGCCGCCATCCGCGCCCTCGAGTGGCTGCTTCCCCATCCGGCGGCCAAGGCGGCCTTGAAGGACGCCGCCGCCGCGCTCGCCGTCCAGCTCCAGTCAGAGCAGGGCTCGGTGAAATTCTACAAGGTCAATGAAGAGCTGCGCCGACTGCAGGCCCGGCTCGCCCGACTCTAGGCGCAAGTGGGAAGATCCCGCGTGGTATAGATCAAGAGCTTTGGCCACCAAGTTCACCGGCATCCCGGCGTCACCAGGAGTCGCGATCGGCAGGGTCTATCCCGTCGATCGCCGCCGGGTCCGGGTGCCTCGCCACCACCTCGAGCCCGACGAGGTCGAGGCCGAGATCGTCCGCCTCGACACCGCCGTGCGCCAGAGCGTCGAGCAGCTCGCGGCCCTGCGCCAGAGCCTGGGCGACGGCGAGCACAGCGCCATGCTCGAGGTCCACCGCATGATGGTGGACGACCCCACGCTGCTGAAGAACGCCAAGGGGCTGATCCGCGAAGAGCTGCTCAACGCCGAGTGGGCGGTGCGCCGCACCGTGCGCGAGATGGGCGAGAAGCTCGCGCTCGGCACTGGCTACCTGGCCGAGCGGCGCGCCGACATCGACGAGGTGGGCGACCGCGTCCTGCACAACCTGGCCGGCGAGGCGCCGAGCGGCCTGCACGAGCTGCCGCCTGAAGGTTCAATCATCGTCTGCTACGACCTGCCCACCGCCGACGCCGCGGTGCTGCTCTCGTCGGGCCGCATCGTCGGGCTGGTCACCGACGTCGGCAGCAAGACCAGCCACACCGCCATCCTCGCGCGCGCGGTCGAGGTGCCCGCCGTGGTCGGCGCGCTCGGCGTCTCGGAGGTCGCGCGCGCGGGCGACCCCATCGCCATCGACGCCATGACCGGCGAGGTGCTCCTCAATCCGCAGCCCGAGGAGATCGCCCGCTTCGAGACCTCGCGCAAGCTGGCCAAGAGCCGGGGCGAGCGGCTCCTGCAAGAGCGCGATCTGCCCGGCCAGACGCGCGATGGGCGCCGCATCGGGCTCTGGGGAAACATCGAGTTCCCCGAAGAGGTGCCCTCGCTGCTCTCGCACGGCGGCGAGGGCGTCGGCCTCTACCGCACCGAGTTCCTCTACTTGAACCGCGAGGACTTCCCGAGCGAGGAAGAGCACTACAAGGCCTACGCGTCGATCTTGAAGACGATGGGCAAGCGGCCCGTCACCATCCGCACCCTGGACCTGGGCGGCGACAAGCTGCCGCTCGGCCACCGGACGCACGAGCCAAACCCCGCCATGGGCCTGCGCGCCATCCGCTTCACGCTGCGCCACCCGCACCTCTTTCGCACCCAGCTGCGCGCGCTCTGGCGGGCCGCACCGCTCGGCGAGATGCGGGTGATGCTGCCGATGATCGCCGGCATCACCGAGCTGCGCGAGGCCAAGGGCCACATCGCCGCCGTCCGCGCCGAGCTGATCAAGGAGGGCCACTCGCTGCCGGAGCGGCTCCCGGTCGGCATCATGGTCGAGACGCCGGCCGCTGCCATGGCCGCCGATCGGCTGGCGCGCGAGTGCGACTTCTTCTCCATCGGCACCAATGATCTGATCCAATATTCGCTGGCCATCGACCGCGGCAACCGCGAGGTGGCCTATCTGTACCGGCCGCTCCACCTCGGCATCTTGCGGATGATCCGCGCCACGGTAGAGGGCGCGCGCACGGCGGGCATCGAAGTGGCCATGTGCGGCGAGATGGCCGGCGACGCGACCTACGCGCTCATCTTGCTCGGCCTGGGGCTCGATGCGCTCTCGATGAACCCGGCCGACATCCCGCTCGTCAAGCGCGTGCTGCGCGAGGCCGACCTGAGCGAGGCTCGCGAGCTGCTCGACGCCGCCATGAGCTTCAGCTCGGTGGACGAGATCGAGGACTTCGTCCTGGCCGAGATGAAGAAGCGCTTCCCCGCGCTCATCGGGCCGCTGCAGAGCTCGCGCGAGTTTCCGCACCTCGCGGCGCCGGACGATTTCTAGAGTTGGTCTCCGGCCCGGCGCGGTTTGCTTCTCCTGCCGCAAGGCCGCGGACGGTACCGGACTGAAGAGGTTTCAGACCCGCCGCTGGATGAGCTCGATCTTGTACCCATCCGGGTCCTGCACGAACGCGATCACGGTGGTGCCGTGCTTCATCGGCCCGGCCTCGCGAGTGACCGTGCCGCCCTTGGCCTTGATCTGCGCGCACGCGGCGTAGGCGTCGTCCACCTCGAGCGCGACGTGGCCGAAGCCCTGGCCGAGGTCATAGCGCGCGGTCTCCCAATTGTGGGTCAGCTCGATCACCGCGCCCTCGGACTCAGGGCCGAAGCCGACGAAGGCGAGGGTAAACTTTCCCTCCGGGTAGTCGCGCCGGCGGAGCAGCTTCATGCCGAGGACGCCGGTGTAGAAGAGCAGCGACCGCTCGAGGTCGCCGACGCGGAGCATGGTGTGCAGGATGCGCATCGGCAAAGCATACCCAATTCGACTACTCTCCTCATCGAATGCAAATGGCCATCGCCTGTCCGCGCTGCGGGAAAAGCCTGGCCGACACCGACGTCAATGTTGGAACCGACGTCGGCGCGTGCAAAGCGTGCGGCAACGTCTTCAGGCTCTCGGAGGCGATGAGCGCCGCGCTGGTGCTCGCCCCCGATGAGCTCACGACGCCGCCCGGCGCCTGGTTCACGCGCGGGCCGGACGGGTTCGAGCTCGGCGCCACGACGCGTTCCTACCAGGCGCTCTTCCTCGTGCCCTTCATGTGCGTCTGGTCGGGATTGTCGCTCGGTGGCATCTACGGCACCCAGCTCCACCGGGGTCGCTTCGAGCTGGCCACCTCGCTTTTCGGCATCCCCTTCTTGCTCGGGAGCCTCTTCTTCTGGTCGGTCGCGCTGATGAGCATCGCGGGGAAGACCACGCTCACCGTCAGGGGGGATGTCGCCGAGACCTTCGTGGGCGTGGGCCCGATCGGCTGGCGCAAGCGCTTCGCGTGGAGCGGCGTCCGCTCGGTGGTCGAGGAGACGAGGAGCGCGGGCCGCAACGGCACCCAGACTTCACTCTTCTTGCAAGGCGAGACGCGGGTGAGCTTCGCCAGCGGCATCAGCGGCGCGCGCCGGTCCTACCTGCTCCAGCTGCTGCGTGGGTTGCTCCGAGGTTGAGCTCGATCGCAACCAGCGGGCGGCGGGGGCATCGCACCTCCACCACTCGCAGGAGGCAGCCATGTTCGTCGTCGCTGGAGCGTCGGGGCACGTCGGTTCGGTGGTCGCAAACGAGCTGATTGCCGGCAAGCAGCAAGTGAAGGTCATCGTCCGCGACGCGGCCAAGGGCGCCGCCTGGTCGGGGCGAGGCGCAGAGGTCGCGCTGGGCGCGCTCGACGACGCGCACTTCCTGGCGGGCGCGCTCAAAGGGGCGACCGGCTTCTTCGTCCTCCTGCCGCCGAACTATGCCGCCAAGGACTTCTTCGCCGAGCAGCGAAAGGTCGCAGGCGCCATCGCCGCGGCGGTCAAGCAAAGCGGCGTTCCCCACGTGGTGATGCTGTCGTCGATCGGCGCCGACCTGCCCGACAAGACCGGGCCCATCAAGGGCCTCCACTATCTCGAGACGGTGCTGCGCGCGACCGGAACCAGGCTGACCGCGATTCGCGCCGGCTCCTTCCAGGAGAATGCCGGCAACGCGATCGGGCCGGCCAGGGCCAAGGGCATCTACGCGAACTTCAGTGCCTCGGCCGACTACGCCTTTCCGCAGATCGCCACCAAGGACATCGGCGCGCTCGCGGCCAAGGTGCTTCGAGACCCGCCGGGCAAGAGCAAGGTCATCGACCTGATCGGCCCGGCCTATTCGCACCGCCAGATCGCCGAGAAGATCGGCGCCGCGCTCGGCAAGAAGCTGCAGATCGTCGATGTGCCACCTGAGCACCAGCTGGCCGCGCTCCAGCACGCCGGGCTGCCGCCCACGGTGGCCGAGGCGTTCGTCGAGATGTACGCGGCCTTCGGCACCGGCATCATCCAGCCCAAGGGCGACGAGGCCGTGCACGGCTCGACCACGTTTGACGAGGTGCTGCCCTCGCTCCTCTTGGGTTGAGCAGGCGGGGAGCGGGCGCCAGGCCAAAAGCCGCGCGGCGCTATGATGTTGACAATCGCGCTCTACGCGGTGATCTTCCCGCGCCTCATTTTCCTTGGAGCACCCGTCGCCATGCAGCTTCGCGATCAACTGTTCTCGAGCGAGTCCGTCACCGAAGGTCATCCCGACAAGGTCTGCGACCAGATCAGCGACGCGGTGCTCGACCACTGCCTCGCCAAGGACCGGGCCAGCCGCGTGGCGCTCGAGACCTGCGTCAAGACGGGCCTCGTGGTGCTGGTCGGCGAGATCACCACCCGCGCGTCGATCGACTACCCGGAGATCGTCCGCCGCACGGTGGAGCGCATCGGCTTCACTGACGGCGACATGGGCTTCGATGCACGCTCCTGTGCGGTGATGGTCGCGGTCGAGCAGCAATCGCCCGAGATCTCGATGGGCGTGGACTCGAGCGCCACCAAGGAGCAGGGCGCCGGCGACCAGGGGATGATGTTCGGCTACGCCTGCGACGAGACGCCGGAGCTGATGCCCTTGCCCATCGCGCTCGCCCACCGCATCACGCGGCGGCTGGCCGAGGTGCGCAAGGAGAAGCTGCTGCCGTTCCTGCGGCCCGACGGCAAGAGCCAGGTCACGGTGGAATACCGCGGCGGCCGGCCCCACAAGGTGACGACCGTCGTCACCGCCGCCCAGCACGACGAGGAAGTGACCACCGAGAAGCTGCGCGAGGCGGTCAATGCGGAGGTGATCGACAAGGTCATCCCCGCGGAGCTGCGCGCCGCCAACATGCAGCGCTGGGTGAACGCCACCGGCCGCTTCGTCATCGGCGGACCCAAGGGCGACTCGGGCGTCACCGGCCGCAAGATCATCGTCGACACCTATGGCGGCATGGGCCACCACGGCGGCGGCGCCTTCTCCGGCAAGGACCCGTCCAAGGTCGATCGCAGCGCCGCCTACGCCGCGCGCTGGGTGGCGAAGAACGTCGTCGCCGCGGGTCTCGCCAGGCGCTGCGAAGTGCAGGTGGCCTACGCCATCGGCGTCGCCGAGCCGGTCAGCCTGCTCGTCGAGACCTTCGGAACCAACACCGTCAGCGAGGAGCACATCGAGCGCGCCGTGCGCGGCACCTTCTCGCTCAAGCCGGCGGCGATCATCCGCGACCTCGACCTGCTCCGCCCCATCTACGAGCGCACCGCGGCCTACGGGCACTTCGGCCGCAGCGAGCCCGAGTTCACCTGGGAGCGCACCGACCGCGCCGACGCCCTTCGCGCCGCCGCCGGCCTCAAGGGCGCCGCGTAGGCGTCGCACAACTAGAGATCCACCGCCGAGACGCGGAGTCCGGCGAGAAAGCTCAGTGGGGAGTTCTGAAAAGAGCTCCTCCGCGATCTCCGCGGCTCCGCGTTGGATGGTCGCGGTGCTTTCCGGTGCTGGCGCGCGTGAGGCAAGTGCGGTAGAGGGGGCGCCCGCATTCACCGCTGGAGATGCCGATGGCCGTCAGCAAGAAGCAGATGAAGACGTCGCACCACGTGAAGGATCTGTCCCTGGCCGACAAGGGCCACGGGCGCATCGAGTGGGCCGAGCGCTCGATGCCGGTGCTGGCGCAGATCCGCGAGCGGTTCGCCAAGCAGAAGCCGCTCAAGGGCATCCGCATCTCGGCCTGCCTGCACGTCACCACCGAGACCGCGCAGCTCGCTTTGACCCTGCGCGACGGCGGCGCCGATGTGGTGCTCTGCGCCTCGAACCCGCTCTCGACCCAGGACGACGTGGCCGCGGCGCTGGTGGACTCGGGAATCTCGACCTACGCCATCAAGGGCGAAGATCGCGACACCTACTTCAAGCACATCCGGGCCGCGCTCGATCACCGGCCGATGATCACCATGGACGACGGCTGCGACCTGGTGTCGGCCATCGTCACCGACCGCCGCGAGCTGCTCAAAGACATCATCGGCGGCACCGAGGAGACGACCACGGGCGTGCAGCGGCTGCGCGCCATGGCCGAGTCGGGCGACCTGGCCTTCCCGGTCATCTCGGTCAACGACGCCAACACCAAGCACATGTTCGACAACCGCTACGGCACCGGCCAGTCCACCATCGACGGCATGGTGCGCGCGACCAACCGGCTGCTCGCGGGCTCGAGCTTCGTGGTGCTCGGCTACGGCTGGTGCGGCAAGGGCCTCGCGATGCGCGCCAAGGGCATGGGCGCCAACGTCATCGTCACCGAGATCGACCCGCTCAAGGCGCTCGAGGCCGGGATGGACGGCTTCCGCGTCATGCCGTCGATCGAGGCCGCCAAGGAAGGCGACTTCTTCTGCACCGTCACTGGCAACACCAGCGTGCTGGCGCAGGGCCACTTCGAGAAGATGAAGGACGGCGCCATCGTCGCCAACTCGGGCCACTTCAACGTCGAGATCGACATCGCCTGGCTGGAGAAGAACGGCAAGAAGCGCACGGTGCGTGAGTACGTCGATGAGTACACGCTCAAGAACGGCCGCCGCATCGCCGTGCTCGGCGAGGGCCGCCTCATCAACCTCGCCTCCGCCGAGGGCCACCCCTCCAGCGTGATGGACATGTCGTTCGCCAACCAGGCGCTCTCGGTCGAGCACGTGCTCAAGAAGGCGCGCGGGCTCGAGAAGAAGGTCTATCCGGTGCCCGAGGAGATCGACCGCGAGATCGCCCGGCTCAAGCTCAAGGCGATGGGCGTCAAGATCGACAAGCTCACCGCTGAACAGGAAAAGTACCTGTCGAGCTGGCACGAAGGGACTTGAGCCAAGGCGCGCGTAGCCTTGTGGTAGAGAGCGCGCATGCCCGTCTGGCAAGCCATCGTCCTCGGGGCCATCCAAGGCCTCGCCGAGTTTTTGCCCATCTCCTCGAGCGCGCACCTGATCGTGGTGCCGTGGCTCTTTGGCTGGACCGACGATGGCGGCGTCGCCTTCGACGTCGCGCTGCACTGGGGCACGCTGGTCGCGGTGCTGGCGGTCTTCTGGCGCGACTGGATCCGGCTGATCTCGGCTGGCCTGCGCTCGATCGGCACGCGCGTGTTCGACAAGGACGCGCGCCTCTTCTGGGCGCTGGTGATCGCGACCATCCCGGGCGCCATCCTCGGCAAGCTGCTCAACAAGCTGGCCGAGGAGGAGCTGCGCTCGCCCCTGCTCATCGCCGGCACCATGACGGCGATGGGTCTCTTGCTCTTCTTCGCCGACCGCGTCGGCAAGAAGAACCAGGACGCCGAGCGCATCGACTATCCGCGCGCGTTCGGCATCGGCGTCGCGCAGGCGGCGGCGCTCATCCCGGGCGTCTCGCGCAGCGGCGCGACCATCACGCTCGGCCTCTTCTTCGGATTCGACCGCGAGAGCATCGCGCGCTTCAGCTTCCTGCTCTCGACGCCCATCATCTTCGGCGCCGGCCTCGTCAAGATTCCGCACCTCTTGCACGAGATGCACGCCGGCCAGAGCACGGTGACGCCGGCCGCGCTGGCAGCGGGAGTCCTGACCGCGGCCATCACCGGCTACCTCGCGGTGCGCTTCATGCTGGCGTGGCTCAAGAGCAACACGTACCTGGCGTTCGCCGCCTATCGCGTGGCCTTTGCCGTGCTCATCGTGGCGGTCTGGGCTGCGCGGAAGTGAAGGCGAGCCGATGACCGCCGAGGGCGTCCGCGCGCCGACGCTCGAGCAGATCAAGGCGGCGCTGGTCACCCACGCGCCGCAGCGCTTTCCCGAGCTTGGCCGCGCTGCCGCCGTGCTGGTGCCGCTCTTGCCGCGCGCCGACGGCCTCCACGTGCTCTTCACCAAGCGCAGCTCGCAGCTCTCGACCCACGGCGGCCAGGTGAGCTTTCCGGGCGGGTCCATCGACACCTCCGACGCCGGACCTCGCGAGGCGGCGCTGCGCGAGGCGCGCGAGGAAGTGGGCCTCGCCCCCGCGCACGTCGAGGTGCTGGGCCAGCTCGACGACTGCCCGACGTTTGTCTCCGGGTTTGTGATCACGCCGGTGGTCGGCGTGGTGGACCCGCGCTCGTTCGCCAGCGACGGCCGCTACCCGTGGACCCCAAGCGCCGCCGAGGTGCACGAGCTGCACGAATTGCCGCTCGTGGACTTTTGCGACCCGCGCAACTCGCGCATCGAGATGAGAGAGATCCAGGGCGGCCTCTCGCGCTACCCGCTCTACTGGTTCACCGTCCAGGGCACCGTCGTCTGGGGCGCCACCGCGCGCATCCTCCAGGGGCTGATCGAGATCAGCCTGGGACTGCCTTCTACCCTCGCGAGGCCTCTGTCATGAGCATCCATTCGGTCATCCTGGCCGGCGGCAGCGGCACCCGCTTCTGGCCGCTCTCGCGGGTCAAGAAGCCAAAGCAGTTCCTCGCGCTGTCGGGCGGCGCGCCGCTCATCGTCGAGACCGCCGAGCGGGTCTCTGCGCTCTCGGGCCCCGCGCGCACCTGGGTCGTGTGCGGCAAGGACCACGAGGCCGACGTGCGCGCGCTGCTCCACGAGCTGCCCGCCGCACACGTGCTGGTCGAGCCCGCCGCGAGAAACACCGCGCCGGCCATCGCGCTGGCTGCCGAGCGCGCGCTGGCCGAGGACCCGGACGCGGTGCTGCTCATCCTCCCGAGCGACCACCACATCGGCAAGCCCGATGCGTTCCGGGCCGCGCTGGGAGCGGCCGCGCGCGTGGCGGAGCAGGGAGGCCTCGTCACCATCGGCATCCGGCCGACCCGCGCCGAGACCGGCTACGGCTATCTCCGCCGCGGCGACCTGCGCGAAGAGGGCGTCTGCTCGGTGGAGGCCTTCGTCGAGAAGCCCGACGTGCAGACGGCCGCGCGCTATGTCGCTGACCCGGCCTACTCGTGGAACGCGGGCATCTTTGCCTTTCGCGCCCGGGCCTATCTGGAGGCACTGCAGCGCCACCTGCCCGCGGCCGCGAGCGCCGTCAGGGAGGACCGGTTTGCGGCCGCGCCGTCCATCAGCATCGACTACGGCGTGATGGAGCCCGAGTCGCGCGCGGGGGGCCGCATCGACATGGTCACCGGCGACTTCGGCTGGAGCGACGTGGGCTCCTTCGCGGCGCTGCCCGAGGTGCGGCCGCTGGATGCCCGCGGCAACGCCCTCGCCGGCGACGCCATCGCCATCGACTGCGACGACTGCGTGGTGCTGAGCGAGGGCAAGCGCCTGGTGGCCGCGGTGGGCCTGCAAGGGCTCTGTGTCATCGACGCGGGCGACGCCCTGCTGGTGGTGCCCCGCGAGCGCGCGCAGGAGGTGCGGGCGGTGGTCGATGCGCTCAAGGCCGCCGGGCGCGCCGACAAGCTATAGAAGAGGTCCCTGCTTTGGAGGCTCCATGATTCGCAAGCTGACCTTCGCGCTCGCCGCCGCTCTCTGCCTGGCTTCCGCTGCGCGCGCCGACGAGCCCGGTACGCCGGAAGTCGCGCCGCCGGCCGCCCCGCCTGTCGCGGCCCCAAGCGCCGCTCCCGAAGACGCAAAGCCCGCCGAGGACGCGGCGCCCGCGCCCAAGCCGCACCGCCGCCCGGGCGGGCTGATCCGCGGCGGCATGGCGATGAAGCAGGTCGTCTGCAAAGTGGTCGAGGAGGGCAAGGGCAAGCAAGGGATGGAGCTGGCCTCTGCCATCGAGGCGATGGCCTCCCAGTTCGCCCGCGCCAATTATCGTCTCACGGCCATCTTGCAGGGCGAGCCGCCCATCGCCTGCTTCCACTCGCAATCGGACCCGAGCAAGCTGCCGATGGGCGCGCGCTGACTGTGCTAGATCGGCCCGATGGGCATCCCTGAGCACGTCTTTCGCGAGTACGACGTTCGCGGCCTGGTCAAGGGCGAGCTGACGCCAGAGTTCGCCGAGCAGCTCGGCCGCGGGTTCGCCAACATGCTGCTCGAGCGCACCAAGGGGCGGGCGCAGGCCATCGCGCTCGGCCGCGACCACCGGACCTCGAGCCCCGCGCTCGCGCAGGGGTTCAGCCAGGGCGCGCGCAGCCGCGGCCTCGACGTCCTCAACATCGGCGTGGTGCCGACCCCGGTTGCGTACTTCGCCGCGCACACGCTGCCGGTCGATGGGCTCTGCCAGATCACGGGCTCGCACAATCCGCCCGAGTACAACGGCTTCAAGATCGGCGTCGGCACGGCGACCCTCGCAGGGCCCGAGGTGCAGGAGCTCAAGCGGCACACGCTCTCGGCCGGGGGCGCGCCCGCCCAGATCGGCGGCCGCGAGATGGAAGTGAGCGTCACCGAGAGCTACCTGAACGTCATCACCAGCACGCTCGGCCGCGCCAAGAAGAAGCTCAAGGTCGTCGTCGACCCGGGCAACGGCACCGGCGGCATCGCGGGCCCCGAGCTCTTGCGGCGCCTGGGCCACGAGGTGATCGAGATCTTCTGCGAGCTCGACGGGACGTTTCCCAATCACCACCCGGACCCCACCGTCGAGGAGAACCTGGTCGACTTGCAGAACAAGGTGCGCGAGACGGGCGCAGACCTCGGCATCGCCTACGACGGCGACTCGGACCGCGTCGGCGCCGTGGACGAGAAGGGCAACATCCTCTGGGGCGACCAGCTGATGATCCTCTTCGCGCGCGACGTGCTGCGGGTGCGGCCCGGCGCGGCCATCGTCAGCGAGGTGAAGTGCTCGCAGACGCTCTACGACGACATCGAGCTGCAGGGCGGCCGCGCCATCATGTGGAAGGCGGGCCACTCGCTCATCAAGGCGAAGATGAAGGAAGAGGGCGCGATGCTGGCCGGCGAGATGAGCGGCCACATCTTCTTCAAGCACCGCTGGTATGGGTTCGACGACGGCATCTACTCGAGCGCGCGGCTGCTCGAGCTGGTCGCGCGCGACGGGCGGCCGCTCTCGCAGATGATGGACGGAGTGCCGAAGACCTACGCCTCGCCGGAGATCCGCTCCAACTTCGCCGAGGAGAAGAAGTTCGAGGCGGTCAAGCGCGCCACCGAGAAGCTGCGCAAGCACGGCAAGACGGTGGAAGTGGACGGCGTCCGCGTCATCCTCGACGGCGGCTGGGGACTGATCCGCGCCTCGAACACCCAGGCCTTGCTGGTGCTCCGCTGGGAGGCAAACAGCGAGCAGCGCCTGCGAGAGATCAAAGGGCTGATCGAAGGCGTCGTCGCCGAGGTCCGCGGCGAAATCGGCGGGTAGAGTCGTCGCCGTCTCCGCAGCCGATTCTGGTTCCGGCTCGGCGAACAAGCCCGGCTCCCGGCCGGGAAAGCTCGCGCGGAAAGGCAGTGACCGTTGTCACGACCCCGCTCGACCAGCTAAACTGGACCCCGCATGCGGGCGCGAGATGAGATGTACGTCGGGCTCGACCTCGGCGGGACCAACGTCCGCGCAGCCGTCATTGACGGCGAGGGCCGCGTCCTTGGCCAGGAGAAGCACCGCTTGCAGAGCCGCGAGCCGCCGCAGGTGGCCGAGGCCATCGTGCGCGCAGCCAAGACGGCCTGCGGCGCGGCGGGCATCCCCTTCGGCGAATTGCGCGGGGCGGGCATCGGCGTCGCCGGGATGATCGAGAAGGGCTCGGGCGTGGTGCTGAACGCGCCGAACCTGGGTTGGAAGGACGTGCCCATCGGCAAGCTCGTCGCCGCCCGCGCGCCGCGGCTCCCGCTGCTCGTCGCCAACGATCTCTCGGTCGCCGTCTGGGGCGAGCGGATGGCCGGCGCCGGCAAGAGCGTCGACGACCTCTGCGTGGTGCTGGTCGGCAGCGGAGTCGGCTGCGGCATGGTCCTCTCGGGCAAGCTCTACGAGGGCGCGGGCGGCGTTGCGGGCGAGTTCGGCCACCTCAAGGTGCCCGCTCCCTATGGAGGCGCCGACGGCAAGAGCGCCTTGGGGCGCCTCTGCGGCTGCGGCCAGCGCGGGTGCCTCGAGGCCTACGCCGGGGGGCACAACATGGCGGCCTGGGCGCGCGACGACATCCGCATCGCCTCGGCCGCCGCGCGCGCTGCCGGCAAGCTGCCGACCGCCGGACGCAAGCTGCTCGATCTGGTGGGCGGCGACCCGGAGAAGATCAGCGCCTCGGCCATGGAGCGCGCTGCGCACGAGGGCGACGAGCTCTCGCGGCGGCTCCTGGAAGAGGCGGGCAAGATGCTCGGCCTCGCGCTCGCGAACCTGGTCACGCTGATCAATCCGCAGAAGCTGCTGCTCGGCGGCGGCGTGCTGGCCAATTCGCCGCGCATGCTGCGCCAGGTGACCGAGAGCATCGACGCCCACGCCGGCAAGGCGCAGCGCGCGAGCTTGACCATCGCCGAGCCGGCCCTGGGCGACAACGCAGGCGTGGTGGGCGCGGCGCTGCTGGTGCGCGAGATGCTGCTCACGCGGCCCGCGGCGAGAGCGTAGATAAAGCCGAACGGCCCAAACGCAGACCCGACCGGGTGCCGTTTCTCTGCGCTTTCTCGATCGGCTATAGCAAGACGATGCCCCTCGCCCCGCTCGATGACCCGAAGCAGAGCGCCATCATCCTCGCCGGCGCCGGCACCCACGGCTCCTTCGAAGCCGGCGCGATCGACGTGCTGCTGCGCGAGGGCCACCGCTTCGGCACTGTGGTCGGCGCAAGCTCGGGCGCGCTCAACGGCTCTCTGCTCGCGTCGGCCATCCGCGCCGGCAAGGAGCTGGAGCTGGCCACGGCGCTCCCCCAGACCTGGCTCGACCACACCGGCCTCTGGGACGTCTTCTCGCCGAGCCTGGGCGGCATCTTCGGCCGGCGTGGCCTCTCGGGCGAGGACAAGCTGCTCGGCACCCTCGAGGACCTCGCGAACCGCTGGCTGCCAGGTGCGCTGGCGCCGGTGCGGCTCGTCCTCGTCGTCACCGCGCTCGATGGCCGCCTCACCGAGATCTCCGGCCGCCCCGCGACGACCTACGAGTACCCGGTGACGTTCGCCGGCGCCGACTTCGACAGCAAGGAAGCGCGCACGCCCATCTTCCGCGCCGCCGTCGCTTCCGGCGCCATTCCCATCGTCTTCGTGCCGGTCGATCTGCCGGGCGTCGGCCCCTGCGCCGACGGGGGGCTGGTGAACAACACGCCCATCAAGCACGCGCTCGCCGACCCGGACGTCACGCGGCTCTACGTGGTCGTGCCCTATCCCTCGCCCATCGAGCCGCCGCCGCCGCGCCGGGGGCTCGACTACGTCTCGCACGTGTTCGACATCTTCATCCAGGAGCGGCTGCTGCGCGACCTGCGCGACGCGGTGGACGTCAACCAGCGCCTCGCCGCCCTCGAAGCGCTGGGCCCTGCGCTGCCGCCCGAGCGCCTGGCCGCCTTGAAGGCCTCGCTCGGCATGGAGCGCAAGCGGCCGGTCGAGATCATCCTGGTGCGTCCGCCGCAGACCCTGCAGGGCAACGAGCTGTCCGGCTTTGGCAACACCGAGCTGCGGCAGGTGCAGATCGACGCGGGGCGCGAGGCCGCCCGCAGCGCCTTGCAGGCCGCGCCCCTCAGCTGAGTCTCAGTTGATGACGAAGCGGATGACGAAGGGCACGGTGGTCGCGACCGCGGACCCGTTCACCTTGCCGGGCGAGAAGCGATAGGCGTGCACCGCGCGCACCGCCGCCTGGCCGAGGCCCTGGCCGGGGTCTGTGACCACGTCGGCCTTGGCGACGCTGCCATCGGAGTCGATGAGCAGGCGCAGCACCACCTCGCCCTCGAACTCCTTCTTGAGCGCGTCGGGCGGGTAGAACTTGCGCAGGTCGACGGCCTCGCGGTTGAGCACCGAAGGCAGCTCATTGACGGTGGACGCCGCGGCGTAGCGCTCGGCCTTGTAGGGTTTCACCTCGGCGGGCGCGACGGCGACCTTGCCCGGCGTGCCTCGCAGCGTGTTGCCGACCGGCGCGGCGAAGGTGCCTCCCGAGACGGTGCTGTTCTCGAAGATCCCGGCGATGACGCGGATGGGCTCCTTGGTGACCGTCTTCGCCTCGGCGGTCGGAGGAGGCGGGGCGGTGTCCGGCGGCGGCGGTGCGGCCCGCGGTGGGGGCGCGGTCGTGGGCTTCACTCGCGGTGCGCGCGCGATCTTCATCGGCACGGGCTTGGGCAAGGGCTTTGGAGGCTCTGCCGCCTTGGGCGTGGGCGGCGGCGGAGGGCGCTCGATGACGGCGACCTCGATGGGCGCGCTCTGCGGCACGGCGTCGGGGTGCTGCAGCTTGTAGCTCGAGTAGGTGGACAGGCCGGCCGCGAGCAGCGCGTGCAGGCAGAGCGCGACGGCCAGCGCCACGAGCGGAAAGAGCCGCTCCCCGCGCGGCCTCTCGGCGATCAAGGCAGGCAGGGGCGCGGGCGAGTGCCCTCCACCGCCGCCGCCGCCGAGACTTTCCGCGCCATGCATCCGCACTCCCTCATTACGCTCGGCGCACGATTACGGTTTCTCGATCTGGATGGCGAACTTGGTGACCCCGGCGCCCTTGAGCACGTCGAGCAGGTGCGTCACCGCGCCGTGGGTCGCGAGCTTGTCCGCGCCGACGATGGCCTGGACCTCCTCGCCCTTCTTGCGCGACTCGTCCACGGCGCGCGCCAGGCCCGCGTCGTCCATCTCGGCGCCGTTCAGGTACGTCTTGCCCTCCTTGGTGACCGAGACGGCGAAGGTCGTCTTCACCGTCTCGCCGCCGTGGGCCGCGCGCGGCAGCTCCACCTCGATGGTGTCCTTGACGATGTACGTCGCCGTCACCATGAAGATGATGAGGAGCACGAGGGTGATGTCCACCAGCGGCGTCACGTTGATGCCGTTGATCGACTCGTCGTCGTCGCTGCTCGAGGTGCCGCCGGCCATCAGGCGGCCCCGGTCGTCTTGCCGTGCAGCCCTGAAGAGATGGCGTTGGCGAGCGCGTTCGAGCGGCCCACCACGCGCTTCAAGAGCCGCTGGAAGATGTTGAAGGCGATGACCGCCGGAATGGCCACGGCGAGGCCGACCGCGGTGGCGACGAGCGCCTCGCCGATGCCGACCATGACCGCGGAGGTGCCCGCCGCGCCGGCCCGCGGGTTGTGGGCCATGTCATAGAAGGCGCGCATGATGCCGAGCACGGTGCCGAGCAGGCCGATGAAGGGCGTGTTGTTGCCGAGCGTGCCGAGGATGAAGAGCCACTGCTCGTATTCAAGCCGGCGCCGGTCGATGGTCGAGGCCACGGCCTTGTCCACCGCCGCCTGCCCCGAGGGCGACGCCGCGCTGGCCGCGCGCACGACGTCTGCTTCCATGGCGTCGCCGGTGGCGACCTTGGCGGCGGCGCCGAGCTGGCCCGCGAGACAGAGGCGGATCAGCTCGGGAAAGGTGCCCGAGGCGCGGCGGCGCGCGAAGTAGGCGGCGCGCTCGACCATCACGGCGATCGAGAGGACGCTGAGCACTTCCAAGAGGTACATCACGACCCGCGCCGCCTGCGAGGCGATGGAGAAGAGCGAGTTCGTCAGAAAATCTGCACCCACGAATGCCTCCGTTAAGACAAAGCGGCGAGCGGCGAGTCTACGGGTCGAAGGCCCCGACCGCTCGCGCAAGTCGCAAGCCCGAGAGCTGGACGTTGAGCCGCTCCTGAACGGAAGTGGCCTCGGACTGGGCCAGCGCGGTCTCTGCGTCGGAGACCTCGACCTGGCTGGCGGTGCCGGCCTCGAACTGCGCGCGCACCAGCGACTCGGTCTCGCGCGCCAGCTCGACTTGCTGCTCGGCCTCGACAGCGAGCGCGCGCGCGGCGGCCAGGTCGAGCTGCGCGCGGCGCACCTCGTCGGCGACCTTGGAGGCCTGGCTGCGCGTTTGCGCCTTGGCCTCGCGGGTCTTGGACGCGGCGTCGCGCAGCGCCTCGTAGCGCAGGCCGCCGTCGTAGAGCGGGATGGAGAGCGCGAGCGTGATGGCCCAGGTCGTGTGCTGGTCGATCGAGAACGGATAGCGGTCGTAGCGCAGCGCCGCGTTGGCGGTCAGCGAAGGGAGGAACTGCGCCCAGGCGTCGTCCTTGAGCCGCGCCGCGATCTGCTCGTTGATCTTCGCCGCGGCCAGCTCCGGCCGCTCGAGCAGCGCGCGCTGGAACAGCTCGTTGAAGGTGCCCTGCAGCTCGGGCGAGGGCTCTGCCGGCTCTACCAGCTCGAAGGCCGTGTCGCGCCGGTCGAGCAGCTGCGCGACCTGGCTCTTCGCCTGCGCGTATTGCACCTGCGCGCGCCTCGCCTCTTCGTCGGCCCGCAGCACGTCGATGCGCGCCCGCAGCGCCGCCGATCGCTGCAGCGTGCCCGCCTCGTAGCGCGCCTGCGCCTGCGCCGCGTGCTCGCGCGTGGTCTTCGACTGGCGCAGCTGGACCGTCGAGAGCCGCTTGAGCCCCACGCCGGTGAGGTAGGCCGCGGCGACGTTGAGCAGCAGCTCGCGCCGGAGCTGGCTGGCCGTGAGCCGCGCCACCTCGACTTGCTGCTTGGCGGTGGCCAGCGCGGGGAAGACCCGCCCGTTGAAGAGCGTGGCCGCGAGCGTCAGGTTCGCCGTGTGATCGTTGTCGATGAGCTGCACCGGCGGCGCGCCGGGCGAGAAGGTCACGCTCTGCTGCGAGTTGCGCGTGTACGCGAGGTTGCCGGTCAGCGTCGGCTTGATCGCGTCCCAGGCGCGCGAGACCTGGATCTGCGCCTGGTTCACGCGCTCGCGCAGCACCTCGAGGTCGGGGCTCTGCGAGCGGGCGAGCGCCAGCGCCTCTGCCAGCGCCAGCACGGGACCCTCGGCCGCGGGCGCCTCGGGCAAAGGGGGCAGGTTGTCCAGGCGCGGCTGCGCGGCGGGCGCGGGGGCACACAGCAGCGCAGCGAGAATTGCGAGCGGGAGCAAACGACCCTCCGAGAGGGCTGGCACGATCGGGGAGCGCGCCCGGGGTGTCAAGGCGGGAGGTTGAGTCCGCCCCGGGGCTTCAGTTTGAACCTAGAGTGCCGAATTGAGACCGGGAGTGGGTTCAAAAAGACACCCCTTGTAGGGTTCGCTCGCCCTTTCATTGTGGTGAAAGATCGGCTAATTGCTGATGCCGACCATCTGACCATCCGCATTCGGCACGCAAATCCCGGACGGATCCGGAGCGCGACCGCAGGCGGCCGGAGGTCGCGATGGAGTCGAGCAAGAGGCGGAGCTACACGGCGGAGCAGCGCGAGGCGGT
>JBBRMA010000047.1:0-46167 GCA_038231075.1 Myxococcales bacterium | reverse complement strand
GATCGGGTTGAAGGACCGAGGAGAACGGTCGAGTCGCAAGCAGCGCAAGGAACGACGAGGCGCCGTACTTTCTGTACGGCAACGAGGAGAGACGCGGCGATGCGCAGCGAATCGGCCGAGCGGGTTGCCCGGCAACCCGCGATTCTCCGACGGGATTCAACCCGTTCGGTGCTCTAGGGCCGCCGCGCCTTGACCGCCTCGATCCCGTATGACTGCGATTGCTCGCTGGTTGAGTTGTGTGCCCGATTCGCGTGAAGGGCGTCCGAGCGCTTGCTTGCGGGCCTGCTTCGCCTGTTTGCCTCGAATCATGCCGCCTGGATCGCTACGTGCAACTTCGTAGGGCGGCGCGTATAGCTGCTGGTTCCCCCGGGGCCCCACCATGACAGCTCGCGACGTCGCTGGACTCCAGCAGGCCAGTCCGCCCGCCCGGAGCTCTCTCTCGGCGGCCCTGCGCGAGGCGACTCATCTGGTCCACCTGCGTCTCGAGCGGGCGCTGCCGCTGCTCGATCGCGCGCTCACCCTGGATGGCTACCGGCGCATCGTGCAGGCCTTCTACGGCTTCCACGCCCCCCTCGAGCGCGCCCTGCTCGCCGCCGGCGCGACCCACCCGGGCGCGGCGCCTCTTGCCGGCCGCGAGAAGCGCAGCTGGCTGGTCGCCGATCTGCGCGCGCTCGGGCTGACCGACGAGGCCATCTCGGCGCTCCCGGTGGCGCTGCCGCCAGACGTCTCCACCCGCGCGCGCGCGCTCGGCAGCCTCTACGTAGTCGAAGGGGCGACGCTCGGCGGCCGCTTCATCCTTGGCGCGCTGGAGGAGAACCTCTCTCTCGGGCCGGCCAGCGGCGCGCGCTTCTTCGCCGGATATGGCGCCGCGACGGGCGAGCAGTGGCGCGCGTTCCTCGCCGGGCTCGAGGCCGCAGAGGTCCGGCGCGACGAGGCGACCTCTGCCGCCGTGGAGACGTTCACGGCGCTCGAGGGCTGGCTCCACGCGCGCGGGGTCCTGCGATGAGCGAGCTGCCGCTCGACCTGTCCGCGTGCGACACCGAGCCGATCCACGTGCCGGGGGCCATCCAAGCGCACGGCGTGCTCTTCGCGCTGCGCGAGGAGGACCTCGTCATCCTCCAGGTGAGCGCCAACTGCGAAGCGATGCTCGGCGTCAAGGCGCGGCCAGTGCCCGGCCGGCCGCTCGGAGAGGTCCTCGGGGCCGAGGTGGCCGAGGCCGTCGCGCGCTCGCTCCGCGCCCTGGATCTGGTCACCGAAAATCCGCTCCGCCTCGAGGTGGGCGGGCGTCCGTTCGACGGCGTTCTCCACCGCAGCGGCGCCGCGGTCATCCTCGAGCTCGAGCCGCTGCCGGGCAAGGCGGTGCCCATCGACCGTCTCCTGCGCGACGCGGTCACCCGCCTGCAGCGCGCCAGCTCGGTGGCCGAGCTCTGCGCCATCGCCACCGAGCAGATCCGCCTGCTGACCGGCTTTGACCGCGCCATGGCCTATCGCTTCCACGCCGACGGCCACGGCGAGGTGGTCTCTGAGGCCAAGGCCGCCGAGGTCGAGCCGCTCCTCGGCTTCCACTTCCCCGCCTCCGACATCCCCCGGCAGGCGCGGCAGCTCTACGTGCTCAACTCGATCCGCGTCATTCCCGACGCCAGGGGGCAGCCGGTGCCGCTGCTCGGAGCGGCGGGGGTCGCAAATGCGCCGCTCGACATGACCTTCGCCTCGCTGCGCGCGGTGTCGCCGGTGCACCTCGAATACCTCGGCAACATGGGCGTGCGCGCCTCGATGAGCGTCTCGCTCATCTGCGGCGACAGGCTCTGGGGGCTGCTCGCGTGCCACCACTTCGAGGCGCGCTACGTGCCGTTCCTGGTGCGGGCCGCGTGCGACGTGGTCGGCAAGCTGGTCTCGGTCGAGATCGACGCCCTCGACGAGCGGGAGAAGCGCGCCGAGAGCGAGTCGCTGCGCGGGGGCCGATCACTCTTGGTCGAGGCGATGAAGAGCGCGCCTGGGGGCTGGGCCACGGGCCTCCTCGGGCGGCCCGAGCTGCTGCTCAGCGCCGTCCGCGCTTCCGGCGCTGCGCTCTTCGACGAGAACGGCATCCGCACGGTGGGCGAGGCGCCCGCGATCGCCGACGTCGCCGCCATCGCCGCGTGGCTCTCCTCGGGCCAGGGCAGCCTCTTCGCCACCAGCGCCTTGGAGCGCGAGCTGTCGCAGGCCGCCGCGTGGCGAGGCGTCGCCAGCGGGCTGCTCGCTGCCCGCGTGCGCCGGCCGGAGCCCGCGTACATCCTCTGGTTCCGCCACGAGGTGGTGCGCAAGGTCGCCTGGGGCGGCGATCCGAACAAGCCCGTCGTGGAGCCTGACGGCGACGGCCGGCTGCATCCGCGCCACTCGTTTGCCGCCTGGAAGGAGATCGTCCGCGGCACGTCGGTGCCCTGGTCGCAGGCCGAGGTCGAGATCGCCGAGGACCTCGCCCGGCGCGCCGTGGAGGTCGATCTCGAGAAGCAGATCGCCCGCGCCGAGGAGGCCATCCGCACCCGCGACGACCTGGTCGCGGTCGTCTCCCGCGACCTGAAGAATCCGGTCAACGTCATCCAGGTGGCTTCCCAGCTCGCGCGCCGGCAGCCGCTCAACGCCATCTCCGAGGCGACGCTCGACCGCATCGACCGTGCGGCGACCCAGATGGCGGTGCTGATCACAGACCTCCTCGATCTGGCCAAGATCGAGGCGGGGCGATTCCAGGTCAGGCCCGCGGTGTGTGAGTCGAAGGCGCTGATCGCCGAGGGCCTCGCGCAGCACGCCGGCGCCGCCGAGCAGCGGTCCATCCGCTTCGAGGTCGAGGGCGAAGACGTACCGGTCCTGGCCGACCGCGACCGCATCTTCCAAGTGCTCGGCAACCTGCTCAACAACGCCATCCGCTACACGCCTGTCGGCGGCGCCGTCTACGTCGTGACCAGGGCTGCCGATGGATTCGCCCGCATCTCGGTGCGCGACGCGGGCCCCGGCATCGCCGCCAACGCGCTCGCCCACGTCTTCGAGCGCTATTGGCAGGCGCCGGCGGTCCGCTCGCGGCAGGGCTCGGGCCTTGGATTGTATATCGCCAAAGGGCTCGTCGAGGCGCACGGCGGGCGCATCTGGGTAGAGACGGTGCCAGGGAAGGGGACGACGTTCTATTTCACCATTCCGCGGGCGGCGGGGTAAGGGCCGGGCCGGTTTCATATCGGAACCCATCGGTCCACGGGCCCGGAACTCTCTGGCAATGCCTGGCCGGCTGCCCGTCCGCCCGAAGTGCCCATTCTCCGTCCGCTGCAAGACAAAGTTTTTCTCTAACCCCCTTTCCCGCCCCAGGACCGATAGCTAGCTTGCTCGTCACCAGGTCGGCATCAGTCGGCCGCTACATCCACACGGGCATAGAGCCGCCTCGCAGGCGGAAGGGGTCTGGGACCATGTTGCAGGTAAGCGAGCCCACGCTGATGGACAAGATCAAGTCGCGTGAGGCCATCGTCGGCATCTTCGGGCTGGGCTACGTCGGGCTGCCGCTGGCGCTGACATTCGGCGAGGCGGGCTTCCCCGTGCTCGGCTTCGATATCGACAAGCGCAAGGTCGACGCGCTGGAGAAGGGCGACAGCTACATCCGCCACATCGGCGCCGCCCGCATCCAGAAGCAGATGAGGTCCAAAGGCGGCAAGTTCGAGTCGACCGTCGACTTCCGCCGCGCCCGCGAGGCCGACGCGCTCATCATGTGCGTGCCCACGCCGCTCAACGCGCAGCGCGAGCCCGATATGAGCTACATCGAAAATACCGCGCGCGCGATGGGCCCGCACCTGCGCTCGGGACAATTGGTCGTGCTCGAGAGCTCGACCTATCCGGGCACCACTGAAGAAGTGGTCATGCCCATCCTCGAGAAGCTCTCGGGGCTGCGCGCCGGCATCGACTTCTTCCTCGCCTTCTCGCCGGAGCGCGAGGACCCGGGCAACCCCAAGTTCGACACCCGCACCATACCTAAAGTGGTCGGTGGGTATACTAAAGCCTGTACTGAAGCAGCGGTCGCGCTTTACGGCGGCGCGCTGCAGAAGATCGTCCAGGTCCGCGGCACCCGCGAGGCCGAGCTGACCAAGCTCCTCGAGAACATCTTCCGCTGCGTCAACATCGCGCTCGTCAACGAGCTGAAGCTGCTCTGCGAGCGCATGAACATCGACGTCTGGGAAGTGATCGACGCCGCCGCCACCAAGCCGTTCGGCTTCATGCCCTTCTACCCGGGTCCGGGGCTCGGCGGGCACTGCATCCCCATCGACCCGTTCTACCTGACCTGGAAGGCGCGTGAGTTCGAGTTCCAGACCAAGTTCATCGAGCTGGCCGGCGAGATCAACACCGGCATGCCGTACCACGTGGTCGAGCGGACCATGTCGGCGCTCAACGAGCACGGCAAGTCGATGAAGGGCTCGAACATCCTCATCGTCGGGCTCGCCTACAAAAAGAACATCGACGACATTCGCGAGAGCCCCTGCATCCGCGTCATCGAGCTGATGAAGCAGAAGGGCGCGAACGTGACCTACCACGACCCGCTGGTGCCGAAGATGAAGGAGATGCGCCACCAGCCGGCCGGGATGATCGAGATGACCAGCGTGGACCTCGACGCGGGTGTGGCCGCGGCCGACGCGGTGTGCATCCTCACCGACCACGACGTGCTCGACATCCAGAAGATCGTCCGCGACGCCAAGCTCGTGATCGACACGCGCAACGCGACCAGGAACATCACCTTCGGCAAGGACAAGGTCTGGTCGGCTTGAGTTAGGACAAGCTCTGGGAGGGGCTTGAAGCGCCGGGATCCGCGAGGGTCCCGGCGTTTCTATTTCGTTCTTCCGGGATCGGCTAGCTCTTCGCCGTCGCGGGCTTCCCCGGCTTGACGAACCTCGTCACCACAAACAGCAGCTCCTCGACGGTGAAGGGCTTCGCGAGGCTGGCCGCGACTCCCTGCGCCTTGAGCGAAGTCTCCCGCGGGGGGATCGCGCTCATCACCACCACGGGAACATCGCGCAGGTGGTCGTCCGCCTTGAGCGCGGTGACGACCTCCCAGCCGTCCTTCTCCGGCATGAGCAGGTCGAGCAGGATGAGCGCCGGCCGGGCCGACTTCTTCTTCAAGAGCTGCAGCGCCTTCTCGCCCTGCGGCGCGCCAACGGTGGTGAAGCCGCGGCGGCCGAGCTCATCGCAGATGGACTCGCGCAGCTCCTGCTGGTCTTCGACGACATAGATCGTTGGGTTCATGCCCCCACTGTCCACCGACTCGCCGCCAAAGAAAACCAGGTCGCGGCCGGGAATGTAGTCGGCGAACGATTGTCTCTTTCCCATGGTCGCTCTCCTGCTCGCGCTGCTGTCCGCCGCCGCCAACGCACCCCTTGCGACCGAGCTGGCCGAGATGGTCAAGGTCGACCAGGCGCTGCGCGACCAGCTCATCAAGAGCGACTTCAAGGACAAGGTCGCGCTGCAGCGCATGCAGGAGCAGGACGCGCGCGACACCAGCAGGCTCAAGGAGATCGTGCAGGCCCATGGCTGGCCGGGCGCCTCCCTCGTCGGCAAGCAGGGCGCCCACGACGCCTGGCTGCTCGTGCAGCACGCCGATCTGGACGCCGCCTTCCAACGCCGCTGCCTCGCGCTGATGGAGAAGCTTCCAGCGAATGAAGTGAGCGGCAAGGACCTCGCGTATCTCACCGACCGCGTGCTGCTGGCCGAGGGCAAACCGCAGCGGTACGGCACCCAGTTCGAGAAGGACGCCGCGGGCAAGTGGGTGCCAAAGCAGCTCGAGGACCCAGGGCGCGCCGACGAGCGGCGCAAGGCGGTCGGGCTCGAGCCGCTCGCCGACTACGCGAAGCGGATGGCCGCAACTTACGACCAGCACTGACGCGGGCAGGTCGCCCGGGGCGGAAGGTCGGGTTACAACCGTGGCATGCTCTCAGTGGCCCTTGCCGCCCTGCTGTCGCTCGCCGCCGCCGCGGACTCCCCGGCGGAGGCCGGCTCTCCCTCCTCGCTCGCGCAGCCTCCCGCCTGGCAGCCCGATCTGCGCGATGGACGCACCAAGCTGCTGGCCGCGCTGGTCGAAGAGCTCGAGCGCGCCCGAGCCGGCCTGCGCCTGAAGGAAAACAAGCCGCCCTACTTCATGGCCTACGCCGTGCGCGGCATCTGGAACCAAGAGGTCGGCGGCAAGTACGGCGCGCTGTATCTGGACACCGCGCGCTTCGATCGGCGCCTGCAAGTGGACGTGCGCGTCGGCAGCTACGAGCTCGACAACACCGGCTCGCAAGAGATGTTCGACATGGACTCTGCCGACACTTCGTACCAGGCGGGCCGCGACGCGCCGATCGATGTGGACGGCACGGCGCTGCGCAACTCGCTCTGGCTGCTCACCGACGAGGCCTACAAGAAGGCGCTCTCGGCGTATCTGAAAAAGAAGGGCAAGGAGATCTATCGCGTCGAGGATCCTTCGCGGCCGACCAGCTTCTCGCGCGAGAGTCCGCAAGTCTTCATCGAGGAGCGGCGCGCCCATCCGTTCGACCGCGCCGCCTGGGCCGACGAGGTGCGCCGGCAGACCGCGCGGCTGGCGAAACATCCGGAGCTGTTCGACACCCAGATGCGCGTCGGCGCCGAGCACGAAGAGCGCGAGTTCGCCACCAGCGAGGGCACGAGGCTGGTCACCGAGAGCTTGATCTACGGGATGCACGTGCAGGCCTTCGCGCGCGCGCCCGACGGGATGCTGCTCGAGAACAGCCGCGACTTCTACACCGCGACCCAGGCGTCCTTGCCGCGCGGCGAGGCGCTGGAGGGCGCCATCGACGAGATGGTGGGCGAGCTTCTGGCGCTGCGCAAGGCGCCGGTGCTCGACCCGTACACGGGGCCCGCGATCCTGGCGCCCGAGGCGTCCGGCGTGCTCTTTCACGAGGCGGTCGGCCATCGTCTCGAGGGCGAGCGGCAGAACGACGACAAGGACGGGCGCACCTTCAAGAACCAGGTCGGCAAGGTGATCATCCCGCCGTTCCTCACCATCGAGGACGACCCGACCCTCCCGCGCTACCGCAACAAGAGCCTCAATGGCCTCTATGGCTTTGACGACCAGGGCGTCCCCGCGCGGCGCGCCGTGCTGGTGCGGGACGGCGTCCTCCAGACCTTCCTCTTGTCGCGCGCGCCCGTGCCGGGCTTTGCCAGGTCGAATGGCCACGGCCGCTCGGCGCCGGGCCGGGACCCGGTGGCGCGAATGGCGAACCTCGTCGTCACCTCCTCGAACGCCAAGAGCGCGGCCGAGCTGAAGGCCATGCTGATCGCCGAGGCAAGGCGGCAAGGGAAGCCTTTTGGCTTGCTGATCCATGACGTGACCGGCGGCAACACCGATACCTCGGGATATGCCTATCAAGCCTTCAAGGGGCAGCCGCGGCTGGTCTATCAAGTGGACGCGACCACGGGCGAAGAGCGGCTGGTGCGCGGCGTCGAGATCGTCGGCACCCCGCTGACCAGCATCAACAAGATCATCGCCACCGGGGAGGAGTCGCGCGTCTTCAACGGCTACTGCGGCGCCGAGAGCGGCTTCGTCCCGGTCTCCACGGTGGCGCCGGCCGTGCTCATCCAGGAGATCGAGCTGCAGCGGACGCGCAAGGACAGCGGCCGCCCGCCGCTCTTGCCGAGCCCCTGGGCGACGCCGGCGGCGGCGGCGGGGAAATGAAGGGCTCGGTCGAGGTCCGGCAATTCCACTCACCCGCGCTCGAAGGCAACGCGCTCGGCTCGCCGGCCGATCGGCCGCTCGTGATCTATCTACCGCCCGGATATGCGAGGTCCGACGCGCGCTATCCGGTGGTGACCTTCCTGCACGGCTTCAACGGCTCGGGCCTGGGCTGGATCAACGTCACTCCCTTCACGCCCTCGGTGCCCGAGCGGCTCGACGCGCTGATCGCGGCGGGCAAGGTGCCGCCCGTCATCGGCGTCTTCGCCGACGGCTTCACCGAGCTCGGCGGAACTCAATGGGAGAACAGCGAGGCGATCGGAAATTATCGAAATTACCTCGTCACCGACCTGGTGGCGCACGTGGACGCGACGCTCCGCACGCGGCCCCAGGCGGCCTCGCGGGCGCTGGTCGGCAAGAGCTCGGGCGGGTATGGCGCGCTGCTCATCGGCGGCCTGCACCCGGACGTCTATGGCCACATCGCCTCGCACGCCGGCGACGCCTATTTCGAATATTGCTATCTGCCCGACTTCCCCAAGGCGGCCTTGCAAATCCTCAAGGGGGGAGGCGTCGCGCCCTGGTACAACGAGTTTCTCCGGCGCGGCAAAGAGACCAAGCACAAGTCCGACGACCACGCGGTCATCAACCTGCTCGCCATGGCGGCGACCTATTCGCCCAAGGCCTCGGAGCCCCTTGGCCTTGAGTTGCCCTTTGAGTTGCAGACGGCAGCCATCCGCGAGGAGGTCTGGGCCCGCTGGCTGCTCCGCGACCCGGTGCGCTTCGTCCCGCAGCGGCTCGACAATTATCGAAAGCTCTCGAGCCTCTTTCTCGACTGCGGCACCCGCGATGAGTTCAACATCCGCTGGGGCACGCGGATGGTGGCCAACGCGCTGAGGAAGGGCGCGGTCCACGCCGTGCACGAAGAGTTCGAGGACGGCCATATGGGGATCAACTATCGTTACGAGCGCTCGCTCTCCTACTTGGTCCCGCGCCTCGCGTAGCTTCTGCCGTCAAAAACATTGCGTGCTGGCGCCGCAGTCACCGACATAGGGGCAGCTCGCATAGCACCCGGCGCTATATCCATGGCCGCCGTAGGTATAGTCGGGCGTGCTGCGGGGGCAGCACTTGCCGTTGTTGAGGCAGTAGCCGGAATTGCATTGCCCGCCGCCGCCGCCACCACCGCCACCGACGCAGCAATAGATGCCGCCGGGCGAGGGCGCGCTGCAGGAGCCGCTCGGCGTGCTGGTGCAGACCGCTCCGCTCGAGGTGCAGGGGCCATAGCAGGCTCCGTCGGAGCCGGTGCACTGGCCGGAGGCGCAGCCGGCGTCGGCGCAGCCCGAGGAGAGCGCGCCGCCCGCGAAGAGGAGCAGCGCCAGCAACAGGATCCTCGAGGCCAGGCCCATCACGGTCCTCCTGCCCCGCGAGCGGTCGTCGCCGGGCCCGCGAGGCGCGCATCGAATCCACTGCGGACGCTCTCGGCCTCGAAGGCCTGCAGCTCCTTGCCGGTGGCGAGCGCGAAGGCCTCCTCGAACGATCGACCCTCGCCCGCGTAGGTCAGGATGTCGCGCACGCCGCTCTCGCCGCTGGTCTGGAGCAACAGCTCGAAGGCGCGGTGGGCGGCGCCATAGACGGCTTCTTTCTCGGTTCGATAGATCTCGGGCGAAGGCCGCAAGAGGTCCACGCCTGGGTGGTGCGCGGCGAACGTGGTCAGCGCCGCGGGTCCGAGGCGGCGGTGGCCCTGACCGGCGGTGACCGAGGCCATGCCCTCGCGAAACCAGAGCGGCGGCTCGGGCCTTCCGACGGCCTCGGGCGCCTCGATGAGCTGGTACATGAGCGCGTGCGTCAGCTCGTGCGAGAGCAGCTCTTCCAGCTCGGCGTCGGAGATCTCGCGCCGCAGCGGGTCCCACGAGCGCGGGCTCTGCAGCGAGATCTGGTCGCTCCACGCCCAGGCGCGCAGCCACGGATAGCCGCGCAGGCCGAGCGACTGCTCGAGCGCGGCGTGGGTCGCGTAGAGGCGCACGAGCACGCCGTTCCTGAACTCGCCCCAGCGCGCCAGCCGCGGGCCGACCTTGAGCAGGAGCCGCGCGATGCGGTCGGCCTCCTCTTGATCCGGCTCGGCGTAGCGCACCTCGAAGAGCAGCCCCGGTTGCTGCACGCGGCTCTTGAGCGGCAGGTCGCGAACCGTGTTAGGGGTGCGAGCCGCCGAGCAGCCGAGCGCAAGCACGGCGCACAGGCAGGTGCTGCAAAGCGAGGCGGCAGCGCGCGACAGCTTGGGGAGCAGCACCATGCCCCCGGATGTTCGCTTGTGGACCGGGGCCAAGGCAAGGAGCGGCGATGCGACAGATCTGGATTGCGCGAAAAGGCGGCCCCGAAGTGCTCGAGCTCCGCGAGGCCGCGGACCCCGAGCCCAAGGAGGGCGAGGTGCGGATCCGCGTGCGCGCCGCGGGCGTCAACTTCGCCGACACCATGGCCCGCGTCGGCCTCTATCGCGACGCGCCGCCGCTGCCCTGCGTGGTCGGCTACGAGGTCGCCGGCACCATCGACGCGGTCGGGCCCGGCGTCAGCCCCTCGCGCGTCGGCGAGCGCGTGGTCTCGTTCACCCGCTTCGGCGGCTACAGCGACGTGGTCTCTGTGCCCGAGTTCTTCGCGGTGACGATCCCCGAGGGGCTCTCGTTCTCGCAGGCCGCCGCCATGCCGGTGCAGTGGGTCACGGCCTGGCACATGATTTCGTACCTCGGCAACTTTCGCAGAGGGCAGAGCATCCTCATCCAGGCCGCGGCCGGAGGCGTCGGCACCGCGGCAGTGCAGATCGCGCGCCACCTCGGAGCGGCGCGGATCATCGGCACCGCCTCGGCCGGAAAGCACGACCGGCTCAAGGCGCTCGGCCTGACCCACGCCATCGATTATCGAAACGAGGATTTCGAGGAGTCGGTCAAGCAGATCACAGACGGCAAGGGCGTCGATCTGGCGCTCGACGCGGTGGGCGGCGAGTCGTTCAAGAAGAGCTACCGGAGCCTCAAGGTCACCGGCAAGCTGGCCATGTTCGGCGCCAGCGCCGCCGCGGCCGACGGCACGGGCTCGATCTTCCCGGCGCTCAAGGCCGTGGCCCAGATGCCCTTCTTCTGGGCGATCACGCTGCTCAACGCCAACAAAGGTGTCTTCGGCGTCAACCTCGGCCACATGTGGGACGAGCGCGAGCTCTTGACCGAAGAGCTGCACACCGTCATCGACGGCGTGGCCAAGGGCCACTGGAAGCCGATCATCGACCTCGAGGTGCCCTTCGCCGAGGCCAGCCGCGCGCACCAGCGGCTCGCCGATCGCGGCAACTTCGGCAAGGTGCTGCTCATTCCCTAAGACGCCGTGCGGCGTTCTAGAAGTCGTCGCCGGCCGGGCGGAGCTTGTCCGGCTTGACTCCCCAGGCGAGGCAGCGCTCGCGCAGCGCGCCGTGCGCGACCCGGTAGGAATCGATAAATTCGTCAAAGCGCTGGCACGACGCTTTCGCAAAGTCATCGCCGGGGATTTGCGAATCCGAGAGCAGCACCGCGATCGTGCGCAGCCGCGGCAGCAGCGCCTTGGCCGCTCGCGCGACCTGCAGCCCAAGCCACGAATCACAAATGGCCAGCGTCTCCACCTGCCGGTCTCGCAACAGCTGCAGCACCGCAGCCGGCTGATCCCCTGCGGCCGTCGTCTCGCCGTACAGCATCAGGTCCGCGCACAGCGCGCGCAGCCGCGGTGACAGCTCGTGGGTCGCCTCGCGCGAGGTGGCGCAGATCAGCTCCACGCGATCGCGGGGGAGCGACGACGCAAGCTCCAGCGCGGCCAGCGCCGCCTCCGTCCGCTGCAAGGAAGGCATGAGCAGGAGCACACGCTGCTTGCCCGCGGCCAGGGGGAACGGTGCGTGGCGGTCGAAGCGCACGGGCTCCGCGTCGAGCAGCCGGCGTTCCATCTCCAGGCTCTCCGGCAGCCGAGCCTCGAGCGAGAGCGGTAGCCTTCCGGCGCGGAGCGCGTCGCCGAGCGCCTCCGAGGTGCGGGCCAGCGCAGCGAGCTCCTGGCGCAGCGGTCGGAGGGCGTCGCCCACCCGCTCGGCGCCAAAGAGCCGCTCCGCCGAGCGCCGGGTGCTGCTCCAGGCTGCCTGCGCGAGAGTGCGCCGGGCCTTGTGGGGCGCGGGTGATATCTCTATCGCGTGCGCGGACCCCGGGTCGCAGAGGCCGAAGAAATCCTCGGCGAACAGCAGGCCCCGGCCGTGGCGCAGCGCCGGCGCCGCCAGCGCACGGACGCCTGTGCCCACGGCCAGCGAGGCACGACCTGGCGCGCGCGCGGTGCGCAGCAGCAGCAGATCGCGGGTGTGGTCCGCGAGCGGCGAAGGCGGGCAGGGCGCAAGCCTCGGCCGGGTGAGGTGCGCTTGCAGCGTGGCGATCTCAACCGGCACCAGCAGCACGTCGAACGCGGCATGGGCCTCGAGACAGCGGACGAGCTGCTCGAGAAAGCCCGGCGGCGCGGTCGCGAGCAGGGGCAGGTGGGGCGGCTCGAGCAAGAGCAGGTGCTTGCCGCGCGCCTGCGAGAGGAGCGCGCGGGCGTCGAGCGCGCCTTGCGCAGTCACGCAGAGATCATCGAAGGATTGGCCGCGCAAGAAGGTAGACAAGCGCTCATCGTCCAACGCCGCGGGCCAGATGATCTCGAGCCCGGGCGCGAAGCGCTGCTTGAGTTGCGCCCGCGACTCACTTGAGTACGAAAAGGGATGGCGGAGGCGGAGCGCGGCCTTGAGCTGATCGCGCCGGGCGGTGTCGGTCGCGAGCTGGCCGGCGCTTCCTTTGCGCCGATAGCGGAAGAGCGCCTCCTCGACCGCGACGCCGGTCAGGCCACGCTCGGCCACCGAGAGCCAGAACGACCAGTCCTCGTAGCCGTCCTCCTCCGAGTACCAGGCGCCGTGCTCGGTGAAGACCTCGCGGCGCAGCAGCGCTGTGACCACGAGCTTGTTGTCCTCGAGCTGCAGGTAGGGATTGAACCGCGGCGCCACGGCCTCGGCGCGCAAGGAGCCAAAGTGCGTCACGTGCGGAAAGGCAAAGGCCGCGCCGGGCTCGGCCTGCAGCGCCGCCTCGAG
The DNA here is from genome assembly GCA_038231075.1 of Myxococcales bacterium. Taxonomy (GTDB): domain Bacteria; phylum Myxococcota; class Myxococcia; order Myxococcales; family 40CM-4-68-19; genus JBBRMA01. The sequence continues at coordinate 33,376 of JBBRMA010000047.1, read as the reverse complement.
CTTCTCGAGCGCGCGCGGCTGGAGCGCGTCATCGGCGTCGAGCGGCAGGATCAATTCGCCCGTGCACGCGCGCACGGCCGCGTTGCGCGTCGCTCCCGGCCCGCGGTGCTTCTCGCGCAAGACGCGCAGCTCGCGCAGGCCGGAGCAGCCCTCGCGCGCGAGCCGGTCGAGCAGCGCAAGCGTTGGCGCACCGCTCGAGCCGTCGTCGGCGATCACCACCTCGTCGGGCAGGCGGGTCTGCTGCGCGAGCGAGCCGAGCGCCTCGCGGAGCCAGGGCGCCGACTCGAAGCAGGGCATGACCACCGACAGGCGGCTCATGGCGTCAAGGCGGCGGCGACGGCGGAGCGCAGCGCGCCCTCGACCTGCGCTGCCGAGCGCGCCCACGAGAGCTGCGCAGCCCTCGCGAGGCCGCCGGCGCGGAGAGTGGCGCGGAGCCCGGCGTCGTCGATCAGCCGCTCGAGCGCGGCGGCGACGGCGAGCGGCTCGAAGGGCGCGAGCAGGACGTCTTTTTCGTTTCGATAAACGGCGCGCGTGCACTCGTTATCGATTTCGACCACGGGCAGCCCCGCGGCCCACATCTCTTGCGGCACGAGGCTGTGGTTGGTGAGCGAGCACGACAGGCCCACCGTCGAGCTGCCGTAGAGCCGGCGCAGCTCTGCCGGCGTCAAGACCCCGAGGTTTCTCGCGGCGAAGGGCAGAGAAAGCTGCGCGCCCGGCGTGCCGTAGGTGGCGATCTCGAGGGCAGGGCGGCGCCGCTTGAGCTCGGCCAGCGCCAGGGCGACCACCTCGAATCCGCGGCGCGGCGTGAGCGGGCGCAGGTAGACGGAGACGAGGCCCTCCGCCGGCGGCAGCAGCTCGTGTTCGACAAAATATTCGGCCGGGTCGACCGCCAGCTCGAAGGCCGTGGCGCTGGCGCCGAGCGCGCGCAGCTTGCCTTCCAGCCAAGGCCCCGCGGTGGCGTGCCAGAGCCCGAGCGCGTAGGTCGCCTCGGCCAGCGCGGCTTGCGTGCCCACCGGGTAGAACGACGGCTCCCAGTCCTGCACCAGGTACGCGCCCGCGCCCGACTGGCGCCGCCGATCGACGACGTAGGCTGTGTCCCAGTGGGTGGCCACGTGCACATCCGCCTCCGGCAACGGCCCACCGCGGTAGGGTTCGCAGCGCGCGGAGACCTTGCGAAAATGTCTGTGCACGAGGGCGCGGATCTGCTCGCCGTCCTCGGGCAGCAAGCCGGCGACGTGGGTGAAGATCAGCCGGCAGGCGTGGCCGCGCTGCTCCAGCTCCTGCACCAGGCGGAAGATGGTCATGTGCCCGCCGGCGCCGGCGTGGAACGCGGGCACGACCCAGTTGATCGTGAGCGGCCCCGATCTCGCTTCGGCCCGAGGTGGGAGGCGCGGCGGGCGAGGCTCGAGCAGCAGCTCGAACGGCACCTCTTGGTGCCAAGGGCGCACAGGCCTTGCGCGCTCGCGCAGCCGCTGCAGGACGCCGCCCGGCCCCGACTCCTGGAGCAGACTGGCCGCGTTCGCCGAGGTGCGGAGCGTCTGCGCCAGCCGCGCCAACAGGGCCGCCCCGAAGTCGCTCACGGCTGCACCTCGTAGTCGTCGCGCTCGAGCGAGAGGTGCCGGTTGTAATAAGGGTCGGCGAGCAGGATCGCGCCGTGCCGCTCGCGCATGCGGGCGATCTCGCCTGTGGCTACGCGCGGCCCGCGCGAGATCGACTCGTGGTGCAGAAGCTCGGCGAAGGGCGTGTAGACGACCAAGAGGCCGCGCTGCCGCAGCCGCAGGCAGAGGTCCACGTCGTTGAAGCTGACGGCCAGCGCCTCGTCGAAGCCGCCCAGGTCCTCGAAGAGCGCGCGCTGGATCAAGAGGCACGCAGCGGTGACCGCGCTGTAGTCGTGCACCACGTCGAACGAGCGGTGGTAGCCGCCGCCCTCGGGTGGCAAGAGGCGGCCCGCGTGGCCGGCGATGCCGCCGAGGCCGAGCAAAACGCCCGCGTGCTGCATCCGCCCCTCGGGAAAGAGCAGCCGCGCGCCCACCGCGCCGACCTCGGGCCGCTGCGCCTGCTCGAGCAGCGCCTCGAGCCAGCCGGGCTCGAGCACCTCCGTGTCGTTGTTGAGGAAGAGCAGGTATTCGCCGGTCGCCTGCCGCGCCGCCGCGTTGTTGATGCGCGCGAAGTTGAAGGGCCCGGGCTCTGGCACCACGCGGGCGCCGTCCGCCTGCAGCCGCTCGAGGAGCGCGCGCGTGCCCTCTTCACGGCTGCCGTTGTCGACCAGCAAGAGCTCGATAGACGGATACGTGGACTTCTCGCGGATCGATAGGACCAGCCTATCGAGCAGCTCGGGCTTGTCGCGGAAGGGAATGACGATCGAGACCAGCTCTGCCCCGCGCAGCGCGGGCGCGACGCGCCAGGTCCCAGGCGAGCGGCCCGGACGCACCTCGGCCCCTTTCCAGCCCGCGCGGGCAGCGCCTTGGGACAGCAGGAGCCGCGCGTCCTCCTCGGGCGCGGCCGGGCGAGGACCCAGGCGCTGGTAGAGGACGTCCTCGACGCGCGCCACCGGGCCGCGCTCGGCGCGGCGAAGCGCGGCGTCCCAAAGCGCGCCCTCCCACGAGCGCAGGCCCGCCGTTTCTCCGAGGGCGGAATCGACTCGAAAGGCGGCCGCGCCCGCGATGTAGTCCTCGCAGCGCAAGCGGCTCGGCGACAGCCCTGGCTTGAAGAACGCGTCGCCGCGCAGGCCGCCGGACGAGAGCCGATCTTCATCGGCGGTGATGAGCAAGGGAGCGCCGCCGGCCGCTGCCGCGTAACGCAGGAGCGCGTGCGGGGGCAGCAAGTCGCCCGAGCGCAGGGGCACGAGGTAGTCCGCGGCGAGCGCGGGCCAGCCGGGCTCGCGGAGCTCGAGCACGCTGGACGCGGGCCAGAGCTGTCCGGCGATGGATGCGCGGCTCGAGGCAGCGGCACCCTCGCCGGGCAGGAGCAGGACGGCGATGCGCGGTGCGTGCGCGGCGGCGGCCTCTCTTTGCCAGCGATCGACGGAAGCGGAGTCTGGCGTCGCGTGGGCCAGGAGCCACTCGGGGTAGCGGTCGCGCCAAGGTGCGCGCGGCGGCGGCGGCGTGGTCGTCAGGCGCCGCACCAGGCGCGAGGCAAGGGCGCGCGGGCCGTCCTCGCCAAGCACGCGCAGCGCTTCGATCCAGTTGTCGCGCGAGAGCAGCGCCGGGCGCCGCGCGCGGGTCACCGCCCCTTGGTCGCCATGTCCGTAGAGCAGCGCCGGGCGGCCCGCGGCTGAGAGTGCGATCGCGGGAACCCGCGCCCCGCGCAGCCCGGCGCTCTCCAGCGTCAGCTCGGCCAGCGCGCCGCCGGCCGGCTCGAGCGGCGGAAACACGAAGGTGGCCGCGTCGCGATTGGCAAGCTCCGCCGCCGAGAGCTCGACGATCCGCTCCTGGTCGCCGGCGCGAATGCGCGCGCGCAGGCCGGCCTCGGGCTGGCCTTCGTGCAAGAGCGGGACGCGCACCGCCGACAGATGATCGGCCGGCGGCGCCAGCGTGCAGCGATAGGGCTCGTAGTCGAGGTGGCGCGCGCGCAGCGGGACCCCGGCCGCCTGCAGCGCCTCGCCGAGCGCATCCGCGAGTGCGAGCAGCCGCGCCGTGACCTCGGGCTTCACGCCTTGCGCGCCCGCGACCGCAGGGTCCAGCCGATCATTTTATAGAGGAGCCGCGCGCCGACGTTGCCGTCCCACTCGTCGCCGTCGGGGCCGGGCGCGACCTCGGTCAGGTCGAATCCGACGATGCGCTTGCCGCTCTTGGCCACCGCGCCCACCAGTGAGGTGGCCATCTGGAACGAGAGGCCGCCCGGCACGGCGGTGCCCGTGTGCGGGCAGAGCGCGGGGTCGAGGCCGTCGATGTCGAACGACAGATAGACGTTCTCGGGGAGCGCGGAGACGATGCGCGCGCACTGCTGTCCCCAGGTCTCGCCCTCGAAGCGCGCCTGCGCGAGCTCGGCGTCGTAGAAGCTGACGATGCGCCCCGCGGAGTCGCGCACGCGGTCGTGCTCCTCCTCGCAGAAGTCGCGAATGCCGACCTGCACCAGCTTGCCGACTCTTGGCAGCCGCTCGACGACATTGTCCATGATCGACGCGTGCGACCAGGTGAAGCCCTCGTAGGCGCGGCGCAGGTCGGCGTGCGCGTCGAGGTGCAAGATTCCAAGACCCGGATGCTTCGCCGCGTGCGCCTCGATGGCGCCGAAGGAGATCGAGTGGTCGCCGCCGATGGTGCCCACGATCTTGCCGCGCGCCAGGAGCAGGTCGCAGGTGGCGCGCACCCAGGCGTTCATCCGGCCGCAATATTCGTTGGTGCTGGCCGCCGCCGCGAGGAGCTGCGGGTCGCCGTGGGTGCCGCCGCGCGCGATCACGTGCGAGGCCGCCTGCCGCGCCGCCAGGTCCCACGCCTTCACGTCCGCCGATTCGTCGAGCATGGCGATGCCGGCCTCGTACGGCTTGCCCGTCTCCAGATCGAAGAGGTCCACCTGGCGGCTGGCCGACAGCACCGCCGCCGGGCCGCCGGAGGTGCCTCCGCCGTAGCTGGTCGTGGCCTCGAACGGCACCGGCACCAGCACCACCAGCGCCGATTCGGGAGTGCCTGTGAGGCCAAAGACCCCCGAGCCTTCGGGCGCTGCGGCGTTGGGATCAAAGCTCATCGCTGCTCCTCGGTTTCGATAATCGAATCGGTAACAGGTGGCAACAGCTCCGGCAACAGCGCGCGCACCAGCTTCGGCCGCACGCGGGTGGCGCCAAGCAGCGCCCGCAGCTCCTCGCGCGAGGGCCGGTGCTCCTTGTGCACGCGCCGTCCGAGGATCAGCTCGTTCTTCAAGGAGTGCTCCCAGCCCGTCAGCTCGGTCACCGTCACTTGGTAACCGCAGCTTTGCAAGGCGAGCGCGCGCACCACGTTGGTCAGGTGCGCGCCGATCTCGCGGCGGTGGATGGGGTGAGACCAGAGCAACGGCCAGGGCGCGCTCGCCTCGCGCGGCGCCTCCTTGAGCTGCGCGGCGACCTCCGCCTGGCAGCAGGGGACGACCGCGACATGGTCCGCGCCCTTCTTCACTGCCAGTGAAAGCGCGTCGTCGGTCGCCGTGTCGCACGCGTGCAGCCCGAGCACGAGGTGCAGCCGCTCGGGCAGCTGCGGCGCGGCGGCTTCGAGGGTGGAGTTGACGAACTTCATGCGGCTGTAGCCAAGCCGCTGCGCGCGCTCCATCGCCTTCTGGTGCAGCTCGGGCCGCGGCTCGACGCAGATCAGCTCGGCTTCGGCGAGCGGCGCCTCGCGCAAGAACAGCTCGTAGAGGACGAAGCCGAGATAGGCGTTGCCAGAGCCGGCGTCGAGGATCTGCGCCTTCGGGTGCCGCAGGGCGACGTCGAGCAGCGCCGGCTGCAAGAGCTGCACGAGGTGGTTCACCTGCTTGAGCTTGCGCAGCGAGTCCGCGTGCAGCGCGCCGTCGCGGCCGACCAGGTGCAGCTCGCGCAAGAGCTCGAGCGACTGGCCCGGCAACAGCTCGCGGCGCACTTCGGCGCCTTTGGCCTTTCGAGGGCTCACGGCGCCGGGGTATCACGGTCGCCCCGCCTTGGGGAACGGATGACAGGAGCCGATGGCCCCGAACCTGCTCGACCTCTTTTGCGTCTGCCCGCCGGGGCTCGAGCAGCTCCTCGAGGCCGAGCTGCGCGAGCTTGGCCTCGCCGGCCGCGCCGTCCCGGGCGGCGTGCAGCTGCAGGGCACGCTCGAGGTCGCCGCGCGCTGCAACCTCTGGCTGCGCACGGCCAGCCGCGTGCTCGTGCGGCTCGGGAGCATCGAGGCCACCTCGTTTCCCGAGCTGGTGAAGAAGGCGCAGGCGCTGCCCTTCGAGCTTTGCTTGCGCCGCGGCCCGGGCGCTCTGCCGGTCGCGCTGCGGGTCACCTGCAAGAAGTCGCGGCTCTACCACTCGGACGCGGTGGCCGAGCGGCTGCACACCGCGATGCAGGCGAAGCTCGGCGGCCCCGTCCCGCTGGTCGCGCCGGCCGGCGAGAACGACGAGGCGCCCGCGCAGCAGCTGATCCTGGCGCGCTTTGATCACGACGTGTGCACCGTCAGCGCCGACGCGAGCGGAACGCTCCTGCACCGGCGCGGCTGGCGCGCGCGAGGAGGAAAGGCGCCCTTGCGCGAGACGCTCGCCGCGGCGCTGGTCCGCGCCTCCGGCTTTCGCGGCGCCGCCTCGGGAGGCCCGCTCATCGACCCGCTCTGCGGCTCGGGCACCATCGCCATCGAGGCGGCGCTGCTCGCCCGGCGGCGCGCGCCAGGCCTGTCGCGCGCGTTCTCGCTCGAGCACTGGCAGGGCTTCGACAAGGAGAACTGGAAGAAGCTGCTCGACGAGGCGAGGGCGCAGGAGCTGCCGGAGAGCCCGGTGGCCATCGTCGGCTCGGACCTGGACCCGAGCGCCATCGCGGTCGCGCGGCAGAACGCGGAGGCCGCCGGGGTCTCCGCCGACGTCGAATTCGTCGAGCGGCCGCTGGCCCTCCTCGCGCCGCCTGAAGGCCCGGGGTTCGTCGTCACCAACGCGCCCTACGGCGTGCGCATCGGCAAAGGCGACGATCTGCGCAAGCTCTTCCGCGAGCTGGGAGAGGTGGCCAGAGCCCGCCTGCGCGGCTGGCAGATCACCGTCCTCGCGGGCAGCGACCTCGAGCCGCGCGAGGCGGGCTTGCGCTGGGAGCGCGTGTTGAAGACGCAGAACGGCGGCCTCCCCGTGGTCGCGCTCGCGGCCAAGGCCTGACAAAGAAACAAACAGTCCATCCTGTTTGTATTTGCTGCGGTAGCATCGGCCATGCTCGCTCTCGCCCTGGTGGCCGCCGCGCTCGCCTTCGACTCCCCGGAACCCGCCGTGCGGAAGCTGCTCGCCGAACAGCAAGCGGCATGGAACCGCGCCGACCTCGAGAGCTACATGGCCGGCTACTGGCGCTCGCCGGAGCTGACGTTCATGTCCGGCGCGACGACGACCAAGGGCTGGGACGAGACGCTGGCGCGCTATCGCAAGCGCTACCAGGGCTCTGGCAACGAGATGGGCAAGCTCGACTTCACCGAGCTCCTGGTCGAGCCGCTCTCGGCGGACGCTGCTTTCGTCCGCGGCCACTGGCACCTCACGTTCAGGAGCGGCAAGGGCGCGGGCGGGCTCTTCACGCTCCTGGTCAAGAGAGTGCCGGAGGGCCTTCGCGTGGTGGTGGACCACTCCTCGGGCGAGGCCGACCCGCCGCCAGCGGTGGCATCGGCCCCTGGCGCGGCGCTCGAGCTTCGCGGCGAGCTCCCGCAGCCAGGCGCGCTGGCGCTGGCAGATCTGGAGCGGATCGGCGGCGTGGAAGCAAAGTGGTCCGAGCACGGCGAGGCGCACCGCGTGCGCGGAGTGCCGCTCGACAAGCTGCTGGTCGCGCGCGGCTTCACGCCGGGCCCGATGGGCAAGGGGCTCGCCCCGGCAGAGAAGCGGGCAGGGTGGAAGCTCGCGGCAGTGGCCACGGGCCTCGATGGCTTCCAGGCCGTCTTCAGCCTGGCCGAGCTGAGCGAGGGCATGGGCCCGACGCGCGCGCTCGTCGCCTGGGAGCTGGATGGAAAGCCCCTGCCCGCCGATCGCGGCCCGCTGCGCCTGGTGGTGCTGACCGATCAGGAGCCGTCGCGCTCGGTGTATCGGCTGGCGCGCATCGAGCTCATCGATCTGCGGAAGCGGTAGGACTGTCCGGCGATTGTAAACGACCGTTTGCTTATCCGCCGATGCGGATCATCGAGCGCGCGCCGTCGGGCCCCGCCGCGTGCTGCTGCGCGACCAACTCCGAGGCGGCGCCGTGGGCCGCGTGCTTCTGCTCAAGGCCGCTCGCGATGATCGCGGCAAGCTCCGCATCGCCGGCGCCGGCGCGGAGCGGGGCGCGCAGGTCGAGCTCGCCTTCGTCGAGCAGGCACCAGCGCAAGTGGCCATCGGCGGTGATGCGCAGCCGCGAGCAGGTGTCGCAGAACGGCTCGCTCATCGACGAGATGATCCCGACGCGGCCCGCGAAGCGCGCGCCCCCGCGCTCGCTGGCCAGGTACATCTGCGCCACCCCGGCGCCGCCATCGTCGAGGCCGAGCGGCACGAGCTGAAGCTCGCGCTCGAGCGCCGCGCGCAGCTCCGCGGCCGGGAAGAGCTGCCGGTCGTTCCAGCCGTTTCCCTCGAATGGCATATATTCGATGTAACGCACGTCGATGGGCAGCTCGCGGGCGAACGCGCGCGCCAGATCAACCACCTCGTCGTCATTCACGCCGCGCATGGCCACGGCGTTCACCTTGACCGAGACCTTGCCGGTCCGGGCCGCCGCCTGGATGGCCGAAATCGTGGCCTCCACGCCGTCGCGCTTGGTGATGGCGCGGAAGCGATCGGGCCGCAGCGTGTCGAGCGAGAGGTTGACGCCGTCCAGCCCGCCGTCGATCAGCGCCGGCAAGTGCTCCTCCAGGAGCAGCGCGTTGGAGGTGAGCAGCAGCCGCTCGAGGCGGGGCTCGCCCGGCGCGCCCTGCTTGAGGCGCCCGAGGCGCGCGACCAGCAGATCGATGTCGCGCCGCACCAGGGGCTCGCCGCCCGTGAGCCTGATCTTGCGCACGCCCAGGCGCACGAAGAGGGCCGCGAGCCGCTCGATCTCCTCGTAAGAGAGGATGGCGTCGCGGGGCAGGAGCGAGACGCCTTCCTCGGGCATGCAGTACTGGCAGCGCAGGTTGCAGCGCTCGGTCACCGAGATGCGCAGGTAGCTGTGGGCGCGGCCGAACCGGTCGACCAGCCCTTCGGCGCGCGCCGGCCCGGACGGCTGCAGCGAGCTGCGCCAGCCGTGCGCCTCGGAAGATCGGGGCGCCGCGAGCGGAAGCGAGAGGCGGCGAGGGTCCACAGCACTCTTATAAGACGTTCACCCTCCCTGCGCCGAGCCGCGCTCGCGTTAATCTCGCCGCATGGCCTTCGAGCACCAGCGCCGCATCCGCTTTCAAGACGCAGACCCGGCCGGCATCGTCTTCTTTGGCCACGTCCTCGGCTTCTGCCACGAGGCGTACGAAGACCTGCTGCGCAGCGAGGGCGTCCCCATCGAGAAGCTGCTCGAGACCGGCGCCGGCTACCCGCTGCGCCATGCCGAGGTGGACTTCACCGCGCCGATGCGGGTCGGGATGCTGGTGCGCATCTCGGTCCACGTCAGCAAGCTCTCCGAGCGCAGCTTCCACCTCGGCTTCGCCTTGCGCGACGAGGCGGGGCTCGCGCTCGCGCAGGCGTCCACCGTGCACATCTGCGTCGATCGCGCGGCCATGCGCGCGATGGCGCTGCCGGCCGGGCTCCGCGCGGCGCTCGCGAAGTACGTCAGCGCTTGAGGAGCCCTGGCAGGGCCGATCGGTCGAGCTTGCCCGCGGCCGTGCGCGGAAGCGAGCCGACCACCAGCACCTCGCGCGGCACCTTGAACGGCGCGATCCGTCCGCGCAGGAATTCGCGCAGCGCGGGCTCGTCGCCTTCCGTTCGCAACACGACGGCGGCCACCACGGCCTGCCCCCAGATCTCGTCGCGCCGCCCGAACACCGCGGCCTCGGCGACCGCTGGATGCTCGAGCAGCGCCGCCTCCACCTCGGCCGGATAGACGTTCTCGCCGCCGGTGATGACGAGGTCGCTGCGCCGTGCAGATACAAACAGGCGAGACTGTTTGTTTGTTGCCCCGAGGTCGCCGGTGCGCAGCCAGCCCTCGGAGAGCGCGGCCGCCGTCGCCCCCTGATCATCGAGGTAGCCGGCCATCAAGGTGGGCCCGCGCACCTCGATGCTGCCGATCACGCCCGGCCCCAACGGCCGCCGCTCCTCGTCCACGACGCGGAGCTCGGTGCCGGGAATCGGTGCGCCCGCGGTCTGGCCATCGGCGTCGCCGGGCCGCTCACAGGTGACGTGCGAGCCCGCCTCGGTGAGGCCGTAGGTCTGCAGCACGGGGAAGCCGGCGGCGCGCGCGCGGCGCAGCAGATGAGCGGGAGTGGGGCCGCCGCCGACGAGAAAGGCGCGCAGCGACTCCGGGGCGGCCGCTGAGCTGGCGTCAAGCAGGCGCTGCAGGGTGGTGGCGACGAGGCTCGCGTGCGTGACCTGTCCGCTCGCGACCGCGCCGGCGGCGGCCGCGGCGTCGAAGCGCTCGTGCAGCACGGCGGCGCCCCCGACCAACGCGCAGCGCTGGAGGATGGCGAGGCCGCCGACGTGAAAGAGGGGCAACGTGCAGAGCCAGCGCGTCGTCGAGTCGAGCTGCAGCAGGGCCTTCGCGGCCCGCGCGCTGGCGAGGTGCGCGCCCGCGGTCAGCTGCACCGCCTTCGGCTGTCCGGTGGTGCCCGAGGTGAAGATTAGCGTCTGCACCCGCGAGGGCGCCAGCGAGCCGCTGGTCTCCTCGAGGGGGCCCGCGCCCGCCGCGAACGCCTCCAGGCCGATCGCGCCTGGCAGCCGCTCGAGCAGCGCAGCGGTCGCCAGGAAGAGGCGCGGCGAGATGCGCGCGAGCTGCGGCGCGAGCTCGCGGGCGGTCAACCTGGTGTTGAGCAGCGCCAGGGGGGCGCCCACACGCGCGGCCGCGAAGCAGAGCGCCGCGGCCTCGGGCGAGGCATCGGCGAGCAGGGCGACCCGATCCCCGGGATGGACGCCCAGCGCGCGCAGGCCGCCCGAGAAGCGGCGGACGAGCCGATCGAACTCCAGGTAGCTGACCGCGCCGCCGCGCCAGTACAGCGCCGGCGCAGCCGGACGTTCGCGCGCCTGCCGGGCGATCGCGCACTCGACGCCTGCGGCGGTGATTGGAGAGGGCCGTTCAACATCGAGGCCCGGCGCGGGCGACAGCTGCCAGCGGCCGCCCTGTTGAGCGCGCTCGGTCGGCTCGACGGCGACAACCGCGGTGAACCCGGCCGCGCCGTTGCGTGGGAGCAGGCTCAGATCCTCGGCGAGCAACCGGCCGGTCTCGAGGCCGTGTGCGAAGCGCGTGTCGCCGAGCGCCGCGGCCAGCTCGGCAGCCCCGGCACGGCCGATCCGTCCCTCGAGCGAAGTGGTGACGTAGGGCGCGGCGCCAGAGGCCCGCGCGAGGCCGGCGATGCGCAGCGCCCGCAGAAGCCCGCCGAGGACCTGGGGCTTCAAGACCACGGCGTCGAGGGCGCGGGCCGCCAAGAGCGCGCGCAGCTCGTCGGCGAAAGGCACCGACTCGTCGGCGGCCAGCGGGATCCCGAGCTCGCGCAGGCGCGACCAGGCAGCGGGCTCGCCGGGCGCGACGGGCTGCTCGCAGAGCTCGAGCGCAAAGGGCGCCAAGGCCCGCAGTGCCTCTCGCGCGCGCGCCTCTGTCCAGCCCCCGTTGGCGTCGATGCGCACGCGCGGAGCCGCGCCCAGGGCGGTCCGCAGCGCCTCGAGCCGCGCGACGTCCTCGGCAAGGGGGCAGCCCGCCACCTTCAGCTTGAAGCTCTCGAACCCGGCCGCGACCAGCCCCAGGGCCTCCTCGGCGAGGGCCTGCGGCTCCCGCTTGGTGAGCAGCGCCGAGACCGCGATCTCGCCGAGCGCGTCGGGGTTCAGCAAGCGTCGCAGCGGCACCCCCTCGCGCCGGGCGAGCAGATCGAGCAGCGCCTGCTCCAGGCCGCAGCGCGCCGCGGGCGCCTTCTCGAGCGGCGCGATCCCGTCGAGCGCCTCCTCGATCGCCGAAAGTGAATGGCCATCTACCTGCGCCAGGAGGGGCGCCGCGGCCGACAGCACGGCCTCGGCCTCCGCCAGGGATTCGGTGCCAAACGACGGCAGGGGCGCGGCCTCGCCGAGGCCCGCGAGGCCCGACTCGTCCTCGAGGCGAAGGGCAAAGCCGCGCCGCTCCTCCAGCGCGCCGTGCGCGGTCTGCAGCGGCGCAGCGAGGCGCAGCGCATAGGGCGAGACCGTCAGGCGCAGCCGGCTCAGACGAAGAGCCCGACGGCGAAGAGCGCGCCGACCACCAGGTGGAGCCTCGCGGTGCCCGCGAGCGCCTCGTTGAGCGGCCGGCCGGTGGCGGTCAAGACCAGCCGCAGCGGCCGGACCGCGAGCGGAATTGCCAGGAGCGGAAGCAACGCCCATGGCCGCGCCCAGCCGAGGGCGACCAGCAGCGCGGGAGCCAGAAAGGACGCCGCCAGGAGCGCGAGGTACTCGGTTTTGGCGGCCCTGATCCCGAGCCGCACCGCGAGGGTTCGCTTGCCGGCGACGACGTCGGTGGGCGCGTCGCGGAGGTTGTTCACCGCCAGGATCGCCGTGGCGAGACAGCCGACCGGCACCGCCGCGAGCCAGAGCGCGGCGGGGAGCGCGTGCGCCTGCACCCAATAGGAGCCGAGGGTGGCGACGAACCCGAAGAAGACCAGGACGAAGACGTCGCCGAGGCCGTGATAGCCGAGCGGATAGGGACCCGCCGTATAGGCATATCCAGAGGCAAACGAGAGCAGCCCCAGAGCCAGGATCGGCCAGCCGCCGAGCCACACCAGATAGGCTCCGGGGATGACCGCGAGCGCGAAGGAGAGAGCGGCCCAGCGCTTCACCGAGCGCGCGTCGAGCAGCCCGCTCTGCGTGACCCGCTGCGGGCCCAGGCGCAGGGCGGTGTCGGCCCCGCGCTCGTGATCGGCATAGTCATTGACCAGGTTGGTGGCGATTTGAATCAAGAGGGAAGCAACTAAAGAAGCCAGCGCGGCCAGCAGGCGCAGCGAGCCGTGGGCCGCGGCCAGCGCGGTCGCCACGAGCACCGGCACCACCGCGCAACTCAAGGTGCGCGGCCGGATGGCGATAGCAAGAATTCGTCCGCGATTCATTGGCAACTCTAGGGTCTGCGCGGGAACTTCTTGAAGTTGGCCTTGCGCTTCTCGACGTAGGCGTCGCGGCCTTCCCTGGCCTCTTCGGTCATGTAGAAGAGCAGCGTCGCGTTGCCCGCCAGCTCCTGCACTCCGGCCTGTCCGTCGAGACCGGCATTGAACGACGACTTCAAGAGGCGCAGCGCCAGCGGCGAGAGCGCGAGCATCTCCTGGCACCAGCGCAGCGTCTCCTGCTCCAGGTCGGCGAGCGGCACCACGGTGTTGACGAGGCCCATCTCCTTGGCCTGCGCGGCGTCGTACTGCCGGCAGAGGAACCAGATCTCGCGCGCCTTCTTCTGGCCGATGATGGAGGCGAGGTAGCTGGCGCCAAAGCCGCCGTCGAAGCTGCCGACGCGCGGGCCCGTCTGGCCGAAGCGCGCGTTGTCGGCGGCGATGGTCAAGTCGCAGACGACGTGCAGCACGTGGCCGCCGCCGATGGCGTAGCCGGCGACCATCGCGACCACGGGCTTGGGAAGCGAGCGGATCTGCTTCTGCAGATCGAGCACGTTGAGCCGCGGGACGCCGTCCTTGCCGACGTAGCCTTCCTTGCCGCGGATGCGCTGGTCGCCGCCCGAGCAGAAGGCCTTGTCGCCCTTGCCGGTGAGGATGACGACGCCGACCTCCGCGTCCTCGCGCGCGTCGTTGAAGGCCCAGGCCAGCTCGAAGAGCGTCTGCGGCCGGAAGGCGTTGCGCACCTCGGGCCGGTTGATGGTGACCTTGGCGATGCCGTCCCACTTTTCGTAGAGGATGTCCTCGAAGGCGCGGACCTGCTTCCAGTCAGGCTTGATCGTCTCTGTCGGCTTCACGGCTGGCTCCCGGGCGAGATCTGCAAGGTGGGCGCGGTCGCGGACTGCGCCGCGGCGACGAAGTCGAGCAGCGCGGCAGCGTAGAGCGCCGGCCTCTCGAGATTTGGTGAGTGCCCCGCGCCGCGGATCTCGCGCAGCGTCGCGTCGGGAATGCGCAGGGCCATCTTCTCTGCGAGCGCGCGGAACTTGTCGTCCTTGGCGCCGTGGAGGAGCAAGGTCCGCGCTCGCAGCGAGCGGAGCGCCGGCCACAGATCTGGTTGCGCGCCGGCGCCGAGCATCCGCAGCGACCAGGCCAGGCCGGCCGCGCTCTGGGCAAGCCGGCGCGCGCGCAAACTTACGATCAGGTCTGCTGGTAACTTGCGCAGCTCCGCGAGCACCGTGGTCTCTTCCCAGCGGGCGACGAAGGCAGGGACGCCCTCGCGCTCGAGCAGCTGCGCCAGCGCCTCGTCTTGCGCCACGCGCTCGGCGCGGAGCGGCGCCGCGCGGATCCCCGCGGTGCCGCTCTCCAGGACCAGGGTGCGCACCAGCTCGGGATGGCGGAGCGCCACCGCGAGCGCGACGCGCGCGCCCATCGAATAGCCGATCAGGTGCGCCGGGCCGCCGTGGGCGCGGGCGAGCGACGTCGCCACCGAGTCGACGGTTGCTTCCCAAGCGCTGCCGCCATTGACCGCGACGGGCGAGCCGCCGTGTCCGGGCAGATTGAGCGCGACCACGCTGAGCGCGGGCGAGAGCAGCTTGCGCAGGTGATCGAAGGAGGCGGCGCTGCCCGTGAAGCCGTGCAGGAGCACCGCGGGCAGCGGGCCATCGCCCCAGCGCTCGCTCGACAGCCGGACGCTCACGAGGCCTCCTCGAGCGCCGCCCACGCGCTCTCTTGCAGCGCGCGGTGGCGGGCCACGTTCTCGCGCCGGTTCGTTCGCACCTCGATGAGGTGAAGCCCGCGTCCGAGGGATTCGCGGAGGGCGGCGCGCAGCTCGGCTGGGTTGGTCGGCCGGTGCAGCTCGGCGCCGGCGAGCGAGGCCGCGGCCGCCAGCTCGATCCCGTGCGGAGTGCCGAAGAGCGCCTCGAAAGACTCGGCGTCGGCCTGCTGCGCGACGGGCAGGAAGTGGAAGATGCCTCCCCCATCGTTGTTGATGACCAGCAGCACGAGAGGAGCCCCGAGCCGGCGGGCGGCGATGAGGCCCCCGAGATCGTGCAGGAACGCGACGTCGCCGAGGAAGACGGCGGTGGGTCGCTCGGTCGCCAAAGCCGCGCCCAGCGCGGTCGAGATGATTCCGTCGATGCCGTTGACGCCGCGGCTGGCCAGGACCCGGACGCCTGGCAACGAGCCGCCAAACGCGTCCAGATCGCGGATCGGCATGCTGCTCGACACGAACAGCTGCGACCCTGGAGGCAGGGCGGCCCCGAGCTCGCGGGCGACGCGCGGCTCGGTCAGCGCAGCGTCCTTGGCGAACGCGCCCTCGAGCGCCGAGCCCACCTGGGCCTGAGCGGCGGCAAAAGACTGCGCGAGCCCGCCCGGCTCCACGTCGCGCGCGCGCAAGGCCGTGGCGAGCGGCGCGCAGGCAGATTCTGGAATCGCGATCGACGCCGCGTGCGCAGGGTCGATGAGGGGGCCGTCAGTGAAGAGCACCGTGTACGCCTGCGCCGCGTCGAGCCAGCCCTGCAGCACCTTCGAGCTGGGGGCGCCGCCAAAGCGCAGCACGGCATCCGGGCGGAGCGCCGCGGCCCGGCCCTCGTGGCGCAGGATCAGATCGGCGCAGGTGATGGCAAGGCTACTGGTTGCGCGCACGCCGCTCGCGGCATCGGCGAGCAGGGCGTACCCGGTCGCCGCCGCCAGCTCGATGAGGGCCTTCGGCAGGTCATCCTCGGCATCGCGCGGACCGCAGACGATGACCCCGCGTGGCCGGCGCGCCAGCTCGGCGGCTAGAGAAACAAGCAGGCTGGACTGAATGTTTGTTTCCACGGCCGCCAGCTGCAGCAGCGGACCCGCCGCTCCCCGGGCGCGCGCGGAGAGGCCCTCCGGGAGCGGGCCCGGAGTGGGGGCGAGCGGCTCTCGAAAGGGGGCGTTCAGGTGGACCGGCCCGCGACGGGGGGCGAGGGCGCGCGACAAACAAACAGTCAGGACTGATCGTAAATGGAGGAGCGCCGCCTCGGTCGGCTCCGGCGCGCCCAGGTCGGCGAAGCAGCGGACGTGGCCGCCGAACAAGTGCTGCTGATCGATCGTCTGCGGCGCCCCAAAGCCGTGCAGCTCGGGCGGCCGATCGGCGGTCAGCAGCACGAGCGGGACGCCGCTCGCCTCGGCCTCGAGGACCGCCGGATAGAAGTGCGCGCCCGCGGTGCCCGAGGTGGCGAGGACCAACGCCGGCCGGCCCGAGGCCTTGGCGGCGCCGAGCGCGGCGAAGGCGGCGCTCCGCTCGTCGAGCACGGTGTGAACAAACAGTCCTGACTGTTTGTAAAGGGCCAGGGCCAGCGGGGCCGAGCGTGAGCCCGGGCAGATGAAGGCGTGCAGGACGCCTGCGCGCTGCAGCTCTTCTGCGACTGCCGCGGCCCAGAGCGCGTTGAAGTTCGCGTGCGCGCTCAAGAGGGGCGCTCGAAGGTGGTGCCGGCCGCGGCCAGCGCGTCCAGGAGCGCTGCGCTCTTCAACGTGGTCTCGCGCAGCTCGTCGGCGGCGACCGACCCTCGGACGAGGCCCGCTCCGGCGAAGGCGCGAACCGAGGGGCCCCGGACCAGGGCGCAGCGCAGGGCGACGCAGAGCTCGGTGCGGCGCTCGCCGACCAGGCCGACGAGGCCCGCGTAGAGCCCGCGCGAGAAGCGCTCGTGGCGCGCGAGGAAGCGGCGCGCCGGCTCGGCGGGCTCGCCGCAGACGGCGGGAGTGGGGTGGAGCGCGGCGATGACGTCGGCAGGTCCCGCGCCCGCCCGCAGGCGAGCCGCGAGCGGAGTGACGAGGTGTGCGACGTTCGCGAGCACGCGGAGGCCGGGGCCTGGCGGGAGCGAGACGGACTCCGAGATGGGGGCGAGCCCGCGCACGAGGTGATCGACGACCCAGCGATGCTCGCGCAGATCTTTCGGGCGGCCGAGGAGCTGCGACGCCTCGGCGGGGGGCGCCGAGCCGGCCACTGCTTCGGTGCGCAGGTCGCGGCCGTTCAAGCTGCAGAGGAGCTCGGGCGTCGCGCCGACGAAGTGCGCGCCGCCGTCGCCCTCGAGCATGAATGCGCGGCAGGTCGGATGTCGCGAGGCCAGCGCGCGGACCAGCGCGGCCGCGTCGATCGGCGCGGTGGCGGTGAGGTCCAGCGCGCGCGCCACCACCACCTTCGAGAGCTCCCCGGAGTCGATCGCCTCGAGGGCGGAGGCGACCAGCTTGTCCCAATCGGCGCGGGCCCGCGCGGTGAGCTGTGCCTCGAAGGCAGGGGCCCTGGAGACGAGCGGGGCCAGGGCCTCCTCGGGCTGCGCGGCAACGGAGCGGCGCAGGGCCTCGAGCCTGGACCAGAGCGACGCGCGCGACTCGCCGTGCGTCGCCGCCGTGAACGCGGCCGCGAAGTGGCGGCCACGCTCGGACCAGGCGAGGAGGGAGGGCAGGATGAAGCGCGCCGGCGCAAAGCCCGCCCACTCCGGCCCGAGCGGCGCGAGCGCGTCGAAAGCGATCGCAGCGAGCCACGGCCCGGGCGGGTCTGCGCCCTCGTCGAGCCACTCGATCTGATCGGGCCGGGACAGCGAGCGCAGCAGCCGGTCGACGCCGGCGCCCGAGGCCTCCCGGCGCAGCACCTCTCCCTGCGCGAGCACGCTCGTGCCTGCCGAGGAGCAGCCAAAGAAGAAGCGGGCAGGGTGGTGCGCGAGGGACGGCGCGCGCGGAAGCTCCACCCGCAAGCCGATGGCGAGGGGCGCAACCGGCCCCAGGACCGATGCGCTCTCCAGTGGCTGAGCGAGGTGGTCTGCCATTCGTCGCCTCGTCCGCGGGGCCGCTTGCTTTCCCGGCTCGGCCCCTACATAACATGAACGTTCAGAAAGTTCTGAAAGCTCAGAAGGCAGATAGCGGCGCGGCTCTGGCGGCGCCACAGGTTGCGGCGAAAGGCCCCGGAGGCACAGTGGGGATCGGAAGAGCCAGGGCGCCCGATGACGCAGGGCGCGGGCAGCGGACCGAAGGAGCGCGGACGAGGCCCGTGCTGCTGCGCGGGCCTCGCGGAGAGGTCGCGATCGGCGGCCCGTTCGTCCTCATGGCCGGACCCTGCGCGGTCGAGGGGCCGGCGCCGCTGGAGGCCGCTGCGCGCGCGGTGGCCGCCAGCGGCTGCGCCATCTTGCGCGGCGGCGCCTTCAAGCCGCGCTCCAGCCCCTACGCATTCCAAGGGCTCGGGGGCGAAGGGCTCGTCCTCTTGCAACAGGCCGCCCGGCGCCAGGGCCTGCTCAGCATCAGCGAGGTCGTGGACGCGAACGATCTGCCGCTCTTCGAGGGCATCGACGTCCTGCAAGTGGGCGCGCGGAACATGCAGAACTTCGCGCTGCTCAAGGCGCTCGGCCGGCTGCGCAGGCCCGTGCTGCTCAAGCGCGGCTTCGCCGCCACCATCGACGAGTGGCTGCTCGCGGCCGAGTACCTGCTCGACGGTGGCAACGAGCAGGTCATCCTCTGCGAGCGCGGCATCCGCACCTTCGAGACCGCCACGCGCAACACGCTCGATCTGGGCGCGGTGGCGCTGGCGAAGCAGAGGACGCGCCTGCCGGTGATCGTCGATCCGTCGCATGCCGCAGGGCGCCGCGAGCTGGTGATCCCGCTCTCGCTGGCCGCGGCCGCCGCCGGGGCCGATGGCCTGCTCGTCGAGGTCCACGCCCGTCCCGAGGAGGCGCTCTGCGACGGCGCGCAGGCGCTCCTGCCGGGCGACCTCGAGGAGCTGGCGCGGAGGCTGGCCGTGCTGCTGCCCGCGCTTGGCCGCGAGCTCTGGCGGCCAGACCTGGATGAACGTTCATTGGCATTGGAGGCGCGGTGAGCGTCGAAGTGCAGCGGATGTTTGCGTCGATCGCGCCCAAGTACGACGCGGCCAACCAGGTGCTCTCGCTCGGCGTGCATGGCCGCTGGCGGCGCGCGGCGGTGCGGCTGTCAGCGGTCAAGCCAGGGCAGCGGGTGATCGACTGCGCGACCGGAACCGGCGATCTCGCGCTCGAGTTCAAGCGCGCGGTCGGCCAGAGCGGCGAGGTGGTCGGCACCGACTTCTGCGCCGAGATGCTGGTGCCCGCTCCGGCAAAGGCGCGCAAGGCGGGCCTGCCCGTGGAGTTCCAGGTGGCCGACGCGCTCGCGCTGCCGTTCGCGCCGGGCGCGTTCGACGTCGCCTCGATCGCCTTCGGCATCCGCAACGTGGACGACCCGGTGGCTTGCCTGCGCGAGCTTGCGCGCGTGGTGCGGCCCGGCGGGCGCGTGGTGGTCCTCGAGTTCGGTCAGCCGCGCGGCCTCTTCGGCGCGCTCTTTCGCGCCTACAGCCGCGTCGCGATGCCGGCCCTGGGCGGACTGCTCACGGGAAACCGCGCCGCGTACGAGTACCTGCCGCGGACCGCCGCCGCCTTCCCCGCCGGAGATCGCTTCCTCTCGCTGATGGACGAGGCCGGCTCGTTCGCCGCGCGCACCGCGACGCCGCTCTTGTTCGGCACCGCCTTCGTCTATGTCGGCACGGTGCGCCCGGGAAACAATCAGGCCTGATTGTTTGTGATAGGGGAGCGCGATGGAACTGCACCGAGACGGTGAAGTCGCGCTGCTCCGCATCCAGGCCGGCAAGGCCAACGCCATCAACGCCGCCTTCCTCGAGCGGCTGGGCGCGCTGCTCGGCGAGCTGGGCGACGCGCGGGCGCTGGTGATCACCGGCCACCAAGGTTTCTTCTCGGCGGGCCTCGACCTGCCAGCGCTCCTGACGCTGGAGCGCGCCGGCATGAAGTCGTTCATCGACGGCTTCAGCGCCTCGATGCAGCGCCTCTTCGAGCTGCCGCTGCCGGTGGTCGCGGCGGTCAACGGGCACGCCATCGCCGGCGGGTGCGTGCTGGCGCTGCAGGCCGACTATCGCGTCATCACCGACGCCGCGTGCCGCATCGGGCTCAACGAGGCGCAGCTCGGCATCGGCCTGCCGCCCGTCGTCGTCGAGACGCTGCGCTGCCAGGTGCCGGCCTCGTCGCTGTTGCCCATCGCCCTCGAGGGACGGCTCTTCGAGCCGCAGGAGGCGCTCAAGGTCGGCCTCGTGCACGAGGTGGTCCCTGCCGCCTCGCTCGAGGTCCGCGCGCTCGCCAAGGCGCGCGAGCTCGCCGCCATCGCGCCGACTTCGTATCGGCAAATCAAGGAGTCGCTGCGCAGGCCGGCGCTCGAGGCCATCCGCGCTGGGAGCGGCCTGCAGGCCGACGGCTGGGTCGCGACCTGGTTCTCGGCAGGCGGCCAGGAGCGCATCCGCGCCGCGGTCGAGAAGCTCAAGCAGCGCAAGGGCTGAGCCCCGAAGCAACAAGGCCCGGGAGCTCTCGCGCCCGGGCCTCGGAATGGCAGCTGCGTGTAGCGCTCGCCTGGTGCCGCTGCTCCGAAGTTCGCACCGGCCTCAGCCGCTAAGGGCGGCCCGGCCGGGACTAGTGGGTACCGGTCTTCTGCAGCCCGGCGGCGGCGGCGTGGCCGAAGACGTAGCCGTGCTGCTCCAGGTCGGCGGGCAGCGAGGTCCAGTTGTCGAACACGGTCATGCGCTGCGCCGCGCCCGCCGCGTTGGTCCAGCCGAAGCGCGCGCCGGCCGGGTCCTGGTGGGCGGTGGCGACGTTGTGGATGTAGATGTGCTCGACCTGCGCCGGCTTCTCCTTGCTCATCTGCAGATACACCTCGGGATCCTGCTCGCCGGTGTCGCCGAAGAGGACCCACTTGGTCTGCGGGAACATGGCGAAGATCTCTTGCAGGTGGGGGTGCTTGAAGTCGTAGGCCTTCATCGACTCCTTGGAGAAGCGGCGGAGCACGAAGGCGCCCTTGGGGACGCCGTGCATGCTGAAGGCGCTGGCGATGCGGGTGTGCAGGTTCCAGGGGCTGCCGGTGAGGAAGAAGAGCGGCCGCACGGGGAAGCCCTTCACCGGCGCGGTGAGGAGCGTCAGCGCTTTGCCCGCGCCCTCGAACACCTTCACGTCGTAGGCGCTGTGGAAGAGCGTGCGATAGCCCGCGACCAGCTTGTGCGGGATGTCGCTGTCGGTGAGGGTATCATCGACGTCGGAGAGGACGCCGACCTGGCCGGCCCGGTCGTTCCAAACCGGCACGAGGTAGGTCGCGGCCGAGGTCTTGAACGCCTTGGACGGCAGCAAGGTCATGGTGACCTTGTTGAGCGGCCCGCGCATGGCGTGGGGCAGCTTGAAGTCGATGAAGCCGTGGTCGTCGGCGGTGGCCTTGAAGTTGCCCTGCACGCCCTGGATGACGATGGCGACGGTCGCGCCCTTGGCCGCGTCGAGCTCGAGCTGCTCGACGGAGTGGAGGAACTTCTCGGCGCTGTTCTCGTGCGCGGTGTCGGCCGGGGGCGGCGCGCCCGTGTGCACGCGCGCGTAGAGGTGGCCGCCGTTCTGGCTGGCCCAGCCTCCGTACAGATCGACCCAGGTGACCTTGGGGCCGACTCCTGGGAAGGCGCGGGCGGGGCTGGCGGCGCTGAGGACGAAGAGCGGAAGGATGGCGGCGAGCGCCAGGACGCGGGGGCGGTGATTCGGCATGACGCCGAGTATCCGGGATTGCAGGGTAAGGAATCAAGCCCTCCACTCTACGGGTATGGCTCCGGTCTTTCCCGGTCAGGCAGCCGAGGCTTTCCCGGCCACGCGCAAGATGGCGGCCGCGGAGCGCTCGACGTCCTGCTCGGTGGTGTCCTCGCCCGACACCGAGATGCGCATCACGGCCTTGCCCTTCCAGACGCTGCCGGCGAGCCAGCACGTTCCCTCTTGCTGGACGCCGGCCACGACGGCGCGGGTGAAGGCGTCGGCGTCGCCGCTCGGTGGCGTGAAGCGCACCAGCACCTGGTTCAAGACCACCTCGTTGAGCACCTCGACGCCGGGCGCGCCTCGCAGCCGGTCCGCGAACGAGGCGGCGTGCGCGCAAGCGCGATCGACGAGCGCTTCCACCCCGCGCCGGCCCAGCGCCCGCAGCGCCGCGTAGACGGTGAAGCCGCGCGCGCGGCGGGAGAACTCGGGGACCCAATCGACGGCGTCGCGACCGCTCGCTGCGCCGGCCGCCTCCAGCACGCCGCGCGAGACCGGCGCCGACTGGACCAGGTAGGGCGCGACCGCGGCCATCGCGGCCCGGTGCGCCGCGGGGTGCGCCACCGCGACCAGGCCCGAGTCGTACGGCACGTTCAGCCACTTGTGCGCGTCGGTGGCCCACGAGTCGGCCAGCTCCGCCCCGGCGGTGAGGTGGCGGAGCTTCTTGCTCGCTTGCGCCCAGAGGCCGAAGGCGCCGTCCACGTGCAGCCACGCGCCGCGGTCGTGCGCGAGCGCGGCGATCTCGCCCAGCGGATCGACCGCGCCCGTGTTCACGTTGCCCGCCTGCGCGCAGACGATGGTCGGGCCGCGCAGCCGCTCGAGGGCGCGCGCGAGCTCGTCGGCCCGCATCCGGCCCTGCGCGTCGGCGGGGACGCGCACCACCTTGCGGTTGCCCATCCCGAGGAAGCGGAGCGCGCGAAAGATGGTCACGTGCGCTTCCTCTCCGGCGACGACGTGCACCTCCGGCGCGCCGGTCAGTCCGTCGTCCTCGACGTTCCAGCCTGCCCGGCGGAGCACCTCGTGCCGGGCGGCGGCCAGCGCGGTGAAGTTGGCCATCTGGCAGCCGGTGACGAACCCGACGCTCGCCGTCGCTGGGAGGCCCAGGAGGTCGGAGAGCCAGACCGCGGACACCTCTTCGCAGACGGCCTGCGCGGGCCCCGTCGCGTACAGGCCGCTGTTCTGGTCCCAGGCGCTGGTCAGGAAGTCGGCCGCCACGCTGGCCGGCGAGCTGCCGCCGATGACGAAGCCAAAATACCGCGGCCCGGCGTTGGCGATGAGCCCACCCTCGGCCCCGCGCGCCAGCTCGTCGATCACTTGCGCCGCCGGAACGCCCTCGTCGGCGAGCGGTGCGGCGAGCGAGGCGCGCAGCGACTCCAGAGTGGCCGTCGCTCCGACGGGCCTATCGGAAATCGAATCTCGATAGCGGGAAGCTATCGCTGCGGCGCGAGCAAAAAGGTCGGCGTGGCTCATCGCCGCAATCTAGTACTTTTGCCCGGAAATTCGTTCCCCACTCCAGGACGCGCACGGCGCGGCCCGGCCGGGAGTCCGGCCGTGGCGGAAGGGAGGCTCAGACAGCGTGCTGGCTGAGGGGAACCCGCAGGGTTCCCTCCAATAGGTCTTTTCGGGGGAGTGATACGAGGGGGCGGGAGCCCCTTTGTACAAGCGGAGCGGGCGCTCTCCAGCCCGCGGAGCGCCCCAGAAGCTTTCAAGCCTTTTGCCCTTAGAGGGACCCCGTCTGCAGCTCTGACCCCTCCGCGCGCACCTTGGCCAGCTCTTCCGCCAGCACCTGCACCGTCTCGCGGATCTGCTGCTCGCTGTGCGTGGACGTCACGAAGAACCGCAGCCGTGCCGCGTTCTCCTCGACCGCCGGGTACATGATCGGCTGCACGTTGATGCCGCGCAGGCGCAGGTTCTCGCTCAGCTGCAGGCTGTGCAGCGAGTTGCCGATGATGGCCGGCACCACCGCGCTGCCCTCGCTCATGCCGGTGTCGATGCCCTTCTCGCGCGCGAGCCTGGTGAACAAGCGGGCGCGCTCGTGCAGGCGCTTCACCCTCTCCGGGTGCAGCTGGATCTGCTTGCACGCCTCGAGCGCGGCAGCGGCGTTGGCGGGCGTGATGCCGACCGAATAGACGAAGCCCGGCGCCGTGTACTTGAGGTACTGCACCAGCGCCTTCGAGCCGGCGACATAGCCGCCGCAGGAGGCGAACGACTTCGAAAAAGTCCCCATCCAGAGGTCGACGTCTTTGCGATCGACGCCGAAGTGCTCGCCGACTCCACGTCCGGTGGCGCCGAGGACGCCGATCGAGTGGGCCTCGTCCACCAGCAACAGCGCGCCGTACTTCTTCTTCAATTCGATAAATTTCGGCAACGGCGTGATGTCGCCGTCCATCGAGTAGACGCCCTCCACCGCGATCAGCACGCGTCGATAATGGGGCCGCAGCTGGGCGAGCTGCCTGTCGAGCGCGGCGAAGTCGCTGTGCGGGAAGGGCCGCCGCTTGGCGCCGGAGAGCTTCGCGCCGCCCATGATGCAGTCGTGCGCCAGCGAGTCGTGCAAGATCAGATCGCCTGGGCCCACGATGTGGCCGATGGTGGTGACGAAGGCGCCGTGGCCCGAGACCATGACGATGCTGTCTTCGGTGCCAAGGAATGACGAGAGCTCGGCCTCGAGCTTCTGGTGGAGCGGCTTCTCGCCGCTGGCGACGCGGCTGGCGCTGACCGACGTCCCGTAGCGCTCGGCGGCGTCCTGCGCGGCCCGGGTGACGTGCGGGTCGCCGGAGAGGCCCAGGTAGTTGTAGCTCGACCAGTTGATCATGGTGCGGCCGCCGATGACGGAGGTGTCATTGGTGACGCGCTCGTGGACGTTGAAGTAGGGGTTCTTCAGGCCGAAGGCGGCGGCGAGGCCGAGGCGCTGCTCGAGCTCCTGCACCTCTGGGAACTGGTCGATTCGATAAGTTGCTTCGTCAATGGTCGAGGGCGTGCTCGGAGCAGCCGTTATCGAATTTGCCTGTTCGCCGCGGACCGGCGCGGGAGCGGGCTCGGGAGGCGAGGCGACCCTGACGGCCTCCACCTCGTCGGGCTCGGCGGCGAGGCCGCGCGCCTTGAGGAAGCGAGGGTCCCGGTGCTTGAACTCGCCCGCGACGCCGCGCGCGATGGCGATGACCCGCCCGTCCTTGCCCTGGAAGACGAGGGCGCCGCGGACCAGGTCGCCCTGCGCCTGCTCGAGGGTCAGGGAGACGCGCACGAGGCCCTCGCCGAACGGCTCGCGCTGGATGTACTCCTCGATGGCCACCGGGAAGCCGGCGCGCTTCAAGTTGACCCAGGCCCAGTAGCCGGCGAGCTGCAGCGCGGCGTCGATGGTGAGCGGGTCGACCGTCCAGCGCTCGCGGGTCGAATCGCGGATCCAGTCGGAGGGCTTGCTGGTCTTCACCCAGCCGACGATCCCCGACGGCGTGAGCTGCTCGATGGCGGCGATGCCCTGCAGGCGCGGGCCATGAAAGGTGTAGCTGGCGTAGAACTCCTCGAGCGGCAGCGGCAGCGCGGGATCCTGGCCGGGGCCGCCCAGATCCGGCGCCGCAGCGGGCGAGGCCGACGCCAGCGCCGAGGCGACGTCGCCGCCGACCGTGGCGAAGCCGACGTAGGAAGGCGGCCGCGAGAAGGCGCGCGGTCCGGAGCCTGGCTGCGAGACGGTGAGCGCGAGCGCGAGCTCGGAGGAGGCGCGCGCCTCGCCCGTGGCGGTCAGGGTGAGCAAGGCCGACTCGGAGATGCGCACCGGCGCCTTGAGCTGGAAGTCGCGCACCAAGAGCGATGGAGCGCTCCCAGAGCGGCCGGCGGCGTCCACGGCGGCCGTGGCGAGCAGGTCCAGGGCCGAGGCGAGCGGCAGCACGGGCTGGCCGGCGAGCTGGTGGTCCTCGAGGAAGACGTGGCGCGCGCGGGAGAGCTCGATCTGCGCGCGGTGGGCCGTGCGTCGGGCCGGGCGCGAGAGGGCGAGCAGCACCTCGCCCTGCGCTCCGCCGGCAAGCGCGGCGAGGAAGGCGCGCTCGCCCGTCGCGTCGTCGATGAACGGCACGCCTTGCGCGGCCAGCGCCTGCCTGGCCAGAGAGGGGATGTTGGCCACCATCCCCGTGCCCTCCCAAGGCGGGTACTGCAGCGCCACCGCGCGCAGGCCGGGCCGCAGCGCGGGCAAGAGCGTCGCCAGCCGCGAGAGGGCCGCGTTGGCCGCCGCGTAGTCAGTCTGGCCCGCGTTGCCGAACTGGCCCGACCAGGACGAGACCAGCACGGCCAGGCGAAGCGCGTCGCCCTCGGTGGCGGCGAGCGCGTGGGCGAGGCCCGACAGCTTCGGCGCCAGGACGCGCAAGACCGTGGCGTCGTCCTTGTTGCCGACGGGCCCGTCCTCGGCGATGCCGGCCGCGTGCACCAGCGCCGTCACCGGCCCGAGCGCGGCGCGCGCGGCGTCGAGCGCGCTCGAGGCTGGTGTCGTCACGTCCCACTGCACGTACTCACCGCGGCCGCCGGCCTTGTAGATGGCGGCGAGCGTCGCCTCGGCCTTTGCGTCCCTCGCCGAGCGGCCCGTGATGATCACGGCGGCTCCCGAGCGCGCCGCGGCCTCGGCCAGCCGCGCCCCGAGACCACGCGAGCCGCCCGTGACCAGGACCACATCGCCCGGCCCGAGCGCGAGCGGCGCAGCGGCCGGCGCGGCCCCGAAGTCCACCTCGAAGCGCGCGCCGCGCTGGTAGCCGACCTCGGCGGTGGCGTTCCCCGAGCGCAGCTCGGCCAGGAGCGCGTTGGCCATCGCCGGGGCGCCGTCATTCACGTCGAGATCGACGACCTTCACCAGCTCGCCGGGCCGCTCGCGCGAGAGGGACTTGGCGAATCCAGCCAGCGCGGCGTCGACGGGCAAACCGGAGGCGGCGCCATCGAGGCCAAGCCGTCCACCTTGCGCGGTGGCGAGCACCAGCATGCCGCCGCCCGCCGCCTGCGCGCTCGCCTGGGCCTGGGCCCGCGCGAGCCGGTGCGCCCAGAGGAGCGGCGCGGCGAACGAAGCGAGGGCGCCAGCCGGGGCCTCGGGCTCGGCGGTCTCGAGGAGCTGCTCTGCCGTGCCGGCCCGGCCGAGGGAGGCGAGGTGGAGCACGCCGCCGATCGGCCCCACCCGCTCAGAGGCCCGTGAGAGGAGCGCCGAGGCGTCCTCGTCAGGCCAGCCGCAGGCGTAGGCCTGGCCCTTCGCGCCGGACAGCGGCGAGAGGCCAGCGTAGGGCGCGCCGAGCTCGACCAGCACCACCGCATGGCCCAGCGCCGAGAGCTTGCGCGCCAGCTCCTCGGCGACGCCGAGTGCATCGCGGGTGACCAGCAGCGCGCGCGGCAGCGTGACGTCGCCGGGAGCGACCTTGATCGGCGAGGCGTGGGGGGCAAAGCGCAGGAGCTCTGGGCCCGCGTCGGCCAGGGCGGAGAGGGCGGCGAGGAGCGCGGGTCGCGGCCTGGCTTCACGCACCGGCGCGGCCACCGCTTTGGCCACGTGATCGACGAGGTCCTGCACGGTCGTTGCCGCCGTGAGCATGCTGCGCGGGATTCCGCCGGCGGTGGGGAACGCCTTCTGGATCTCGGCGTCGAGCTCGACGGTCATGAGCGAATCGAAGCCGAGGTCCGCCGCGAGCGTCTGCGAGAGCTTCACGGCCTCCGCGGGGAAGGCGCTGATCCGCGCCACCGAGCCGACGATGGCGTGCGCGACTTCGGCCGTGGCGACCTTGTGCTCGACCGGGGCGGGCGCGTGCGCTGCTGCCGATTGCGCCGGCGCAAGCTGGCTCGCGACCACCGGCGCCTCCGGTATTGCCGCCTGGGGCTGGATCGCGCCGGGCAGCGCTGGGAGCGGGGTTCCGCGATTCGCCAGCGCCTGTGCCTGCTCGGCGAGGACCTTGGCGTGCTGCTGCAAGAGGGCGACCTGCTCTCGGAAGAGCGCGACCATCGGGTCCATCGGTTCTCCTGCCTGTGCAGCCCCTGCGAGCGGCGCGCGCTGGGCCAGGGCGGCCTCGCCCGCCACGACGGCGATGGGCTGGGCTGCTGGCTTGTTGGCCTTCTCGATGGCCCAGTACGGCCAGGTCTCGAGCGTGGTCGGGGGCAGCGTGCAGAGCGCGGCGTCGCGCCCTTCGAAGAGCGGCGCCGCGTCGAGCGGAACGCCCGCGGCCCAGAGCAGTCCCACGGCCGAGGCGAGCTGCGCCAGCCCATCCTCGTCGCGGCTGGCGAGCCCGGCGGTCGCGAGGCGGTCGCTTGCCTCGAGCGTCGCCTTGGCGAAGCCCGCGAGCAGCCCGCCCGCGCCCACGTTGAGCCAGAGCCTCGCGCCTGCGCCGGCGGGTGCGGGCGCCGCGGCGGACTGCAGCGCGCCAGCGAAGTCCACCGGCGCCGTGGCGTGCCGGGTCCAAAGCTCGGCGATGCGTCCCGGCGCGCTCGGATAGAGGCCGACGTCGATGGCCGAGATCAGCGCCGTGGCCGGCGAGCGCAGCGGCTGGTCGGCGAGCAGCCGCGCCATGGCCGTGGCCGCGCCCGCCATCAGCGGCGAGTGGAAGGCGTGCGAGACCTCGAGCGGCGTGACGGCGATCCCGCGCGCTTCCAGCGCAGTGAGGGCTCGCGCGATGGCCGCCGAGGCGCCCGAGATCACCGTCTGCTGCGGGTGATTCAGGTTGGCGATGACGACGCCTTCGATGCCGGCGATCGCCTCAGAGGCGGCGCTCCTGCCCGCGGCCGCGCTCAGCATCGCGCCGCGGTCGGCCAGCGGCAGATCGCGCATGGCCAGCCCGCGCCGGGCGACGAGGCGCACGCACTCTTCCGGCGTCAGGACCCCCGCGGCGGCCGCGGCGGAGAACTCGCCCAGGCTGTGGCCGAGGAGCACGTCGGCCTTGACGCCGAGCTTGAGCAGCACGGCGTGGAGCGCGAGCGAGGCCGCGGCCATGGCGGGCTGGCAGACGTGCGTCTCTTCGAGGCGCCGGGCGGCCTCCGCGTCGGCCCTTGCCGGGAACAAGAAGCTGCGCAGCGTGCCGCCGAGCTCCGCGTGCAGCTCGGGGCCGAGCGCGTCGTCGAGCTCGTCGAGCGCCTGGCGGAACGCGGGGAGCGCGCCGTAGGCCTCGGCGAAGAGTCCCACGCGCTGCGCGCCCTGGCCGGGGAAGAGCAGGGCGAGCTTGCGCTCCTCGGCCGCGAAGGGACCTTGCGCGAAGAGCAGCCCCGGCCCGAGCGGCGCCGGCGCGCTCTTGACGGGCTCCTGGTACGCGTCCTCGAGGGAGGCGGTGCCTTTGCGCGCAGGCTCGCGCACCTCGAGCGCAGCGGCGGCAGCTTCGAGCCGCTCGGCCAGCTGTGCGTAGGAGTCGGCCACCAAGGCAAGCCGCGCGTCGCCATGAGCACGCTGCGTGAGAGTGAAAGCGAGGTCAGCGAACGCGACGGCGTCGCGCTCGAGCGAGGGCAGCGCCGCCCGCAGCTCGCGCGCGTGCCGGGCCACGATCGACGCGCGCGCGCCCGCGATCTGGAAGAGCTCGGCGCGCGCTTTTTGCGCAGCGGACCGCGGAGTGCTGCGCGCGGCGCGCTTCCGCTCGGGCGCCTCTTCCAGCACCACGTGCGCGTTGGTCCCGCCGAAGCCAAAGGCGCTGATGCCCGCCCGGCGCGGCCCTCCGCTCGCGTGCCAAGGCGTCGCTCGCTTCGCGAGGAAGAAGGGCCCCGCGTCGCCGCCCTGCGCAGAGAGCCCGAGCTTCGGGTTCTCCTCGTCCACCGAGGGCTGCGGCGGCAGCGTCTTGTTGTGCAGCGCCAGCGCCGCCTTGATCAGGCCCGCGATGCCGGCGGCGCTCATGGTGTGGCCGATGTTCGCCTTGATCGATCCGAGCGCGGTGCGGGCGCCGGTCGCGCTGGTCCAGCCCTGCTCGGTGAAGAGCTGGCGCAGCGCGCTCACCTCGACCACGTCGCCGACGGTGGTGGCCGTCCCGTGCGCCTCGAGGTAGCCGACGCTGGTCGCGGAGACCTTCGCGTCCTGGTACGCGAGCCGGAGCGCCGCGAGCTGTCCGCCGAGGCGCGGGGTCATCGGCCCCTCGCTGCGGCCGTCGTTGTTGCACCCCGACCCCTTGATCACCGCGTACACCCGGTCGCCGTCGCGGAGCGCGTCGTCGAGCCGCTTGAGCAGCACGGTGCCGACGCCCTCGCCCATCACGAAGCCGTCGGCATGGGCGTCGAAGGGCCTGCACGCGCCGCTGCGCGAGATGGCGCCGATGCGCGAGAACCCGACCAGGTTGTCGGGCAACAGGTTCAGGTAGAGGCCGCCCGCGAGCGCCAGATCGATCTGGCCCGCGCGGAGGTTGACCACCGCTTGGTGGACCGCGACCAGCGCCGACGAGCACGCCGCGTCGAGCGAGAACGCAGGCCCGCCCAGATCGTACTGCTGCGCCACCGTGGCCGCGGCCATGTTGAGCAGGTTGCCGGCGATGCTGAAGGCGCGCACCGGCACCACGTCCTGCACCAGCGCTTCCTGCAGCAGCCGCGCGGTCTCGCCCTCGGGCTTCCTGCCCCAGGCGCCGTCGAACATCTGCTGCGCGCGCAGCCGCGACAGGAGCAGGTCTTTGTGTTCGCTGACGCTGGCGCCGATGAAGACGCCAGCGCGGTCGCGCGCCCACGCCCGCTTCTCGTAGCCCGCGTCGGCCAGCGTGCAGCGCACGACGTCGAGCAGCAGCCGGTGCTGCGGGTCGGTCACCTGCAACCGGCGCGGCGCGAGCCCGTAGTGCAGCGAGGCGAAGCGCTCGATCTCTCCCTCGTCGAGGAAGGCGCCCCGGTCGATGTACGCTTTGTCCACCGCGCGCAGCCCGGTGTCGAAGAAGGCCGCGTGGTTCCAGCGCGACGCCGGAATCTTGCTGAACGTGACCCCGCCCGAGGCGATGAGATCCCAGAACGCGAGCGGGTCTTGTGCGCGGGGAAAGCGGCAGCCGAGACCGATCAGCGCGATGTCCACTCTTCCGACTCTCCCGGCAGGCAAATGCGCGCTTGGTGTAGAGGGGATGAACCAATGCGTCAAGACTGCGGCTGTCTGATGCCGGCCACGGCCTCGCGTCGCATGGCGCGGGATTTGCCTGGCAGCCCACGGCGCATCGACTACATTGCGCCGCCATGCGCGTCCTCCTGACCGGCGGCTCTGGGTTTCTTGGCTCGTACGTGGCGGAGCAGCTCGCGGCCAAGGGCCACCTCGTGCGCGCGCTGGTGCGGCCCAAGAGCGACAAGCGGGTGCTCGAGAAGCTGCCCGGCATCGAGTTCGCGCCCGGCGCCATCGAGGACGTCGCCTCGCTCGGGCCGGCCATGCGAGGGGTGGACGGGGTCGTTCACGTCGCCGGCCTCGTCAAGGCGCGGACTCCGGCCGAGTTCTTCGCGGTCAACACCCAAGGCACCCAGAACCTGCTCGACGCCGCGCTCGCAAACGCGCCCGGCCTCAAGCGGTTCGTCTACGTGAGCTCGCTCGCCGCCATCGGCCCCTCGAGCGACGGCAAGCCCGTCCCCGACGACGCCGAGCCGCACCCGGTCACCCACTACGGCCGCAGCAAGCTCGCCGCCGAGCGCGCCGTGCTGGCCCTGAAGGACAAGCTGCCCGTCACGGTGATCAGGCCGCCGCTCATCTACGGCCCTCGCGATCGCGAGACCCTGGCGTTCTTCACCAGCATCCAGGGCGGCGTGCTCCCGCTGCTCGGTGATGGGAATAATACACTCAGTATGATCTACGGAGAAGATTGCGCCGCGGCCTGCGTCCAGGCGCTCCTCTCGGACACGCCGAGCGGCCGCGCCTACTTCGTCGAGGACGGCACCGTCTACCACTGGCGCGAGGCGCTGGCCGAGGTCGAGAAGGCCCTGGGCAAGCGCGCCTTCCTCCGCGTCGGCCTCCCCATCTGGGTCATCAAGGTGGCGGCCGCGGGCAGCCAGCTCTGGGGCAAGCTGACCAACACCGCGCAGATGCTGACCCTCGGCAAGGTCAACGAGCTCAAGCAGCAGCACTGGGTCTGCTCGGGCCAGGGCGCGCGCAAAGAGCTCGGCTGGGCGCCGCAGACCGACTGGGCCGCGGGCGTCGGCAAGGCGGTCGAGTGGTACCGGCAAGAGAAGTGGCTCTAGTCGCCCGCCCTCTTTCAGCCACGCTCCGCGAGCGCCTTGATGTGCCTCAGCACGCGCACGTGGATGCGGTGGATGAAGGCGTCGCTGAAGAGCGCCCAGTAAGGCGCGGGGTCGATCTGCAGCGTGTACCAGGTGCGCCCCTCGAGCCGCGTGCGGCCGCCGGGCAGCGCGATCAGGCGGAACTCGCCGCGCCGGCTGCGCAAGACGGTGTCGAGGTGCGGCGGGTGCAGGCCGGGCCAGGGGCTCCGCTCGAGCATGGGCGCCGGCTGCGAGGCGACGTCGAAGGCGAGGCGGGAGGGCGCCTCCCAGGCGGTGATCGGCTCGACGAAGGTCCCGGTGGTGAACTCGCAGCGGCGCACGGCGCCAACCCCTGAGCCCTCGAGCCGAGCGCGCAGCGGGGCCGCCACGCCGAGCCGGAAGAGCCACTCGTCCGGGGGCTGCAGGTCGGGGAAGCTGACCACGTGCTGCCAGATCCGCTCGGGCGGAGCGTCCACCTCGACCACGCTCAGCACCTCGCGGAGGCCGCCCTGCGCCGCGTTGCCCTCGGCCACCGCGGCGGCCGGCAGCGCCGCGAGCAGAACCAGGAGCCAGCCCAGCGCGCGGTGCAGGGCGATGGCGCGTCCAAGCTGGGCGCCGAGCGCGCCAAGGATCGCGCCGAGCGGCAGCGCCATGGCGACGCAGATCGCCCCCTCGAGCGCGACGGCCAGCGTGGCGGCGCAGGCGACGGTCACCGCCAGGGCTCCGACGCTCGCGCTGCTCGAGGGGCTGCGCGGCAGATCGCGATTGAAGAAGTAGCCGGCGGTCGCGCCCATGCAGAACGGCGCGCCGATGAAGAGCGCGCTCCCGTAGCGTTGCAGGCCGTAGACCTGCAGCAGCACCAGGAGCAGACCGAGCGGCAGCGCTGAGAGCACGCCGAGGAGCGCGCTCTGGAAGCTCCGCCGCTGCTGGGTCTGCTGCGCCAGGGCCGCGCCGGCGGAGGCGTGAGCGGGCGGCACCGAGGGGCTCAGGCAGAGGCTGGCGAGATAGAGCCAGTTGAGCCCCGGGATGAAGAAGAGCAGCGCCGACCAGGGCGAGCGGCCGGCGTCCACCGAGCGCCGCATGCTCATCGAGGCGCCGATCCAGAGGAAGGGAAGGGCCCAAAGGGCCATCGGCACCAGCAGCCGGGCGGCGTCGCTCCCCACCGCGCTCTGCCGGAGCGACCAGACCGGGTTGAAGTAGTCGATCGGCGTCCAGACCTTGCCGGTGAAGTGCGCGACGAAGGCGGCGTCGCCAGCGTATTTGATGGCCGCGAGAAACACGCCGCTGAGGAAATAGCTCGGCCGATCCACGGGCGCGTCGATGCTGAACCAGAGCTTCAGCCAGCGGTTGGACATCGCGCGAGTGTAGGGGAGACGCGCGGCTGTGTCGCCTGCCGCTCAGGCAGCCACGGGCAGGAAGACGCGGACCGCCGCGCCCTGGCCAGGCGCCGTCTCGACTTCGATGCGGCCACCGAGCGCAGTGATGATGCCGTGCGCGACCGACAAACCGAGACCCGCGCCGCCGCCGACGGGGCGGGTGGTGAAGAAGGGCTCGAGGGCGCGCCGGGCCTCCTCTTCCTCCATGCCGCGGCCGTTGTCCTTCACCTCGATGAGCACCTCGCCCGCCGCGGTCAAGCGGGTGGCGATGCGCAGCTCGCTCTCGGCGGGGGTCCGTCCCTCGAGCGCCTGCGCCGCGTTGGTCAGGAGGTTCAAGAAGACCTGGCCGAGGTTCGACTCGTCGGTGTGCCCAGCATGAACGTCGTCAGGAGGTGAAAGTCCTTCGGGAAGCAGGTCGCAGCGACCCGAGCAAACCGCAAGGCGACCGGCCGCGAGGCGGCGCTGAAAGAAGCGGAGAGCAGAACCGCGAGCCGACGAACAG
>JBBRMA010000046.1:0-47120 GCA_038231075.1 Myxococcales bacterium | reverse complement strand
GGCCGCCTGCGGTCGCGCTCCGGATCCGTCCGGGATTTGCGTGCCGAATGCGGATGGTCAGATGGTCGGCATCAGCAATTAAGGGCTCCGGCACCCTTGCTTTGCAATTGGTGCATCGGTGCCGGTGGGTGCCCGTTCCGAGCGGCGGGTTCCCGCCTGCCCGCGGCCGGTTGTTTG
Organism: Myxococcales bacterium; assembly: GCA_038231075.1. GTDB lineage: Bacteria > Myxococcota > Myxococcia > Myxococcales > 40CM-4-68-19 > JBBRMA01. The sequence continues at coordinate 46,943 of JBBRMA010000046.1, read as the reverse complement.
CCTGGCATTGCCCCCACTACCGCTGCTCTTGCGCACGCGCGCAGTCGTTCGCGAACGAGCGCTCCAGCGCGGCGGCGAAGGCGGCGTCTTCCACCACCAGCGCTCCCTCCTCCAGCTTGTCGAGCGAGAGCGGGTCGAGGTTGACCGAGCCGATCACCGAGAGCGCGCCGTCCACCACCATGGTCTTCGCGTGCATCATCGTCGGCTGGAACTCCCAGATGCGCACGCCGCTCTTGACCAGGTCGCCGTATTCGCGCTGCTGCCAGGTGAAGGAAAACTTCGAGTCGCTCTTCTTGCCGGGCACCAGGATCCGCACAGCGACGCCTTCGCGGGCGCGGCGGACGAGCAGCTCGAGCACCGGGCCGCCCGGCACGAAGTAGGCGTTCTCGATCAAGAGCCGCTGGTGCGCGGCGGCCAGCATCAGCTGCGTCAGGCGCTCGGCGAGCGTGACCACCGGCGCGGCCGAGCTGCGCACGAACGCCGCGCGCGAAGGCCCGGCGGCCGCCAGGGGCGGGAAGGCCTCGGGTGGCAAGAGCTCGCCGCTGGCTTCCTGCCAGTCCTCCGCGAAAGTCGTCTGCAGATCGGCCACCGACGGCCCCTCGACGCGGACGGCGCTGTCGCGCCAGTGGTCCTCATCTTTTGCGTCGCCGGACCAGCGATCGTCGATGCCGAAGCCACCGGTGAAGCCCACGCGCCCGTCGAGGATGGCGAGCTTGCGGTGGTTCCTCTCGATGCGCTTGCCGGGCCGGAAGATGCGCAGCTCGCAGCCCACCTCGCGCAGGCCCGCGTCCACCTCGTCGCCGCGCTCGCCGCTGCCGAAGGCGTCGAGGAGCACGCGGCAGGCGACGCCCGGCCTGCGCGCCCGGAGCGCTCCGATCACGCGCTTGGAGACGGCGCCCTTGGTCCAGATGTAGATCTCGATGTGGACGCTGCTCTCGGCGCGGCCGATGGCCTCGGTGAGCGCGCCGAAGATGGCGCCGTTCTCCAAGAGCTCGACGCGGTGGCCGGGCTTGAGCCGCTCGCCCACCGTCTGCTGCAGGGCGGCGGAGAAGCCCTCGCCCGAGGACGGCACCCGCGAGTCGAGGTGGAAGGCGTTGCCGGACTCGCGGCTCCTGCGCATCCACAGGCCAGCGCCGATGCCCAGCGCCACTGCGAGGGAGATGAGCAGCAGGGCTTTGCGCACGCCGCCAAGGTGGGGCTGCCTCGCTCGGGGCGCAAGCAGCCGTCGGAGGGGGTGTCGGAATCAACCTATCCGGGCGGGGCGGCCCGACGGAACTTGCTGGAGAGCGCGGCCGGGTCCGAAAGCAGCGCCTGCGCCACCTCGGAGCCGGTGGCCTCCGCGTGGCGCCGCAAGAGCGAGGCGAGCCGGGCGCAGGCCTCCTCGTCCATCGGCGCGAAGCGCGCGTCCGGGTGCAGCTTTGCCTCGAGGGTGCCGTCGTCGAGGAGGAAGAGCTCGCCGCCGGTCATTCCCGAGCCCACCACGGGGCCGAGCGCGCCGAGCACCACTCCGACGCCGCCGGTCATGTACTCGAAGGCATATTTGCCGGCGCCTTCGCAGATCAACGTGGCGCCCGAGTTGCGCACGCCGAAGCGCTGCCCCGCGCGGCCGGCCACCAAGAGCGCGCCGCCGGTGGCGCCATAGGCGGCCGCGTTGCCGATCAGGCTCTTGCCCCGGTCGCCGAGAGCCGCCGGCCGCACGCAGATCGAGCCGCCGCCCATCACCTCGCCGACGGTGTCGTTGGCGTAGCCGCGCAGGCGCAGGTGGAGGCCAGCCGAGAGCGCGAACCCGAAGCCCTGGCCGGCGAACCCCTCGAGCTCGATGGTGGCGCTCTCCTTGAGCTTGAGCGATCCGTCGGCGAGCGCTCCCGACAAGCGCGCGCCGAACGATCGGTCGGCGGTGGTGATGGCGCCCGAGGCCTGCAGCGCTGAGGTCTTGCGCGCCTCGGCGAGCATCGACTCCTCGAGGGCGGAGGTGGCGCAGACCACGGCCGGAGCGATGGTCGCGCCCGCCGCCGAGGAGAGATCGAGCAAGAGCGCCGAGAGGTCGATGCTGGCGGCGCGCGGCGTCCCTTCCGGCGCTAGCTGGCGCAAGAGGTCAACGCGGCCGACCAGCTCGCGCGAGTCGCGCATGCCGAGCGCCGCGAGGTAGCGCCGGAAGTCCTCCGCGAGCGACATCAAGTAGCGATGCACCGCCAGGCGCGCGTCCTGGAAGCGCTCCTCCTCGGCGATGGCCGGATCAGGCTCGGCGATGGCGAGCGCGGAGCGCGTGGCCGAGGTCTTTGGCTGCATCAGCTTGCGCGAGTGGGAGTCGTCGCCGGCGGTGATGCCGGCCGGGCAGTTCCCCTTCGAGCAGCCGTGGCAATAGATGCACTGCTCGGCGATCATCAAAGCGGTTCCGAGCGAAACCTCGTCGGCGCCGAGCGCCATCAGCTTGGCCACGTCGCCGCCGGTCTTGATGCCGCCGTCGGCGCGCAACAGGACGCTGCCGCGCAGCCCGTGGACGACCAGCGCCTGGTGTGCGTCGGTCAGGCCAAGCTCGAGCGGCAGGCCGGCGTGCTCGATGGACGAGGCGTTGGCAGCGCCTGTGCCCCCTTCGTATCCCGAGACGGCGATGACGTCGGCGCCGGCCTTCGCCACGCCCACCGCGATGGTGCCGAGGTCGGTCACCGCGGGGCACTTGACGCAGATGCGCGCGCGCGGGTTGACGGCGCGGAGCGAGAAGACGAGCTGCGCCAGATCTTCAATCGAGTAGATGTCGTGATGGGGCGGCGGAGAGATCAGCGCGACGCCGGGCCTCGTGCGGCGGATGGCGGCGATCTCGGCGGTCACCTTCTCCGCCGGCAGGTGGCCGCCTTCGCCCGGCTTTGCCCCCTGGCCGATCTTGATCTCGATCTCATCGGCGCTGGCGAGATACTCGGCGTCCACGCCGAAGCGGCCGCTGCCGACCTGCCTGATGCGCGAGCGGCAGCTCTCCCAGACGCCGCCGCGGTTGCGCCGCACGTCCTCGCCGCCCTCGCCGCAGTTGGAGGAGCCGCCGAGCTCATTGAACGCCGCCGCGATGGCCCGGTGCGCGGTGCGGTGCAGGGCGCCGTGCGACATGGCCGCGCCGCGCAGGTGCCGCGCGACGACCTCGTTCCCGGAGGTGACCTCGGAGAGGGGAATGCCTGGTTGAGTTGACTCAAGGCGCAGCAGGTCGCGCAGGTAGACGGGCGGCGTCTCGTCGATGCAGCGCAAGAAGCGCGTCCAGGCGTCGGTGTTGCCGCGCGCCGATTCTTGAAGACTCTGCCAGACCTCTTTGCGATAAGCGCCGGAGTCCTCCGAGCGGCGCATCTCCACGTCGGCGGCGCGGGCGTTCAGGTCCTCGGCCATTTCGCCAAGGCCGATGCCGCCGATGCGCGAGGCCACGCCGGGCAGGTAGAAATCGACCATCTCGGGCGCGAGGCCCACGGCCTCGAAGAGGCGGGCGCCGCGATAGCCGTCCACCGAGCAGATGCCCATCTTCGACATCACGCGCCGCAAGACGGCCTCGAGCGCCTTGACCAGGCGGGGCAGGGCGCCTGGCGGAGGCGGCTCGCCCTTGTGGGTCGGGCCTGCGCCGACGCGGTAGAGCAGGTGGGGGCAGACCGCGGTGGCGCCGTTGCCGACCAGCACGGCCAGGTCGTGGCCCTCGCAGACCTCGCCGCTGTCGGCGACGATGGAGCAGGCCCGGCGCAGGCCTTCTTGAGTCAGGGCGTTGTGCAAGGAGGCCACGGCCAAGAGCATCGGCAAGGGGAGCCGGCTGGTCCCGTCGGCTGCGCGGTCGCTGAGGATCAGCACCGACGCGGTGCGGGCGCGCACCGCTTGAATCCCCTTGGCGTTGATTGCCGACAAGGCCTCCGCCAGGCCGCGCGCGCTGGCCGGGGCGGGGCAGGTGGCGTCGAGCAGGAGGGCGTTGGGCTCGCCGGGCTTTTCAATCTCGGCCAGCTGCGCCGGCGTCAATAGCGGCGAGTTGAGTCTGTATTGAGTATGGACGTCATAGACCGGCAGGTCTTCGTGCGCGTCGGGCGCGGGGCCGAGGTGCACGGTCAAGTCGAAGGCGCCGCCTTCGCGGATGGGATCGAGCGGCGGGTTGGTTACCACCGCGACCACCTGCTTCAGGTAGCGCGCGAGCGGCGGGCGGGCGCGCGAGAAGACGGCGAGCGGCCGGTCGTAGCCCATGCCGACGATGGGCTCCTTGCCCTCGGCGGCCATGAAGCGGATGGTGCGCGCGCGCTCGGGCGTCCAGCCAAAGAGCGCCATGCGCCGCTCGCTGGCGGCGGGCAGGGGGCCCTCTTCCGCCGGAGGGACCGGACGCACTTCGCGCTCGGCAAGCTCGGCGGTGTTCAGGCGCGTGCGGGTGGCGACGCGCAGGCGCAGTTCGGCGGGGAGCGAGAGCGCGTTCTCTCTCGGGTTGAACGAGATCACCTCGCCCGGATCGAGCTGGCCGGTCTCGGCGATCTCCTCGAAGGGCACGGCGATGGCGCCAAGCTCGCTGGCGACGATGAAGCGGCCCGAGGTGGTGCGCAGCCAGCGCAGCGGGCGCAGGCCCATGCGGTCGAGCGCGGCGACGACCGTCTCGCCGTCATAGGCGACCACGGCGGCGGGGCCTTCCCAGGCGGCCAGCGTGCCGAGCGCGCGCTGCACGCCGCGGGAGAAGCGCGCCTCGGGTCCGTCGGGCGCGCACAGCTCGCGCCACGCCGCCGGCATCAGCCGCAAGATGGTCTCTTCCAAGGAGACGCCGTGGCTGACGAAGAGCTCGACCGCGCGGTCGAGGTCCGCCGAGTCGGAGCCCAGCTGCATCAAGACGCCGCCCAGCGACAGCTCGCGGCCCAGGCTCTCGAGCGCGCCGCGGTTGGCCTTGATGGTGTTGATCTCGCCGTTGTGCGCGAGCAGGCGGAAGGGCTGCGCCAGGCCCCAGTTCGAGAGAGTATTGGTTGAGTATCTCCTATGAAAGACGGCGGTATCGGCGGCGAGCAGCGGGTCCTGCAGATCCGCGTAGGCGCGCTTTAGCTGCGGGCCGGTGGCGAGCGCCTTGTAGACGACCGTGCGGGGCGCGAAGGAGACGACGGTGAGCGCCGGGAGCTGGCGTTCGATCTCGGCCTTGACGCGAAAGTAGGCGAGCGCGAGGTCTCCGTTGGCGCGCATGCCCTGGCCGACCAGCACGTGCCAGGGCTCGCGGTGCGAGGCGCGCGCGTGGGTGCCCAGCGCCGCTTCATTGACGGGCACGCGGCGCCAACCGAGCGGCGCGAGGCCTTGGCGGCGGAGCAGCGCGTCGATGCGCGCCTGCAGCGGCGGGACATTGCCGGGCTCGCCTGGCGGGAAGAAGAGGACGCCGATGCTCAGCTCGTCGCTCTTCGGCACGCGCCGGTTGGGGGCGAGGAAGCGCTCGAAGAACGGCCGGTGCACCGAGAGCAACAGGCCTGCGCCGTCGCCGGTGTCGGCCGCGCCGCCGCCCCTGTGCTCCAGGCACCCGAGGCCAGTCAGCGCGAGGTCGACGATCTGGCGCGAGGCGCCCCGCGGGTCCGAGATGGCGCCGACTCCGCAGCCGCCGCGGCCCGGATGGTTGCGCAGCTCAGCCGCGCGGGAGGCCAGATCGGTTCTTCGGTGCATCCAAATACGATACGCGCCTGCCCGCGCAGGTCAACGCGTTGCGGCAATTTGCTCTACAATCCCGGCGGTGCCTTGGTCTTTGCCCGGGTCAGGGCCAGGTCGAGAGGTGATCGGCGAGGTGCATCGCGTGCAGCCGCTCGTACTCGGCCTTGGTGCAGGCGCCATCTTTACATCTTGTCGATCTTCGGAGTGCGCTCAATCTCGAACATCCGGGCTTGCGTCTCGTCGCGCTTCACCTGCGCCGCGCGCTCGGTCTCGGCGTTCACCGGACGGCAGATGCGCTCCGGGATATGCGTGCCGACCAGGGTCTCCATATCGCAGATGTACTTGTCGCCGTTCTTGACGCTGGAGTCCTGCGCGAGCGGCACGCCGGTGCGGACGGTCGGATAGGCCGACCAACGCGACCCCCGCTGCTCCGCAAGCGGCGTCGTGTTGGTGGCGCAGCCAGCGGAGACGATCATCACCAGCGAAAGCAGGGAGGCGCGCAACATCGGTTCTCCGTGGGAACGAGTGGTCTCCTCAACGGCTGGTGTTGGGGGCCGAGCGGACTCCGCGCATCTCATCCTGGGTCTGCTCGCGCTTGAGGCGATCAGAGTCTTCGTCCACGGTGCGGCAGACCCGCTCGGGAATGTTGGTGCCCACCTCGCGCTCCATGGTGCAGACGACCTTGGGGCCTTTCTTGGCGCTCGAGTCCTGGTTGAACGCGATCCCGTTGCTCTTGAGCGCGGCCGAGTTGGAGCCCGACGTGGAGGGGCCCGCGCAGGCGGCGGCGATCAGCAGCAGGGACGAGGCAAGGGCAGCTCGAAGCATTCGCTCTCCAGAAAGGGACTGCGCTAGCTCGGCGACCCTACGTGATCGACAGAGCCCGACCAAGGCTGGGATAGAGACATCCAGACGGTGCGGCGGTTGCAAGTATTCATCAGCGGGCGACGGCGCGCCCCTTGATCGCAAGCGCTTGCAAGTCACCCTCCATGGCCCGCAGTTGCCGTGGGTCGATCTGCAGGGCGTGCGCGCTCTGGGGCAGCTCACTGGCCGCACATGCGTTCAGGTCCGGAGCTGCGCGCAGGAGCCGGAGCGAGGAGACGAGGCGCACCACGTGCAGGTCGGTCAACTCCGGGCTCAGGGGCAGCTCGGCGTCGTGGTGCTGGCCGCAGATCTGGGCGACGTAGACCGGCAGCGACCAGCGGGTGGCCAGCTCGGCGCCGAGGCTTCCGTGGACCCGGTGCAAGAGGCGCGCGGTGCGCAGATCGCGCGCCACCGGCGCCGCTTTCCCCTCGGCAGAGAGCGATCCCAGCGCGCGCAGGGCCAGCGACTTGCCGACGTCGTGCAACAGGCCCCCGAGCCAGGCCCGGTCGGAGCGCGCGGGGGCCTTCTGCATCGCCAGCCAGGCCGCTCCGGCGGCGGTCGCGGTGGCGTGCTCGTGCAGCTCGACGAGCAGCGGCGCCACCGACGCGCGCTCGCTGCGCGACTTGGGGTGGAACAGCGAGCGCGCCGAGACAGCGCCGGCCACGCGCGCCACCTCGCGGGTGCCGAGGCGGGCGATGGCGTCGCGCATCGTCTGTGAGGTGCCGAGGCCGCGATAGATGGGCGAGTTGGCCACGCGCAGCACCGTCGCGCAGAGGGCCGGGTCGCGCGAGACGAGCTGGGCGAGCTCCCTCACCTCCGGGTCGCCGTCGGCGATGATCTGCAGCACGCGCATCGAGAGCGCGGGGAACGACTCGGGACCGTGGTGGTCTTTCTCGACGCGCGCGAGCAAGAGCTTGACGGTCGCGTCCTCTTCTTCCAGGTCGCGCGGCGAGAAGACGTTGCTCGTCGAGGGGGGCACAAGGCGCAGCGCTTCGGCGAACCTCGCGAACGCCAGGGGCCCCTCGGCGGCGGGCGCGAGCGGCCTCTGCGGCCCAGCTTTGGCGATGGTGAGCGGCGGCCTCTGCGCTGGCGGCGCCTTGTCGACCACTGCCGGCCGGCCAAAGAGCTTGCGCAGAAGTGCGCGCATGCTGCTGCACGACCGCGAGGGAAAGGCAAAGCGGGACGCGGTCGCTCCCCACAATCCAATCGGCGGTCGAGGGAGAGACTTGAGAAGCCGGGGATCGGCTCTCTACGCCGGCCGCTCGACCCCCGGCTGCGTCCCGTCTGCCTCGGCCCCCACCGTGAACTCCTTGCTCGGCGCCAGGCGGAAGAGGCGGCGCAGGCCGTTGGCGGCGTCATCGAAGAGCGAGTACGCCACGGGCGCCGCGAGCAGCGTCAGCAAGAGCGAGAGGACCTGCCCGCCCACCACCACGCCGGCGGTGGCGCGATTGAAGCCAGAGCCCACCCCGCGCGACATCACGAGCGGGATCATGCCGGCCACGAACGAGAGCGTGGTCATCAAGATCGGCCGCAAGCGGTCGCGGTTGGCGGTGAGGATGGCCTGGAGCCGTGGCATGCCGTGCCGGCGCAGGCCGTTGGTGTGGTCGATCTGCAGGATCGCGTTCTTCTTCACCACGCCAAAGAGCACCAGGATGCCGAGCATCGAATAGATGTCGAGCTGCTGCTTGAACAAGATCACCGACAAGATCGCGAAGGGCAGCGTCAGGGGCAGCGAGAGCAAGATGGTGAGCGGGTGCAGCCAGGACTCGAACTGCGCCGCGAGCACGAGGTACATGAAGACGAACGAGAGGGCGAAGGCGAGGCCGAAGTTCTGCGCCGTGCGCGCCGTCTCGCGGGTGGTGCCGGCGGCCGCCGAGACGTACTCGGCCGGCAGCTTCTCCTCGGCGATGATCTTGGCCAAGGGCTCCGAGATCTGGCTCTCGCCATAGCCCGGCGCGGGGTTCGCGAAGATCACCACCTGCCGGCGGCGATTGAGCCGGTTGATGGCGGCGGGGCCCGCGCCTCGCTTCAAGCTGACCACCTCCGACAGCTCGATCTGGCCCAGGCGAGATGAGGGCACGGTCATCAAGCGCAGCCCCGCCTCGTCGGCGCGATAGCCCGGCACCGCGCGGGCGCGCACGTCATATTGCTCGCCCTTCTCCTCGTAGGTGCCGACCTTGTCGCCGCCGACCAGGAGCCGCAGCGCCCCCGCGATGTCGGCGACCTGCACGCCGAGGTCGGCGGCGCGCGCGCGATCGACGAAGACGCCAAGCTCGGGCTTGCCCGAGATGAGCGAGCTGTCCACGTCCACAGCGCCTGGCACTTTGCGCAGCTTGGCCATGATGTCGTTGGAGGCGCGCTCGAGCACGCCCAGGTCGGGGCCGCTGATCGCGTACTGGATTTTTGCAGTCGAGAAGCCGCCGCCGCTGAACACCGAGATGTCGCCGACCGTGACGCGCAGGTCGCCGCGGTTCAGGCTGGCCGTCTGGTCGCGCACCAGCGCCTTGACGTCCTCTTGGGTGCGCGCGCGCGTCTCGGGGGGAATGAGGCGCACGTAGATGTTGGCCAGGTTCTCGGTGCGCTGCTCGTCGTCGCCGATGGTGACGATGGTCTGCTCGACCTCGGGCAGCGTGCGGGCCAGGCGGGCGAACCGCTCGCCGATGATGCGCGTGGCCGAGAGGCTGGTGCCCTCGGGGGTGCGCACGGCGATGTTGAACTGCGCTTCATCGTTGACCGGCAGGAAGCCCTTCTTGGCGGCGCCCGCGAGCGGAATGCACGAGCCGAGCGTGGCGATGGCCGAGAGCACGACCACCCAGCGGTGGCGCATGACGAAGCCGAGCACGCCCATGTACCCGCGCTCGATGGGCCGGTAGACGACGTCCACCACGCGCTCGAGGAGCGGCTTCTTGCCGGCGTGGTTTGGGTCCTTCTTCTTCAGCCAGCGCGCGGCCAGCATCGGCGTCAGCGAGAAGGAGACCAGCAGCGACACCAAGATGGCGAAGGCCATGGTGACGCCGAAGGACTTCAAGAAGCGGCCCGGGATGCCCGCCATGAAGGCCACCGGCAAGAAGACCGCGACCAATGACAGCGTGGTCGCGAGCACCGCGAGGCCGATCTCCTTGGTGGCCGCCACCGCCGCGTCGAAGGGGTCGTAGCCCTTCTCGTCCACGAATCTGAAGATGTTCTCGAGCACGACGATGGCGTCGTCGATGACGATGCCGACCGCGAGCGCCAGCGCCAGGAGCGTGATGGTGTCGAGCGTGAACCCCTGCTGCCACATCAAGCCGAAGGTCCCGATGATCGACGCCGGGATGGCGATGGCCGCGATGATGGTGCTGCGCAGGTTGCCGAGGAAGATGAGGACCACCAGGGCCGCGAAGAGCGCGCCGAGCATGAGGTGCTCTTTGACCGCGTCAACGCTGGTCTTGATGACCCCCGAGTCGTCGCGCACGACGTCGAGCGAGTAGCCCGCGGGCAGGCCCTTCTGCACATCCGCGAGGCGGGCGCGCACCTCGTTGACCACCTCCACGGTGTTCGAGCCCGACTGCTTGCGCACGGTGAGCAGGACGGTTGGCTTGCCGTTGCGCTCGGCGGCGCTCTCCAGCTCCTCGGAGCCGTCCTCGACCTTGGCGACGTCGCGCACGTGGACCGGCGAGCCGTCCACCTCCTTGACGACCAGGTCGCCGATCTCCTCGGCGCGGTTGACGCGGCCGTGGATGCGCAGCGTGAGCTGCTCCGGGCCATTGTCCACGCGCCCACCCGGCACGGTGATGTTCTGCGCGCCGATGGTGCGCTCGACGTCCGCGGAGGTGAGCGCGAAGGCGCGCAGCTTGAGGGGGTCCATCCAGACGTTGACCTGCCGCTTGCGCCCGCCCACCACCGCCACGCGGCCGACGCCGGAGATGCTCTCGATCAGCCGCCGCACCTTCTTGTCGGCGACCTCGGTCACCTCCTTCACGTCCTTGCCCGGCGCCTGCAAGGCGATGAAGAGGATGGGCGAGGCGTCGGGGTCGAGCTTGGTGACCAGCGGCAGATCGATGCCGCGGGGGAGGTCTGGGATGATGGTGTTCAGGCGATCCCGGACCTCCTGCGCGGCGACGTCGCCGTCCTTCTCGAGCAGGAAGGTGATGAAGACCAGCGAGACGCCTTCGGACGAGATCGAGCGCAGCTCGTCGATGCTGGAGATGGTGTTGACGGCCTCTTCGATCTTATCGGTGATCTCGGTCTCGACGTCTTCGGGCGCGGCGCCCGGCAGCCGCGTGGTGACCGTGATGATCGGTAAGTCAATCTTTGGAAACCTATCGACTCCGAGCTTTTGGTAACCGAAGAGCCCGATGACGCAGATCACCAGGATGAGCACGGTGGCGAAGACCGGGCGCTTGACGCAGATCTCGGCGAGCCATTGCATCGCTTACTCCTGCACCTTGGCGCCGTCGGCGAGCGTGGGCGGGGGCGAGTCGATCACTCTCTCTCCGGGCTTGACCCCCGCCAGGAGCGCGATCTTCTTGCCCACGGTGTCGCCGAGCTGGACGACGCGCTCGCTGGCGCGCCCGCTGGCCACGGTGAAGATGCTGGCGGCCACCTCGCCGCGGCGCACGGCGGTCAGCGGCAGCACGGGCAGCTTCTGCTCGCCCACGCGCAGCCTCGACTCGGCGAACATGCCCGGCCGCAAGAGGCCGCGGTCGTTCTCCACCACGGCCTCAGCGACCAGATCGCGGCTCCGCGCGCGCAAGGCCGGGCTCAAATATTTGACCGTGCCCTCGAAGAGATCGTCGGGGTAGGCGATGACGCGGAACTCGACCGGGAGGTCCTTCTTGACCGCGCCGAGCTGCGCCTCGGGGATGAGCAGCTCGAGCCGCAGCGGATCGATGGTGTAGAGCGAGGCGATGCGCGAATCCGGGCGAACGTACTGACCGACGTTGACGAAGCGCTCGCCGACCACGCCCGCGAAGGGCGCGCGCACGATGCCGTCTCTGACCACCTTGGCGGCCAGCTCGGCGCCGGTCTCGGCCAGCTTGACCGACAGCTCGGTCGATTGGCACTGCGACTTGCGGCGGTCGTACTCGGACTTGGTGATCGCCTGGCCCTTGTAGAGCGCCTCGCCGCGCTCGCACTCGAGCTTCGCCAGCGCGGCGTTCTCGCGCGCGAGGTGCTCCTGCGACCGGGCCTGGGCGCGCGACAACTCGGCGCTCTGCACGTCGAGCCGCACCAGCGCGTCGCCCTTCTTCACGGGCTGCCCGCGCTCGACCATCGTCTGCAGCACCTTGCCGGCGGCGTCGGCGGCGACCTCGGTCTCCCGGTCGGCCTTGAGCGAGCCGGTCAGCACGAGGTAGCGCGGGACGGAGAGCTCCTCGACCGCGACCACGGCGACCTTGACCGCGGCGGCCTCGGCTTCCTTCTTGGGCTGGGTTTCTGCCGCGGGCTTCTTGCAGGCGAGGACGAGGGCAAGGAGCGACAAGAACGTCGTTCGGAAGCGAGGCAAGGTTTCCCCCGGGAAAGGCGCAGCGGGTACGAGAGGCGATGCCGGCCGACGGACAAAGGTTTCAGCCGGCGACGCGGCACACTCGCCGAAAGCGCGCTCCGGGGGAAGCGCGATGCGACGGCAAGCCCTTCAGCGCGGGACGGCCGCGGGAGCGCTGGTCCGGCCGAGCGCGCGCACGAGGAGGTAGTCGAGGCTGGCGCGGCCGGCGCCGCTGAAGATGAAGAGGAAGAAGACCAGCGCGTAGAGGGGTTCGCTGAGCTCGACGAAGTCGCCGAGCCCGGCCACCTTGGCGAGCTTGGCCGTGATGGTGGCGACGACCATGTTGATGCAGAGCGGAATCGACACCAGGCGGGTCAAGAGCCCGAGCATGAGCAGCGCGCCGCCGAGGACCTCGGTGTAGCTCGAGAGCGCGGCGTTGAACGCGGGCATGGGGATGTTCAGGCTGGTGAAAAACTTGGTGACGTTGTCCAGGTTCTTCAGGTGCGCGACGCCCGTGGTGAAGAAGAAGTAGCCGAGGAAGAGCCGGAGGAGCAGCAGCGGCAGCCAGGCCTGCGTCTCGAGCTTGCGGACCATGGGCTGCAGGCGGTCGATGAGCGTCACGAGTTCCTCCTAATGCTACTTGTTGGTTGCCGCGAAGTCTGGCGCCGGGCGAAAGCGTTACGCCGGATCGGAGAGGTGGACCATGGCTGGCAAAGCGAAAACCATCGACCAATATCTGGCGTCCGTCAAAGGCGACAAGCGCGAGGCGCTCGACAAGCTGCGCGCGACAATCTTGAAGATCGTGCCTCAGGCCCGGGAGTGCATCAGCTACTCCATGCCGGCCTTTCGCGTGGAGGGCAAGGTCGTGGCCGGATTCTGCGCGACAGCCAAAGGGTGCTCGTATCTGCCCTTCAGCGGCTCGACGCTCGCCACGCTGGCCAAGGACCTGGCCAGCTACAGCCAGACCAAGAGCTCGCTTCACTTCGATCCAAAGAAGCATTTGCCGGCGACGCTGGTGCAGAAGCTCATCAAGGCGCGGCTCGCCGAGATGGAGAGACCACGTTCAGTCGATAGCCGATAGGCAGTGCCTCAGGACTGATCCAAGTGCAGCCTGGCCAGCAGCTCGGGTGGGATGCCTTCGCGAGGCAGCTTGCCGAGGAGCGCGGTGGTGGCGCGGAGCTGCCGGAGGTAGCGCCGGCAGTTCGGGCACACGAGCGTGACGTGGAGCTGGAAGCGCAGCCACCGCCAGGGCGAGAGCGCGCCCAAGGCGTAGTCGGTGGCGAGCTCGGTGACTTGCTGGCAGGTCACCGCTTGACGACTCGCCTGCGGCCGCGGCGTTACAGCTTTTCGATAAATGCGCAGATCGCGGCCAGCACTTCGTCGGGGCGGTCCTTGTGCGGCGCGTGCCCGCATCGGTCGAGGAGCAGCGTCTCCACCGGGCCGCCGGCCCTCGCCGCGATGGCGTCGAGCTGGGCGGTGGAGCCGTACTCGTCGTCCTTCCCTTGCACGAGCAGGACGCGCGCACGGATCGCCGGCAGCAGGCCCTCCAGGTTCCAGGCGCGAAAGTCAGGGTGGAGCCAGGCGCCGTTCCAGCCCCAGAAGGCGGCGTCGGGGTTCTCGTGCCAGCGCGCCAGCCGCGTTTGCAAATGGCCGTTGGTATACGCGTCGCGCGCCTTCTCGATGCTGCGCAGGCCGGCCTCTTCGGCGAAGACGTGCGGGGCCTCGAGAATCAGCCCGCGCGCGGCCCCGCCGGTGCCGGCGTAAATCAGGGCGATGGAGGCGCCGTCGCTGTGGCCGATCAGGATCGGATCGGCGATGCCGGCGCTTTGCAAAATGTTCGACAACAGGGCCGCCTCGTCGTGCATGTAGCGGACCGGGCGGGGCAGGGCGGGCGGCGACGACTTGCCGTAACCCGCGCGGCTGTAGACGAACGCGGGCAGAGAGGTGGCCTCCGAGAGGCGCCTCGGGAAGTCGCGCCAGAGGCCCACGCTGCCCAGGCCCTCGTGGAGGAAGACCAGGGTGGCAGCGGTGCCCGCGCCGTGGCGCTCGTATTCGAGCCGCTGCCCGTCGACCTCGAGAAAAGCCGTCATCTGCTGCGGAGCTTGAAGCGCTGGATCTTGCCGGTGGCGGTCTTGGGGAGCGCCTCGAGGAACTCGATCCAGCGGGGATACTTGAAGGGCGCGAGGCGCGCCTTGACGAACTGCCGCAGCTCCTCGGCGAGCGCGGGCGAGGGCAGGACGCCGGCCTTGGGGACGATGAACGCCTTGGGCTTGACGAGGCCGTGCTCGTCGGCCTGGCCCACCACCGCGGCCTCGAGCACGCTCTGGTGGCTGACGAGCGCGCTCTCGACCTCGGCCGGCGAGACCCAGATGCCGCCCGCCTTGATCATGTCGTCGGCGCGGCCGCAGTAGGTGTAATAGCCCTCGGCATCTTGAGTGTATTTGTCGCCGGTGAAGGTCCAGGCGCCGCGAAAGGTGCGCAGGCTCTTGTCGCGGTTGTTCCAGTAGCCGACGGCGGTCGAGGGGCCCTTCACCTTCAGCTCGCCGAGCTCGCCGCGCGCGACCGGACTGTCCTCGTCGTCCACGATCTGCAGCTCGTAGCCCGGCACGGCCACGCCGGTGGTGCCATAGCGGACCTCCCCCGCGCGCAGGCTGAGGAAGATGTGCAGCATCTCGGTCGAGCCCAGGCCATCGAGGATGTCGGAAGAGAAGCGCTGCGACCAGCGCTCGCCGAGGTCGCGCGGCAGGGGCTCGCCGGCCGAGACGCAGATGCGCAAGCGCTGCGAGCCGCTCTGTCGGCCGTTTTGCGCGTCGGCGAGCAGCGCGGCAAAGAGCGTCGGCACTCCGTAGAAGATGGTTGGCTGGTGCTCGCGCAAGACGCGCATCACCGCTTGCGGCGTGGGGCGCTCGGCCAGCAGCACGGCCGTGGCTCCGACCGAGAACGGGAACGTCATGCCGTTGCCGAGGCCGTAGGCGAAGAAGAGCTTGGCGGCCGAGTAGACGACGTCGTCCTCGCGGATGCCGAGCACGCCCTGGCCGTACAGCTCGGCGGTGCGCGCGAGATCCGTCTGCAAGTGCATCGTGCCCTTGGGCGTGCCGGTCGAGCCGCTCGAGTAGAGCCAGAAGGCCACCTCGTCCGGGTGGGTCTCCGCCGGCGCAAGCTCTGGGGAGGCCTTGGCGAGCAGCTCGTCGAGCGAGAGGTGGCCCTCGGCCGCGCCTCCGCCGACGACGACGGCGCGCAAGTGCGGCTGGCCCTGCAAGATGGGCGCGACCGTCTTCAAGAGCGCGGCGCTGACGACGAGCACGCGGGCGCGGCTGTCCTTGAGCATGAAGTCGTAGTCCGAAGTCGTCAGCAGCGTGTTGACCGGCACCGGCAAGAGGCCCGCCTTGATGGCGCCCCAGAAGACCGCGGGGAAATCGGCGGTGTCGTGCATCAGCAAGAGCACGCGCTGCTCGGGCGCGACGCCGAGGCTACAGAGCGCGTTGCCGGCGCGGTTGGCCCGCTCGCAGAGCGCGCCATAGGTGACGCGGGCGCCTCCATCCTCGATGACCGCCACTTTCGCGGAGCGGCCCGCGCGCAGGTTTCCCTCGAGCAGCTCGACGGTGGCGTTGTAGGTCACGCGGCCATGGTACGCCTGGACGATCTGTAACGAAACGCCGGCACGCCAGACGGAGCGACGTTGACTGCGCAGACGCAGCTTCTCGACGACAAGGCGCTCCTCGGCCGGCTGCTGGCGGGCGACAAGCAGGCCTTTGTCGCGCTGGTGCAGGAGCACCACTCAGCGCTGGTGCGGCTGGCGCGCGTCTTCGTCAGCACCCAGGCCAGCGCCGAAGAGCTGGTGCAGGAGACCTGGATGGCCGTGCTCGACGGGCTCAAGGCCTTCGAGGGCCGCTCGTCCTTGCGCACCTGGATCTTCCGCATCCTCTCCAATCGCGCCAAGACGCGCGCGGTGCGCGAGGGGCGCTCGGTGCCGATGTCGGCGCTGGGCGAGCCCGAGGGCGAAAACGAGCCCGCCGTGGACCCGGACCGCTTCGCGAAAGACGGCCACTGGGCTGACCCTCCGCACTCGTGGCGCGAGGAGGATCCGGAGAAGCTGGCGCTGCGTGCCGAGGCCATCGGCTGCGTCGAGCGCGCCATCTCCGCCATGCCGGCCAGCCAGCGCGCGGTGATCACGCTGCGCGACGTGGAGGGGGTGGCCTCGGATGAAGTCTGCGAGGCGCTTGGGTTGTCCGAGGCGAACCAGCGCGTGCTGCTCCACCGTGCGCGCGCCCGGGTGAGGAGCGCGCTCGAGGCGTTCTTCGACGAGGAGAAGGAGCGATGATGCCGACCTGCCAGGAGATGACCGAGCTCGTCACCGACTACCTCGCGGGCGACCTCGCGCTCGGCACGCGGCTGCGCTTCCAGCTGCACCTTGGCCTGTGCCGCAACTGCCGCCGCTACCTGCGCCAGATGAAGGCCTCGGTCCGCGCCACCGGGCAATTGTCGAAATTATCGATCCCCGCGCCGATGATGAACGAGCTCTTGCAGCGCTTTGACAACTGGAAGAGCCGATAGCCTTTTTGGAGTCTTCGATGAAGATCGCGTTCGCCGCCGACCACGCCGGTGTCGATTTGAAGAACACGCTTCTGGCCGACGCGCGCAACTCCGGCCACGAGGTCCTCGACCTGGGCGGGAACGACCCGCGCGCGGCCGATGACTATCCGGACTTCGCCGCCCTGGCCGCCTCGGCGCTTCGCGACGGCCGCGCCGAGCGGGCCATCGTCGTCTGCGGCAGCGGCGTCGGCGTCACCGTCGCAGCGAACAAGCACGCGGGCGTCCGCGCCGGCCTCTGCCACGACACCTACTCGGCCCATCAAGGCGTCGAGCACGACGACATGAACGTCTTGTGCCTGGGCTCGCGCATCATCGGCAGCGAGCTGGCCCGCGAGATCGCCCGCGCCTTCCTGGCCGCGAAGTTCACCAACGAGGAGCGCCACCTCCGCCGCCTCGCCAAGGTCAACGCTTTGGACGGGCGTTGAGCGGCTCCGCGCAGTTGACGTAGCAAGCGCGCCGAAGGGCTTGCGCGGCTCAAGCGGTCTTTGCCGGCGACTGGCTGCGCTGCTTGAGGAACTCGCGGAAGACGGAGGCTTCCTCTTCGAGCAGCTTCTGCGCGTTCGAGTAGATCAGGCTCTCCGCGATGCCGGCCAGCGGGCGGAGCAAAAACGGCAAGCCGACCACCTTGAGCTCGCCGCTCATCGTCCTCCTGGTCTTGCCCGCCTCGTCGCGGAAGTCGATGGTGCCGCCGTTCTCGAGGTGCTTGAGGACCTTGGCGTGCTCGGCCACGTTCTTGAACGTCGCGCGCCGCGCCTTCTTGTCGATGTCCATCTCCTGCACGAAGGCGAGCGCGTCGGGCGAGATCTTCTTTGGCCCCACGCTCTGGATGATGGGCGTCGGCACGCAGCGCAGCTTCCACGAGACGCCGCCCTCGCGCTCCTTGCGCTCCTTGGGCTCGATGGTCTTCATCATCTTCATCCGCGTCCGCAAGAAGTCGACGAAGGCGGGGTCGGCGAGCGCCGTCATCACGTCGTCCACGGGTGCATCGAAGGTGTGCTCGAGCTTGAAGTGCATGGCGGCTCCGGGGGGAAGCAGGCGGCAATCTAGGGGTCGCCCGCCTGCAGCGCAATCGAGGGCGCAGGCCATTTGCAAGGCGCGCCACCAGCTTGTGCACGATTCATCAAACCGCACTGGAGGCGAACCATGGCGAAGGGCAAGATCGCGTGCCTGCTGGGCAGGGATTTGAAGACTCTGAGTTCAAGAAGCCGTACGACGCGCTCAAAGCGGCGGGCTACGAGATCGAGATCATCGGCCTCAAGAAGGGCGAGGAGCTCAAGGGCTATAAAGGCAAGGAGAACACCAAGGCGACCCTGAGCATCGACGAGGCCGACGCCGAGGACTACGAGGGGCTGCTCCTCCCCGGCGGCCTGTCGCCCGACCACCTGCGCGTCGATGACCGCATGGTCGACTTCGTCAAGGCGTTCGACGCGCTCAAGAGGCCGCTGGCCGCCGTCTGCCATGGCCCCCAGCTCCTGCTCTCGGCTCGCTTGGTCAAGGGCCGCACGCTCACCGCCTGGAAGACCGTGCAAGGCGACCTCGAGCAGGCCGGCGCCCGGGTCAAGGACGAGCAGGTGGTCGTCGACGAGAACTGGATCACGAGCAGGAAGCCCGAGGACCTGGACGCGTTCAGCGCCAAGTTCCTCGAGGAGCTGGGCGAGGAAGAGGAGCGCTCGGGCAACAGCGCCAGCACCGGCGCGCAGCCGCACGCGTAAAGTCGGCCGTCGGCCATCGGCTTGTCCGGTGTCCGATGGCTACTCCGAGGCGCCGGCCAGGGCTTGATCGATCACCTGGGCGAGCTGCTCGGTGCGAAAGGGCTTCTCGAGCAGGGGGAGGGAGGGGAGGAGCGACGCGGGGGCCGGCAGGCGGCCGCTCATCAACAGGAGCACCGCCAGCGGCAGCTTCTGGCGGATCTCCGCCAGCAGTTGGCGTCCGCCCATCGGCGGCAGCTCGATCTCACTGAGCACCACCTCGACCGGGCCGCTCTCGAGGAGCTGGAGCGCGGCGGTTCCATCCTCGGCGACCTGGACCCGGTATCCGCCGGCCTCTAGCTGGCGCTTGAGGGCTCGCCGCACCAGCGAGTCCGCCTCTACGATCAGGACTGAGCGTGACGCCCTCTCCTGGCTCACGAGCGATCGAGTGCGGGTTGCTTTTTCACTCCCAGAGAATAGGCTTTCCGCGACTCAAGCGCATCTTTGCCGCGCGTGCGCGTCCGACCCGCGGGCCCGTTGCAATCAGCTTTTGCGAAATGGGTGTACAGATTGAGAGCAGAGGTGATTTTTGAAGACCGTCCGAGTCGCTTTGGTCGATGATCATGTCGTCTTCCGCCAAGGGCTCTCGTCGCTGCTCTCGCGCGAGCGCGACCTCCAGGTGGTCGCCGAAGCCGGCGAAGCGCGCGACGCGTACAAGGCCGTCAAGGCGGCCTCGCCCGACGTGGTGGTCCTGGACCTTGGCCTGCCTGGCGCCGATGGCATCGCCGTCACCCGCGAGCTGCTCCGGCAGCAGGAGGACCGGCACGTCCTGGTTCTCTCGATGTTCACCGATCACGAGCGGGTGGCGCGGGCGCTCGAGGCGGGCGCGCTCGGCTACGCCAGCAAGGATCAGCCGGCCGAGGAGGTGCTGACCGCCATTCGCCTCGTGTCGCAGGGCAAGGAGTATCTGGCGCCGGGCATCTCGCGCGCCGTCCTCGACGACTACCTGGCCTTGCGCAAGAACGGCGGCTCGATCACGCCGCTGCGTCTGCTCACGGGGCGCGAGCGCGAGATCTTCGACTTCACCGTCCGCGGCAGCTCGAGCCAGGCGATCGCCGACGAGCTCAGCATCAGCCGGCGCACGGTGGAGACGCACCGGAGCCGCATCCTCCACAAGCTGCACATGCACTCGGCGAGCGATCTGGTGCGGCTGGCGGCGCGCCTCGGCCTGTTGCCCGAGTAGGGCGGCCGCGCGGGTTGTTTTTTTGCGGCCAGGTGGAAGCGCGCCGGCCACAATGTTGACAGCTCCCCGTTCCCTGCCGAGGCTACAGCCGCGATGCGACGCTGCCCGTCTTGCCAGACGGCCTATGACGACGAGGTCGGCTTTTGTCCGGAGGACGGCGGCGCCTTGCCTCCGCCCGAGGACGAGCTGGTCGGGACCACCGTCTCCGCCTGGAAACTGCTCGAGCGGCTGGGCGGCGGCGCGATGGGCTCGGTGTACCTGGGCCAGCACCCGTCCATCCGCTCGAAGGTCGCGATCAAGTTCCTCCATCGCCGCTACTCGAAGGACAAGATCGCGGTCGGCCGCTTCCAGAACGAGGCCCGCGCCGCCAACGTCATTGGCCACGACAACATCGTCAAGGTGCACGACCTGGGCGAGACGCCCGACGGGCTGCACTACCTCGTCATGGAGCTGCTCGAGGGCGAGACGCTCGACGTCTTCCTCGACCGCCGCGGCCCGCTGCCCATCGCCGAGACCGCGTACATCGCCATCCAGTGCTGCTCGGGCCTGCACGCCGCGCACGAGAAGGGGATCGTCCACCGCGACGTCAAGCCGGAGAACATCTTCCTGACCAAGTTCGAAGGGCGCGACAACTTCGTCAAGCTGCTCGACTTCGGCGTCGCCAAGCTCGACGAGTCGCACGGCTCGACGGTGAGGACCCGCGCGGGCTCGACGCTCGGCACGCCTTGGTACATGTCGCCTGAGCAGGCCATCGGCGAGCCCGTCGATCGGCGCAGCGACGTCTATTCGCTCGGCGTCATCCTCTACGAGATGGCGACGGGCGAGGTGCCCTTTCCCGAGAAGGACGTGACCGCCTCGATGGTGGCGCACGTGCAGCACGAGCCGCCGCCGCCGCGCTCGAAGAACAAGGACGTCAGCCCCGAGCTCGAGGCCGTCATCCTCAAGGCGCTGGAGAAGAACCGGAACGACCGGCAGCAGACGATGAAGGAGCTGCGCGACGATCTGCAGCGCTGCCTGAGGAGCCTCGCGCCGGTGCCGGTGCCCGCGCCGCCGCCGAAGGCAAAGCGCACCATCTCGGGCGATCGCACCGTCGAGGTGGCCGGGGTCTCGGGGCCGCGGCCCGCCAACCGGAGCCAGGCCGAGGCGTTTCCCACCGTCTTTCTTCCGGCCGCGCCGGGCAGGCCTACGTGGCTGATCGGCGGCGTCATCGCCCTCGCGTCGGTGGCGGCCTGCGCGGTGCTCGCGGCGGTCCTGCTGCGCGGGCGCCATCGCCCCGTCGCGCGCATCGTGGTCGAGCCGCCGACGTCGTCCCTGCCCAGGCGCCAGGGGCAGCCCGAGGCACAGCCGACCATGACGGTGCGCTCCGATCCGGCCGGCGCCCAGGTGCGCGCGGTGTGGCCCTCGGGCAGCCTGACCGGCGTCACTCCCTTCACCTTCGTGGCGCCGCGGGGCTCCTCCGTCCACCTCGCCTTCACGCTCGACGGCCACGACCCGGGCGCGCTCGAGGTGGTGCTCGACCAGCCAAAGCTCGCCGAGGTGCAACTGCACAAGCGGCCCGCGCAGGCGAAGAAGCCGGCCGAGGCGCGTCGCCGGCGAGCGCCGGGCGGCGAGGTGAAGCAGTCAAAAGAGGACGAGCTGGTGCCCATCGGCAAGGACGGCGACGCTTTCGGCGACGACTCCTTCGGGCCGCAATGAGGCGCGCTACTGCCCGGCGTGGACCTGGCCCGCGGCCACGGCCTCGAAGGCATCGGCCGGCACCGACTTGAGCGGCTGGAGATCGGAATCGACCCAGCGCGTGCTCTGCGCGCCCGCCACCGACCAGAAGTAGCCGGGGGGCGAGTTGTCCACCAGCACCATCCCGTAGCGTTGCAGCGCGCGCAGGATGATGAGCGAGGTGCCCTTGTAGTGGGAGGTGTCGAAGCTCGCCTTGAGCCGCACGCGGATGCCCATCGGCGGCGCGTTCGGGTCGCTCGAGGTGCCGCTCGAGTGCGACGCGGGCGCCACGTAGGAGTGCGCGGTCCAGCCGGCGGTGAAGAGCAGCGCGTGGCGGATCTCGCCCTCGTCGAGGACCTCTTCGGGGCGGGCGAGCGCGGGGAGCAGCGGCAGGCCGGACGCGGTCGCCGAGGTCCACCCCACCGGCCGGCTCGCGCCGGTGTTCAAGTCGAAGACGGCGCCTGAGCCCGCGCTGAAGCCGCCGCCCGACGGGCGCGTGTCGAAGGTCTCGTAGAGCAGGCAGCGATCGCGGTCGAGGACGATGGCGTGCCGATCGCCCGAGCCGTTGGGCCCGCCTTGAATAAACAGGTCAGGCGGGTAGGGATAGGGGCCGGGGTCGCTCTCGGCGGCGTAGGCGAAGGACATGGCGACGCGCGACTGCGAGGCGGGCACCGTCGTGTAAGGCAGGCCGTACTGGGGCGCGCCGAAGTCCGGGTGCAGGCTGAGCGACGAGGAGCCGAGCGTCGCCAGCCAGGCCGCGGAGCGCGCGTCCACCGCGTCGCCCGAGATGTCGCGATTGAGCGGGTGGTTGGCCGGGAACGACGGACAGCCGCCGATGTGCGGGCCCGCGGGCGGCGGAGGCGGCGCGCCGGCATCGGGCGGTCCAGCAGGAGGCGTTCCCGCGTCTTCGGGCGAACCGGCGTCAACGGCCGGCGTGCCAGCGTCAACGGTCGGCGTGCCAGCGTCAACGGCCGGCGCGCCCGCGTCGGGCGTGGGGTCCGGCATGGGCACTGGGCCGGCGTCCACGGGCAGGCCCGCGTCCGGCACGGCGACCCCGGCGTCCACAACGACGGTCGGCGGCGCGCCGGCATCGGCGGCGGAGCCTGCGTCCTCCACCTCGTGAACAGGCTTGGCGGGCGTGCTGGCGTCGGTCGGCTCGCCCTGCGGCGAGAGCGACTGCGGAAGGGTTCCGCCGCAGGCCGCGGCGAAGGCGACCAAGAGGGCGAGCGCTGTCCGTGTGGGATGATTCACGGTACGGAGACACACGGCGCCGCGCGTTGCTTCCCGATTTCTTTTTTGCAGCGGTCGAGCGGCCAGCCGCCTGGATCAGCGCTGGTCCTGCATTCCCTCGAGCGCGGGCGGCAGCTCCGCCTCGTGCGCGTGGCGAATCGCCTCTCGCAGCTCGGGCTCGAGCCGCTCAGGCGCCAGGATGACTTTCTGCTCCACGACCGACTCCACGGCCTTCAGCGGAACCACCCACTCGCCGCCGTTCTCGATGTCCACCACGATCTCGGGGCGGCCCGCCGGCGCCACCTCGCGCACGGCGCCGACCTCTTCCGAGCCTCCACTGATGAAGAGGTGAAACCCGATCTCGATGAGCGGCAGCTTTCGATGAGGGCTCATGCACTCACTGTAGCCACCGGCGCGGTGAAAGTCGAAAGCGGCCCGGCCGCGTCTTTAGATCCCGGACACGTGCACGACAATCTCGCGCGTGTGGCCCTTGTCGCGGTGCTCCCAAAGGTAGAGCGCCTGCCAGGTGCCGAGCGCCAGCGCGGCGCCGCCCACCGGGATGCTCTCGCTCGTGCGCGTGATCGCCGAGCGCAGGTGCGCCGGCATGTCGTCTGGCCCCTCGTCGTCGTGCTCGTAGGCCCGCGGATCCTCGGGCGCGATGCGAGAGAGCCAATTCTGTAGATCCCGCTGCACGGCGGGGTCCGCGTTCTCCTGGATGACCAGCGAGGCGCTGGTGTGGCGCACGAAGACGGTGCAGAGGCCCGTGGTCACGCCGGAGGCCGCGACCACCCTTTGCACCTCGCGCGTGACGTCGTACAGCCCCCGGCCGCGGGTGGTGACGCGGATGATCTCCTGGGCGAGCTTCATCTCGACGAGTCTACGATTGGCGGGCCCACGCCGCACGGCACGGACCTTGTAATGTGGATCCCCAGCATCACCCAAAGGACTTGCCCATGACCGCGACGCTCTGCGCGCTCTTGCTCGCCGCCGCTTCCGCCTCGGACCGCCAGACCGGAGTTCCCATCGGCCGGGGCACCTCGCCCGCCGTCATCACGGTCACGGCGCCGACCGGCGGCTGGACCGTCGACCGGATGATGCTGGTCGAGGGCACGGTGTCCGACGCCACCATCGACCCCGTCGTCCTCAGCATCAACGGCGACCGCTACCTGCTCCGCACGCGCGGGGGCCGCTTCTCGCGCAAGTTCCCCGCGGCCAGCGGCAAGAACGTGGTCACGGTGCTGGCCGCCAACCAGGGCGGCACGGCGCGCGCGCAGGTGACGACGTACGCGCAGATCCCGCCGGTGCCGCTCAAGGCGGTGCTCACCAGCGACACCGACGGCGTCTATACCGACCTGCACGTGTATGAGCCGTCGCTCCACTCCCTCGACGCCGGCGGGCTGCTCGACGCCAAGGCGATGGCGCACGTCTTCTGGGCCAACACCGCCAGCCCCTCGGGCGGGACCTTCTTCCTCAATGAGCAGAGCGGCAGCTTCGACGAACCGGGATATGGCCCTTATCTCTACGTCCACCGCTCGCCGCCCAAGGGCGTCTATCTCATCGCCACCAACTATTGGCCGAGCGGCGACAAGGCCCATACTGTAGCGACACTCAACCTCGTACTCTACGAGGGCACGCCGCACGAGGTGCGCCGGCTGGCGAAGATTCCGCTGGCCACGCGCGGCACCACGAGGCCGCTGGCGTGGATCAACGTCCTCGGCGACGGCCAGGCGCTCGTCTATGTGCCGTCGGCCGACCCGGCGCCGACGGACCGGCGCTGGCCGGCCAATCTGGAGGCCGCGGGCCACGCGCTCTCGACCGGCACCGGCTATGCGGGCGGGGATTGATCAATGCTCTTCCTATTGGCAATGCTCGCCGCCGCGCCGGTCGCGCCGGTCAGCGAGGTGCTCCTGCGGCGCCGCGTGGCCGAGGTGGCGCTGCAGCAATTGCGCTCGCCCGACCCGCGCTGGGAAGAGCCGCAGCGCGACTGCGCGGGGCTGGTCCGCTTTGCCTACCGCTCAGCCTTTCACGCCTTCCAGCCAGCGCGCCTCTCGACCCCGCTCTGGCGCGACGACCTGGGCCAGCCGGCCGAGTTCGCCGACGCGCGCGCGCTGATCTCGAAGAGCTTCGTGCGCCTGGGCCGGGGCCTCTTGGCCTTGCAAAGGCTCCGCTCGGGCGACCTGCTCGCCTTCCGGCAGCCCGGCACCGCCGGCGAGCCCGACTATCATTTGATGATCGCCGTCCTGCCGCCCGATCAAGCAATCACCGGCGCGCTGGTCGTCTATCACCCGGGGCAGCCCGGCGCCGCGGTCCGCGCCGGCACGCTCCTCGCACTGAGCAAGGACGCGCCCATCGAGTGGCGTCCAATTGAAGAGAACCAGGCCTTCCTCGGCTTCTATCGTTTGAAAGAGTGGAATCAATGAATCGCAGATGGATAGCGCTCTGCGCGACTTGCGCGCTGCTCGCGGTCGCCGTTCCCGCCGATGCGCGCCGAAGAGGACTCCCTGATCAGGGTCCGGTGAGCTTGCCAACTCAAGCAGAGCTGGTGCGCCCCGCCATCCTGCTCGACGTCAAGCGGCCCGGGCAGGTGCGCGATGCCCTGCGCAAGAACGCCTGGCTCACCCAGGCGATGGCCATGCCGCTCGGCAGGGGCTTCCTCGGCTCCTGGGGCGCCTTCCTCGGCACCCGAGGCGAAGACATCAGCGCCAGCTTTCGCGGGCTCATCGCCGAGCTGGTGCTGGGGCCGCTCTTTGCCCAGCCCTTCCGCATCGCCTGGTACACGGCGCAGGGCACCTCGCAGAGCGCGGTGCTGATCGTCCCTTCGCCGGGCGAGCGGCTGCGCCTGGCCTACGGCGCCATCGACCAGGTGGCTCGCAAGGACGCGGTGATCGCCAAATGCCCTGGCGACACCGGCGGCCCGGGCTTCTTGATCGGGCGCTGGACGCTGGCGGAGCACGTGCTCTTCTCCGTCCTCAAGGACGACCGCCTGCTGGTCGCGCGCCACCCGGCGGCGGTCACGCAAGCCTATTGCGGCAATGACGCGACCATCGCCGCCGGCGGCAGCGACCTCGAGCTCTCGGTCGCGCCGGGCCGCATCGGGCGCGGGGCGCAGCTCGGGGCGAGCCTCGCGGGCTTTGGCGAGGAGCTGACCCTCAAGCTCGACGTCGAGGGCGATCACCTGGTCGCGCGCGGCCTCGCCGGCCCCTTGGCCCAGCCGCTGCGGCTGGCGAAAGGCACGCTCTCCGCGGACCTGCTCAAGTTGATTCCCGCCAGCGCGCCGGTGGTACTGAACCTCCAACTCAACCTGCCCGAGCGGCTCGACCCCGCCTCGCTGCGCGCCTTCTGGAAGGCCGAGGCGTCGCTCGCGCTCTTGCCCCGCGCGGTCACCATCGCCTGGTGGCCGCGGGGTGACGCGCGCGCGCCGCAAGAGCTGGCGCTGCTCTGGTCGCGCACCGCGGACCAGCCGGCGCTCGCGACCATGTTCGACGGCAAGAACAAGCTCCTCGCCGGCCAGCTCTGCAACCACGCGGTCCTCGCCTCGGGGCCCGAGGTGCTGGAGCGACTGCGCCGCTCCTGCGCCGGCGAGGAGCCCGCGCTCAAGGACCTCGGCGAGGTGGTGAGCCGCGGCCTGCGCGGGGAGGGCTCGGTGTCGCTGGCGCTGCAGCCCGGGCACGCGCTCTCGACGCTGGTCGCCGATGGGTATTGGTCCGAGCAAGAAGAGAAGAAGAGAGCGGCGGCCGTCACGCCGCCCGAGATTCGAGAGGCCGTGCGCGCTCTCCTGGCGCTGCCGTTCCTGGGATTCGTTGGCACTGCCGAGGCTTCCGTGCTGGTTCCGCGAGGGTTTGGGTCATGAACCGATACTCAATCATTGTCCTATCGATACTCATCTCCGCGGGGGCGCAGGCCAAGCCGCTCTACTTGACGGTGCCGCGCGCCTTTGGCACCGGAGAGAAGCCCACCATCGACGTCGCCTTCGAGGCCAAGGGCCCCGTCGAGCTGCGCGTGCTGCGGCCCGAATCACTCGACGCCTTCGTGGCCGCGCAAGCCGATCTGCGCCGCGCCTACGTGGTGCCGCCCACCTACCAAAACCCTGGCCGCGGGCTCGCGCGCGGCTGGAATGGCCTGCGCGCGCCCGGCAACTACCTGCTCTATGCGCTCGGCAAGACGTTCCGCAAGGAGGTCGCCGATGCCGTGCCGCAGCGGCCCTCCAAAGGACCGCGGCCCCTCTCCCGCGTCGCCGAGGGGCCGGCGCGGCTGGTCGGCACCCCGCCTGGGTTTACGCTCGTGCACAGCGAGTGGCTGAACCTGGACCTGGGCGGCGACGATCGCGAGTTCGACGTCCCTGGCTTTGGCATGTGGGGCGGCGAGAGCGGATACCAGGAGCGCCACGTCGCGCTCGAGAAGATGCCGGCCGGCGTCTACCTCGTGCAGGTGGTGCAGGAGCGCGTCGAAGGCCAGGTGGTCCTGGTGGTCACAGACCTCGCCGTGCAGGTGAAGCAGACCGACGGCAAGGTGCTGGCGCGCGTGGCCGGCCGCGACCAGGCGCCAAAGCAGGGCGTCACCGTGCAGTCGTGGCTGCCCGGCGGCGGGCGCGGGCCGAGCGGCAGGACCGACGCCAAGGGCGAGGCGCTGCTGGCCGTCGCCGAGCCGAAGATCCTCCTCACCGCCTCGAACGGAAAAGACACGGCGCTGGTGGACACCGACTTCTATTCCACCCTGGCCATCGCCTCCGACGTCTTTCTCTATAGCGACCGGCCAATCTACAAACCCGGTGACGAGGTGCGCTTCCGCGGCATCTTGAGGAAGCCCGACGGCGTCCTCTCGCGCCTCTTTTCCCTGCGGCAGCGCGAGGTGGAGGTTGAGTTGACCTCGCAAGAGGGCCGCCGCATCTCGACCACCACCGAGGTCGATGAGTTCGGCAGCTTCCACGGCACGCTCAGCGTCCCCAAAGACATCGGCTCGGGCGTCCTGCGCATCTCGGCCAACGTCGACGACCGGCTCCACCAGGGCGAGGCGCGCGCGCAGGACTATGTCAAACCTACCTTCTATCTAGAGTTGACCACCGAGAGCGAGGTGGTGCAGCCGGGCGGGACACTGCGCGCCAAGGTGCGCGCGCGCCGCTTTGCCGGAGGCGTCCCGACGGGCGCCCGCTATGACGTCTTCTTGTATCGGTCGCAATTGGACTCACCCTCCTGGGTGGACGACGCCGGAATGGGCGGGCAGGGCAGCGCCGTGACCTATGGCTCGCAATCGACCACCGAGGGCAAGCTGAGCGTGCCCGAGCGGCTCTATTCGTCGGTCGAGAAGCGCATGCAAGAGCGCTATTCGGTGCAGGACGAGAAGCTGCGGCCCGACCCCAAGGATCCCTGGAAGACCGCGCTTCCCTTCGACGCCAATGGAGAGGCGAGCATCGAAGTGCCGGTGCCCGCGCTGGCCGAGGGCG
Organism: Myxococcales bacterium; assembly: GCA_038231075.1. GTDB lineage: Bacteria > Myxococcota > Myxococcia > Myxococcales > 40CM-4-68-19 > JBBRMA01. Next base: position 19,101 of record JBBRMA010000046.1, on the reverse strand, counting down.
ACGATCGGCTGCCCTGGCGGTACTCGCTCACCGTGCGCGCCCAGGACGACCAAGGGACCTTCGCCAACGGCGCGAGCTCGCTCTTCCTCTCGCCCGTCGAGGTGCTGGGTGTCCTGCGCTTCTCGGCGCCGCTGGTGGGCTCAGGCGCGCCGCTCTTCCTCTCGCTGCGCTCGACGTCGCTGTCGGGCAAGCCGGCGGCCGACATTGAAAGCAAGGTTGAGTTGATCTTGCGCAAGCCTTCCGGCGAAGAGGTCAAGCTGTCCGAGCAATCGCTGCGCACCAATCACGAGGGCATCGCCAGGCTGCGCGTCCTTGCCAAGGAGGCAGGCACGGTGCTGGCGCGCGCGGAGCTCAAGGACAAGCGCGGCGGCCTCTGGCGCGGAGACGCGCAGGCGCTCGTCGCCGGCGCCGACGGGCAGCCCATCGCGCGCGTCCCGACCTTGACGCTGGCGACGCTCGGTGACTCGGTCGAGCCCGGCGCCAATGCAAAGCTGATTGCGCTCCTGCCTGACAATTGGGGCCCGGCCGGCAAGGACCGCGGGCCGGTCTGGGTGACGCTCTCGGGCACCACGCTCTTCTCTACCCGCCTGGTTGAGTTGAGCGGGCGCACGCTGATTCATTCCTTTAATATCGAGAAGCGCTTCGGCAGCGCCGTCTATGCCTCGATCGCCTACGTCGGCCAGGGCGGCCGCTGGGAAGAGCGCACCGTCCCGTTCCGCGTCCTGCCCTCGCAGCGCACGCTCCGCGTCCAGCTCGAGCCGCTCAAGTCGGAGGCGGCGCCGCTCGCCGACCAGGCCGTCTCGCTGCGGGTCACCGACTCGCGCGGCCGCGGCGTGCGCGCCCAGGTGTCGATCGGAGTGGTGGACAAGGCGGTCTATGCAATCCAGAGCGAGTTCAGGCCCCGCGTGCTCGATTTCTTCTATCCTTTGGTTCGCGACAACGTCTCTACCTTCACCTCGGCTGAGTTCCAGGGATATGGATATGGCGAGCAATTGGCGCGCCTGATGGCGCACTCGGCGCGCCACGCCTTTGCCGCGGTCAAGCCGCCCACGCGGCAGGCCGACGACAAAGAGCGCGACACGGCCTTCTGGGACCCCGCCGTCGTCACCGGCGAGGACGGGCGCGCCACCGTGCGCTTCCAATTGCCTTCCAATCAGACACTCTGGACGGTGACCGCCGTGGCCGCCGACGCCGATGGACGGTTCGGCGAGAGCACCGCTGAGTTCGCCACGCGCGGCGAGCTGAGCGTCTATGCGGCGCTCCCCCAATTCCTCCGCGAGGGCGACGAGGTGATGGGCAGCGTGCGCCTCTCCGCCGGCGGCAAGGCCGTGCCCCCGCTGGCCGTCAGCGTGACGGGCTCCGGGGCGGCGCAGGGCTACTCCGGCAACGATCGCGTCGAGCTGGCGCCGGGCGGCGAGGCCATCGTGCCGGTGCGGCTGATCGCGCAGAAGGGCGGCAACGCAGAGGTGCTGGTCGAGGTGAAAGGTGGCAAGGACCCGCTCCGCGACCGGCGCACCTTGGCTGTGCGCGCGGGCGCCGTCGACGAGACCCTGCAAGTCAGCCGCTGGGGCGGAGGTGAGTTGAGGCTCCTGTTGCCCGAGGGCGCGGTGGTGGAGTCCGCCGAGCTCTCGCTGCGCGCCAGCACCGTGGACGCCGCGCTCGCCACTGTTCGCGATCTGCTCACCTATCCGTATGGCTGCCTCGAGCAGCTCATCGCCACCTCGGTCCCGAACATCGCGGTCGCCGAGCTCCTGCGCAGCCTGGGCGCGGTGGAGAAGCTCGACCCGGAGAGCCAGGCGCTGCTCATCGAGGCGCGCTCGCGCGCGGTGCAGGGCGTCTCGCGGGTGCTGGCGCTGGCCGTCAAGGGAGGCGGCTTTGGCTGGTACAGCGACCGCGAGCCCTCGCTGCCCATGACCTTGATCGCGCTCGACGGGCTCGCCTATGCCGCCGAGGCGCAGCTGGTCGATCGCTCCGACGCGCGGCTGGTCGAGAGCGCCCGCTGGCTCGAGGCGCAGAGCGGCGTTCCTTTCGAGCTCGACGCCGCGCGCGCCTATGTGCTGGCGCGGCTGGAGGGGGCGGCCCAGGCTCCGCGGGTGCGCGCGGTTCTCGAGCGCGCCGAGCCGACCGGCGATCTCTACCCGCTGGCGCTCGCCGTGCTGGCCGCCGAAAAAGCCGGTCTGCTGCAAGAGGAGCCGCTCCGCACCCGCATCGCGCTCCTGGTGCAGAAGAGCCGCGACGGCTTCGCCGCGCCGGCCGGCTACGCCACCGACACCACCCAGGCCTACTGGCGCTGGCCGGTGCGCGCGGTGGGCCGCATGGCGGTCATCGGCCACGCGGCGTCGCTCGGCGGCGTGGACCTCGGCAGCGCGCGGAGAAAGCTGGTCGAGCTGCTCAGCGAGCACGGCCTCTCCACCTTCGACAAGAGCACGGCGCTCCTGCACTCGCTCTGGCTGATCGAGAAGGACGCGCGCGACTTCCGCTCGCTTGCGCCCGTGTCCATCGAGTCCCAGGTGCAGGTGACCCTGCAGCAGCGCGGCGCCGGCCTCTTCGCCGACCTCGGCAACTTCGTGGGGCCGCTCAAGCTGTCTGACTTTCCCGGCGCGGCAGTCCTGCGCGCGAAGGTGCGGACGCCGCTGCGCAGCGTCTCGGCGCACTCCGAAGGCTACTCGCTGCAGCGGCGCTACTACGCGCTGCGCGAGGGCGGCAAGCAGGCGCTGCAGCCCGGCGACAAGGTGGCCGCGGGCGAGGAGGTCTACGTCGAGCTGGTCTTCGACGCCGCGGTCGATCGGCACCGCCGCTCGGCGTACTCGGTGATCGAGGACTACGTGCCCGCGGGCTTCTCGCCGCTCGAGGAGGACAAGGCCTTCCGCGCCGCCCCGCACTCGCTGCCGCTGGTCCCAGAGGCCCTCAAGCGGCGCGTCTTCTCACCCGAGCGCGTCACCTTCTTCCTCGAGGAGCCGACCTGGTGGAGCAACCACCCGCGCACCGTCGGCTACGTGCTGCGCGCGCAGTTCGCGGGCCGCTTCTCGGCGCCGCCCGCCACCATCGAGGACATGTACGCGGCCTCGCTGCGCGGGCGCACGGCGGCGGCGACCCTCGAGGTCGTGGGCAGATAAATGAGCCTGCTCCTGGCGCTGGTCCAGCTCTTCGTCATCGCCCCCGGCACCACCTTGCCGGAGGCGCCCGAGGCGGTCTGGAAGCGCCTCGCCAACCAGGTGCGCTCCGCGGGCTTCCGGCGGGTCCCAGAGGTGCCGGCCATTCGCATCGGCGCGGCACCGCAAGCTAGGGGCCACGCGGGCCGGAGCGCGCCGGGCCTCGTCGAGCTCAGGCCCGGAGGCGAGGCGCTGGCGCACGAGCTGGCGCACCAGCTGCTCTTCGCCATCTGCCCGGGTGCCTCCGCCGACGAGCTGTTCCACGAGGCCTTCGCGATGGCCGCGGCCGTGGAGCAATTCACCTGGTCCGAGGGCCCGTACCTCGGCGTGCCGCTCGCGGTGCAGGTGCTGCACGAGCGCAGCCTCGACTCGCGCGCGGCGCGCCGGGCGCTGGCCCGCCTCCTGCTCGAGAGCGGCGGCAACCACCGCGGGCTGCCGCCGTCCATCCGCCGCCGCTTGCTGGCCTGCAGCGCCGGAGCCGCGTGGACCGCCAGCAGCCCCGAGGAGCTGGCCGAGGGCGACGTCGGCGTGCTGGCCGAGGCGTCCCTGGTGTTGAACCGCCATTCAGGAGAGGTGCTGCTCGCCGAGGGCGAGGTGCGCCGGCCGCTGCCCTTCGGCTCGGTGATGAAGCCCTTCGTGGTCGCAGCGGCGGCCTCGACGCCGGTGCTCGCGCCGCGGCCCGAGCAGCGCGAGTGGGCCTGCGGCGAATCACTCCCGGCCGCGGTGGGCGCGGAGCTGGCGCTCTTGCGCTCGTGCAACGGCTGGTTCCTGGACTGGGCGCGGCGCGAGCCCCGGGACGCCCCCTTCGGCGCTTATGGGCCGGTGCTCTTGAAGCTTGGCCTCTCGCGCCTGCCCGGGTCGATGGCGGAGGCCATCGGCCTCGTTCCCGCCCTCTCGATCTCGCCCTGGGCGATAGCCCAGGCCTATCGCGCGCTGGCCGAGGCGCGGCCCGATCTGGTCGCCGCCCTGGCTCGCAACGCGCGCGAAGGCACGCTGGCGGGCCTGCCCGAATCAGCGGCGCTGGAAGGCGTGGCGCTCAAGACCGGCACGGTGCGCGACGCCTCCTCTCGGCCCCGCGTCGGCTTCATCGTCGCCATCACGAGCGAGGTGATCGCGGTGCGCGTCCATGGCGGCCGCATGCCGCGCGCCTTCGCCGGCGAGCTGGTCGCGCTGCTGCGGCGGGCGAGCGCCTTGCCGGGCGCGCGCGCCGCCCAGGTGCAGGTCTTCGGCCTCTTGCCCGAGAGCGCGCCTGAGATCAGGTGCGAAGGCGTCGGCCTCTCGCTGACAAAAAGCGGCCCGCTCCTGGTCGAGGGCTACCAGGCGCTGCAAGCGTTGACCAGCGCCGGGCCCGCGCTCTGCCTCGCCCAGCCGTGGCGCGCGCGCTTTGCCGGCGGACCCGCCGAGGGTCGCCCCTACGCCGGCATCTTCACGCTCTCGCCTCCCTCGGCGGCAGAGCGCGCTCCGGGCACGCCGCGCACCGATCGCGAGCGCCGCGCCCGCCGCGGCTCGGACTTCGTCTTCCGCACCGCGCTCTCGAGCTATGCCGCCGGCGTCGTGCAGAGCGAGGCCGCGCACCTCAAGGGCCAGCCCCGCGCCGCGCTCTTGCGAGTGGCCGCGCACGACGAGGCCGAGAGCCGCCACCCCGGCCGCCCCGTCTGCGACACCACTCACTGCCAGGTGTTCCAGGGCACGGCGCCGCTGCAGCCCGGCGACGCCGACGCGCTCGCGCGGCCCCCGCTGCCGTGGCGCGGCTTCTTGAGCTACTCCGCTGGAGGGACCGAGCCCTGGACCGCGCAGCGAGCGCTCGCCGACGTCGAGGCCGCGCTCGGCGCGGGATTCTCCGCACTGCGTTTCGAGCAGGGAAAGGCCTGGTACACGCTGCCCCACGACGACGGCGCGGGTCCCTATGAAGCGGCGCACTCAGTCCCGTGCGAGGCGTTGCGCGCCGCACTGAGGCTGCCCGCTTGCCCGAGCGACGCGGCGCTCGAAGACGGCTCGATGCACTTCAGCGGCAAGGGGCAGGGCCACGGCCAGGGCCTCGACGTCGACGCGGCGGCAAAGAGCGGCCTCGATCAGGAAGAGCTCTTGCGAAGGGCCTACGGGCGAGTCGGCGAAACCGGCTGAACACGAATCTCGGCTTTGTCTCCGTGTCTCGTGCCCAGCCGTTTTGCCTTTTCAGGCGAAGTGGCGCCGCGCGGCGGTCGCGTCGGGCCAGCCGTCTTTGCCCGCGCGCAAGATCGCCGCGTCGAGAAAGGCCGCGATGGCCGAGCGCTGCGCCGGCGTGAATGGGCTCGTGCGCTCCTTGTGGAAGGTGTCCAACTCGCCTTCGCGCGGCTTGACCGCGTTGACGATGGCGTCGGCCACGTCGTCGTCCTTGCCCTCGAGCGCGGTGAGAATCCAGGCCGGCAGGTAGTAGCGGAACGCCTCGGCGGTGAGCAGCGGCAGCACGTCGCGGTGCTTGCGCACGATCTCGTGCTTGACGGCCGTCCAGCGGTGGCCCGAGAGCGCGGTCTTCACCGAGGCGCGCTCGGCGTCGTTCTTGGCCGACTGGACGACTTCTTTCGGAGGCGCCCCGTCAGGGAAGGCGGCGCGCACGGCGGCTTCGATCGTCGCTTTGTCGTTGGTCATGGGATCACTGGCACTTCTTGTTCCGGAATTTGGCCTTGCAGGCGTCGACGGCCTTGAGGGCGTCGGCGATGGCGGTCTTGTGTCCTTCGTCGGTCACATCGAAGCAGCCTTGCACGAAAACGCGAGCGTTGTAGCACGCCTGATTCATCGCCTGGCGCTGGGTGATCTGCTGGCAGGTGAGGTTGCCGACGTTGCAGGAACGGGCCGGGCCCTTGCACTTCTGGGTCACCTGGCGCTGGCGCGCGGCGAGCGGCGGCTTGCAAGGCTTGGCGTCGGCGGCCAGGGGGGCGACGGCGAGGGCGGCGAAGGCGAAGAGACCGCGGAAGGTCAGCGTCATGATCGGATCCTTGGACAGAGGGAGCGCTGCGCCGCCCTTGTGCAACTCTCGCGCCGTGCTGTTTCCCAGGGCAAGCCCCTGGAGGCAGGGACCGTCGCGCCGCGAACGCGACGAAGTGACCCGCTGCACTCCGCCCCGCCGCGGCGTTTCACTGCGCCTGTGCCCGCGTGAGGATGGTCACGGCGTCGGCCTCTCGCGGCAGCGTTCCAAACGAGAGCCCCCAGTCGCCGCCGAGCCTGGTCGCGCAGAAGGCGTCGGCCACCGCCGGGGTGGAAAAACGCACCAGCAGTGAGCCCTGGAGCGCCAGGGCGAGCGACTCGACCAGCCGCCGCGCGCGAGGCTCGGCGGGCGCCGGGTCAGCCAGGTCCGCGCTCAGCTTGTCGAGGTGCGCGTCGAGCCGCCGGTCGGAGCCGCGCGCCGCCTCCAGCTCGGCCAGGAGCGCCTGCAGCGACCTCGGCTCCTTGGCCAGCGCTCGCAGGACGTCGAGGCAGATGACGTTGCCCGAGCCCTCCCAGATCGAGTTGAGCGGCGCTTCCCGATAGAGGCGCGGCAGCCCCGACTCCTCGACGTAGCCGTTGCCGCCCAGGCACTCGAGCGCCTCCGCCACCATCGGCGCCGCGCGCTTGCAGATCCAGAACTTGGCGCAGGCCGTGGCCAGCCGGGCGAAGGCGGTCTCGCCCTCGTCGCCCGCCTGCCGCCGATCGTAGGCGCGGGCGAGGCGCAGCATCAGCGCGGTGGCCGCCTCGCTCTCGATCGCGAGGTCGGCCAGCACCGCTCGCATCAGGGCGTGCTCGGCGAGCCGCTTGCCAAAGGTCATTCGGTGCTGCGCGTGGTGCAGCGCCTCGGCCAGGGCGCGCCGCATCAGCCCGGCGGCGCCGATGACGCAGTCGAGCCGCGTGTGGTTGACCATCTCGAGGATGGTCGGCACCCCGCGGCCCTCCTCGCCGACCAGCGTCGCGAAGGCGTCGTCGAACTCGATCTCGCTGGAGGCATTGGAGCGGTTGCCGAGCTTGTCCTTGAGCCGCTGCAGCCGGAAGGAGTTGCGCTTTCCCTCCGGCGTGTAGCGGGGCAAGAGGAAACAAGAGAGGCCGGCCGGGGCCTGCGCCAGCACCAGGAAGGCGTCGCTCATCGGCGCCGAGCAGAACCACTTGTGCCCGGTGATAGAAAAATCACCCGCTCCCAGCGAGGTCGCGCGCGTGGTGTTGGCGCGGACGTCCGAGCCGCCCTGCTTCTCGGTCATGGCCATGCCGATCAGCGCGCCCCGCTTGTCGGAGGAGGGCAGGGCGCGCTCGTCATAGTCGAGCGAGGTGATGAGCGGCCCCCATCTCGCCAGCAGCGCCGGATTGGCCTGCAAGGCGGGATAGGCCGAATAGGTCATCGAGATCGGGCAGCCATGTCCCGACTCGGTCTCGCTGGCCAGATACATGCGCGCGGCGCGGGCCACGTGGGCGCCCACGCGCGGCTCGCGCCAGGGCGAGCAATGGAGCCCATGGGAACAGGAGAGCCGCATCAACTCATGCCACGACGGGTGGAACTCAACCTCGTCGAGCCGATTGCCGTGGCGATCGTGCGTGCGCAGCCGCGGCGGGTTCTCGTTGGCTTGAGTTGCCCAGAGCTGCGCCTTGGAGGTCGAGAGGGCGCGGCCATACTCGCCGACGCTGGGGATGGCCGCCGCGGCGCCTTCGCGCAAGAGCCCCTCGAAGAGCGCGCGATCTTGCGCCAGCGGATCGAAGTCCACCCTGGGCGGAGGCTGGTTCGTGACCTCGTGCGTGGTGGTCATCTCGCCGTCTCCTCGGGCAAGGCGTCGAGCTCCTTCGCCGGCGGGCGCGCGGCGCAGGCGAAGAGGAGGGCGGCGAGAACAGGGAGCGTCAGGCGCATGCCGGGCAGACTACAACTTCCGGCTTCACCTTTGGTCCGATCTGCGGGTCAGCCCCGCAGGAGGTCGAGATGAACGTCTTCTTGCGATCAGCGGTGCTGGCGGCGGGTTTGCTTGGCGGGTCCGGGGCGGCGCTCGCCCACTCGAACGGGCATGAGGCGCGCACGCCGGAGCAGTGCTCGGTGATGCCCTCGAACCCGCGGGGCGGCGGGCTGCGTGCAGGCTGCATGCGCTGCATCGAGAAGGTCACGCGGCGGGGAATGCGCTTTCATTTCCACCCTGACTACCCGCCCGGAAAGCGCTGCCGCCGCGACAACGGGCGGCCTATCGATCATCTGCCAGACGTTGATTTCTTGAATTTGAGAGTGAGCGTGGAGCGATATGGTTGACCAAGACGTTCCTTGACGATCTCTTCAGACTACCTCTCAATCCAGAGGCGCCAGTCGCTCGGCTCGGCGGCCTTGGGCAGGCCGACCAGCCGCTCTTGCGGGCGGAAGCGACCCTTGTACTGCAGCGATTGGCAGCCCTCGACGCGATAGCCAAGATACACATGCGACAGGCCCCGCTCGCGCGCGTGGGCGAGCGTGGTCAGGACGTTCAGCGTGCCGAGCGAGAGGCTCTTGTGCTCGGGCGAATGGAAGCAATAGACGTCGCTGATCGCGCTCGGCGTCTCGTCGGCGATCCCCACCGCGAGGAGCTCGTCGTCGTGCCAGTAGCTGAACTCGCGCGCCGACGGGTGCGGGAAGCAGAAGTTCATCGCGTAGTCTTCCGGATCGGCGTCGTCGTGCTCCCAGCCGCGCGCCACCTCGCGGTTCGCGTGCCAGCGCCGATAGAGCGCGAGCCGCGGCTCGTCCATCGCCGGCGTGGCCACCTCGACGCGCAAATGCCTGGCGCGCGAGAGCACGCGGCGCTGGTTCTTCGAGAGCTCGAAGGTCGCCACCGGCACGCGCACCGGAATGCACTCGCGGCACCCCTGGCAGGCGGGGCGGAAATAGGCAGGACCAAAGCGGCGATAACCGCGCTCGAGCAGCGCCTCGAGCTCGGCGGGCGAGACGTCGAGCATGACCTGCGTCTCCAGCGAGGCGAGGCGGTCGTGGAGATAGGCGCACTCGCGCGGGGGGGAGACAAGTCTGCGGAGGATGCGCGCCACGGCGCCAGTATAGCTGCCAGGCGAAGCACGAAGAGCAAGAGCCCGCCACTGCGACCCGGAGGGCTTCGCGCGCGGACGATCAGATCTCCCTTCCCCGCAGCTTGCCGATCCTCGCCAGCCCGCCGCGGTGCAGCTTGCGCAGTTGCCCGGCCGCGCGCGCGTCGCCCCAGGAAGCGAGCGCGGCGGCGATCGCCTCCAGCGTGCTCATCCCCTCGGCGAAGTGTCCCTGGCGGAGGCGCCGTGCTTCGCTCGCCGGCGGAGGCAGGCCAAGCCGCGGAAGGCCGCGCAAGGCGGGCAGGCGCGCCACCATCCGCCGCGCTTGCTGCCAGGTGCCGTCGGGGACGATCAGCCGGGCTGGCGGCTCCTTGGGCGGCGCGGTGGGAACGGGGCCGGGAAAGAGCAGCCAGGCGCCCTCGGTCGCGAAGGCGTCGTCGGCCAGCGGCGCGCCCTCGAGCGCGTAGTCGTGCAGCTCGAAGTTCTGCAGCGCCAGCGCGGCCCAGCGCACGGTGCCGGTGCGCTTGCGCAGCTCGGCCGCGTGGCGCAGAACGATGACCCGCGTCCGGGTCTGCACGGCCTCCGCCTCGAGGCACAGGCACTCAGCGGTTGGAAACAGACAGCGCTCGCAGCGCGCTTGCGTGGCGGCAGTGCTCACGCGGGTACTATGATCGATGTGACCATGCCGACCCAGACCAAAGAAGGCACCACCGAAGGGCGGGTCCGTTACTTCACCCGCTTCGGCGTCGATGAGCGGATGATTCGCGAGACGCTGACCGCCGCGCTCTCCTCCGGGGGCGATCGCGCCGACGTGTTCTTCCAGCACAAGATCCGCAACTCCCTGGGTCTCGAGGACGGGGAGGTCAACCGCGCCTACGGCAGCGTCTCGCTCGGCGCCGGCGTGCGGGTGGTGAAGGGCGACCAGCAAGGGTACGCGTTCACCGAAGAGCTGACGCTCGAGTCCTTGACCCGCGCCGCGCGCACCGCCGCCGCGGTGGCCGACGGGCCGGCGCGCCAGGGCCCGCAGAGCTTCTTCACCGATCCGATGCCGCAGCGCTACGCGCTCAAGACGCGCTGGGAAGACGTCCGCGCCGAGGAGAAGTTGCCGCTGCTGGTCGGCCTGAACGCCGCCGCGCTCGCCGCCGATGCGCGCATCAAGAAGGTGTCGGTCGGCATGAGCGACGAGTCCGGCGCGGTGCTCTTCGCCGACAGCGACGGCCGCATGTATGAAGACACGCAGCCGATGACGACCATCGGCTTGTCGTGCGTGGCCGAGGACGGCGGCAAGCGCGAGTCGAACGGCTGGAACGTGGCCGGCCGCTCTGGATTTGATTGGTATTCGAAAGAGCGGCTCGATCGATTGGTGCGCCGCGCCGTGGACAAGACGCTGATCCTCTTCGAGGCAGTGCCGGCGCCGGTGGGCGAGATGCCGGTGGTGCTCGGCGCGGGGTCGAGCGGCATCCTCCTGCACGAGGCCATCGGCCACGGCATGGAGGCCGACTTCAATCGGAAAGGCACCTCCATCTTCAGCGACAAGATCGGCAAGCCCGTCGCCAGGCCGTTCGTCAGCATCGTCGATGACGGGACGCTCGAGGCCGCGCGCGGATCGATCAACGTCGATGACGAGGGGCACCCGGTGGGCCGCACCACGTTGGTCGAGAACGGCACCCTCGCCGGATATCTCCACGATACCATCTCTGCCAAGCACTATGGCGTCGCCCCCACCGGCAGCGGCCGCCGCGAGAGCTACATGCACGCCCCCATGCCGCGCATGCGCTCGACCTATATGCTCAATGGTCCTCATACCCACGACGAGATCGTCGGCTCGGTGAAGAAGGGCATCTATTGCGACTCGTTCTCCAATGGGCAGGTGAAGATCGGGCCGGGTGACTTCACCTTCTACGTCACCAATGGGTGGCTGATTGAAGACGGCAAGCTGACGCGGCCGGTGAAGGACGTCAATATCATCGGCAACGGACCAAAAGTGCTCTCGCTGATTGATATGGTGGGGAACGATCTGGTGATTGACGAGGGCGGCTGGACCTGCGGCAAGAACGGGCAATCGGTGCCGGTGAGCCAGGGGATGCCGACCGTGCGCGTGGCCTCGATCACCGTGGGCGGGAGGAAGTCCTAGTGGACTCGGTGCTCCTCGACGACGCGAAGGCGGCGGTCCGGTTGGCTCTCAAGAAAGGCGCGCAAGGCGCGCAGGCCGGCGTGGCGCGGGCGCGCAACGTCTCGGTCGATTGGCGCGACGGCAAGCTGGAGAAGATCAGCGAGGCGTCCACGCGCGGCATGTCGGTCGCGCTCTATGTCGATGGCCGCTACTCGGCGGTCTCGACGAGCGATCTGCGGCCCGAGGCGCTCGACCGCTTCCTCGGCGAGGCCGTGGCGATGGCGCGCGTGCTCGCCCCCGACCCCATGCGCCAGCTGCCCGACCCGCGGCTCTATGAAGGCCAGGCGGACCTTGATTTGGAGCTGAGTGATCCTGAGTATGACTCAGTCACTGCCCAAGAGCGGCGATCGCTGGCCGAGCAGATCGAGGCGGCAGCGCGCACGGCGCCGGGCGGCAGCGCCATCATCTCGGTGACCAGCAGCTTCGCGGACACGAGCTACGAGAGCGCCAGCGCGACGTCCAATGGCTTCACGGGCACGCGGCGCGCCACCGTCTTCAGCGCGGGCGCCGAGGCCTCGGTGATGGACCCCGACGGCCGCCGCCCCGAAGAGAGCCACTACGTCGCCAGCCGATTCTTCAAGCAACTGCCAGACCTCGAAGAAGTGGGCCGCGTGGCCGCGCTGCGCGCGCTCGGCCGCATCGGCAGCCAGAAGATGGAGTCGGCGGTGCTGCCGATGGTGGTCGAAAACCGCGTCGCCGGCAGCATCCTCGGCCGGCTGATGGGATCGCTCTCGGCCGCGTCCCTGCAGCAGAAGCGCAGCTTCCTCGACGGCAAGAAAGGGGAGGCGGTGGGCAGCCCGCTGCTCAACGTCGCCGACGATCCGCTCGTCGTCAGGGGCATGGGCTCGCGCCTCTTCGACGGCGAAGGCATCGCCGCCCGGCGGATGCCCATCTTCGAGGACGGCGTCTTGCAGAACTATTACGTCGATACCTATTACGGCAGGAAGCTCGGCATCGCGCCCACCACGGGCGGCTCTTCGAATCTCTCCTGGAGGATCGGCGACAGGAGCCTGGATCAATTGCTGGCCGAGGTGGGCGAGGGGCTGCTCGTGACCGGCTTCCTCGGCGGCAACTCGAACGGCACCACCGGCGACTTCTCGCTCGGCGTGCAGGGCTTTGCCATCCGCGCCGGCAAGCGGGCCGAGCCGGTCGCCGAGATCAACATCGCCGGCAATCACCTCGAGCTCTGGAAGCGGCTCTCCGCCGTCGGCAACGATCCCTACCCTTTCTCGTCGGGCCGCACGCCGACGCTGGTCTTCGACGGCGTCCAGCTCGCGGGAATGTAGCCCGCGCGCCTTCTGGCATGATGGGGCGATGAGATTCGCAGCGATTGCCGCTCTTGCGCTCTGCGGCTGCCAGGCCGGGCGCATCTCGGTGGTGCACCCCTATCGCCCAGGGCCTGTACTCGAGGAGGCCGCGCTGCTCGCGCGCGCCGGCTTTGCCACCGGCAACGTCGGCTTCGCGCTGATCGACGCGCGCACCGGCAAGCTCGTGGTCTCCTCGCTCGGCGCCCAGGGCTTCTTGCCCGGGTCGGTCAGCAAGATCGCCACCGGCGTCGCCGCGCTGGAGGTGCTCTTGCCCCAGCATCGCTTCAGCACCACCCTCGAGTGCACCGGGACGCTCACCGGCGGCGTGCTCGACGGCGATCTCTACCTGCTCGGCGGCAACGACCCCTCTCTCGGCGTGGTGCAGCTGATGGAGCTGGCCGACAAGCTGCAGCGGGCCGGTGTCCGGCAGGTGCGCGGCCGCTTCCTCTTCGACGCGCGCACCTACGCGGCGCGCATCGACGAGACCCAAGCGGATGACGCCTCGGGAGACCCGGCGCTGGCGCCGCTCGCGCTCGAGCAGAACAAGCTGACGGTGCGCTGGCGAGCGGCGGGCGGGCAGGGCGTGGTGGCGTGGGCGCAGAGCCCGCTGCCCGTGGAGATTGGCGTCGCGCCGCAGGCCGGACCCTCGCGCTTCCAGCACACACCGCGCGAGGGTGCGCCCGAGACCTGGCTCCTCTCGCCCGATTCGCCCACGCGCGGCGAGGAGCGTTTGCCGCTCTACGCGCCTTCAGCCGACGCGGCCAGGGTCTTCGCGCAGTTCGCCCGCGGCCTGGGCGTCGAGCTGCCAGACCCTGCGCCTGCGCCGCTGCCGCTCCCTGCGCGCCAGCCGCTGGCCACCGCGCAGAGCGCAACCGCGACCGAGCTGCTTCGCACCACGCTGCAGACCAGCTCGAACCCCATGGCCGAGCTCTTCCTCCTCGAGCTGGCGCGCGCGCGGAACGGCGACCACGGCCAGCCGGCTTCGCTGCCCGAGGCCGCGGCGCTGCTCGAGGCGTTCTGGCGCGAGCGGCTGCCCGTGGAGGTTGCAGAGGGGCTCCATCTCGCCAACGGCTCAGGGCTCAGCGCCGGCACGCGGCTCTCGCCTTTCCAGGTGGTGGCCATGCTGCGGCGCGCGCGCGACAGGCAGGGTGAGGGCCCGCCGTTCTTCACGCTCCTGCCCGCCTCCGGCCAATCGGGCACGCTCAGAAAGCGGCTCTCTACGCCCGACGTCGCGCTGCGCGCCTGGGCCAAGACCGGCACCATGGACTACGGCTCGGGCCTCGCTGGCCACCTCTTTGCCGGCTCGGGCCGCGAGCTGATCTTCGCCGCCTTCGTCAACGACCACGACGCCCGCAGAGCGCGCGCCTCCTTTCCCGCCCGCACGCCGGGCGAGGCGGCCGCCGACGAGAAGAATGCGTCGAGCTGGACCCGCGACGCCGAGGCGCTGCTCGACGCGCTCGTCACCTCGTGGATTGCGCGGTATTGAAGTCGATATGCCCTTCGATACCTCGATCCTCGGCAAGCCGTTCGGCCCCAAGACCTTTACCTATGATTGGCGCAAGCCGGCGCTGCATGCGCTGGCCTGCGGCGCCGGCGAGGCCGACCTCCTGCTCGAGACGCGCGGGCCCAAGGTGCTCGGCACCTTCCCTGTCGTGATGGCGCTCGAGCCGCTCTTCGAGGCCCTCAGCGCCCTCGGCGGCAACCCGCTGACCCTGGTGCACGGCGCGCAAAAGCACACGCTGCACAAGCCGCTGCCGGCGGAGGGCTCGGTGGAGGTGACCGCGCGCGTGTCGGCCCTCTACGACAAAGGCAAGGGCGCGCTGGCCGTGTATCAAGTCACGGGCGAGCAGGGCGGAGAGCGGCTCTTTGAGTTGGAAGATCAAATCTACTATCGCGGCGAAGGAGGCTTCGGCGGCGATCGCGGACCCGAGGCGCCGGCCTTTGCGGCTCCGGCGGGCATGGCGCCGGACCACCACCTTGAGTACAAGACAGTTGCAACTCAAGCGCTCTTGTATCGATTGGTGGCGGGCGACACCAATCCCATCCACTCCGATCCCGAGGTGGCGGCGATGGCCGGCTTCCCCCGCCCCATCCTCCACGGGCTCTGCACCTTTGGGATCGCCGAGCTGCTCTTGGAAAAGGCGCTGCTCGGCGGCGACCCGACGCGCCTGCTGAGCATCGAGGGCCGCTTCTCCAAGCCCGTCTTCCCCGGCGAAACCATCGGCGTCGACATCTTCAAGATCAACGACTGCGAGGCGTACTTCACCGCCAGCGTCGTCGAGCGCGGCGAGAGCGCCATCACCCTCGGCCGCGCCACCTATCATCCTCCTGCGGGGCAATGACCCTATGCCAGGCAGATAAGCACCGGTGGGGTACCGGCCGCCGGCAGGCAGAGGCCTCCGGCGCGGCGCGGGCGCCACCCGACCAAGGATGCTCGCTGCGCTCGCGGCGATCGGATTTGTGTCGGGAGCCCTAGGGCGTGTCCGCAAATTCCTCCCGTCGCCAGAGGGCCGATGACCGGCGCATCGCTGCGTTGTTCGTCGTCGCCGTACAGAAAGTACGGCTCCCTCCTCGCGCCTTGCGCTGCTTGGTCCTCATCCCTCGGGCTCGGTCCGGAGTTTGCGGACACGCCCTAGAGCCGCCCCGGAGGCCTCTGCCTGCCGGCGGCCTATTTGCCGATCTGCCTGACATCGGGAGAGGGGTGAAAAAGACGTCGGGTGGTCGCGCTTGAGTACTCAAGCTGACTCACTTGATGTCTATTTCCCCCCCATTACTCAGAGTCTGGCAGATAGGCAGCGGGCAGGCGGGTTCCCGCCTGCCCGCGGCCGGTACCCCACCGGCGCCTATTTGCCTGGCGCTGAGTGGTCAGTTGCCGAAGACGGCGCCGAAGACCCGCTGGAAGAAGTTGCCGCTGTCCCGGCGGTGCAGCGGGCACTCCTCGAGCGGCGCGGTGGCCGACATCATCCACTCGCGGACCACTTGCTCGCGCGGGCAGCCGTCATTGGCGAGCTTGCCGCTGGCCGTGTCCACGTCGCGCAACACCACGGTTGGCGGCGGAGAGAGGGGCGGCGGGAGCGGGAGCCGGCGATAGAGCTCGCGGAAGACGCGGCCCGCGACCGGCGCCGCCAGCTTGCCGCCGGTTGCGCTCGCCGTGATCTGCCGCGGGCGATCGAAGCCCAGCCAGGTGGTCACCACCGCGTCTGGGGTGGCGCCGACGAACCAGGTGTCCAGGCCGCCGTTGGTCGTGCCGGTCTTGCCGGCGATGGCCAGGTCTGCCGGCAGCCCAGTCACGCGCGCGCCGCGGCCCGTGCCCTTGTCCACCACGGTGTGCAGCAGGTCGCCCATCAGGAATGCGACCGCGGGATCCAGGGTCTGCGAGCGCTCGACTGGCGCGGCGTAGAGGATCTGTCCGTCGGCCGATTGGACCCGCGCGATCAGCCGGGGCCGCACGCGCACGCCGCCGTTGACGAACGCCGCGTAGGCCGCTGTCAGCTCGAGCGGGCTGACCGCCGAGGCGCCGAGAAACGTGGACGGCCATTCAGCTATGGGCGTCGAGATGCCGAGCGCGTGCGCCAGCTGCGCGACCGCGTGGGCGCCGACGTGGCCGCCGAGCTCGACCGCGGCGCTGTTCGAGGAGATGCGCAGCGCCTCGCGCAACGTCATCGGCCCCTCTTGCCGCAAGCCTCCCTCGGCCGGGGAGTAGTCGCCCTCCTCCGGCTCGGGCCCGGCGCCGAGCATCGCGGTCATGGGCATGCCGAGCGCGAGCGCCGTCGCGTAGACGAAGGGCTTGAAGGCCGAGCCGGGCTGCCGCCGCGCTTGCGTCACGCGGTCGAACTGGCTGAGCGCGTGATCGCGGCCGCCGACGATGGCGAGCACGTCGCCGCTCACCGGCTGCACCGCCACCACCAGCCCCTGCAAGCAGGTGTCGGGGTCGGCGTCTTCCTTGCCCGCGCAGCGGGTGCCCTTGAAGCGGCCGAGCTTGCCCGCCTCGACAGCCAGGATCTGCCTCGTCAGGGCCAGCTCGGCGGCGGCTTGCAGCGCGGGGTCGACGGTGGTGTGCACGCGCAGGCCATGGACCTCGGCGTCGGGGCCGAAGCGCTCGCGCAGCTCGCGGCGGACCCAGGCTTCCACCCAGGGAGCGCTGCCGAAGGCCTCGGGCGGCGCCAGCTTCAGCCGCTCGCGCCTGGCCGCTTTCTCCTGCTTTGGGGTGATGAACCCGGCGGTGCCCATCAGCGAGAGGACCAGGTTGCGTCGCTTCTTGGCAGCCTCGGGCGCGCGGCGCGGATCGTAGAAGGCAGGCGCTTTGGGGAGCGCGGCGAGCGTGGCGGCCTGCGCCAGCGAGACGTCCTTCGCGCTCTTGCCGAAGTACCCGCGCGCGGCGGCCTCGATGCCGTAGCGCCCATCGCCGAGGTAGATCTGGTTCAGGTACAGCTCGAGGATCTGCGCTTTTGTGAATGACCGTTCAATCTGATGGGCGAGGACGACTTCCCACAGCTTGCGCCGCAGCGTGCGCGCTCGGGTCAAGTGGGCGGGGAAGACGTTCCGCGCGAGCTGCATGGTGATGGTGCTCGACCCCTCGCGCGCCGAGAGTGTCCGCAGATCGCGCCAGAACGCGCCGAGGGTCCGCTTCCAGTCCACGCCGCGGTGCTCGTAGAAGCGCCGATCCTCGACGGCCAGGAAGGCGTTGACGAGGTGCTTGGGCAGCGTCGATGCGGCGACCAGGATGCGATGCTCGGGCGCGAGCCTCGCGATCAGGCCACCCTCGCGGTCGTAGACGAGGCTCGCTTCCGGCGGCCGATATTCTTTGAGGCGCTCGACGGAGGGGCAGTCGTTGCCGGAGCAGCGCGGCCAGAGCCAGGCGAGCGTGAGCCCGCCTGCGGCCAGCCCGGCCAGGCAGGTGTAGAAGGCTCCCTTGGCGAACCTCTTCGGCCACCGTCGCCGCCAGGCCGCCTTGGGCGCGGACGGGAGCGCTTTCGCGTCGGTCGCGGCGCTCGCCTCGGTCGGGCGCTGGTCGGTCGGCTCGCTCATGTCCTCTTCGTCAACGCACGGCGCGGCGGCAAATGTCCGCGCTCACCTCGCTCACCTCTATTGGAGGGACCCACCGGGCGCCAGAGGGGTCACGTGAGGGGAGGTGCGTGCGCCCTGCGCCAGAACTTCGTCGGGCCAGATCGCGACCTCTCCCCGGCGAGAGCGGACCCGTGCATTTTGCGCCGACTGGCGCCAGAGTCTCAGCCGTGCTCGCCCCTCCCTTGCGGCCGATGCTGGCGAAGTTGACCCCCCGGTTGCCCGAGGGCGACGGGTGGCTCTACGAGCCCAAGTGGGACGGCTTTCGCGCCTTGGTCTTTCGCGACGGCGGGAGCGTCTATCTGCAGTCGCGCGAGTGCAAGCCGCTCGACCGCTACTTTCCCGAGCTGGCGGCGCCGCTCCTGGCCTCGCTGCCCGAGCGCTGCGTCCTCGACGGCGAGATCGTCATCGCCGGCGCCGCGGGCCTGGACTTCGACTCGCTCCTGCTCCGCATCCACCCGGCGGCCTCGCGGAGCAAGCTGCTCGCGCAGCAGACGCCGTCCTCGTTCGTGGCGTTCGATCTGTTGTCGCTCGGCGGCCGCGATCTGCTCGAGGCGCCCCAGTCCGAGCGGCGCGCGCTGCTCGAGCAGACGCTCGGCGCCGCGCGGCCGCCCATCTTCCTCACGCCGGCCACGCGCGATCGCGCCCTCGCCGCCGACTGGTTCGAGCGCTTCGAGGGAGCGGGCCTCGACGGAGTGATGGCCAAGCGCCTCGAGGACGGCTACCACCCCGACAAGCGCACCATGCTGAAGATCAAGCACCAGCGCACCGCCGAGTGCGTCGTGGCCGGGTTCCGCTGGCACAAGAACGGCCCGGGCACGCTGGTCGGCTCGCTCTTGCTCGGGCTGTACGACGACGAGCAGGCCCTGCACCACGTCGGCATCACGGCCGCGTTCACGGCCGCGCGCAGAAAGCAGCTGGTGGAAGAGCTGGCCCCCTATCGCGAGAACGCTTTTGCCGAGCACCCCTGGCGCGCGTGGGGACAGTTCACCGAGGGCGAGGGCGCGCAGGGCGATGTCGCTGAGCAGCGCATGCCCGGGGCGTCGAGCCGGTGGAATCGGGGCAAGGACTTGAGCTGGGAGCCGCTGCGTCCGGAGCTCGTCTGCGAGGTCAGCTACGACCACCTGCAGGGCGCTCGCTTTCGCCACGCGACCCACTTCTTGCGCTGGAGGGCGGACAAGCCACCGCGAGAGTGTCGCTATGCGCAGCTCGAGACCACGGCGCCGTACGAGCTGAAGAAGATCTTTGGCGGCGCGCCCGAGGAGAAATAGGATCCTAGCAGGCTGCTGAAAAACCCTCCCGTCGCCCGGCGAACGATCGCCGGCGCGCTGCCGCGTCGCTCCTCCTCAGAGACGACCGGTCTTCTTCGTCGTCGCTCCTTGCATCGCTTGGCGCTCCTTCGCCGGGCTCGGTCCGGGTT
>JBBRMA010000045.1:0-47193 GCA_038231075.1 Myxococcales bacterium | reverse complement strand
GCCTGCCCAACTCGTACTTCGCCAAGCTCGGCCTTCCGAGCCTGGTCACTTGACCTCAACCTCTCGAACCGCCGGATGCGGACCCGCATGTCCGGTGGTGTGGCAGGGGGCTGGCGGCGAACGCCGACCCCTATGCCAATCGCGGGTGGGCGCCCGTTCCGAGCGGCGGGCCTCTGCCTGCCGGCGGCCGGTCCCCTTGCCTATTTGCCTGACATTGACCCTAGCTGCTTCAGCAGCTTCTTCGGCGCGATCGCGCGGTAGCTCTCGGCCAGCCATTCGAGGAGCAGCGGCAGCGGGACGTCGGCGCCCTCTTCAAACGAGCAGGTCACCCAGCCGCTCTTGCCCAGGCCATAGCCGGTCGGCGCGGTGAACGAGAACGTCGCGAGCGCGGCCTCGCCTGTCTCGGGGAGCTTGAGCGTGCAGCGCAGACCGCTTCCTTCGAGCCCCGCGAAGAGGAAGATCTTCTTGCCGACCTTCACCACCGACTCGCCCCAGGGGTGGTCCTCCCACGCCTCGGGATACTCAAGCCCTGCCTTGAGTAGGGCCTTCTTGGCCTGCGCCGCGTTTGTCTTCTTCTTTGCCATGGGCGGGGACTATACGAGGTCCAGGTAGACGAACGCCGAGCAGAAGGGGAGAATGCGGCACCACCCCTGCTCGAGGTTCCTGTGAATACAATTCGACTGCCCGTATTGCTCGCGCTCCTGAGCCTCGCCGCGCCTGTGCTCGCCAAGCCGCCCGCAAAGGCTGCAGCGAGCAAGCGCCACACCTTCAAGCTGCAGAACGAGCCGCTGGCGGCGCCGAACCCAGGCCCGACCGCGCTCATCCACCTCGGCAAGGGGTTCAAGAAGGACGGCCCGCTCAACCTCGTCGTCCATTTCCACGGCATCTGGAACTGCATCTCGGTGGACGCCGAAGCGAAGAACGCCTCCTGCAGCGGCAAGCCCGGCACGCAGCACAACATGATCGGCCAGGTCGACGCCTCGGGAGTCAACGCGGTCTTCGTCGGGCTCGAGGTCGCGTACGCGTCGAACAACACCAACTCGGGCAAGCTCGCCAACGACGGCTTCTTCAGCTCGATGATCGACGAGCTCTTGCCGCTCATCGGCAAGCTGGCCGGCAGGAGCTACAGCAAGGACGACCTCGGCAAGGTCATCCTGACCAGCCACAGCGGCGGCTACAACGTGCTCGCCGATGTCCTCGCCCACGGCAGCGTGCCAATCGCCGGCGTCCTGCTCTTCGACTCGCTCTACCCGAACAAGAACAAGAAGGGTCCCAAGGACGACCAGTGCTTCGGCAAGTACATGACCTGGGTGCAGGCCAACACCGATGGCAAGCTGATGGTCGTCTACACCAATCAAGGCGGCACCAAGGTCAACAGCCAGCAACTGGCCAAGGACGTCGCTGCCGCGGTCGGCAAGGACAAGGTCTACGACGAGCGCAAGGCCAAGGACGCGGCGGCGATGAAGAACGCCGGCCTCGACAAGCCCTTCGTCTTCGTCAACAGCGCCTTCGCGCACGACGACTCGGTTCGCAACTGGTACGCGGCGTTCCTCAAGCACGCCGGCCTCTAGGAGGCCGTCGGCGTATTCGCCGACGCGAACTGTCCTGATCCCGCGCGCACCGTCGCGCGGATTCAGGGCTAGCGGACCGATCGGTCGGGGGCAGGCGCAGGCCCGCCGCGGCAGACGGGGCCCGCCTTCTGGCTGCCGACGACCGCTAAGGCAGTGAGCCGAGCGGCAGCGAGACCTTGAACGTCGCCCCTTGCCCGGGCTCGCTCTCGACCGAGATGGCCCCGCCCATTGCCTCGGTCACCTGGCGGCAGATCCAGAGCCCGAGTCCAAAGCCACCATAGTTGCGCGACGAGACCACCCGCTCGAAGCGCTCGAAGATGCGCTGCTGCTCGCCGGGCGCGATGCCGATGCCGTGGTCCTTGACCTCGAGGCGCGCGCGGTTTCCCTCCACCGCCACCTCGATCTCGATGGGCTGGTCGCTGCCGAACTTGACCGCGTTGCCGACGAGGTTGTCGATGATCTGCTCGAGGCGCGCGGCGTCCCAGCTGCCGCGGAGGCTGCCCGGAGCGCTGACGCGGATGGGCGCGGCCGCCACCTCGCTGTAGCGCTGCGCCGTCTGCTGCACCAGCACCACCAGGTCGAGCTCTTCGGGCTCGAGCGTCAGCTTGCCGCTCGAGAGGCGGGAGAAGTCGAGCAGCTGGTTGGTGAGCCTCGTGAGCCGCTGCACCTGGCGGCGCAGGATGTCGGCGCGGGCGACGAGGTCCGGCATGCTCCGCGCCTGCCGGCGCAGCATGTCTACCTGCATCTGCAGCACCGTCAGCGGGGTGCGCAGCTCGTGGCCCGCGACGCCGATGAACTCGTCGCGCGCGCTCACCGCCCGAGTGGCCTCGTGGTAGAGCGCCTCGGCCCTGACCTCGGCGGCGCGCACGTCGGCGAAGAGGCGGGCGCGCTGGAGGGCCTGGGCGAGCAGCTCGCCGACCGTGAGCAAGAGACGCCGCTGCGCCTCCGAGGGCTCGTGCTCCTCGCCAAAGAGCAGCCCCATCGCGCCCAGGCAGACTCCACCGACAAGGAGCGGGACCGCGACCGCCCTGACGGCCTTGGCCGAATCCCAGATCGAACCTTGCTCCGGCTGGGCTGCGTCGCGCGAGAGCACGGCGAGCTCGCGCGTGCGCGCGGCTTTCGCCACCAGCCAGGACGACTCGAGCGGCAGGGTCGCGAAGGGGGCGATCACGGCCGGGTCGAACCCGATGGCGCCCGCCACCGACAGCTCGCCTCTGGCTGGGTCGAGCACATAGAGGAGCGCGCTGGTGGCGCCGGCCATCTTGCTGCTATCAGCCACGGCGACCGCGGCGATCTCCTCGAGGGTGACCGAGCGGGAGAGCGCGGCGGTGAGGGTCTGCAAGCGCTCGGTGTCGGCCGCGGAACGATCGATGGCGTCGCGCGAGCGGTGGTGCGCGGACATGTCGCGGCCGAGGCCGACGATGAGGTCAGAGACCACGAACAGCCTGGTCTCGTTCCAAACCTTGCGCGGCGCGAAGTAGGTCTCGAAGCGCTCGGAGGTGGAGGCACCGGAGATGATGCGCAGGAACGCGAGGTGCGTCGGCCCTCCGAGCGAGGCGGGAAAAGCGTCCCAGAAGTAGCGCCCGCAGATCTCGGCTGCCTTGCTGCCCGTCATCAGATCATGGGCCCCGTTGGCGTAGAGATACCGCCCTTCGCGATCGATGACCGCGCACGCGTCCGCCGAGGTGTCGATCAATTGCCGGAAGAACGCATCCTCGAGTTGCAACCACGACCTCCTCAACGCCAACGAGGCATGATGAGGCGACAGCCCCGCTCGCGTCGACCGCCGCTCAGCGCGGTTGTGGGCTTTCGGCCAATGCCGCGTGCCTGTAATTGAGCAAAACCGAGATCTGGCGCGCCTTCTCCTGGATCAGGCGGGCATTGCGCGGCCCCATGCGCAAGAGCAGCTTCTCCACCGGCGTCAGGGCCTCGAGCGCGGGATCGGCGAAGAGGAAGAGGCGCCCCGCCGGCTCGAGCTTGAGCTCGGGCGGCTCGCGCAGCACGGGCGCGTCGCGCAGGCGCTGCAGGGCCTGCGCCGCGCGGGCGTCCAGGCTGCGGCCCGGATAGCCGAGCGCGCGCCACGACGCCTCGAGCAGCGGGTGCAACGTCTTGACCGCGTGCACGAAGGCCGGCGCGTCCACCGAGCCGATGGCGTCCGCCACGGCGTCCCAGCGGAGGTAGCTCTGCGGGTCCAGGTAGAGCTTGCCGCTCGCGGTGCGCACGGCGGCGAAGGGCTTGTCGGGGGTGAGAAACCCGAGGTCCCGCCGCTGCAGGACTCCTTCGGCGACGTTGTCGAGAGCCAGCGCCCAGCGGCGCAAGAGGTCGCCTTGCGCCAGCCACTGCCGCAGCTGCGGGTCCTTCGAGGCGGCCTCGAGCAGGGAGCGCGCCCCTGGATCGCTCGCGCCCGCGGTCGGCGGCGGCGCGTCGGCCACAGGAGCCGCAGGCGCCTCTGCTTTCACCGCGGGCCGGGCGACCGTCTGCTCGCCCGAAGGCTTCCGCGCAGGCTCGCGCAGCGCGAGGTAGCCAACGCCGCCGGCCACCGCGACCACGGCCAAGGCGACGAACACCCGGATGTTGCCGACGCTCTGCATGGGACGACCTCCTCTATCAAAGTGGCCTCGGACGCCCTGCCCTTTTCCACGAATTTGGCCCCCCGCGCCAGGCGTGTAAAGTTGCAGTCGAAGGACCTCCCGGGGGCGGGTGGAGTCGGACCGATGTCGGCTGCAAGAGCAATGGCGACCGAAGAGCTGCAAGAGGAGCTGCGACGCGCGCGAGCCTTGCTGGGCGCGGCCCAGACGCTCACCGACCGGCACCGCCTCGCTCACCTCGTCACGCTGTTGCAGCTCGAGCTGGACCGGCGCGCGCGACTCTTGGAGGACGACGCGCACGACTCGCGCTGAGCCTCGGGCAGGCCGGCGAACCCAAGCACTCAAGGCAGCGCACGCACGCCTCCACGGCGCACCGCGGGTCGCGACTCGGGCCAAAGTCATAGTGCAAAACTACAAAAGCGCGCGGGGGCCTCCCGGGCTATCGTGCGCGGATGTTCGCCTTCGCGCTCGCGCTCTTCGCCTCGCTCGCCGCCGCTCCGTACTCCCTGGTCGTCCAGACCGGCCACTCGCTGGTGGTCGAATCAGTCCAGCTCAGCGCCGACGGCAGGACGCTGGTCACCGCCGGCGCCGACCACACCGCGCGCCTCTGGGACCTCGCCAGCGCCAAGGAGTACCGGACCTTCTCGGGCCACAGCGGCAGCCTGGTGGGGGCGCGCCTCACGCCCGACGGGCGCACGCTGGTCACCGCCTCGTACGACCAGACCGTCAAGGTGTGGGACGCAGAGAGCGGCCGCCTCTTGCACACGCTCCCCCAGGGCTCGCCGGTGCGGGGCCTCGCGCTCAGCCCCGACGGCCGGCTCGCCTGCGTCGGCACCCGCGCGGGCGACGTCCTCCTCTGGGAGGTGCAGACCGGGCAGAAGCTGCACGCCAACGTCTTCGGCAACTGGAACTATCGCGGCATCCGCTACCAAGGCGTGGAGAAGGCCGACGCCGTCGTCTTCACACCGGACGGCAAGCGCTGCCTCGCGGGCGGGATGCCAGCGACGGTGGCGCAGTTCGACGTCGCCACCGGCAAGCTCGTCGACCTCTCCATCCTCCGCAGCGCCTCGGGCGAGGCCGAGCTCGGCAACATCTCGCGCCTGGCGCTCACGCCCGACGGCCGCTACCTGGCGGCGGGCTTTGACAGCTTCAGCCAGGACGCGGTGGTGCTCGATCTGCAGCGCGGCAGCAACGTGCTCCGCGTCCCGCACGCCTCCAGCGTGAAGTCGGTGGCCTTCAGCCCCGATGGCAAGACACTGGTCACCGGCAGCAAGGAGCGCGGCCGGCAGATCTTCCGCTTCTTCGACCTGCCGGGCGGCAAGGAGCGCGAGCCGCTGCGGGGCGGAGACGTGGACGCCTACGAGATCAGCTACAGCAAGGACGGCGCCGTCTTCGCGGTGGCCTCGGACCCCATCACGCTGCACGATTCGGCGACCGGGCGCACCGTGGCCTCGCTCGGCACGCGCGCGTTTCCGCTGCTGGCGCTGACGGGAGACCCATGGGGGCGCGGCTTCACCACGCTCGGCTCGGACTGGTCTGTCCGCACCTGGGACTTCAACTCGGCGCGGCAGGTGTCGCGGCTGCAGCTCGAGGGCAAGCACCGGCAGATGGCCGTGAGCCCTGACGGCACCCTGCTGGCGGCGGTCCGGTACACCGACAACGCCCAGACCACCGAGCTGTGGGACCTCAAGGCAGGCAAGCTCTTGCGCCTGCTCGAGGGGCACGCGACCCGGATCGAGGCGCTGGCCTTCAGCCGCGACAACAAGCTGCTCGCCACCGGCGACGCCGACGGCGTCCTGCTCCAGTGGGAGGTCGCGACTGGCAAGCAGCTCACCTCGGCCCACGAGGGCGCGCGGGGCATCCAGGCCCTCGCCTACAGCCCGAACGGCAAGGCGCTGGCCGTGGCCTGGAGGGACTCGGTGCGCTTGTACGTCCCCGGCACGGACAAGTCGCGCACGACGCTGGCATTCCCCGGCGCGCTGGCCACGGTCTTCAGCCCCTCGGGCCGCTTCCTGGCGCTGAGCGGCGGCGACAACATCTCCGGAACCGCGCCGCCGACGGCCATCCGCGTCCTGGATCTCAAGCTCATGAAGGAGGTGAGCCGGCTGCAAGGCCACGAGCTTGGCGTGCAGGCGATGGCCTTCAGCCCCGACGAGAAGACGCTCGTCACCGGCAGTGGCGCGCTGATGAAGAACGAGCTCCAGAGCGTGCGCGTCTGGGAAGTGCAGACCGGCAAGCAGCTGGGCGCCTTCGCGGGACACCAAGGCCACATCTACGGCATGGCCTTCGCCGCCGACGGCGAGCACTTCGCGAGCGGCAGCTTCGATGGCACCGTGCGCGTCTGGAGCGTGTCCAAGGGACCGCTCCTGACGCTCGCGGCCGGCGGCGACGATTGGATCGCCTTCGACGGACAAGGCAGGTTCGACGCCTCGCCGGGCGGCGGCGCGCTGGTGGCCATCGCCCGCGGCGCCGAGGTCTTCAGCGTCGACCAGTTCGCGACCCGGCTGAACCGGCCCGACCTGATGCTCCAGGACGCGGGGCTCGGCACGCCCGAGATGATCGCCCACTACCGGAGCATGTTCGAGCGGCGGCTCAAGAAGCTCGGGCTGCGCGAGGCTGACCTCGGCGCCGAGCTGCAGATTCCCCAGGCGACCATCTCGTCGGTGACCGAGACTGGCGGCGGCCAGAGCGCGCTGCTCGAGGTCAAGCTGCGCGATGCAAACCGCGATCTGAAGAGCTGGTCGGTGTTCGTCAACGACGTGCCGCTCTTTGGCGGCGCCGGAAGACCGATCTCGGGCCGCGAGCAGGCGCTGACCGAGACCATCCCGCTCACGGCCGGCCCCAACAAGATCGAGGTGAGCTGCACGAGCGATCGGGGCGTCGAATCCTATCGCGCGCTGCGGGTGGTCAATGGCGTCGATCGAAGCAAACCCAACCTGTATTACCTCGGCTTCGGCGTCTCCAAGTATCGCGACTCAAAGCTCGATCTAGGGTTCGCCCACAAGGACGCGCAGGACCTCGCCGCCGCCTTCTCTGCTTTGGAAGGAAAGGGCTTCGGGAAGGTCTTTGCCAAAGCCTATCTCAATGAAGAGGTCACGCCGGCCGCCATCCGCGCGGCCAAGGCGTTCGTCAAGGAGGCGCGGCCCGAGGACGTCTTCGTCCTCTTCATCGCCGGCCACGGCATCCACGATTCGGACCCGGCGGCCACCTATTACTTCCTGACTCATGGGGCTGAGTTGACTGATCTCAAATCAACCGCCGCTGACTTTGAATCGATCGAAGATCTCTTGCAGGGAATCGGCCCGCGCCGGAAGCTCTTCTTGATGGACACCTGCGAATCGGGCGAGGCCGAGCCCTCGGTGGACCCGTCCGCGCAGGCCTCTGCCGACGTGCGGGCGATGCAGCCGCGCACCGCGCGTGGAATCAAGAAGATCGGGAGCGGCAAGCGCGCCTTCGTTTTGCAAAAGGACAGGTACGTCTATAACGACCTGTCGCGGCGCTCGGGCGCCATCGTCTTCAGCTCGTCGCGCGGCGGCGAGCTGAGCTACGAGCGCGCCGAATTGCAGAATGGCCTCTTCACCTCGGCGCTGCTCAAGGCGCTGCGCACCGGCGCCGCCGACGCGGACGGCGACGGGCAGGTCTCGACCGACGAATTGCGCAGCTATGTGACGAGGCAGGTCGCAGAACAGTCCGGCGACCTGCAGCACCCCACCGTCGACCGGGACAACCTCTCCTTGCGGTTTGGTTTCCCGGTCGTGAAATAAGCAACGCTAGCGATGGGGGTCGAACTTCTCGGCGACCTCCTCGACCGTGGGCGCCTCCTTCGTGGCGAGGTCCTGGAACTTCTTCTGCACCGCGCGGTCCGCGCCGCGGACGAAGACGATCTCCGCGTCTTCGTCCTTGATGTCGGTCTTGTCGCCGGCGGTCAGGAGCGTGCTGCGGCAGTTGTAGCGCGCCAGCAACGAGAGCCTGCCGGCCGCCTTCGCCTCGCCCGCCTGCAGCGCGAGCCAGCCGCCGCGCTCGCGAATCCAGGCCTCGCGCAGCTTGTCTTGCGACTGGCCTTTCTGTGACTTGCCCCGGGCGAGGACGCAGAAGTCGAACGTCTTGTCGAGGATCTTGCCAGCCTCTGCCTTGTCGTCGGCGAAGGCGGGAGCGGCGGCGAGAACGAGCGAACAAAGAGCGGCAATCTTGAGCACGGGTAGACCTCCAGGGGTGCAACTTTACACGAGACGGAGGCCGGAGGTCGCGCGGAAGATTGAGCCTCCCGCGTCGACTCAGCGAATCCTGAGCAGTCTGCGGTTTTTGGAACTGGCGGGCGATACTGGATTCGAACCAGTGGCCTTCGGCTTCGGAGACCGACGCTCTATCCAACTGAGCTAATCGCCCGCAGAGCCCGCGTGTCTATCGCGCACCGGAGCGGGTGGCAAGCGGCATGTGCGCTCACCGTGACGCGGGCGCGGCGATCACGAAAGGACGCTGGTGCAAGCAGGCGCGCAACCCCTTGAGCGATTGACTTCAAGCGGGAGGTAGAGGAAGAACCGGCGCAAGCCGCAGCCTGGAGGTTTGATGACGGTCGTTCAGCGCCTTTCCCCGCTCGCCCTCTGCCTTGCGCTCGGTCTCGCCGGCTGTGGAGGCGGGAGCGCGCCGCAGGGTCCCGTTGGTTGCCCGTCCGGCGTCGTCAGTTGCTCGAGCGCGGCCCAGTGCCCCTCGGGCAACTCCTGCTCGGCGGCCGGCTGCTGCCAGGCCGCCACCGGCTGCACCACCAGCGCCAGTTGCACCGATCCCGCCAATCCGCACTGTGACGCTGCGACCAACACCTGCAAGCCGTGCGCGAGCAACACCCAGTGCTCGGGGAGCAACATCTGCGTGGTCGCCAGCGGACACTGCGAGGCGCCCTGCAGCCCCTCGAACCAAGGCAGCGACTGCACCGGCGCCGGCAAGGCCCAGTGCCGCTCGCAGGGTGGCATCAGCTTCTGCGCCCAGTGCGCGAGCGACGCGCAGTGCTCCGGCACCACTCCAGCGTGCGTGAACGGCGCCTGCTTCGGGTGCAATGACAACTCCACTTGCTCGGGCGCGACCGCCGCCTGCGACACCAGCACGCACCGCTGCGTGGCCTGCCTCGACGCCAGCAACAACAACGGCGTCAACCCCGCTTGCTCGGGGACGACGCCCGCCTGCAAGGCCGCGCAGTGCGTCGCCTGCAACGCAGCCGCCAACGACGACACTCACGGCGGCGTGAACGGCGCCTGCCCCATGGCGACACCGGTGTGCACGAGCGGCAACGCCTGCGTCGGCTGCGTCACCAACGGCCAGTGCGCCGCGGCCTCCTACTGCGAGCCGAACAACACCTGCCGCTTGCCGGCGCTCGCCACCTTCAGCGCCTCGGCCAGCGCCATCCAGGTCGGCACCAGCGCCACGCTCACCGTGACCATCGACCGCCCTGCGCGCGTAGACACCGTGGTCACCGTGACCATCACCTCCGGCCCGGGCGCGCTCGCCAGCGGCGGCACGGTGACCATCGCGACCGGCGCCACCAGCGGCACGGTCGGGTACACCGCGCCCGCGACCATCACCGGCGCGACGGCCGCGGTTGCCTTTCTGGCCACGAGCGGCACCCAGACCCTGTCCGCACAGCTGACGGTCTCTGCGCTGCCCCCGATGCTGACCGCCATCTCCGCTCCTGCCGACGTCCAGGTCGGGCAGAGCGCCTTGGTCACGGTGACGGTCTCGCCGGCGCCGAGCGGCGCGGGCACCGTCCAGATCGATCTCGCGAGCAACAGCGCAAGCGGCACGGTCTCAAGCCCGGTCTTGGTCGGTTCAACCGGGATGGGCACCGCGACCTATATGGCAGTGTCAGCGACCGCCGGGACGCCGGTGACCATCACCGCGACCCAGCACGGCGGGGCCGCGATGCAGACCGCGCCGATCAACAACTTCGTCGTCACTGCGGCCGCCCTCACGCCTGCCACGGCGTCGGTCAGCACGACGGGCACCGTGCCGATGACGGTGACCATCAACGCCGTCCCCCCAGGCGTCGCCACTGCCGTCGTGAACCTGAGCGTCGCCGGCGTTGGCAGCGTTCCGGCGACCGCGACCGTGGCGGCCGGGCAGACTACCGCGACCTTCAACTACAGCGCGGGCAGCGCGGTCGGCACCGGCACCGTCAGCGCCTCAGCAAGCGGCGGCGTCACCAGGATGGCGACCATCACCGTGGTGCCGCGCATCGTCTCGCTCGGGATCGCGCCCAATCCGGTCATCGTCGGCCAACCCGCGACCCTCACCGTCACCTTGGACGTGGGCCCCTTGGCCACGACGCGCGTCTACCTCAACGACTACGCCCCGCTCTTCGGCACGTCCTTCAAGGTGAACGCGTATCTGCCCACGTTCATCGACATCGCGGCGGGCGTCACCACGGGCACCGCCACGTTCGTCGAGTGCAAGAGCCTGAGCGGGCCAAACTCGGACACCATCGCCCTCGGCGCCTGGATCCGCGGCGGCAACGAGGCCGAGCTCTCCCCGCTTCCGGCCGGCACGACGCCGAGCGCCTCCACCCAGGTCCTCGTCTGCCCGATCGGGGCCAGCGGCGCCGGCGCCGGCACCAACAACATCCCGGCCGGGTGCGCCGACACCTCGGCCTCCTCGTTCAGCGCGCCGAACCTCTGCCCCACCTGGCCGGTCGGCACGCTCAACCAGCCGAACACCGTCGGGCTCATCCTCAACACCGGCGTGGTCTACAAGCGGCCGACCACGGCGCCGCCCTCGGTCAACCTGCACTACGCGGCGAGCCCGGCCGGCTGTGTAAAGTTCCAGAACTTTGGCACGACCACGAGCGTCGATCCCCTCGATGTGCCCTTCGCGCTCAGCACCACGGCCGCGGCGACGCCGACGCGCACGGCGAGGACTGTGACCGCGTTCCCGGCAGGCACGACGCAAAACCCGGGGACCGCTGCCACCGGAGCCTGCACCATCACCACCACGCTCAGCGGGGTCTCCGGGGCGACCGTCGGCATGCAGACGACCGCCACCACGACCTTGAACCTGTTCACGCCGACGACCGCGACGCCCACCGACCTGCAGCTCAACAAGCTCGACTACGATCAAGGCTCGAATGACGTGAAGGAGTACGTCGAGCTCTTCAACAACACGGGCGCGACGGTCACCCTGACCGGTCACACCTACTTCCTGGTGCTGATGGGAAGCCCGCTCGCCACCATCGGGACCGCGGCCTACTACGATGATCGCATCGTCGGAAAGGCCGAGTACACGGCCATCGACCTCATCGGCGACTGCGGAATCACCAGCGTCGCGGCGGGCGGCTACCTCGAGGTGGCTGACGCCAACGCCTTGACCGCCTCCGCGAACTACACCATCTGCACCAAGGCGCTGCCGTACCTCCTGCCCGCGGGGGCCACGGGCGCCAACGAGGCCATCCAAGATGCGCCCGGCGCCGTGCTGCTGGTCAAGGACGGACAGATCATCGACGGCCTCACGTACGGGACCGCGCTGGTCGGCGCGACCAGCGCGCACGTCAACGCCGGAGCGCCGTTCGAGTACCCGACCAGCGGCGACCCGCTCGACTTCAACATCACCGACGTCTTCAGCGCCAGCGCCTACACGCTGGTGCGCATCGGCAACAGCGGCAACATGGCCAACGACTGGCGGCTCACGTTCGCCGCCACGCCCGGCACCGCCAACACCGTCACCGGTCCGTAAGCGGCCAGGCGCAGCGCGAGCAGCAAGAGGGCCCTCGGCATGCTGCCGGGGGCCTTCGCGCTTCGATCACTTTCGATAACCGAATCAGCCCGAGTCGCCCAGCTTCAAGATGTACTTGAAGTGCTCGGGCGAGACGGGCTGGACGCTCAAGCGATTTCCCTTCTTCAGCAAAGGCAGGCCCTCGAGCTTGGGGTCGGCCTTCATCCGCTCGAGATCCACCGGATGGGCCAGCGCCCGCACCGCGCGCACGTCCACCTGGAACCAGCGCGGATTGTCCTGGGGCGAATCGGGATCGGCGTGGTCGTGCCCCTTCTCGAACTGCGTGGGATCAGGGTAGCCGGCGCGCGCCACCTCGGCCTCGCCGACCACGGCCATGCCGACGTTCGAGTGGTAGATGAGGACCCCGTCGCCGACCTGCAGCTCGTCGCGGAGGAGGTTTCGCGCCTGGTAGTTGCGCACGCCGTCCCAGCCAGCGGTGCGCTTCTTGGCGGACTGCAAGTCGTCGAACGAGAAGACGCTCGGCTCGGTCTTCAGCAGCCAATGCTTTCGGGCCATGCGCAGGCTTCTATCACCCGCGGACGAAGCCGAGCTTGTCGCCCGCATACCCCGGAAAGAGGCGGGCAGTGTCGTGCACGCCGAGCTGCGCCTCGGCGGCCTTGGCGAGGATGCCGCGCACGTCGGTCGTGACGTCGAGATCGCGGCCCTCGAAGAGCTGATCGCGGCGCAGGCCGGGCCAGCGGCCGTAGACCTTTCCGCCGGCGACCGCGCCCCCGAGCAGCAACGCTACGCTGCCGTGGCCATGGTCGGTCCCGTTCGAGCCGTTCTGGCGCACGGTGCGGCCAAACTCGGTGACGGCCACCAGCATCACCTCGTCCTGCTTGTCGCCGAGGTCCGACCAGAAGGCGCCGAGCGCGCCCCCAAGCTCGCCCAGCCTGCGCGAGAGCTCGCCGGGCTGGTTCGCGTGCGTGTCCCAGCCGCCAACCGACGCGGCCGCCACGCGCAGGCCGACCTCGGCCTTGACCAGCGCCGCCACCTGCCGCAGCGCGCCCGCCGCGGGGCCGTTCGGATAGATCACTCCCTCGCGCGGCTTCGCGTAGTCCTTGCCCAGGCGCTGCTCGAGCAGCGAGAGCGCCTCGAAGGCCTCCTTGCCCGGCGCGGCCAGCGCGGCGTCGTCCGAGCTGGCGTAGAGCGCCTCGAAGGCATCGCGCGCGCGCGAGCGGCCTTGGTCGCCGCCCGGCCCACCTGCCAGCGGCCGCAAGCGAACGGCGTTCAAGTTGGCGAAGGCGAACGCCTTGGACTTCCCTTGCAGGCTGCGCGGCAGGTGCTGCGAGATGGCCACCGCGTCGAGCGGCGTGGCCGCGCCCACGGCGGACGAGAGCTGCAGCGCGCGCGAGAGCCAGCCGTCGGGGGTGCTCTTGTCGCCGGGCGTGCCGAGCTCGAGAAAGTCCTGCGCGTCGAAGTGCGACCGCGTGCCGCCGGGCTGCCCCGCGGCGTGCACGAAGGCGAGGACGGAGTCCTGGTACAGAGGCAGCAGATCCTTGAGCGAGGGGTGCAAGCCAAGGCCGCTCTCGAGCGCCAGCAGCGGCTCGGCGACCGCGCCGTCTTTTCCGCGCGGCTGCCCTGGGAGCGGGTGGGCGAGATTCGGCCGCAGTTCGAGGAAGCCCGGCTCGCCGTAGGGCACCAGCAGAGAGAGGCCGTCGAGCCCGCCGGTCAGGAAGAGGAAGACGAGCGTGCGCCGCTTGCCGCCGGGCGGCGCCTCGAGCGCCAGCGCGCGCCGCGCGAACCCCGGCACCGCCGAGAGGCCGAAGGTGGCGAGCGCGAAGGCCGAGCCCTGCAAGAAGAGTCGCCGCTTCATCTTCATCTCCGCTGCCACTCGGGCGCGCCGAGCAAGAGGCCCACCGCGCGCATCGCCAAGAGCGCCGGCTGCTTCTGGCGCCGCTTCTCGGGCACCTCGCCGAGCTGGGACAAGACGTAGGCGCGCGTCCGCTCGGAGAGCTCGGAGGCAGAGAGCAGCGCCTGCGCGCGCGCCAGCACCTGCTCGGGCGGGGCGGCCACGGGAGCGAGCGCGGCCAGATCGAGCGAGACGCCCTCGAGCTTCCCTTCCGCCAGCGTCAAGCCGAAGTTGATGCGCGCGAGCAGCGCGCCGGGCGACACCCAGGTCTCGGCGGTGTCGCCATAGCCGGTGGGCGGCGCGGCTCCGTAGAGCGGCTCGCCGATGCGCTCGACGGCCTTGGCGAGCTGGAGCGGGTCGTCGACGCCGGCGCCCACCGCGCGCACCGCGCCGGCGACGAACTCGAGCGGCGAGCGGACCTTGGCCTTGAGCGCGCGACGGCTCCAGAAGTCGGGCGAGGCGAAGATGGTGCGGAGCATGGCGCGGATGTCGCCGTCGGACGACTGGTAGGTCTCGGCGACGCGCTCGACGAGCAACGCCGGCGGATCGTCCATGACGAAGCGGCGCACGAGCTTGCTGGCGATGAACCGCGCGGTGGCCGGGTGGTGCAAGACCAGCTCGAGCACGGCCTCGCCGTCGCCCTCGCCGCCGCCCGCCTCGATGGCGTGGCCGAGCACGAGCTTCTGCCCGAAGTCGTGCCGCCCGCGCCGGAACGCGTAGCGCGGATCGTCCTGCATCTCGACCACCGTCCAGCCCGTGAAGCAGCGCGCGACCTCGGTCACGTCGGCCTGCGAGTAGCCGCCGTCCACGCCGAGCGTGTGCAATTCCAGCAGCTCGCGCGCGTAGTTCTCGTTGAGCCCGCGGCCCCGCTTGCGGCGCAGCTTCTCCACCTCATCGACCGTGTCCGCGCCGCGTGATCGGAAGGCTGCGCGCGGCCGCTCGGCGCGGCGAAAGCGCGGCGGGGGCGAATCCGAGCTGGAGCGCCAGTTGTCGAGGTAGACGAGCATGGCCGGGT
Source organism: Myxococcales bacterium (assembly GCA_038231075.1). Classification (GTDB taxonomy): domain Bacteria; phylum Myxococcota; class Myxococcia; order Myxococcales; family 40CM-4-68-19; genus JBBRMA01. The sequence goes on along the minus strand of JBBRMA010000045.1, from coordinate 32,415 downwards.
GGCGCGCGGTCGCGCGGAGCAGGTCGCCGAAGCGGCCCAGTGCGTTCGGCCGGATGGCGTCGCGCTCGTACGAGGGCAAGAGCGCGCGGATGCGGTCCTTGGCGCCAAAGACGTTGAAGTGGTTGAACCAGAAGTCGGCCATCACTTCTTGCAGCTGCCGCTCGGAGAGCACGGCACGCAGCAGCTTGGCCTGCGCGAGCTCGCCGATGTACGCGCCGCCCGGGCCCTGATCCATGCGGCCCTTCTTCTCGGGCGGCGGCACGGTGGCAGCGGCCAGGGCCGGGTCGGCCTGCGCCAGCGCGAGCTTTTGCTGCTCCTTGTCCTCCTTCTTCTGCTTCCGCTTGTCGACGAGCTCCTGCATCAGCTCGCTCGAGCTGGCCGTGAGCACGCGATAGCGCGCGAGCCTGGCCTCGGCCAGGTGATCCTCCAGCCGCGCCGGCTCGAGCTGCTCCTCGAGGAACGCGGCGACGCCGATGCGGCCGACGCGCTCGCGATCGCCCGGCCGCGCGCCGAACGTCACTCGAGCGAGCGCATGGTCGATCTGCTCGCTCGAGGTCAGCGCCGCGCCCGCCTGCGGATCGCGCCGGGCGGCCTCCAGCGCGGCCTCCGCGGGCGCATCGGCAGGGAGCGCGGGCCCCGAATCGCGCCGGGCGACCCGCGAGCACCCGGCCGCGACAACCAGCGCGACGGCGCAGAGCTTGAGTGCGCGCATCTTCACGAAGGTCTGACCCCGCTCGAGGAACCAGGTAAAGGCCACCTGAGACTGTAACGCGGAGGTCAGGCGTTTCGCTTCCGCCCCAGCAGCCGCCGGACCCGCGCGACCGCCCCGTGCGCTTCCGGCACGCGCAGGACCAGCGTGGCGGCCAGGTAGGCCACGCCGAAAGCGCCGAGGACGATGAAGGCGCGCGGCCAAGGTGTGTTGAGTCCGCGCGGCCCGTGCAACAGACCGAGCTTGGCGCCGTAACCTGCCGCGGCTCCCAGAAGCGCCGAGGCCCAGAGCGAGAGCTGCAAGCGGAGGCCAAGCTGGGCCTTGCCGATGCGGGAGCGGAGCGAGCGGCGCAAGAGGAGGAACTCCACCCAGCCGGCAACTCCCGCCGAGGTGGTCAGGCCCACGGCGCCCCAGCGCGGCGAGACTCCAAGCGCGCCCGGCAGCCAGAGCGCGCAGAGCAGCCCCAGGCCCGCGGTCAGCGCCACTCGCACCAGCGCGAAGCGGAGCGGCGTCCTGGTGTCGCGCAGGGCGTAGAAGGTGCTCGAGTACAGCCGGCCCAGCGTCTGCGCCAGGAGGCCGATCGAAGAGCCGGCGAGGATCGCCCAGACGTAGCGCACGTCGCCTTGGTTGAAGCGGCCGGTCTGGTAGAGCGCGCCGCAGATGACGTCGCCGAGGGCCACGAAGGCCACCGCGCTCGGCACGACGGGAAAGGCGATGTGCCCAAGGCCGCTCTGCAGTTGCTCGCGCAGCGCCGTCGCGCGCGCCTCTTCGCTCGTGGCCTCGCCGTGAGCGGCCGACATCGAGGGAAGCGCCGCCGCGGAGATCGACATGCCAAAGAGGCCGACCGGCAGCGTGTAGACGATCTGCGCATATTGAATGGCGGCCATCGCGCCGACGGGCAGCCAGCTGGCGATGAGCGTGTCCACGTAGGCGCTGATCTGCACCACGCCGCGGCCCGCGAGCACGGGGAAGAAGCTCTTGATCACCGCTCCCACGTGGGGGTTGCCGCGGCCGAGCGAGAGCGACCCGAGCGCCGCGCGCGGGCCGCCGAGGAGCCGCAAGACCAGCGGCACCTGCACCGCGAATTGCAGCGCGCTGCCCACCACCCTGCCCCACGCGGCCACGCGGGCGAGCGGCGCGGGCGCGAGCTTGTAGCGTTCTCCGCCGAGGAGGAGCGCGGCGATGATGGCCAGGTTCCACACCACCGGCGCGACGTAGCTGAGGAAGAAGCGGCGGTGGCTGTTGAGGACGCCCAGGCAGAACGCCGACAAGACGAGCAGCGAGATGCCGGGAAAGAAGATCTGCACCAGCTGGATTGCGAGCGCGCGGGTCTCGCCGTGGAAGCCCGGCGCGATGACCTCGATGAGCCAGGGGGTCGCGGCGACGCCGATGAGCGCGAAGAGGCCGGCCGTCAGGCCGAGGAGGCCCGCGACGGCCCCGGCGACTCCGCGGGCGTCGCGCTCGGCTTCCGGGGTGCCTCGCGCGCGCAGCGAGGCGTAGACGGGAATGAACGACGCCGAGAGGACGCCTTCGCCGAGCAGGTTCTGCAGAACGTTCGGAATGCGCAGCGCCGCGGTGTATGCGTCGGCGGCGGCGTCGGTCGCGAAGTAGTGGCCGAAGATGCGCTGCCGGACCAGGCCCGAGAGGCGCGAGAGGAGGATGCCCGCCGCGACCAGGAGCGCCCCCGCCCCTGCGCGCGGAGGTGTCGGAGAGGGCGCGGGCACGCGCGGAGGATATGCGATTTCGCCCCGCCGGCTTTCAACTTTTGGGGGGCCTTGCCGATACACCTGACATGACCCCCTCTCGGAGCGAGCCGCCGCCGCTCGTGGCAGTCATCGACGCCGAGCCTTCCGCGCGCCGGCTGATCTGCCTGCTCTTGGCCGCGCGCGGCTTCCGCGTCGCCGAATATGACGCTGGCAAGGCCGCTCTCGCGGGCTGGCACCGCCACGAGGCACCCTCGGCGCTGGTGCTCGACCTCTCCCTTCCCGACATGCCCGCGCTGCCGCTCCTGCACAAGCTGCGCAGCCTGCCGCCGGCCGCGGTGACCATCTGCCTGACGCAGGGCAGAGACCCCTCGCTCGGCGCCGAGGCGATGCGCGAGGGCGCCTACGAGCACCACGCCAAGCCCATCGAGCCCGACCGGCTCGTGCAGGCCATCGGCCGGGCGGTCGAGCGCTTCCAGCTCGGCTCGCGCCTGCGCGCCCTGGAAGAGAGCCTCGGCTCGCGAGCCGGCAGCGCCAACGACATCCCGGCCGGACCGGAAGGAATCGTCCCCTTGCCCGAGCTGGAGCGGCGCGAGATCAAGCGCGCCCTGCAGGCCACCAACGGCAGCGTCGGCAAGGCGGCCAAGCTGCTCGGCCTCTCTCGCGCCACGCTGTACAGGCGGCTCTCGGAGGCGTGATCTCTACGGCGCCATGGCGATCGCCACCCGGCGGTTCTCCTCGTGCTGCTCGGTCGTGGCGGGGTTCTTGTTCGGCATCGCCGTCGATCCGAGCGCCTTGATGGTGAACTTGACCTTTGCGGCATTCTTGCCCACCGCCGAGACCAGGTGCGCCTTGACCTGCTCTGCCCGCTTCCTGCTCAGGTCGAGCTCGAACTTGCGCGTCTTCGCCGCGTCGAAATCGGAGTGCCCCTCGAGCTTCACGGTCCTGATCGGCTTGCAGCCCTTGGCGAAGCTGGCGGCGATGCGGGCCGCAAGCGCGTCGAGCGCGGCCCGCTGATCCGGCGGCAGCGACAGCGTCGTCTCCTGGTACTGGCCAAAGCGCGCGACCGTCAGCTGCTCGGCCTTGGCGCAGAGCGGAGGCGGCGCCTTGGGGCCGACCACCTTGGCGGTGAAGACCTGCTCGACGTCGGTGGGCCCGCCCTTGCGGCTGGTCCAGAGCGGGATGGCGACGTTTCCAAACGCGGCCAGCCCGCTGTAGTCGCCGATCTGGTTGCCGTCGGCGCCCGCGGTGGTCTCGTCGCCGGCCTGCGACGCCACGCGCTTTGCCGGCGACCACGTGGCGGCCTGGTCGGTCGAGGCTGTGTAGTAGAGCCGGGTCTTCTTCCGCGTCGCGTCGTCCTTGGTGTCGTAGTACGCGAGGTGGACGGTGCCGGTCGTGGGATCGACATCGAGCCAGGGATTGAACTGGTCGGCCTTCGCCGTGGCCTGCACCTGCTTGGCCGCGCTCCAGGCCTGGCCGTCTTTCGACGAGCTGACGAACACCTTGCTGCTCGCGGCCTGCGCGGCCGTGCACGCGTTCTGCGCGGGGGTGGTGCCGCCCGACTGGTCCGGCCAGGTGACGTAGACCTTGCCCTTGCCCGGTCCGCTCGACTTGTCGACCGCGACCGAGACATAGACCGCCGCGCCGCGCGCACACTGCGCCGGGATGAAGTACTTGAACGCAGCACTGGTGGTGGCGATGGTCTTGACCGCCGAGAAAGTGGCGCCGCCGTCGACCGACTTGCGCACCTTGATCTGCTTGGACTGCACGTCGGGCCAGACCACGTAGATCTCGCCTTGGGGCCCGATGGCGAGGTCGGTGCCAAGCGCCACGTCGGTCGACAAGCTCTGGATGGCGGAGAAGCTCGCGCCGTGGTCGGTCGAGCGGGTGAAGCGCATGCCCTGCCCCGGCACGTCCCAGACGACATAAATGTGGTCCTTGAACTTGCTCGCCTTGTTGTTGTCGATGGCGATCATCTCGCGGTCGTTGGTCTGCGCCGTCGAGACCGTCTTGGCGAACGACCAGGTCGAGCCATGGTTGGTCGATTTGTAGAGCTGGATGCCCATCTGGTTTCTGGTGGTGCCCGGCACCAGGAGATTGGAGATGGCGACGCTCGCGATCCAGACGGTGCCGTTGCTCTCGAAGGCCGTCGAGGGGTCGCAGGTGAGCCAGAAGTTCGGCTGCAGCGCGAGCTCGGTGCGCTTCCAGGTCGTACCGCCATCAGCGGAGTGGAAGACCCGCTGCCGACCCGACCCGACCCGCCCAGGTTGTTCGAGCCCCCGACGATGTTCTTCGGCGAGTTGGGATCGATGGCGATGTGCGTCTCGGAGTTGACCTCGCCGGAGGTGCTCACGCTCAGCTCGTTTGTTACCTTGCCCGCGGGTCCGGTGGCGCCGGCCGAGGACTTCAAGCTCGGGTGCCGCAGCATCCACTCCAGCAGCGGGCCGGCGGCATCGGGGTACTGGTAGGGCCCAGCCTCGGCGCTCAGCTTGAAGGTCTCGCGCAAGAAGAGGCGGAACCAGACCGGCAGCGGCGACGAGTCCTCGTGGTCGCGCGCCGGCAGCTTGAGCGCCGAGCGCGACTTGCCCCGCTTCTTCGGCGCCGCCACCAGGTCGTCTTCGGGCGAGTGATATTTGAGCACCAGCTTGTGCAGCTCGGATCCCTCCGGAATCCTCTTGGAGCCGAACTTCAGATGCCCGGTGGCCGCGGCCGAGGGCGGCGTCTTCGAGGCCGCGGCGGAGGCACCTCCGGACCAGAGCGCGAGCGCGGCCGCAAGGCCGATGAGGCGCGTTTTCATGGGACCTCGGTGGAAGGCTTCTTGCTGCCCTCGTGCCGGGCGCGGTTGAGCAGAGTCGAGAACATCACCTGCGCGCTGTCGGGATATTGATATTTCCCCGACTTGGGCAGGTCGGGATATTTCTCGCGCAGATAGGCGCGAAACCAGCTCGGCAGCGCAGTCTGATCCTCGAGGTCGCTCTCGGGCAGCAGGTCGGCTCGTGGCTGCATCTTCTGGCGGATCCGATCGAGCTCGCTGCCCTTCGGGACCTTCACGTCCCAGGCGCTGTACTTCGCCAGCTTGTCGTTGTCGGCCTTCACGGCGGGCACCTCTTTCTCGAGCTCGGCAAGCCGCGCCTCGAGCTCGCTCTTGGCATGGCGCGGACTGGCCTTGAGCCACGCGAGCAGCGCCCCCGCCTTGGCGGGATATTGCGGGTTGCCCGACTCGGGCAGGCCCTTCAAATTCCGGCGCAGGAGGATTCTGAACCAGCGCGGATAGGCGACCGGGTCCTGCCGGTCATGCGCCGGCAGCAGCTTGGCGTAGTGGGCTTGCTGCCGCCGCAGCTTGCGGGTGCTGGAGGTGGCTTCATCCGGAGGCTTCGCCGCGGCCGCCGCATCAGCCGGTTCGGCCGCCGCCGCCTGCGCCTGCCCGAGCAGAAGCGCGAGAATCAATCCCAGCATGGAGGCCTCCGATCGCGAGCCGCGACGATAGCACCTTCCACTGGCAGTGAAGAGGAATCGACAGAGGAGGTTTCGAGCCCCGCTCGCGTGCTTCCTCGAGCCGCGGCCGAGGAAGCGCTGACCGGGAACTCACTTCAAGAGATGCCTGGCTGCGCCCCCCGCGTCGGCCCGCGACCGACGCGCATTCGCTACCCGATCGTCGGGCACGTGAGCGTCGCGCTCACCGCCGTGTTGTTGTCCGGGTGGCAATCGCCGACGACGTTCTCCTCGTCCACCACGGCACGCAGCTTCAGGGGCGCGCTGGGGCTCGGCGCCGGCAGGGTGACCTTGACCTTCTCCAGTGCGCCCGGCTGCAGCGCGGTCGAGGTCTTGGTGCTGGCCACGAGCTTCGGTCCATTCGGGCCGTCGGCGTAGATGTGCACGCTCGCGCCGGCCTTCGCCACCAGCGCGCCGCCGTTGTAGACGGTGACCGTGGCCAAAGCGGTGCCGGAGTGGCAGTTGGTCAAGTCGGCGTTGACGTCGCAGACGGCCAGGTCCGGCGCCGCGAAGACGCCCTTGCCCTGCACGTTCTGGCGGAAGCTGTTCGATTGCGTGGGATCCCATGAATTCGGCTCGGGATAGGGCAGCGTCCCGTCGATGTTCACGTTGGTCACGTGATAGGCGTGCTGGTTCCAGACGCTGCGGGTGTTGACCCACTTGTCCGACGGCGAGGCGAGCGCCTTCACGCCCACGATCTGCGAGGCGTACTGGCTGCCCCAGTCGCAGGTGTAGTTGCAGGCGGTGTTGGCGGGCACGATGATCTTGGCGCGGCCCGAGCCGTCGATGTCGGCCACGACCGGCATCTCGTACGCCGTGCAGCTGGAGTTCTTTTCGGCCACCAGCACGGCGCCGGTCTTGCCGTCGTAGATGCGGGTGTAGCACTGGTCGCCGTAGACCACGTTCGCCTGGCCCTTGCCCTCGAAGTCGAAGACCGAGCTGCCCGTGTTCGACGAGCAGTCGCGCGTCTGCGAGCGCCAGAGGAATCCCGCGCCGGGCTTCCACACCAGGTAGCCGCCTTGCCCGGCGATGCCGATCTCGGGCAGGCCGTCGCCGTCAAAGTCCGCGATGGTGGGCGCGCCGCCCTGGTTGGCCTCGCCGGCGCAGGTCGGGTCCGACGGCAGATCGATCGGGTCGAGCAGCATGCCGCCGGTCCAATCGTGGATGCGGAGCGAGCCGTGGCTGACGACGACGATCTGCGGGTGCGGGTCGTTCGTCTTCAGGCCCATGGCTGCGCCGTAGCCGGCGAAGTTGGCCACCGCCGGGAAGCCGTCGGCGCAGTTCACGCCCGCGCCGCCCGTGCAGTTCTTGCCCGGGGTCGTGACCTTGACGCCGTTGCCGAAGAGCGCGCGGCAGACGTACCCGGTCGGCGAGGTGTCGTTCGCGGTCAGCTTGTAGGCGTTGTTGCCGGTGAGGATCTCGGGCTGCCCGTCGAGGTCGATGTCGGCGATGGTGCTGAGCGTGCCGTCGCCGTTGCCGCCCACCTGGTCGTTCGGCTTGGTGGTCTGGAAGCAGAGCGTCTTGCCGGTGGCGCCGTCCACAACGCCATTGCCGACCACGATCTGCGCCGGCCCTTTCGGCCCGAGCAGCCGCGCGATGGCGGGCGCGCCCCAGTAAACCTGCATGTCGCGGTTGGTCCAGAGCAGCCGCCCATCGGAGCCGAAGGCGACGAGGCCTCCGTGGCGGTGGTCGAGCGACTGCGTGCACTCGGTGTCCAAGGTGCAGGTGGTCGGCGTCGCGCCGCTCGAGTAGCGGCAGGTGCGCGTGCCCGTGCCGGGAGTGCAGAAGTTGACGTCGGTCGGGTCCCAGCCGCCGGTGATGAAGCACACCTCGCCGTCGCCCTTGCAGTCGCCCGCCGCGATCGAAGAGTTGGCGTTGACGCTGGACTGCTGGTTGTGGACGAAGTCGGCGGGGGCGCTCCAGATGGGCGAGCCGTCCACTCCGCTGACCGCGCGCATCACGCCCTGGTTCTCGACCGTGCCGTCGTTTCCGTTGTTCTTGTCGAAGGTGTTGAAGACCACCGCAGGCGAGGCGTCCTTGGCGTGCAGCCGGATGACCACCGGGGTCATCATCGCCTGCACGTAGTCGACGTAGTCGAGGTCGGCGCGGAAGCCCGCCTTGCCGGTCTTGTCGTCGGGGCCGTCGGGCGTCAGCCAGGGCCACCACCAGGCGTGCACCGGCGGCTCGAACGACCCGTGCGGGATGAAGATGCAGGTCGGGTCCGCGGGCTTGCAACTGGACTGCTCCGGCAGGCAGGTCCCGTTGGAGCAGAAGAAGCCCGCGCTGCAGGGGTTCGGGTTGCACGCATCGGGCTGCCTGACCGGCGTGTAGCGATCGGTGCAGGTCCCGTCGGTCTTGCAGATGCCGTCGCCGCAGTCGCTGTCGCGCTTGCAGCCGGTGGCGACGACAGGCGGCTGCCCGCCGGTGTCGTCGCACAGGCTGCCGACGCAGCCCGCGGACTTGCCGCTGCCGCAGGCAGAGAGAGCGCAGGCGGCCACCGCGGCGGCCAAGAGCAGTCCGAATCCTCGCAAAGCAGCCATCCCCTCCCCCAACACGATCGGCCCGGCTCGGGCGACGAATGAGTGAGCATGGAAGCGAGCGGGCGCAAGCCGCCTCCAGGAGGGGAAGCAAAAGCCAAGGGCCGTCGCCTGTTTATGACTTCGGGGTCAGAAATACTTGACTCGTTCCTGACCGGCGAGTAAATGACCGCTCAGTCATGAGCCGCCCCGCCGACCCCAACGCCAAAGACGCCCTCACCGCCGCGGCCCGCGCCGAGTTCGCGAAGAAGGGCCTGCGCGGCGCCCGGGTGGAAGACATCACCGCCGCCTGCGGCCTCTCCAAGGGCGCCTTCTACCTGCACTTCGAGTCCAAGGAGGGCCTCTTCAAGTCGCTGGTGGACGCCTTCATGGCCGAGATGGCGGCGTGCGGCGCCTCGCGCCTCGAGGGGATGCAGCGCTTCCTCGCCGACCTGGGCCCGCTGACGGCCGATGACTTCCGCTGGCAGAGCGAGCGCTTCCAGCGCTTCACAGACCTCGAGTGCGGCGAGGACCTGCGCACGCTGGAAGCGATGTGGCTCTACCGCGACGTGCTCGACGTGCTCCTGAGCGGCTGCCAGGGCACGCCGTTCGAGCGCACCATCTGGGAGCTGATCGACCTCGAGCACGCCCGCGTCGCCGAGAACCACCGGCAATTCCAGGCCGCCGGGTGCTGCCGCGCCGACGTGCCGGCAGAGCTGTTCGGCTCGATGATCATCGGGACCTATCTCCTGGTCGGCAAGCGCATGGCGCGCGAGCAGGAGAAGCCCGACCTCGCCCTCTGGGCGCGCGCGCTCCACAGCCTGATCCACGAGGGCAGCGCCACCCGCGAAGGGCCCGCGCAGGACCTCGCAGGGCCAGCCGGCGCTCACCGCCAAGAGAAGTCCAAGCCGACCCGTTCCACCCGCAAGAGCGACGCAAGGAGCACGAAATGACCGCCAGGGTTCGCCGCACCGCCATCGCCGCTGGCGCCATCGCCGCGCTCGTCGCCGTCCTCTTCTTCGCCGCGACGGAGGCCAAGGCGCGCAAGCAGCCCGAGGTGCAGAAGCCGGCCGCGCTCCCCGCCGTCCAGCTGGTGGCGGTGACGCAGGTCCGCCGCGCCCCGCTCGAGGAGATCACGGGCTCGCTCGTGCCGGCCAAGGCGCTGCAGCTCGGCTTCGAGGTCCCCGGCCGCCTCGCCAAGGTGGCGGTGGCGCGGGGCGAGAAGGTGGCCAAGGGGCAGATCGTCGCGCAGCTCGATCAAGAGGTGGTGCGGGCGCAGGTCGAGCAGGCCCAGGCCGCGCTGGCCGCCGCCGAGGTCTCTGCCGAGCTGGCCAGCGACAACGCCGCCCGGCAGGGCAAGCTCCAGCAAGGCGGCAGCGTGAGCGAGTGGCAAGGGCTCGCCAGCGCCTCGCAAGCCAAGGGGGCCGCCGCGCAGGTCGCGGCCGCCAGGGCCGCACTCGCGCAGGCCCGCGCCGCACTCTCGCGCCACACGCTGCGCGCGCCGTTCGCGGGCACCATCATCGACGCGCCCGACCAGGTGGGCGCCACGGTCGCGCCCGGCGCGCCGCTCTTCACCCTCGAGGATCTGCAGATGTTGACGCTGAAGGTGACCCTGCCCGAGTCGTCGCGCGACGCCCTCCGCAAAGACTCGCAGGTCCACATCGAGGCCATCGGCGGGAGCGCGCAGACGGGCGAGGCGCGGGTGCGGACCATCATCCCCTCGGCCGACGCCGGCACGCGGCGGCTGCCCGTCGAGATCGCCGTGCCCAATGGCGATGGCCGCTTCACGGCGCACACGCTGGCGCGCGCGCTGCTGCCGCTCGGCGACGAGCAGGCCGCGAGCTCGCTGCCTTCGACCGCGCTGGCCTCGGCCGGCGGCGACCACCTCTTCGTGCTCGACCGCGGCACCGTCAAGAAGGTGGCCGTGACCGTGCTCGATCGAGGCGCGCAGCTGGTGGTGGTGCGCGGCCTCCCCGAGGGCAGCAAGGTGATCGACTCGCCCGCCATCGATCTCGCCGAAGGCAGCCAGGTCGAGCTGAGGCAATAGAGGTCTGCCGCTCTGCGTAGACGGCTCCGGCTCCTCTTCGGGGGACCGGGCCCGCCACCGGCTCGTCTTTTGTCTTACCGAATCTTATCGAATCGAGCTTCCCATGACCTTGTCCGATGTCGCCATCAAGCGCCCGGTCTTCACCAGCATGCTCTCCCTCTTGCTGATCGTCCTCGGCGTGCTCGGCGCCAAGCGGCTCGGCACGGACCTGTACCCGGACGTCACCTTCCCGGTGGTGGTTGTGACCACCGTCTACAAGGGCGCGGGGCCGGGCGAAGTCGAGACCCAGGTCATCAAGCCCATCGAGGACGCGGTCGCCGGCATCAGCGGCATCGACAAGATCCACAGCTTCTCGCGCGAGAACGCGGGCGTGGTCTTCGCCCAGTTCAAGCTCAGCGAGAGCCTGGATCGCGCGGTCCAGGAAGTGCGCGACAAGGTGGCCTCGGTCTCGGGCAAGCTGCCGCGCGAGGCCGACGTGCCGGTGATCAGCCGCGTCGACGTCGGCGCCACGCCCATCCTCACCTATGCGGTCTCGGCGCAGCTCGGGTCGCGCCAGCTGCGCAAGCTCATCGAGGACCGCCTGCAGCCGCAACTCCAGCAGCTCGAGGGCGTCGCCGAGGTGCGCATCACCGGCGGCGACATCCGCGAGATCCAGGTGGACGTCGACCTCGACAAGGCCAAGGCCGCTGGCGTCGCTCCACTTGAAATCGCGCAGCGCCTCGGCGCCGAGAACCTGGACGTCCCCGCCGGCCACCTCTCGCTCGGACCGACCGAGCTCACCGTGCGGAGCCTGGGCCAGTTCGCCAACGCCTCCCAGATCGGCAAGCTGCCGATCGCGTCGTCGAAGACCGGCTCGCAAGTGCGCCTCGACGAGGTGGCCAAGGTCACCGACGGCGCCGCCGAGCGCCGCACCTTCGCCCGCTTGAACGGCAAGGACGCCATCATCGTCGAGGTGGTCAAGCAGCCCGGCTCGAACACCGTGGCCGTCTCTGATTCGGTCAAGGCAACGTTGTCGAAGCTGTCGCCGGCGCTGGGCAGCGGCTTCACCGCCTCGCTCCTGGTGGACCAATCGCTGCTCATCCGCGAGAACGCCCGCGAGGTCTGGATCGCGCTGGTCTTCGGCGGCGTGATGGCCATCCTCATCATCCTCTTGTTCCTGCTCGACCCGCGCGGCACCTTCATCAGCTCGCTCGCGCTGCCGACCTCCGTCATCGGGACCTTCTTCGTCATGTTCGTGCTCGGCTACACGCTGAACCAGATGACGCTGCTCGCGCTCTCGCTCGCCATCGGCCTGCTCATCGACGACGCGGTGGTGGTGCGGGAGGCCATCACCCACCGCCTCGACAAAGGCGAGGACCCGGCGTCCGCGGCGTCGAACGGCACCAAGGACGTGGCGCTGGCGGTGCTCGCGACCACGCTGACGCTGGTGGCCGTCTTCATCCCCGTGGCCTTCATGCCCGGCATCGTCGGCCAGTTCTTCAAACAATTTGGAATCACCATCAGCGCCGCGGTGCTGATCTCGCTCTTCATCTCCTTCACGCTCGACCCCATGCTCTCGGCGCGCCTGGTGAAGGCGCACGTGCCGGGGCAAGAACGGAAGGAGAACGCCGTCGCCGCCGCCCTGCGCGCAGGGTTCGCGGCGATGGAGCGCGCCTATGAGCGGCTCCTGGCGCTGGTGCTGCGCAACAAGATCATCACCATCGTCATTTCACTGGCAGTGATGGTCGGCTCCTTCGCGGCGGCCAAGAACCTGGGCGCGGAGTTCCTCTCCGCCGAGGACCGCTCGCAGTTCCTCATCGACCTCGAGCTGCCCGACCAGGCCAGCCTCGCGCTCACCACGCACCGGGTCGCCGAGGCCGAGAAGCTGCTCAAGGGCGCGGTGCCCGAGCTGACCGACATCTACGCCATCGTCGGCAACAACGGCGACATCAACAAGGCGCGGCTGCGGGCGCTCACGGTGGACAAGCACTCGCGCACGCGGGGCACCGGCGCCATCAAGGCGCAGGTGCGCACGCTGCTCGCCGCGCTGCCGGCGACCCGCGTCACCGTCAGCGACCCGCCGACCATCGAGGGCCTGGGCGACTACTTCCCCATCATGGTGCGCATCACCGGGCCCGACTTCGCGCAGCTCAACAAGGAAGGCCGCTGGCTCGCCGACTTCTTGAAGGGCGTCCCGGGCACGGCCGACGTGCGGCTCGACGCCAACCCGCCCAAGCCCGAATTGGCCGTGAACATCGACCGCACGCGCGCCGCAGACCTCGGCCTGTCGAGCGCCGCGCTCGGCCAGCAATTGCGGCTCGCGATCAACGGAGAGGTCGCGGCCAAGCTCCGCGAGGGCAAGGACGAGACCGACATCCGCGTCCGCCTCTCGGACCGCGACCGCGGCTCGCCCGAGAGCGTGCGCCGCATGGACCTCTTCACCCCGCGCGGCCTGCGCCAGTTGCAAGACGTCGCCGAGGTCTCGCTGCAAGACGGGCCCAGCATCATCGAGCACGAGAACCGCGAGCGGCAGATCACCGTCATCTCGAACCTGGCGGCCGGCGCCGCGCTCGGCGACATCGCGGGCAAGCTCAAGGCGGCCGCGGCCGCGCACAAGTTCCCGCCGGGCTACCAGATCTATTGGGACGGCCAGATCAAGTCGCTCGACGAGCAGAACGACGCCTTCAGCGCCGCCTTTGCGCTCGCCTTCGTCTTCATCTACATGGTGCTCGCCTCGCAATTCGAGTCCTTCAAGCACCCATTCACCATCATGGCCTCGCTCCCGCTCGCGCTCATCGGTGCCCTGCTCGGCCTGCTCTTCACGGGCAAGCACCTCTCGCTCGGCGCCATGATCGGCGTCATCCTCTTGATGGGCCTCGTCACCAAGAACGCCATCTTGCTGGTGGACGGCGCGCTCCAGCGCATCCGCGCCGGCGACGACGTGACGACCGCGCTGCTCAGCGCCGGACCGCGCCGGCTGCGGCCCATCTTGATGACCAGCTTCGCCATGGCCATCGGCATGGTCCCGACGGCCATCGGCACCGGCGTCGGCAGCGAGTTCCGCGCGCCCATGGCCATCGTGGTCATCGGCGGCGTCATCACCTCGACCTTCCTCACGCTGCTGGTCGTGCCGGTGATCTTCGCAGGCGTCGAGGCGCTCGGCCGCAAAAAAGCGCCGGGGGCGCAAATCGCAGGCGCTCCGGCTGCATCGATGACGCAGGCTTTCGCCGCTTCCGCCGCAGAGAACTCCCACGCGGCAGTGGCAACCCAGGGGTAATGCACATGCACTCGCAACTCGCTCGCGCTTCCCTCCTCGCCTCCCTCGCCGCCTCGCTCGCGGCCTCCGCGCAGGAGCAGGTCAAGCCCGCTCCGCAGCCCGCGGCCCAGGTCCAGGCACAAGCGTCGGGCCGCCGCGCCGTCTCCTTGCGCGAGGCGCTCGCGCTGGCCGCACGCCAAGGCCCCGACATCGCCGTCGCCCGCGCGCAGGAAGCGGTCGCCTCGGTCAGCGTCGAGCGCGCCTGGGGCGCCTGGAAGCCGGACCTCGTGGCCACCGGCACCTTCGATCACACCAGCGCGCCCGCCGTCTTCGACACCGGCGGCTTCATCAAGCTGATCGGCGCGGCCTACGGCGTGCCCGTGACCAACCCGGGGGCGATCCCGCCGCCCATCCAGATCGTCGCCTCCAACTCGCGCTACGGCACGCTGCAGCTGACGCAGCCGTTCTTTTCGCCGCAAGGCGCGTTCTTGATCGGGCCGGCCAAGACCGCCGCCGAGGCCGCCGCCCGCGGCGCCGACGAAGCGCGCGAGCAGGTGCTGCTCGGCGTCGCCCGCGCCTACCTTGGCCTCAAGGGTCTCGAGGGCCTGCTCGCCGCAGCCAAGGACGCCGAGCAGGTCGCGCTCCGCCGCGAGAGCGACGCGCGCGTGCAGATCGCCGCCGGCACCGCCGTCGAGATCGCGCTCCTCCGCGCCCAGACCGACACCGCCAATTCGCGCGCGCAGATCGCCGGCCTCGTCGGCCAGCGCGAGTCGCTGCTCGCCCTGCTCGAGGGCCTGGTCGGCGAGCCGATCACCGCGGAGCAGGGCGGCGCCGTGGACCCGGACCTCGGCGCCGCCGCGACCGAGGACAAGTCGCCCTGGGAGCAGACCTTCGCGGTGCAGAGCGCGGTGCTGCAAGTGCGCGCCGCCCACGGCCTCGTCCGCTACGACGAGTTCCAGTGGCTGCCCACCGTCGCCGGCATCGCCAAGGGCAACTACAACTCGAACGCGGGCTTCACCGGGCAGAACACGAGCTACGATCTGATCGTGAACGTCAGCATCCCGCTCTATGACCGCGGCCAGCGGTACGCCGCCAGACGCGAGGACGAGGCGAAGCTGGCACAGGCGCAGGCGAACCTGGCCTCGTCGCGCGCGCGGGCGCGGTCGAGCTGGGCGGGCGCGCGCGCAAACCTCGCCGCGGCGCAAGCGGTGCTGACCCAGTCGGAGGCGCAGGCCGCGCTGGCCCGGCGCGCGCAGGAGCAGATCGAGGTGGCCGCTAAAGCAGGCGTCGCCACCTCGCTCGACCTGAGCGACGCGGACAGCAAGCGCTTTGGCGCAGAGAGCGCTGCGGCCCAGTCGCGCGCGCTGGTGGACATCCGGCGGGCGGAGGTGGCCGCGGCCGAAGGTCGCCTCGCGCGCAGCGTGGAGAAGTAGGTCGCGCGCGGGCGACCTGTCCTCCGCCGCCCCGCCGGAAGCCGGTATAAGACCCGCCGTGGACGCGCCCTCCTCTGCTGCGCCGCCGCCCCCGCCGGGCGGCATGTTCGCCGTGCTGCGCCACCAGGCGTTTCGCTTCATCTGGTTTGGCGCCATGATCTCGAACGTCGGCAACTGGATGGAGGCCGTCGCCCAGTCCTGGCTGGTGCAGCAGCAGACCGCCTCGCCCTTCATGGTCGAGCTGCTCGCAGCGAGCGAATTCGTTCCCGTCGCGCTGCTCACGCTGGCCGCGGGCGCGCTGGCCGACCGGTACGATCGGCGCAAGCTGCTCCTGGCCGGCCAGGGCGCGATGATGATCCTGGCCGCGCTCCTGGCCATCGCCACGCACCTGCACCTCGCGACGCCTTGGGTGATCATCGCCTTCGCGTTTCTCGAAGGGGCAGCCTGGGCCGCGGTGACGCCGGCGTGGCAGGCGCTCGTGCCCTCGCTCGTGCCGCGCGCCGAGCTCCCGGCCGCGATCGCGCTCAACTCGGCGCAGTTCAACACCGCGCGCCTCACGGGCCCGGTGCTGGCGGGCATGGTGCTGGCCGCGAGCGGCGCCGCGCTGGTCTTCGACCTCAACGTCCTCAGCTTCGTCGCCATCGTCGTCGCCATCTACTTCGTCCGCGTTCCGGCGCGCGCCCTCGCCGAGGCCCCCACCACCAGCGGCGAGCTCGGCAAGGCCGGCGCCTTTACCGCCGTGCGCTGGGCCACGCGCGAGAAGGGCCCGCGCCGGTTGCTGCTCGGCCTCTTCGCCTTCGCGCTGCTCTCCGCGCCGGTGCAAGGCCTCTTGCCCGTCTACGCGGCCGATCTATTGAAAGTAGGCGCCGCGGGCTACGGCGTCCTGCTCTCGTGCCTGGGCGCAGGCGCCATCGTCGGCGCGCTCTCGCTGGCGCGGCTGCCGCGCGGCTACCCGCGGCACCACCTGATCCCGCTCTCGATGCTCGGCTTCGCCTGCTGCGCGCTCACCTATTCGCTCTCCGAGCACATGCTCCTCTCGGGCGCGGCGCTGGCGCTCGGCGGCATCTTCTGGGTCTGGTCGCTCGCCTCCTCCAGCACCGCCATGCAACTGCTCGTGCCCGAGTCGCTGCGCGGGCGCGGCATGAGCGTCTTGTCCCTCGCGACCACCGGTCCGTTGCCCATCGGCCACCTGCTCGGCGGGACGCTCGCCCACAGCTTCGGCCCGCGCATCGCCGTCTCGACCACCGCCGCGACGCTGGCGCTCTTCTCCCTCTGGAGCGCCATCCGCCGCGAGCCGGCCATCGACGCCATCGCCACCACTCCTCCCCAGCCGCGGACGTTCAAAGGCGCCATCTGGGAAGCTCTGAGCGCCGCGTCGCACCGGGCCCAGGGAGTCGAGCCCGGAATGCCGCCCGGCGGCGCCGAGCCCGTCGATCGATAATTATCGATTTGCCCGCTTGCGCAGCGCGGCCATGGCCTTTGGAGCGGCGCGCGCCAGCGCGGCAGCGTCGAGCGTCTTGAGCTGCCGATCGCGCACCAGCACCCGCCCATCGACCAGCACGTCGCGCACGTCGCTCGCGCGCGCGCAATAGACGAGCGTGGCGTGCAGATCGTCGCCCGCCGGCGCCAGGTGCACGCCAGAGAGATCGACGGAGATGACGTCCGCGCGCTTGCCTTCCTCGAGCGAGCCGATCTCGCCTTGCAGTCCCAGCGCCCGCGCGCCGTTGATGGTCGCCAGCGCCAGCACGTCCTGCGCCGGCAGGCTCCTCGGCCCGAACGCCGGAAGGTGCAAAGTGGCCGCCAGCCGCAATTCGTGAAAGGCGTCGAGCGTGTTGTTGCAGGGCGCGCCGTCGCCGCCGAGCGCGACATTGATGCCTTTGCCGAGCAGCCGCGGCAGCGGCATGAACCCGCTCGCCAGCTTGAGATTGGCGCCGGGGCAATGCACGGCGGTGGTGCCGGTGCGGGCGAGGATCTCCTCTTCCTTCTTGGTCAGGTGCACACAATGGGCGAGCACGAGACGCGCATTGCAAAGCCCTAGTTTATCGAAATAGGCGACGTTGTCGGCTCCGACAATCTCCTTGACCGCCTTGCACTCGGCGCGGTTCTCGCTGGCGTGGGTGTGGATCACCCAGCCCTCGCGCTCCGACAGCACCTTGGCGGCGCGCCAGAGCTTCTCGGTGCAGGAGAGGACGAACCGCGGGCAGAGCGCATAGCGCACGCGGCCCTCGTCGCGCCCGTGCCACTTCTTGCCCAGCGCACGGGTCTCGCGCAGCGCGTCCAAGGTCTCGTCGAGCAGCGCGGGCGGCACGCCCTGCCCCGCGTCCATCAGGGCCTTGCCGCCCGTGTAGCGAATCCCCGCGTCCAGCGCGGCCTGCAGCACGCTGCCGGTGTGGCGCACGGTGGCCATGTCGAGGATCGAGGTGGTTCCCCCGAGGAGCAGCTCGGCGATGCCCAGCCGCGCCGAGAGCGCGAGCGAGCGGGCGTCATGGGCGGCCTCGAACGGCCAGATGCGCTCCTTGAGCCAGTCGAGCAGCTCCAGCCCGTCGGCGTGGTTTCTGAACAGCACCTGGCAGAGGTGGACGTGCGCCTGCACCAGGCCCGGCAACACGGCGCTGTTTCGACAATCGATGATTTGCGAATTGCGCGGCGCGCGCAGCCGGGGGCCGATGGCCTCGACGCGGCCGCCCACCACCAGCACGTCGGCCCCGCGCAGCACGCGGCGCTTCCGGTCCATGGTGACGACGTCGCCGCCGCGGAGCAGCACGGCGCCGCGCGCGAGCTCCGTCGCTTTGAGGAGCTTCATTCCATTCCCGCGAGGCCGCGCACGAGCCGCTCGAGCACGTTGCCGCTCACGCAGCGGCGATAGATGGCCGTCGAGCGGATATCGTCGATGGGCGCGATATCAGCCTCGAGCCCCAGGCGCGCCTGCGCCAGCACCGCCGCATCGATCGGCTTGCCCTCGAGCGCTGCCTCGGCCTGCTTGCAGCGCAGCGGGATCGGCGCCACGCACCCCGCCGCGATGCGCACGCCCCGCAGCGTGCCGTCGCGGCTGGTGGCTCGGATGGCGATCAGCGTCTTGGAAATCGACTGCGCCCGGCGCGTTCCTACTTTTCGATAAGTGAGCCGCTCGCCCGCGCCCAGCGCGGGAAGGTCGATGCGGAGCAGCAGCTCGTCCTTGGCCAGCGCGGTCTTTCGATAACCGAGGAAGAAGACATCGGCGGCCACGGTGCGCTCGCCCCGCGGGCCGCCCAGCACCAGCCGCGCGCCGGCGGCGATCAAGAGCGGCAGGGTGTCGCCCGCGGGCGAGGCGTTGCAGACATTGCCCCCGAGCGTGCCCCGATTCTGGATGGCCCACGCGCCCACCTCGCGCGAGACCAGCGCCAGGGCCGGCAGCGCCTGGTGCACGAGCGGAGACTTGATCAGCTCGCCATAGGTGGTCAGCGCGCCGATGCGCAAGGTGCCTTCGCGCAGCTCGAGGCCGCGCAGCTCGGGCACGCGCCAGATGTCGAGCACATGCCCGATCTGGTCGAGCCCGAGGCGCGCCGCGATCTGCACCATCAGATCCGTCCCGCCGGCCAGCACGCGCAGCCCCGGCCGCTCCTGCGCCAGCAGCGCATAGGCCTCGCCAAGCGAGCGCGCGCTGGTGACTTCCAATTCCCCGCTCATCTCGCCCCCTGGGCGGCGAGCTGCACCGATTCGATGATCTTCTGGTAGCCCGTGCAGCGGCAGAGATTGCCGGCCAGCGCCTCGCGCAGCACCGCGTCGGTCGAGGCCCCTCCGGCGTCGAGGTGGCACTGCGCCGCCACCACCATGCCGGGCGTGCAGATGCCGCACTGCGCGCCGCCGTGCTCGATGAAGCTCCTTTGCAAATCCGACAACCGCTCGCCGAGCGGGCCCTGCGCCGCGAGGCCCTCGACGGTGACGATGGCGCTCCCCTGCACCTGGCACGCCGGGACGAGGCAGGCGTTGACGAGCTGCCCGTCGATGACGACCGAGCACGCGCCGCACTCGCCCTCGCCGCAACCCTCCTTGCTGCCCGTCAGGAGCAAGTCCTCGCGCAGCACATCGAGGAGCCTCTTGAGCGGCGCGACCTCGGCCGTGCGCGCCTCTCCATTGACGGTCATGGTGAGCTTCATCGCGCCGCCTCCAGCGCCGCCATCACGCGCTCGGGAGTGACGGGCAATTCGGGCACCAGCGCGCCGATCGCGTGCAGCACGGCCGCGACCACCGCAGGCGCTGGGCCATCCATCGGCAACTCACCCAGCCCCTTGGCGCCATAAGGACCGTGCGGATAGGGATCTTCCACCAGCACGGACTCAATCACGGGCGCGTCCATCGAGGTTGGAATCAAGTAGTTCTGCAGCCGCGTATTGATGACCCGGCCTTCTTTATAGAAGTGCTCTTCCAGCAGCGCATACCCGAGCGCCTGCACGGTGCCGCCTTCAATCTGCCCCTCGGCCAGCACCGGGTGGATCGCCTTGCCGACGTCGCACGCGTGCACCACGCGATCGAGCTTGATCTCAAAGGTATCCAAATCTACCTCCAACTCAACCACCGTCGCGGCCCAGGCAAAGCAGGGGTAAGCGTCGCCGCGATAGGCCACTTCGTCGAACTCAATGCCCGGCGGGTGCGCATATTGCTCGATGCAGCGGAGCGGCCCGCGCTCGTCCAGATAGGCGGAGGCGATCGCGCCGAACGGCGCCAGGGGCCGCTCGGCGGGCGAATCAGGCACGGTCGCATAGAAGATGCCCTCGCGGCAGGTGACCTGACCTGCCTCTGCGCCATAGCGCTCGGCCGCGAAGCTGGCCAACGCAGCCTGCAATGCGCGCGCGGCTGAAGCGATCGTTCCGCCCACGACCATGACCGTGCGGCTGGCGACGGTCGGCCCGCTGTCCGGCATCTTGGAGGTATCGGGGATCGCCACTTCCACGTCGTCGAAGTTGACCCCGAGAGAGTCGGCGGCCATCTGCGCGAAGACCGTCTCGGTGCCCTGTCCGATATCAGTTGATATCGCCAAGACGCGGCAGCCGCGCGGCGTCAACTCAACCCCCGCTCGCGCCTTGAGCCGCACTTCCCCTGCGCCGGTAAAGCCCGCGCCGTGCAATGCCAGGGAAAGGCCGATGCCGCGCCGCTTGCGCCCGGTGACTTCTGATTCAAATAGATGTCGCTTGCGGTGCCAGTCGCTCTTGGCGACCGCGGCGTCGAGCACTTCCTGCGCGGCCACCGACCAGAGCAGCTCCTGCCCGGTGGGCGTCTGGTCGCCCAGCTCGAGCGCGTTCTTGCGCCGCAGCTCGAGGGGGTCGAGGCCCAGCTCGTGCGCGATGCGCTCCATGTGCGCCTCGATGCCGAACATGGTCTGCGGGACGCCAAAGCCGCGAAACGCGCCGTTCGGCGGCGTGTTGGTCATCACCACCCGGCAGTCGATGCGGCACGCCGGCCAGCGATAGGCGCCGCCTGCGTGCAGGACGCCGCGCGAGGCGACCACGGGCGAGAGGGTGCAATAGGCGCCGCCGTCCATGACGACGTCGATCTCGCAGCCGAGCAGCGTGCCGTCTTGCGCGACGGCCGTGCGGTGCTTGATGACCGCCGGGTGGCGCTTGGTGGTGGCGGCCACGTCTTCGTCGCGCTTGTAGATCATCTTCACCGGCTTGCCGGCTTTTCGCGCCAAGAGCGCCGCGTGGCCGGCCAGCATCGACGGATAGTCTTCCTTGCCGCCAAAGCCGCCGCCGGTGACCGTCTGGATGACGGCGATCTTCTCGGTCGGCAATTTCATCAATCGCTGCAGAGCGCGGTGGATATAGAAGGGGCATTGCATCGAGCCATGAATGGTGACGCCGCCGTCGGGCCGCGGGACGGCGCAGATGGCGTTGGGCTCGATGTACATCTGCTCCTGGTGCCGGACCTTGTAAGTCCCTTCGACAATTCGATAGGCCTTTGCAAAGATCTCCGGCAGCGTCTCCACCGCGCGCTCGATCTTGTATTTCTTGAACGCGACGTCGCTGTGCAGCAAATCAAAGACCGGCGGCAGCGGCTCGTACTCGATCTTGACGTGGAGCAGCGCCTGCTCGAGCTGCTCGCGGTCCTTGCCGGCGATCAGCGCGATGGCCTCTTCGCAGTGGCGCACGACGCCGTCGGCGAGGCAGGGCTGGTCATCGACAATCAGCGCGACGACGTTCTCGCCCGGGATGTCTGTGGCCGTGACGCGGGTGATGCCCGACCAGTCGAACGCGGGGTCGAACGTCACTGACTTGACCTTCGCGTGCGCCACGGTGGATCGCACCGTGCGACCCCACAGCTGGTCCGGGAACGTCAAGTCATCGAGATACTTCGCGCGGCCGGTGACCTTGCCGGGCCCATCGCGCCGCGGCGGCGAGCGCCCCACGGCGCCCCCGACTTCCTCTTCGTCGAGCTGCTTCACGGTGTCGTCCTCTCGGGAGGGGCGGACCGTAACAGAGGGCCCTCCGCCCCCTCAACTGGCGCGTTGACCGAGGGCCGATTAGACAGCAAGGGTGATCCCGCTGCGCGACACGGTCCGCACCCGCACTTTCCCGCTGGTGACGCTGGCCCTGGTGCTGGCCAACGTGGCGGTCTTCGTGCACGAGGCGGCGCTCGGCCCGCGCCTGGACCGGGCGGTGCACCTCTGGGGCCTGATCCCCGCGCGGCTGGTCTACTGGACGGAGCTGGGCGGGGCGCCGCTCGACCCAGCGCGCTTCGTCCCGCTCGTCACCTCGATGTTCTGGCACGGCGGCTTTCTGCACCTGGCAGGCAACCTGCTCTTCTTGTGGATCTTCGGCGACGCAGTAGAAGACCGCCTCGGCCACCGGCGCTATTTGCTCTTTTATCTGGTCGGCGGCGCCGCGGCGGGACTCGCGCAGGTCTTTCTCCTGCCCGAATCGACGCTGCCCACCGTGGGCGCCTCCGGTGCCATCGCCGCGGTCCTCGGCGCGTATCTGGTGTCCTTTCCCCGCGCCCGCGTGCTCGCCTTCGTACCCATCTTCATCCTGCCCTGGATTGTCGAGATCCCCGCGGTCGTCTATCTGGCCGTTTGGTTCGCGATGCAGCTGCTCAGCGGCTTGATGGACACCGGCGCCGGTGGGGGCGTGGCCTGGTGGGCGCACGTCGGGGGATTCTTGGCGGGGATTGCGCTCGTGAAGTTGATGGAACCCGCGCGGCCGCGGCGCGTGCCGCAGGTGTGGCGGGCTTAGAACCGTCTACTCATCCGGCTCGCGCTGCCGTTTGAGAAACCGCCGATTCAACATCCGCAAGAAACCCGCGCCGCTCCTCGCGAACACCAGCGCCAGCTTGAGCTTGCCCGTCCGCGCCGCCACCAGCTCATCGTCCAAGTACCGCTGCCGGCAAACCGCGCGCTGCCGCTTGCCGCTCGACGTCTTCGGGATCACGCCCGGCGGCACCAGCACCACCTCGTCCACGGGCAGGCCGCACTCCTGCGCGACCAGCTCATTGACAGCGAGAACCAACTTGTCGCGCGCGCTCTCGCCGGCGACCTTGGTTTCGCAAACGAGGACCACCAGGTCCATCGCCTTGTCCTCGTCATAGACGGCAAAGGCCACGGCGCCGCCGGCGCGGACGCCCTCGATGTGCTCGGCAACGCGCTCCACGTCCTCGGCATAGTGATTCTTGCCGCGGATGATGATCAAATCCTTGGCGCGGCCGGTGATATAGAGCCCGCCTTCGCCGACAAAGCCGAGGTCGCCCGTCCAAAGATAGCCTTTGCGCAACACGGCTTGAGTTGCTTTTGGATCCTGGAAGTATCCCTGCATCACCGAGGGGCCGCGGACGATGACGTGGCCGACCTCGCGCTCCCGCACGGCGCTTCCGTGCTCGTCCACGATCTGGATCTCGTGGCCCGGGATGGGCCGGCCCACGCAGACCACGGCGCTGGCGCCCTCGCCCAGGGCCGGCACCACGCGGCCCGAGGCCAATGAGTGTCGATCGACGCTCTGCGAACGGAGCGGCTCGCCCGGCGGCGGGAAGGTCACGGCGAGCGTTGATTCGGCGAGGCCATAGACGGGAAACATCGCTTCGGGGCGAAAGCCGTGCGGCGCGAAGGATTCTTCGAACTCAAGCAAGGTCTTTAGATTGACCGGCTCGGCGCCATTGAGCGTCAAGCGCAGCGAGGACAGGTCGAGGCCCTCGCGCTCGCGCGGGCGGACCCGTTTGACGCACAGCCCGTAGGCGAAGTTGGGAGCGGAAGTAATCGTTCCTTTGTAGTCGCTGATCGCCTTCAGCCAGCGATGGGGCCGCATCAGGAACGAGGTCGGGCTCATCATCACCATCGGCAGGCGCCAATAGATGAAGTTGAGCAACGAGCCGATCAGCCCCATGTCGTGGAACAAAGGCAGCCAGGAGATGCCGACGTCGCTGCGGTTGATGCGCAGCCCTTGCCCGATCGCGTGCAGATTCGAGACCAGATTTGTATGGGAGAGCAGGACGCCCTTGGGCCGGCCCGTCGAGCCGCTGGTGTATTGAACAAATGCCGGATCGGCTCCGTGGGCGCGGGCGGCGCGCACTTCGCGAGCGCGGTGCCTGGCCAAAGATTCCACCGCGAGGATCTTCTGCATCCCGCGGACCTGGTTGGCGATGCCGCCGAGCAGGGGCTGCAGCTGGCGGGTAGTAATGACGAACCGCGCGCCCGCGTGCTGGGCAATGTGCGCGATCCGGTCGATGGACACCTCGGCCTTCTCGAGCGCAGCGGGCGGATAGCTCGGGCAAGGGATGGCGCCCAGGCGCTGCAAGGCAAAGAACGAAGTCACGAACTCATAGGAAGTATCGAGCACGGTAACGACGCGGTCGCCGCGCTGCACGCCTTCGTCTTCGAGCGCGGCGGCGATGATCTTCGCGCGCTCGTAGAGCTCGCGATAGGTGCGGTGCTGGACGGGGTCGTCCTCGTCCTCGGGCAAGAGCGTGATGCCGGTCTTGTCCTCGAGTTTGGCGGCGGTGGCAAAGGCGTGCAGCATCGTCGAATGGAGCGGCTTCAGCTCCTCGGGCGAGCGCGGCAGCACGCGCCAGGAGCCGGTGCGAAAGCCTTTCTCCTCAGCCTCCCGCGGGAAGGTCGAGCGGAAGATGCGCGACACTTCCGGATCGCTGAGGTGAGTGCGGCTCGGCTCGCGCGGCCGGTCAGGCACGGCGCGCCTCGCACAGCCGGTCGAGCGCGACGCAGAGCTCGCGGCGGACGTGCGCGGGCTCGATGACGCGGTCGATATATCCAGACTCGGCCGCGGCAAACGCGTGATCGTGGCGCGCGAGCCACTCAGCCTTGCGCTGCTCCCGCGCGGACTTCTCCTGCTCGGTGGCGCTCTCCTGCTCGGGACCGAGCACGACTTCAATGGTCGCCTCGGCGCCCATCGGCGCCGCTCGCCCCGTCGGCAACGAAAGCCGCACCTCCGCCGCAAACGAGAGCACGCTGGCGCCGCCGAAGCTCTTGCGCACGACGAGGCAAAGGAGCGGCACCGTCGCGTTGGCATAGGCGGACAAGAGTGTGGCGCCGTGGGGAAGGATGCCGCCCTCCTCCTGCTTGCGCCCCGGCAGGTACCCGGGCACATCCACCAAGGTGACGATCGGCAACTTGTTGGCGTTGGCGAAATGGACGAACGCCGCGCCCTTGCGCGATGAGTCGGCGTCGAGGCAACCCGACAGCGCGAGCGGCTGGCTGGCCACCACGGCCACCGCGCGGCCCGCGAGGCGACCGATGCAAGTCAATAGGTTGGGCGCAAAGGAAGGCGAGAGCTCGAGCAGTGACTCGTTGTCGAAAATGGTCGCGAGCACCTTGCGCATGTCGTACGCGCGCCGCGGCTCCAGCGGGATCATCTCGCCAAGCTCCGGCGTCAGCCGCTGCTCCAAGTCAGGGCCCGCGCCGGGGCCGAGCAACGACAAGAGGCGCTGCAGCCACTCGATGCCGTCTCGCTCGTCGTCGAGCACCGCATGGCAGGCGCCGGTCTTGCGCGCGTGCAGCGCCGGGCCTCCCAGGTCCTCGAGCGCGACCTCCTCGCCGGTGACGACCTTGGTTACTTTGGGGCCCGAGATGAAGAGATAGCTCTGGTCCTTCACCATGCCGACCAGATCGGTCAACGCGGCGGTATAGGCGGCCGCGCCCACGCAGAGGCCGCAGACAAGGGTGAGTTGCGGTACCTTGCCCTTGAGTTGAACCGTGCGGCGGATCACTTCGCCATAGGCGTCGATGGCGTCGGTCCCCTCCTCGACGCGCACGCCGTCGCAATCGACCAGCGCCACGACCGGATAGCCCCGCTTGCCCGCGAGGTCGAGCAAGCGGCAGAGCTTCTGCGCTGCCGCGTGGCCGAGCGCACCGCGCAGCACGGTCGGATCGTGCGCATAGACCGCGACGGTGCGGCCAGCGACGGCGCAGAGGCCGCACACCAATCCATCGCCCGGGTGCTGGTTGGCCGCGAGCAGCGCGCTCTCGCCCGCGTGGCGGTGCAACACGTGCTTGCCGAACTCGACAAAGCTGCCCGGGTCGCAAAGGGTGGCGACGCGCTCGCGCGCGGTCATCCTGCCGAGCCTCCGGTGCCGATCGAGCCGGGCGCGGCCGCCGCCTTCCTCGGCGCGGGCCTCGCGCTCGCGGACGCCTTCGAGGAGCCGCTCGAGCTCGTCGTTCACCCTGCCAGCCCCGAGGTGCGCGCGACGAGGTGATCGACGACCTTCTGCACAGTGTGCAGGTCCTTGAACTGATCGACCGTGGCCTTCACCTTGAACTCTTTGCCGAGCAGATAGATGAGGTCCACCGCGTCGAGCGAGTCCATCCCGAGCGTGCCGCGAAACGACGCCTCGGGCGTGATCTTGGCGGGCGGCACCTTGAAATCGGCGGCCAGCACATCGCGGACCTTGGCGAACACCTCGTCGTGCGTCATCCTCGGCGCTCCTTGGGAACCGGCCTTGTCATCTACGACTTGTTGTACCTCACCACGGCGGCGCTGCTCTACGGCGGCGCGCTCTCGGCGGGCGCGTGGGTCCTCGGCACCCTCTCGCCCTTCTCGCCGGCCGTCTCCTGGCCGCTGGCCGCGCTGGCGTCGCTCCTCGCCCTGATCCTCGAGGTCGGCGTGCTCACCGCGCTCTGTCCGCGGCTGCGGAGCGGCAGCTGGCCCTTCCTCAAGTCGCGCGTCTTCTGGGGCTGGCTCCTGCGCTCGATGCTGCGCCGCGTGCTGCTGCTCCCCTCGCTCAAATGGATCCTCTTCAACTCGAACGTGCTGCGCTGGCTCTCGCTCCGCGCGATGGGCTGTCGCATCGCCTTCACCGCCAGCATGTCCTCGGACGTGGACGTGCTCGACCCCTCGCTGACGACCATCGGCGCCGGCGCCATCATCGGCATGCGCTGCGTCTTGACCGGCCACTACATCGTGCCGGGCCTCTTGGTGCTCGAGCCGGTCGCGATTGGAGAGAAGGCCGTGCTCGCGGCCGACGTCGGCGTCGCGCCGGGCGTCACCGTCGGCGAGGGGGCGCTCGTCAAGCCGCGCACGACGCTGAGCGTGCGCGCGAGCGTCGGCGCTCGGGCCGAGGTGGGTCCGGCCGCGTTCATCGACATGCTCGGCCGCGTGGGCGAGGGCGCAAACGTGGGCACGGGCGCCTACGTGGGCGTGCGCGGCCTGGTGCCCGACGGCGGCCGCGTGGAAGCCATGGCCAGCGCGTCGTCAATCAAGAGGAGCGCGGCGCCCGCCGTGTAGCCGGCCCCCGCGGCCAGGAGCAGCACGCGCGATCCCTTGCCGGCGCGGCCGCTGGTGAGCGCCTCGTCGAGCGCGATGGCGCAGGTGGCGCCGCTGGCGTTGCCGATGCGCTCGACATTGACCAGGAGGCGCTCGCGCGGCAGGCGCAGCACACGGGCGAGGCGCTCCAGGATGCGCAGGTTCGGCTGGTGCGGAACGACCAGATCGATGTCGTCGATGGTCATTGAAAGCGCCGACAAGAGCGCCTCCGCGGTGCCGGCCATTCCCTCGACCGCGGCCAGGTAGACCTGCGGTCCTTCTTCCATGCGGATGAAGTGGCGCCGATCGCGGACGCTCGCCTCGCTGGCGGGCTCGCGCGATCCTCCGGCCGGAACATAGACCGAGCGCGCGCCGGCGCCGTCCGCGAGCAGCCCGATGGCGAGCAGCCCTTGTCCGGCGGGCCCCGGCTCGATCAGCGCCGCGCCGGCGCCGTCGCCAAAGAGCGCGCAGGTGGCGCGGTCGCGCACGTCGAGAAAGCGCGAGCGCACGTCGGCCGCGCAGGCCAGCACCTTGCGATCACCTGTCAGGACCGCGCGCGCCGCCGCGTCGAGCGCATAGAGAAAGCCGCTGCAGGACGCGGTCACATCGAACGCCGGCGCCGCCTGCAGGCCCAGCGCACGCTGGGTGATGCACGCCGCCGAGGGGCTCGAGTGGTCGGGCGAAACGGTCGCGACCACCAACCTATCGATTAGTTCCGGACCGCACTGGGCGCGGTCGAGCGCGATCCTGCAAGCGGCCGTCGCGAGGTCGCTGGTCGCCTCCTCCACCGCTGCCCAGCGCCGCTCGCGCACCCCGCACAGGCGCAGCATCTCCTCGTCCGAGAGCGGCGCGCCGAGCGCGATCAGGTCCGGATTGGTGACGACACGCGCCGGCAGGTACGCGCCCGTCGCGGCCAGACGGACGCCCTTGCCGAGCGCCGCCGGCTGCAGGACGCGCAAGCTCACCTCGCCGCCTTGCGCTTCACGAAGGCGGCCAGCCGCTCGATCGAGCCGAAGTTGCCGGGCGAGAGCTCGCGGGCGGCGACGAGGAAGCCGAAGCGCCGCTCTAGCTCCTCGGCCAGGACGATCACGACCAGCGAGGGCAGGTGCAGTTCGGCGTCGTCGTGCGCGGGCAGCTCGACGTGGTCGGCGAGGACGGCGCGGATGGCGAGCTCGGGAGTCTCCACAAGCCTTTCATAGCGCAGCCAGCGCGCGCAGTTGCACCAGATCGGCCTTGCCGCTCGGCAGCCTTGGGAGCGAATGGACGGCGACGATCTGCGCCGGGCGTTTGGCGGGACCGAGCTGCTCGCGCACGGCCCGCCGCAGCGCAGCGAGCCCTGCCTCGGGAACCTCGGCGAACGCGATCAAGCGGGCTCCGAGCGCCTGGTCGGGCAGCGCCACCACCGCCGCGTCGCGTGCGCCCGCGGCGCGCAGCACCTCCGCGATCTCGTCGAGGCTCACGCGCTCGCCCGCCACTTTGACGACACCATCGCCCCGGCCGCGCACGTGCAGGGCGCCGCTCTCGTCCACAAAGCCGACGTCGCCGGTGCGCAGCGCGCCTTCGGCGGAGAGAGCGTGCGCGGTGGCCTCGGGATCGTCGAGGTAGCCGAGCATCACGCTCGGCCCTTTGACGAAGATGTCGCCCTGAGCTCCTTCGGTCCAAACGGTGAGACCGGGCAGCGCGCGCCCCGCTGCTCCCTTTGCAAACGCGGGGTCGCGATCCTCGATGGCCGCCACGCGCGGCGACGCCTCGGTGAGCCCATATTGGTTGAAGAGACGCGCGCGAGGGAACGCGGTCCGCAGCGCGCCCGCGGTGGGCGCATCGAGCGGCGCACCGGCCGAGGCCAGATAGCCAAGCGGGGGGGGCTCGGCGCCCTCGGCGACCAGGCGCGCCAGGAGCCGCAGCGCTGCCGGCACCGACGAGAGGCCGCTCGCGCGCAGCCGTGCCATGGACGCAAGCTGCAGCGCCGGATAACCCAGCTCGCTCAAGATCAACAACGCGCCGCCCGCGCGCAGCGTGGTCAGCGCCTGGCCGACCAGCGCATAGCTGTACGCGAGCGGCAGCGTCAGCGCGGTGCGCGGGTGGTCGCCGATGGGGAGATAGCCAAGGATGGCCATCACATTGGCCCGCAGCCCCGCGGCGGAGAGCAGCACGCCCTTCGGCTTTCCCGAGGAGCCCGCGGTGAAGAGGAGCAGCGCCGCGCGCGGGTCGATGGCGGGCCCGTTGCGCAGCTCGAGTTGCAATTCGCCGTCCGCTCCGCAACCGCGCACCACCAGCCGCGCGTGCGCGCGCGCCGCGATCTCCTCCGCCGCCGCGGCGCCTGCGCGCAGATCGAGCGGCACGCAGACGGCGCCCGCTTCCCACACGGCCAGCGCCGAGATCAACAAGCCCACCGGATCGGCCAGCGCGAGCGCGACCGACACACCGGGACACGCGCCCGCGCCGCGCAATTGCCCGGCGGCGCGCGCGACCACGCGGGCGAGCGCGCCGTAGGTGACGACCTCTCCGCTCTCGCGCACCAGCGCCTCCGCGTCGGGCTCGGCGGGCCCCTCGACGCCGAGGAGCGCGCTCAGCAACGCAGGACCGCGGCGCCAAACGACATCCCGCCGCCGACCGCCGCCACCAGCACCCGCGCGCCCCGGGGGCAGAGCCCTTCGGAGCGCGCCTCGACCAGCGCGCACATCCAGCCGGCGGCGCCGATGTTGGCGTGGCGCTCCACGTGCACGTAGGTCCGCTCGGCTGCGATGCCGGCGCTCGCGGCGACCGCCCGGATCAGCTCCCTGCTCGTCTGGTGTGGAACATAGAGATCGATCAGCTCCGGACCAAGCCGGGCGCGGCCGAGCGCGCGCGCGAGCGCCACCTGATACTTGCCCGGGATGGCCTCGGCCAGCTCGCCCGGCGCGCCCGAGAGCAGATATCCGCCGCGGGCGAGCTCGGCCTCGGTCGGCGGCAAGACCCCCGCGGTGCTGATCAGCTTGCCGAGCGAGCCATCGGTCTCGAACGAGGCCGACAAGAGGCTCGCCCCCGCGCGCCGCCCCACCACCAGCGCGGCCGCGCCGTCGCCAAGCGAGAGCATGGCGGTGCGACTCTGCGGCGGAATCACCTTGGAAAAAGTGTCCGCGCCCACCACCAGCACGGGCCCGCTGCCAGCGGCGACGGCGAGCGCCGCTTGCGACAGCGCCAGGAGCCCCCCCGCGCAGCCCGCGCGAAGATCGGCGCAGGCCGCGCGCGCGCCCAGCAGCACGCCCACGCTCGAAGAGACGGAGGCCGTCATCGACACCGGCGTCGAGGTGGCCAGCAAGAGGAGCGACAGCTCGCTCGCGTCGAGGCCGGCGTCGAGGAGCGCCGCCTTGGCCGCCCTGGCGGCGAGATCCGAGGTGGTCTCTTCCTCGCCGTGCAAGAGCGGCGTCCCCACGCGGTGCGCCCACGCCCGGCGCGACACCCCAAGCGTCTCGCGCGCGCCGGCGGCGAGAAACTCCGCCCGCTCGTCGGCCAGACCCGTCAGGCGCAGCACCTCTTCATTGCTCAGCTCGAACGCGGGAAAGGCTGCGCCGCCGCCGAGGATGCCGACGCCGTCGAGGGGGCCGATCTCTAAACCCATGGACCACAGAGTACACTCGTTGGATGGACCTCGGGCTCACAGGCCGCGTGGCGCTGGTGGCCGGCGGAGGGCGCGGCATCGGCAAGGCCTGCGCGCTCTCGCTGGCGCGCGAAGGCGTGGACGTGGCGGTGCTGTCGCGCACGGCCTCGGAGCTGGAGGCGACCGCGGCTGAGGTTCGCGCGCTCGGCCGCAAGGCGCTCGCCCTGCCCTGCGACGCGACCGACGCCGCCGCCCTCGACCTCGCGCTCGATCAACTCCAGCGCGAGCTTGGCGCGCCGACCCTGCTCGTCCTCGGCACGGCCGCGCTCTACCAGCCGCGCAAGCTGCAGTTCGTCGGCGACGCCGAGGCGAAGACCCTGCTCGACGTGGACATCGGCAGCGCCGTGTCGCTCTGCCGCCGCGCGCTGCCCGGGATGATGGAGGCGCGCTTCGGGCGCATCGTCGGCCTCTCCAGCCTGGCGGCGCGCACCGGCGTGGCGGGCGGCGCGCTCTATTCTGCGGGCAAGGCGGCATTGGAGGGCTTGCTTCGCGGCATCGCGCTTGATTACTCGCGGCGCGGCATCACCGCCAACGCCGTCGCCATCGCCTTTGCCGACACCGAGCGCTTGCGCGGACGGACCGCCGGCGATGTCGAGGCCCGCGAGCGGCTTCTGCGAGCCACCGCCACCCGCCGCCTGCCGACGCCGCAGGAGATCGCGGACGTGGTGACCTTCCTCTGCTCGCCGCTGGCCGCCGCGATCACCGGCGCCGTGGTGGACGCCACCGCCGGCGTCCACCTCAACAATCTCTTCTAATCAATGGCCGAGGATACCCAATCGACCGGCTGGATCGTCTCGCCGCGCTACGACTCGCTCTTCTTCACCGGCAGCCTGCTCGCGCCCGCGCTCCTCTGGGTCGGCTTTTCGCTCGGCTGGCTGACGGGGGTCGCCGTCTTCGCCGTCTTCCAGCTCGCCTTCAATCTGCCGCACAACTTCCAGACCTGGACGCTGACGATCCTCGATCCGACCGATCGCGCCCGCAATGCGCGGCGCTATCTCATCGCCATGGCCCTGGTCGCGCTGGTCTTCCTCTTGCCGCTGCTCGTCTCGCCAGGCGGTGTCTTCCCTTGGATGCGCGATCTATTGCTCTATTGGGGCTACTATCATCTGGTCCGCCAGCACTATGGCTTCCAACGGCTCTACGAGCGAAAGGCGGGCGACGTCGGCGCGCGCGAGTCGTTCTGGTATGCGCGCTTTCTCGACGGCGTCTCCTATCTCCCCCTCGTCTTCCGCTTTCGCGACCCG
Organism: Myxococcales bacterium; assembly: GCA_038231075.1. Classification (GTDB taxonomy): domain Bacteria; phylum Myxococcota; class Myxococcia; order Myxococcales; family 40CM-4-68-19; genus JBBRMA01. The sequence goes on along the minus strand of JBBRMA010000045.1, from coordinate 682 downwards.
GATCTGATGACCTTGCGCGCGCCGGGTCTGGAGGTCTGGATCCGCCACCCCCTCCTGCCGCGCGCGGCCTTCGTCGGCCTCTTTGCGCTCTATTGCGCGATCCTGCTCGCCGCGCTGGTCCACCACGCCTGGATGGCCTGGCGAGGCCGCCGCAATCGGCTGCCCCGTGCCTTGCTGCTGCTCTCGGTGACGGCAGCGTTTGGCGCCGCGGCGCTGATTCACGAGGTGCTGATCGCGGTCGCGCTCGTCACCGCGTTCCACAACCTCCAATACATCGGCCTCGTCTGGTTTCACAACGCAACCCGCGCCGCGCGTGGAGCGGCGGGCGCGAATGTACCCATCCAATGGCTGCAGCAGCGGCGGGCGGGTCGCTATCTTGCTGCGTCCCTGCTCTACGGCGTCGCCGTCTTCGCGCCGATCGCGATCTTTCCCGACCGGGCGTGGGCTCAGCTTCCGATCACCTTCGTGGTCGCGCTGCATTACTATATCGATGGCCGCGCCTGGCGGTTCAAGGACGTGCCCGAGCGCGCGCGCTACTTAACAGGTTGCTGAAGAACCCGGACCGAGCCCGACGAAGGAGCGCCAAGCGATGCAAGGAGCGACGACGAAGAAGACCGGTCGTCTCTGAGGAGGAGCGACGCGGCAGCGCGCCGGCGATCGTTCGCCGGGCGACGGGAGGGTT
>JBBRMA010000044.1:0-47508 GCA_038231075.1 Myxococcales bacterium | reverse complement strand
GCCCAACCGGCTCCGCCACCAGAAGAGCCGCTGCGCGCAGAACCCCTGCCGCCGCGCGAACTCCGCCACGCTTTCGCCGCTCGCCTCTTGCGCCGCAAGCACTCGCTCCGCCACTCCTGCCGTCCACCGCTCCTCCCGCAATAGCGCCCATTCCTGCCTCGAAATCTTCTTTCTGCTCATGTGCACCTCCCGCGACAAAATCGGGCGGCGCCGCGCGGAGGTCAGCCGATTTCAAGGGGTGCGGCCGAGCGGACGGTCACTCGGGAGCCCTTAATCCTAGCGACGGGTTCCCGCCTGCCCGCTGCCTATCTGCCAGACATTGGGAGAATTGGAAAAGGGAATCAAGTGAGTCAGCTTGAGGCTTCAAACGCGACCGCCTGACGTCTCTTTCCACCCCCCTCTCAATGTCAGGCAAATAGGCAAATAGGCCGCCGGCAGGCAGAGGCCTGTCGCGCGGCTTAAGGGCTCGCGCGGCAAGAAATCCGATCGATGCGAGCGCAGCGAGCCACCGTTCGCGCGTGGGCGCCCGTGCCGCGCGGCGGGCCTCTGCCTGCCGGCGGCTGGTACCCTACCCGTGCCTATCTGACTGGCATTAGCGCTAATCCCGGCTTGTAGGTCTCCGGTTTAAAGACTACGCGTAGTGTACTTTGACTGTCTCGATGATCAGCTTGAGCACCTTCTTGACGACCTCGGTGCTCTCATCCTTGACGATGATGTATCCATCGCCCTCGTAGCCATCGCTCTTGCTCGCACCGATGGTCGGTAGCTTCGCCTCGACGACATATCGGCCCACCGCCTCGTGCACCTCGCGCACGCCGGTGACGCCCGCGACCCTCCCGCGGCCCATCCCGCGCAAGAACGCCGAGCCGGCGGCGAACTTGCGCTCCCAGGGCGCGTCGAAGGCACCGTCGATGACGGCGCGGCACCAGGCCCGCTGCAGATCGACCCCGTGCGCGAGACCAGTCATGATGCTGATGTTGGCGCCGGGCGGCCGCTGGGCAATCTCGCCGATGACGAGGCTGCCGTCGGGCCGCTGGAACCACTCCATGTGCGTCATGCCGTCCTGCAGGCCGAGCGCGCGGATCGCCCCCCGCGCCATCGCGCGCGCGCCGTCATACTCAGGGCTCGAGAGGTCGCGCGGCAGCATGCAGCACCATTGCATCCACGGGTTCTCCAGCGCCTCGAGGCAGGTGGGCAGGTAGTGCGAGATCGACTCGGCCTTGACCTGCCCGCCCACGGTGATGGTCTCGAAGCTGAACTCGCGGCCGCGCAGGAACTCCTCGGCGAGGATGGGCCGCGAGGGGCTCGCCCCCATGCCCAGCGCGCCCTGGATCAGCTCGTCCATCGAGTTGACGCGAAAGGTTGACTTGGCGCCCATCCCGGAGGGCGGCTTGAGCACCAAGGGAAAGCCGACCTGAGAGGCGAAGGCGCGGGCGTCCTGCTCGTTCTCGAGCAGCGCGCTCCGGGCCACCGGCAGCCCCGCCTGGCGGAGCGCGGCCTTCATCCGCGACTTGTCGCGAAAGAGCTCGGCGACCTTGACCGGCGTGCCCTCGACGCCAAAGTGCGCGCGCGCCTCCGAGAGCTGCACCATCAGCGCCTCGAGGATGCCGATGATGCGATGGGGCTCGCCGTGCCGCCGGCGCAAGAGCTCGGTGGCGTCGATGATGTCGCGGGACGAGAGCGGATCACTCACCCGCACGAAGTCCTGGTACAGGCCGGCGTCGTCGCCGCCGGGCGGCGTGTGCACGACCCCGAGCAGCTTGACGTCGGGCAACTTCGCCGCTGCCCGCGCGAAGCGCATCGTCACGTCAGAGGGAAACGGGGCCACGAAGACGACGTTGCGTGCCATGCGCGGAGTCATATCAGTAGCGGAGGCACCGGTGTAGATTCGGCCGGCACCCTGCGCCCGTGCCGCGACGGGGGTCGCTGCCTGCCGGCGGCCGATAGCCTCCACAGGGCGCGTATCTACCGGCATGCTACGATCGACAGATGAATGTCGTCTTCCTAGCGCCCGCGTTTCCCCCCGAGATGATTCAATACACGCGCGGCCTCGCCGAAGTGGGCGCGCGCGTCTATGGCATCGGCGACCAGCACCGGAGCGCCCTGCCCCACGAGGTGCGGCCCCACCTGCACGACTATCTGCAGGTCCCGCGCATCATGGACGAGGACGACGTCATCGAGCGCGCGACGGCGTGGATGCGCGGCAAGCAGGTCGATCGCGTGCTCGCCAACTGGGAGATCCTGGTGATGCTGGCGGCGCGCATCCGCGAGCAGTGGGGCATCCCGGGAATGAGCGTTCCCACGGTGCACGCCTTTCGCGACAAGGAGCTGATGAAGGAGCGGCTGCGCAAGGCCGGCCTGCGCGTGCCCCACTCGCGGCGCGTGAAGAGCGAGCGCGAGGTGCGCGCGGCCGCCGAGGAGATCGGGCTGCCGCTGATCTTGAAGCCCATCGCCGGCGCGGGCAGCGCTGACACCTACGCGGTGCGCACCAAGGCCGAGCTCGAGGCTGCCATCGCCGCCACCCGGCAGGTGCAGGAGCTGAGCTGCGAAGAGTATGTCGAGGGCGAAGAGTTCACCTTCGATACCGTCTGCATCGACGGCAAGCCGGCCTATGAGAACATCTGCAGCTATCTCCCGAAGCCATTGGAGGCGCGCTCCAATGAGTGGATCAGCCCGGTCATCATCACCGTCCGCGACATGTATCAACCCAAGCTGCAGCCCGGGGTGATCCTGGCGCGCAAGGTCCTCGGCGCGATGGGCATGGGCGACGGCTTCACCCATATGGAGTGGTTCCTCACTCCCAAGGGCGAGGCCATCTTCGGCGAGATCGGCTGCCGGCCGGGCGGCGCGCACCTCGTCGATCAGATGAACTATACCTCCGATATCGACCTCTTCCGCGAGTGGGCGCGGGTGATGGTCTGGAAGAGCTTCGAGGCCCGCACCGAGCGCCGGTACAACACCGCCATCGTCTTCAAGCGCGCGCTCGGCCAGGGGCACATCAGCCGGATCGAGGGGCTGCACGACTTCCTCCGCGAGGCCGGTCCCGCCGTCGTCGAGGAGCAGCTGCTCCGGCCCGGCACGCGCAGGCGCAACTGGAAGCAGACGCTGCTCTCCGATGGCCACTTGATGATCCGTCACCCCGACTGGGCAGAGGCCCATCGGCTCGCGTTCAAGGCGGCGACCAATATAAAGATGTACGCCGAATGAGCGCCGCGGTGGTGATCCCAGAGAGCGTCCCGGGCGTGGTTGAACTCAAGGCATACTCAAGCAACTCAGGGCGCTGGCTGCTCATCGAGGTGCCGCACGGGGCCACGAGAAAGAGCGACTATGACGCCGTCGCTGCGCGCCTCAAGAGCGCGCTGCCCGAGCGGCTCGAGCACTTCTTCTTCGTCAACACCGACATCGGCGCGCCCGAGGGGGCCGAGCGGCTGGGCCGCACCTTGTCCGCAAAGGGAATCAACGTGGTGGTCGCGCGCTGCTTGATTCCGCGGACCTTCATCGACACCAATCGGGTCATTGCCAACACCGTGCAGGGCGAGGTCAAGGATGGGCTCACCTCCGCGCTGCCCGGCTATATTGACGCAGCTCGGGACGGCGCCTGGCTCACCGCGGAGCACGCGCGCTACCACGAGGTAGTTGGCGCTCTCTATACCCAAGTCTGCAACGCGGCCGGGGGGCTGGCGCTGCAGCTTCATTCTTATTCGCCGCGCTCGGTCAACATCGAAAAGACCGACGGCGGAATCGTCGCGGCGCTGCACGCGGCCTATGTTCCCGAGGTGTACTCAAAGTGGCCGGAGCGGCCGCCGGTGGACCTGATCAGCGCCACCGCCGACGGCGGCTTTCGCACCTCGCCCAAGATCGTGGCTGAGTTGCTGCTTGAGTATCGAGCCGACGGCATCGCCGCAGAGGAGAACGCGACCTACCATCTGCACCCGGCGACGATGGGCCTCGTCTACGCGCAGGCGCACCCGGAGCAGGTGGTCTGCGTCGAGATGAACCGGGGCCTCCTCGCCGACCCCTTCGTGCCCTTCGGCGTCTCGCCCATCAGCGAGGCGAAGGTGGCGCGCCTGGTGGCGCCCCTCGAGCGCGTGCTGGCGGCGGCGCTCCTCGCCTGAAGAGCGGTCAGGCGGAAGGCAGGAGCACGCGAAACGTCGTCCCTTCGCCGGGCGTGCTCTCGCAGCCGATCTCGCCGCCGAGCCCCGTGATGATGCCCCGGCTGACGGAGAGGCCAAGCCCCGCGCCCTGGCCGATGGGCCGCGTGGTGAAGAAGGGGTCGAAGACGCGCGGGAGCACCTCGGGCGCGATGCCCGGCCCGTTGTCGGAGATGGTCACCAGCGCGCGGCCGTCGGGCGAGCGCGAGGCACGCAGCGCGATCCGGTTGCGCGCCGGGTCGCTGGCGAGGAAGGCCTGCGCGGCATTGACGATCAGGTTGACGAAGACCTGCGTGAGCGGGCCCTCGTCGGCGCGCACCCGGGGCACCTGGCCGGCGGCGTCGATCTCGATGCTGAGTCGCGCGCGGCGGCGCACCTCGTGGCCGGCGATGCTCCGGGCCAGCTCCAGCACCGAGGAGAGCTCGACCGCGCCGACCGCGCCCTCCTCGCCCGCGAGCGTGCGCAGCCCACGGACGATGATCTTGATCCGCTCGCCGCTCTCGAGCGCGTCGGTGAGCGCCTCGACCAGCGCGCCGGGGGAGACGGGGGAGCCCGCGGCGGGAGCGCGCAGCTCGTCGATGGCGAACTCGAGGTTGCCCATCAGCGAGGCGAGCGGGTTGTTGATCTCGTGGCCGACCCCCGCGGCCAGCGTCCCCATGGTCGCGAGCCGCTCCTGCCGGGCGGCCCGCTCGCGCAAGAGCTCGCGCTCGGTGATGTCCGAGGTCAGGATCATCACGTGCACGCTCGCGTCGCCGGCCGGAAGCGGCACCATCTTGACCTCGAAGCGGCGGCCTTCGCGGGTGGCGTCGATCTGGCTGTTCTCGCCCAGCAGGCACCGCTGCGCCGCTGCGAGGAACTGGTCGCGGGTGGCCGGCCAGGCGATCTCCGCCAGCAGCTTGCCGATCACCGTCGAGTCGCGCATCTCCGGCCGCGACTGGACGCCGAAGAGGCGCCGGAGCCGCAGCTCCTGGTCGAAGATTGCCACGCTGGTCGAGGGCAGGTTTCCGATCAACGCCTCGAGAAACGCGCGCTCGGTCGCGAGCGTCGCGGCCGCCGCCCGCTCGTTGGTGACGTCTCTGAAGGTGACCAGCACCGCGTCGGGCAGGCCGCCTTCCGCCGCGAAGAGCGGCCTCGAGTTGACGCTCACCAGCCGGCGCTGCCCCGAGGGCAGATCGATCCGCACCGGCACATCGGTGCACGGCTTGCCGGTGCGCAAGGTGATCATCGAGGGATGCTGGTCGCCGCTCATCGGCGAGCCATCTTCGTGCATCGGCCGCCAGCGCGGATCGTCCGAGGCGAGCCCCAGCATCTGCTCGCGCGTCAGGCCGAGGATGCGCTCGGCGGCGGCGTTGCAATTGGTGATGACGCCCTGCCGATCCTGCTGCACCACGCCCTCCGCCATGGCCTCGAAGACCGCGCTCAGGCGGGCCTCGCTGCGGCGCAGGTTCGCCTCGCTGCGCTGCAACGCCTCGTGCTCGATCAGGAGCGCCTTGCCCTGCCTCCGCTGCTCGAGCGCGTCGCTCGCCTGCGCGGCCAATAGCTGGAGCATCTCGCGCTGCTCGCCGGTCAGCTCGCGCGGCCGGTGGTCGATGACGCAGAAGGCGCCGAGCACGTGCCCGCGAGGCGAGCGCAGGGGCACGCCGAGATAGAAGCCGACCTTCGGCTCGCCGGTGACGAGCGGGCTGTCGGCAAACCGCGGATCCCGGGCTGCGTCCTCGACCTCCACGGCGACCGCGTCCGCGACGACGTGGGAGCAAAATGAGATCGCGCGCGGCGTCTCGGACGCGGACAGGCCGACCCGCGCCTTGAACCAGGTTCGATCGTCGTCCACCAGGGACACCAGCGCGATCGGCATCTGCAAGAGCTGCGAGGCGAGCCGCGTCAGGCCATCGAAGGAAGCCTCGGGCCCGGTGTCGAGGATCTCGTAGCTGCGCAGGTCAGAGAGCCGCGCCGCCTCGTCCAAGGGGTTGTGAGGAGGCTTCATTGCGCCGCCTTGAATCGGAAAAGTGGTGTGTACTGTAGCCAGATCCCGCCTGGGGGACAGCGCAATCGAGGCTAAAGGCACTACATTCGCCGCCCATGAGCAGCTCAGAGGCCGCGCAGCCGGTGCACCGAGACCCCTCCGCGGAGCCGGGCTTTGCGCCCGTGCGGCGGCTCGAGGCCGAGCTGGGGGCGCTCTTCTTGCGGCTGGCGGCGCGCGCCGACCTCGACGAGAAGGGCGCCTGGCTCGAGCCGCTCGTCACCTGGCTGCGCAAGCCCGGCCGGGTCCTCCTGCCCGCCGAGTCGGGCTTGCAGCCGGGGTCGCCGGCGGCGCGGCTCTGGGTGCTCTTGCGCTGGCTGCGCGCGCGGCCCGCCGAGGCCAGCCGGCTCGGGCAGGTGTTGCGCTCGCTGGTCGCCGAGACAACCGCTGTGCACCTCTTCGCCGGCGCCGGGATGGGTGGAAAGCGATCGTTCGGGGCGGAGGCGCTGCACCGCGCGACCCTCAAGGTGCTGCCGGCGGCGCCCAATGACCGGCAGCTCGAGGAGGTGCTGGCGCTGCTCTTTCCTTCACGGCGCTCGGCCGCGTGGCTGGCGGGGCTCCCTGAGGCGGCGCTGCAGGCGCTCTGGGCGCTGCTCTTCGTGGCGCCCGTCGAGCCGCCCTGGCACCTCTTGCGATCGGACATGGCCGACGCGGTCTGCCTGCTCGGCGGCCGCGCCTCGGCGCTGGGGCTCGAGCACGAGGTGCGGGTGCGCTCGCAGCAGCACGACCTGCGCTCCTCGCCCTTTTTCTTGCTGCCGGAGCTCTGCCGGACCTTGGCCGACCACGCGCTGCGGACGCGGCTCGACGTCCGCTCTGCGCGGCACGATCTGGAGCGCGCGGCCGGCTGCCTCGCCGCCTGCCGGCAGCTGCTCACGCGCGCCTTCGCCCACCAGGAGCAGCACGGCGTCAGCGTGGATCTGGTCTATCGGCTCGAGCTCATCGGCCGGCAGCTCGACCGCCTCGAGCTGCTCTTCGGCCAGCTCTTCGCCGAGGACGACTCCGCCGCGCGCAAGAGCGGCCGCACGCTGCTCGCGCACCTCGTCGCCCACGCCAGCGACGACCGCAGCCTGCGCCTCCTCTTGCGCCGCAACGTCCACCAGCTGGCGCGCAAGATCGTCGAGAGCGCGAGCAGCACCGGCGAGCACTACATCGCCAAGGACCGCAGCGAGTACCGCGCCATGCTGCTCTCGGCGGCAGGCGGCGGCATGCTCACCGCGGCCACCACCATGATCAAGTACGGAATCGCGGGGCTGCCCGTGCCGCCTTTCGTCGCGGGCGTCCTGAGCTCGGCCAACTATGCCGCCAGCTTCCTGCTCATCTATTTCCTCGGCTGGACGCTCGCCACCAAGCAGCCCGCCGCCACCGCCGCGACGCTCGCAAACGCCATGCGCCGGCTCGAGGACGACGAGGACCGCGCCCGCGTCGTCGAACAGATCGCCGAGACCACGCGCTCGCAGCTGGCGGCCGTCGCCGGCAACCTCGGCACCGTCATCCCGGCGGCGATCGCGCTCGACTTCGCCTGGCGCTTCCTCTTCGGGCACCACTTCTTCGACCGCGCGGGGGCCGAGCACGCGCTGCAGTCCTTGCACCCCGTCTCGGGCGTGGTGCTCTACGCGGCGCTGACCGGCGCGCTGCTCTGGCTCTCCAGCGTCGGCGCCGGCTGGGTGGAGAACTGGTCCAACTTCCACCGGCTGCCCGAGGGCATCGCCAAGAGCCGGGGGCTGTTGCGCCTGCTCGGCCCCGAGCGCCGCGCGCGGCTGGGCGCGGCCATCCAGCACAACGCGGCGCCGGTCGCGGGCAACGTCATCCTCGGCGCGCTGCTCGGCATGGCCCCCTTCGTCGGCGCCTTCTTCGGCCTGCCCACCGAGATCCGCCACGTGACGCTCTCGACGGGCCTGCTGTCCCTGGGCGCCACCTCGCTCGGCGCAGCGGCGCTCTCCGCGCCCTTCCTCTGGGCCGTGACTGGCATCGCGGTGATCGCGCTGCTCAACTTCACCGTCAGCTTCTCGCTGGCGCTGTGGCTCGCGAGCCGCGCCTGCGGGGTCGAGCGGCAGGCGCTGCTGCTCCTCGGCAAGACGTTGCTGCTGGAGGGCCTGCGCCACCCCGGGCGCTTCCTCCTGCCGCCTCCCCCGGCGGCCTCTACCTTGGCGCGGCCCGCTTGAACGCCTCGAGCTTGAGCCGGGTCAGCTCCGGGTCGGCCTTGATGAAGTCGCGCATCGGGCCGTCTTGCTCCATGTCCGCACTGATCTCCGGCAAGAGCTTCTTGGTGAAGACCTCGCGCAGGTAGGCGCCGGCCCGAGGGTCCTTGAGCAGGACCATCTCCTCCGCGATGTTGTAGAGGACGCGCTGCAGGTCGCGGTGCGCCGGATCGAGCACGCGCCGCTGCACGACCAGCGCCTTCAAGCGCAGGTCGAGCGCCTCGGCGATGCGGTGCTCTGCGTAGAGCGCGCTGGCCAGCTCGCCCATCGCCTTCAGCGTCTCCGGGTGCTCGGCGCCAAGCACGCGCGTGCTGCGCTCGACCACGTCGCGGAGGATGGCCTGCGCCTCGGCGCCCTTGTCCTGCGAGGCCAGCTCGCGCACCAGGTCGAGCCGCGCGCCGAGCGTGAGCGGGTGGTCCGGCCCGTTGATCCTCATTTGGGTCGCGAGCACCTCTCGGGTGAGCCGCTCGGCCTCTGCGTACCGCTTGCTGCCGTCGTAGGTGTAGACCTGCGCCAGGTTCGCGAGCGCGGTCAGCGTCATCAGGTGGTCGGGGCCGTACGCGCGCCGGCAGGCCGCGAGCAGCTCTCCGTAGCGCGCCTCGGCCAGCTTGTACTGGCCGGTGACCAGCTGCACGCCGGCCAGCACGTTGAGCGCCTTCAGGGTCGCGAGGTCGCCCTCGCCGAGCGTGCGGCGAAAGCCCTCCAGCGTCTCGCGCGCCAGCCTCTCCGCCTCGTCGTAGCGGCCCTGCCTCATCGAGAGCAGGGCCAGCGCGCCCTTGGTGGAGAGGCCCGCCCGGGTCGAGGAGAGCCCGAGCCGCGCCTGCCGATCGACCGCGCTCTCGAAGAGCGGCCGCGCCTGCGGATAGAGGCCGAGCGCGACATAGACCGTGCCCATGGTCTTCATCAGGCGCGACTGGACGGCCGGGTCCTCCTCGAGGCTGGTCCTGATCCTGGCCGCCGCCTTGTCGAGGATCTCGCGCGCGGTCACCGAGTTGCCGCGCGACTCGCTCGGGTCCGAGACCTGGAACATGCCCTCCATGAAGTCGGCGACCCGCTCGGCGGCCAGGGCCTCGCGGTTGGCGCGGTCGCGCTCGGCGAGGATCCGGCGCACGCCCAGCACCGCGCCGGCGGCGCCAAGGACGACGAAGAGCGCGCTGGCCAAAAGGAGCGGCGCGTTCTTCTTCGCCCAGCGGCGGACTAGAGAGAGCCTTGAGTATTGATAGGAGTGGACCAGGCGGCCGGTCTGGAAGCGCTTGAGCTCCGCCGCCAGCTCGCCCGCGTCCCGATAGCGCCCGGCTGGATCGCGCGCCATCGCCCGCGCGACGATGGCTGAGAGCTCGGGCGCCACCGCTTGCTCGCGCTCGTGCAGCGCCTGGGGCGGCCCGGCGACGATCTGCGCCAGCACCTGGACCGCGTCTTCGCCTCGATAAGGTAGAGTACCGCTGAGTAATTGGTAGAGTATGGCCCCGAGCGCGTAGACGTCGCAGCGCTCGTCGGCCGGTTCGCCGCGGGCCTGCTCGGGGCTCATGTACGCGGGCGTGCCGACCAGCGCGCCGACCAGGGTTCCCTGCGACGACAGGCGCGGCGCCGCGTCGCTGCTGTCCTCGAGCGGGCCGGCGGCGGCGTGCCCCTGGCGCAGATCCTTGGCGAGGCCCCAGTCGATGACCACGGTCTCGCCGTGCTCGCCGACCAGCACGTTGCCCGGCTTCAGATCGCGGTGGATGACGCCTTGCCCGTGCGCGAAGGCCACCGCGTCGGCCACGGCGATGACCGGGCCGAGCAGCGCCAGCCGCTCAGGGATGGTCCGCGCCTCGGCCAGCGCCTCGCTCAGCGGCCGGCCGCGCACGCGGCGCATGATCAAGTAAGGCTCGCCCGAGGGGCTGCGGGCGAAGTCGTGAACGCTGACGATGCCGGGGTGGTCCAGGCGCGCGGTCAGCCGCGCCTCGCGCTCGAAGCGCTTGAGCGCCCGCTGGTCCGCCGGGTCGAGCGGCTCCTTGAGCGCGACCTCGCGGTCCAGCTCCAGGTCCTGCACGACCATGACCCGGCCCATCGCCCCGCGCGCCAGCTCGCTCTTGACGCGGTAGCGCGGATCGCGAACGCCGCGCTCGCCGCTCCCTTCGAGAGGCCGCGCGGGAGGCGGGATCGCTGCGAGCGTCGGCTGGGTGTCCGACAGCGTCCCGGTGGGTCCCGGTGCCGCCGGCAGGGGTGCCTCGCCCGCTTTGTTGAGCGGCAAGCTGTGGCCTCGCGCTTCGCAATCCCCCGGCAAAACCGTACCGCACGGCGGAGAGCAATGCCAGCCAGCCACCGGCCGCGGGCAGGCGGGAACCCGCCGCTCGGAACGGGCGCCCACCCGACTTAGGAGGCTCGCTGCGCTCGCACTTTAAGAGTTTGGGTCGGGAGCCCTTGATCCTCCCGACGGGTTCCCGCCTGCCCGCAGCCTATTTGGAACCAGAAATCCAGTGAGTCAGCTTGAGTCCTCAAGCGCGACCACCTGACGTCTCTTTCCACCCCCCTCCAAATGTCAGGCAGATCGGCAAACAGGCCGCCGGCAGGCAGAGGCCCGTCGCGAGGATCAAGGGCTCCCGCGGCAGAAAATCCGATCGATGCGAGCGGAGCGAGCCACATTGCGCGGGTGGGCGCCCGTTCCGAGCGGCGGGCCTCTGCCTGCCGGCGGCCGGTCCCCTCCGGGTGCCTATCTGCCTGACTTCAAGCCAGCTGCACCTGGATGCGCGTGCCGAGGAGGGGCGAGGAGAGCAGCTCGAAGGTCGCGCCGATGAGCAGCGCCCGCTCGCGCATGCCGGAGAGGCCGAGCCCCTCGCTGGAGGCCTCGCGGCCAGGGGGGATGCCGCGCCCGTCGTCCTCGATGATCAGGGAGACGACGGAGTCGCGGCGCTCGAGGGTGATGGTGACCGAGGTCGCCTGCGAGTGGCGGGCGACGTTGCCGAGCGCCGCCTGGGCGATGCGAAAGAGCTGCAGCGCGTCGCCCGGCGCCAGGTCGAGCAGCGCCTGCTGGTCGCCCTGGAAGCCGACGAACAGCGCGGTGGTGGTCATCTCCTCGGCGAGCTGCCGGAGCGCGGCGGCGAGGCCGAGCTCGAGCACCGGCGGGCGCAAGGAATGGGAGAGCTCGCGCAGCTCGTCGAAGAGGTGGCGCCCGAGGGCGCGGGCGCGCTGGATGGCCAGGGCCGCGGGCGAGCCGCTGGAGAGCTCCTCTGCCTCGGCCAGCCGCAGCTCGAGCGCCGCGAGACCCTGGCCGACGCCGTCGTGCAGGGCGAGCGCGAGGCGGCGCCGCTCCTCCTCGACGGCACGCTCGCGCTCGCGCCGCACCAGCACCTCGACCGCGGCGTCCCTCTCGGGGGCCTCGCCGCCCGCGCGGAGCTCACGAACCGGATTGCCTTGCCTGGCCATGGGGCGCTCCTCTTCAGTCACAGCGGAGCTGCAACGGCAGGGGGTGGAGCACCGTTGCAAAGCAAGCGGTCGTCCAATTTTACAGGTTGGCCTCCTCCGAGGGCGGCGCGGCTGCCCTGAGCGCCCGCGCCCGGCCGCCACAGGGGTCGGCACACCGGGCGCCACAGGCGTCGCCACGTTGTCGGGAGCGTGTGGCAGGCCCTATGATCGAGGCCGGTGAGCTCCCCTTCCCAGACCGAGACGTTCAAGAACGGAGACGCCGCCAGGCCCGGCTCGCAGGCGCTCGGCCCGATGCTCTTTCGCCTGCTGCACGCCGACGACCTCGCGCAGCCCTCGGCCAGCCACCGCCTGCAGCGCTGCAGCGAGGTCCTGTTCGGCCGCGGCGCCGAGGCCTGCGCGGAGCTGGTCGCCTCCTCGCTGCGCATCGCCCTCGAGGACCCCTACGCCTCCACCCGCCACGCCCGCCTCTTTCGCGAGGGCGCGCGCTGGGTCCTGGAAGACCTCGGGTCCACCAACGGCACCCTGGTCGACGGCGAGCGGCTGGCGCCGCACCAGCCGCGCTTGCTCGCAGACGGCGCGCTGGTCGAGGTCGGGCACACCTTCTTCCTCTTGCGCCTCGCCGCCTCGGGCGCGAGCGAGGCCGCCCCTTCGATCGACGGCCCGGCCTCGGCCACGCTCAGCCCCGAGTGGCAGCTCGAGCTCAGGCGCGTCGAGCAGCTCGCCCCCACCGCGCAGGAGATCTTCATCCGCGGCGAGTCCGGCGCGGGCAAGGAGGTCCTGGCGCGCTTCATCCACCAGCGCTCGGGCCGCACCGGGCCCTTCCTCGGCGTCAACTGCGGCGCGCTGGCCGAGCACCTGCTCGAGGACGAGCTCTTCGGCCACGTCCGCGGCGCCTTCTCCGGCGCCTTCCAGGACCGCGCCGGCCTCTTCCGCGCGGCTCACGGCGGGACGCTCCTGCTCGACGAGATCGGCGACATGCCCCAGGTCCTGCAAGTGCGCCTCTTGCGCGTGCTCGACGACCACCGCGTCCGGCCCCTGGGCAGCGAGCGCGAGCTGGAGGTGGACGTGCGGGTGATCGCGGCCACCCACCGCGACCTCGACGCGCTGGTCGTCCAGGGCAAGTTCCGGCAGGACCTGCAGGCGCGACTTGGCCTCTTGCCGGTGCGCGTCCCGGCGCTGCGCGAGCGGCGCGAGGACCTTGGCCTGCTGATCCGCGCGCTGCTGGTGCAGCCGGGCAAGAGCGAGGGCCTGCGCTTCGAGCTCGACGCGCTCCGGCTGCTCCTCCTCTATTCCTGGCCGCTCAACATTCGCGAGCTGGCGCGCACCCTCCAGGCCGCGGCGACGCTGGCCCGCGCGGAGGGCCGCTCGCCCGCCACCATCGCGCTCCAGCACCTCCCGGCGTCGCTGCGTTCACCGGCGCCTCCAAGCCCGCCGGCCGGCACTCCGGCGCCTGGGCCTCGCCGCTGGAAGCCGCCACGGCAGAAGCTCTCCGCCGCCGACGAGGAGCTGCGCGCGCGCCTGCTCGCGCTGCTCAAGGAGCACGCGGGCAACGTCACCGCCGTTTCGCGCGCCTTGAGCAAGGGGCGCACCCAGGTGCAGCGCTGGATCGCGCGCTTCGAGATCGACGTCGTGCAGGCCGGCGCCCAGGACTGAGCCCAGCGATGCCCGAGAGAGAGCTGAACGCGCTCGACGCGCTGTTCCTCCGCGACGTCGAGCGGGCCGGCCACGCGCTGCCGATGATCTTCGCCCTGATGCATGGCCGGCTCGACCCCGCGCGGACCCAGGCAGCGCTCAACGAGGTGGCCGCGCTCGTGCCGCTGGTGGGCGCGCGCCTGTCGGGCGATGGCAAGAGGTGGGTCATCCCGGCCGCCGGAGAAGCCGCTTTTCCGCTCGACACGCTCGAGCGCGCCGGCCCCCTGGATGACGCCGCCGTTGGCGCCGAGCTGCAGCGGCTGGCCGAGGAGCCCTGCGACCCGCGCGCTCCGGGCCAGTTCCGCGTGCGCCTGGTGCACGGGCCCGATCGGACGCTCTTCGTGCTGCGGGGGCTGCACGCGGTCGGCGACGGCATGGTGCTCGCGTATCTGGCCGACGCCTGCATGCGCCGCCTCGGTGACGAGCCGCGCGACCCGGGCCAGCCGCCGGGGATGCTCTCCGACCAGGAGCTCGTGCGGCGCCTCTTTCCCCGCCGCGCTCTCTGGCCGGTGGCGTTCGCCAAGGCTGCGTTCCACGAGCTCTTGCCCAGGCGAGCCGACAGGGCGCTGGCGCCGGTGCGCGCGGCCGCCGAGCGCGATGGCCGGCCCTGGTTCGCCTTCGGACGGATCGAGCCTGCGGTCGTCGCTGCCCTGGATGCCGCCACCGCCGGCGCAGGCCTGCCGACCGCGGCCGCGCACGTGGCGCTGAGCGCACGCGCCGTGGCCAAGGCGCTGGTCCCCGAGGGCAGGCTTGGCTTCAGCTTCTCGACGCGCTTCTTCCTCCGCGAGCGCTTTCCCCTCGGCAACCACTTCACCATCCTGCAAGGCGGCGCCGTGGGACCGGGCGATTCGCTCGCGCACCTCTCGCGCCGCATCGCTGCGTCCGGCGAGAGGCGCCTGGAGATCATCGGCAGGTACATCGCCACCATGGTCATCGGTCGCACGCTGCGCCGCGGCCAGCCTCCGCCGCACGAGGGCGTCTACGTCGGCGGCGCGGCGCAATATCCCTTCCGCGGCACGCCGGCCACCGTCGCTGGCCACCCGGTGCTGGCCTACGGAGCCGGGCTCGCGCCCAACCGCGGCGAAGGCGGCACCAATGTCTTCCTCATCCAGGATCGCTACAGCGAGCGGATCGGCGTCTGCGCCAGTCTGCGGGCGAGCGACGAGCGGGGGCAGGCGCGCGCGCAGGCCGCGGTCCTGGCCATCGAGGCGGCCTTCGCGGGCGCGGTCACCGAGCTCAGCCTCGCGCCGGGAGCCGCATGACGAGCCCTCGCCTCGACTTCCTCATCGCCACCACGGCCGCCCTCCCCTGGCTGACCGGGACCTCGGTCAACCCCCTCTTTCGCGCCCGCGAGCTGGCCCGCCGCGGCGCCCGCGTCCAGCTCCAGCTGCCCTGGATCGAGCCCGCCGGGCAGGCGCTGGTCTTTCCGCCGGGAGTGCGGCTCGCCTCACCGCGCGAGCAAGAGGCGTGGATCCGCGATCACCACGCGCTCGGCGACCTCAAGCTCGGCTTCTACCCGGCCCGCTACCGCGAGAGCCTCTACGGCATCTTCCCCACCCGGGCGCTCGACAAGGATCTGCCCGCCTGCCAGACCCTGATCCTCGAGGAGCCCGACCACCTGCCGCTCTTGCAGCCCTGGGCGCGCTTTCGCAGGCGCCGCTTCGGCCGCGTCATCGGCATCCTCCACACCAACTATCTCTACTATCTCAAACCCTACCTCTCGCCAGTGCAACTCAAGATCGCGCGCCGCTACTTCGCGTGGATCGCGAAGAAGAGCTGCGACGCGCTGGTGGCCCTCTCCGCCGCCGTCGAGATCCACCCCACCGCCGCCGTCGAGAACGTCAACGGCGTCGCCGATGAGTATTTCTTCAACTCAACTCAACCTACCTCGGGCTGCTATTTCATCGGCAAGGTGATCTGGGAGAAAGGCTTCGCGGAGCTCATCGGGGCCTTTGCAGACGCCGGCGGCGGCGAGGCCTTGAGCGTCTTTGGCAGCGGCGTGAAGGGGAGCGATCAGGCGATCGCCGAGGCTGCCCGCGCGCGCTCGGCCAGGCTCGACTTCCGCGCCCCGCTCGCGCGCCCCTGGCAGGACCTCGCGCCCTATCGCGCGCTCGTCAACTGTTCGGAGAGCGAGGTGCTCTGCACCACCACCGCCGAGGCGCTGGCGATGGGCAAGTGGGCGGTCATTCCGCGCCACCCTTCCAACGTCTTCTTCGAGCAGTTCGCGAGCTGCCTCACCTATCGCACTCCCGAGGAGCTGCGCGCCGCCATCCGCCGCGTGCGCGCCGAGCCGCCGCCCGCCTGCGATCGCTCTGCCCTGGGGTGGAGCGCAGCGACCGACCGGCTGCTTCGCATCGAGGCCTCACTCGCCCGCTGAGAGCAGCACGGGCTCGAGCTCCCTGGCCACCTCGCTCCAGCGATAGCGCGACGCGCGTGCCCGGGCGGCGTCAGCCATCGCCTGCGCGCGCTCCGGATCGTCGAGCGCTGCGTCCACCGCGGCTGCAGCGGCCTGCAGATCCCCGGGCGCGAAGAGTCGCCCATCGCGGCCCTCCTCCACCTGATCGACGTTGCCTCCGCCGGCCGCGAGCGCAAGCACGAGCCCGCGCGCGCCGGCCTCGAGATTGGCGGTGCAGAAGCCTTCGGTGTCGCTCAGGTTCAGGAAGACGCGGTGGCGATCGAGCTCGGCGCGGACGGACGCGGGGGCGAGCGGGCCAAGCAGGCGCAGGCGGACACCGAGCGATTGCGCCTCGGCGGCAAAGAGCTGCGCGTGCTCGCCACCGCCGGCGACGCTCGCGGTCAGGCCGGGCCGGCGCTGTTGGAGGAGCTTGACCACCTGCAGCCACTCGAAGATGCGCTTGGTGCGGCGGAGCTGGCCGACGAAGAGCACGTCGCCCTCGCGGTCGGCGAGGCGTGGCGGCGTGCCTGCGAAGAACAGCTCAGCGATGCCGTGAAAGCGGCCGACCAGCGGGCGCGGCAAGCCGTGGCGGCCCGCGACCTCCGCCAGCGCCGTGCAGTGGGTGATGAGCCGATCGACCCCCTGCGCGCGCGCGTAGAGCGAGCGTGCGAAGGCGCGAAAAACGCGGCCGTCCTCGTCGTGCTCCTGCCGCCAGTGCGCCTCGTAGAAGGTGTGGAGCATGCCGATGGAGGGCACCCGCGCCGGCAGCGCCTCCTCGGCGGGAGCGTTGCGCAGCGCGCGGGGCAGCGGCCAGGCGATGGGCCGCAGCCGCTCGGGCTCCTCGTAGAAGACGCGATCGGGCCGGAGCTCGCGCACCGCCGCCCGCAGCGCCGCCTCGCCCGCGAAGGGCAGGCTGAGCGTCGAGCTGGTGCTCTTGACGAAGACGGCCGGGAAGGTGCGGACGCGCACTCCGGGAATCGCTGCGTCCGCGCCGAAGCAAGAGGGAATGACCAGCACCACCTCGTGACCGCGCTCGGCCAGCGCCCGGCAGCGCTCGGCGGCCGCGACCGAGACGCCGCTGATCTGCGGCGCGAACGAGGTGGTGACGACGAGGAGCTTCATCTCCTGCGCTCAGCGGTCGGCGCGAGGGCGGGGGCCGCTTCTATCGAGATCCGCCAGCGCGAGAGGGAGATCCAGAGCAGCGCGACCAGCGCCGCACCGGAGATGGTAAAGAGTGCAAGGATGAACAGGCCCACGCGAAAGCCCGGCCAGACCCCTTTGCGCAAGGCGAACGCGTTCCAGATGAGGTGGACCGAGTAGGTGGCGAGGTCGTTGTCGGAGAGGAACGCCACCAGGATGGTCGGCGTGTGGAGATGCGGGAGAAGCGACTCGAGCCTTTCTGTGTCCCACAGGACCTGCCAGATCTCGGTGAAGGCCCCCGGCGTGATGGCGAGGGCGATGACATGAACCAGCGCGGCACCCGCGAAGGCGAGGCCCCGGCCGAACAGCAGCCGGTAGAGCCTGCTCCGCGGCGCACAGATCGAAACCGAGACCGCCAGCAGGTAGAGCCCGAGGCGCACCGCCTGCAGCGTGTCTGCCATCCGGGTCACGCGGTCCGCACCCGGAGGGGAACGACCTGCTCGGCGCGCGCGCGCCCCGCTGCGCCGGGCATCGTGTGCAGCATCGACTCGCGCGGGTAGAGATGTCCCTTTTCAGCGACGTAGCGCTTGAACATGTCGCGCATGGTCAGGAGCGCGGCGTCGGCCCGCGTGAGGTGGAAGCGGTCCACGTCGGTCACCTCGGTGTTGCTCAGGTAGGGCCCGTCCTCCTCGAGGATGTGCATGCGCGCCGAGTGGCCGAGCATGTTGCGGCGCTCCAGGGCGGCGAGCGGCTCGG
Source organism: Myxococcales bacterium (assembly GCA_038231075.1). Classification (GTDB taxonomy): domain Bacteria; phylum Myxococcota; class Myxococcia; order Myxococcales; family 40CM-4-68-19; genus JBBRMA01. Next base: position 29,751 of record JBBRMA010000044.1, on the reverse strand, counting down.
GCAGCTTCCGGTGGGCCACGCAGATCGCGGTCCAGACGTTCTGCCGCTCGGCGATGGGATTGACGAAGGTGATCATGTCGAAGTCGAGCGCGCCAAAGCCGTTCTCGTAGCGGAAGGCCAGCCGCTGCGACACCGGCGAGACGAGCGTGGCCCGCAGGACGATGGAGCTGGGCCTGGCGCGCCCACCCGCGAGGAGCTGGCGAAAGAAGGTCCGGACGCTGCCGCTCAAGTACAGGCCCCAGGCGAGCGCGCTCTTCCCGTTTGGAGGGAAGGTCAGCGTTCCCGCCTCCACGGGATAGCCCGCCCCCGCTGGAAGCCCCATGTCGATGACGAAGTCCGAGAGGTGGTCGTCATCGCCTCCGTAGATCGAGGGGGCGTGCGCAAAGACCGCGTGGAGGTGGTCGAGGTAGTGGTCGAGCCACACCTGGGCGTGGCCGGCGAGCGGGAAGAAGCCGGCGGCGACATTGCCTGCGGCGAATTTTTCTTCGTCGATGGGAAAGACGGCCTTCGCGTCGGCGCTGATCCAGACGAGGCCGATCGCCTCGCGCGTGTAGAACCGGTGCACGGTGCAGGCGCGCCGGCCGGCCTCGTCCACCTCGGCGCCCTTGGGCGTGGAGACGCAGGCGCCGCTGCCGTCGAAGGCAAAGTGGTGGTAGCCGCAGCGCAGCGAGTCGCCGTGGATCTTGCCCAGCGAGAGCGGGACTCCGCGGTGTCCGCAGGCGTCCTCGAGCGCGTGCAGCCCCGAGGCGGTGCGGAAGAGGGCCACCTTCGTGCCCCAGTAGACCTTGCGCAGAGGCTTGTCGGTGAGCTCTGACGACTTGCAGAGGGGAATCCACATCTGTTGCTCCTAGGCGAGCGGGCGGACCGGCTCCAGCGCCGGGTCGGTGCTCTCCGGGCTGTGCACGGAGACGACCTGGTAGATCGACTGCTCGCAGTGGTCGATGACGGCCTCGTCGCCGAGGTCGCGCGAGACGGCCGGCAGGATGTGCACCTGGATGCGCGCGTTGAAGCGGGGCGGCTGCCCCGGCTGCACGAAGAAGTGCTCGGCGCCGGTGATGGCGATGGGGATGACCAGCGCCTCGGGCGCCCCCGCGAGCAGCGCGCCGACGCCGTCGCGCAGGAAGGGGCGCAGCTTGCGATACGAGCTCGGGGTCTTGCGACCCTCGGGGAAGATGACGGCGCCGCCGCCGGTCTGCTGCACGCTCTCGCCGAGCGCGCGCAGCCGGGGCAGGTTCGCGTCCCGGTCGCGCGGGGCGAGGACGAGGCCGTTGAAGTGGCGCAGGCTGTAGCTGATGAAGGGGACGCCGCGGTCGAGCCCCGGGCGGCACACAAAGGTTGGGTGGCGCAGCCCGAGCACGTGGGTCACGAGCGCGATGTCCACCGGCGAGGTGTGGTTGCAGACGAGGATGAAGGGCTTGTTCTCGAGCTCGGGGGGCAGCGCTCCGTCAACCTCGAGGCGCAGGCGGAAGAAGAGGGGAAAGACGACCCGCAAGACGTGCTCGGTCAAGAGATACGCGACCCAGCAGTAGGCGCGGCGCGAGAGGAACGGGCGCACGACCAGGCGGCAAGCGAGGTCGGCGAGCAGGAACGGCAGCCCCAACACGGGCAGCGCGATCAGGGCGGCGAGCCAGCGGGCGGCGAGGTTCATCGTGGGCGGAATTTGCCAGCCGCCGGACAGTGGTCACAAGCGTAGCTTTACGCGCCGCGACGCGCGCAGTTGGCAATCTCTGGCGGCGGCGGGCCGGCCCCTGCGGCGGCGCGACGCAGCGCCTCGTCGGCGCTTCAAGCACGGGATCCCGCCTGCCCTCCGAGGGAGGACTACGGTCTGCCAGGGGCGGAATAGTACCCTTCCCTTGTGGCCGCTTCTCTGCGCTGGCTTTCTTCCAACGGGCCGCGGTACAGGAGCCCGCCTCGCGAGAATAGCCGCCCCGCCGGGGTGCCTCTCGGGAACACTCGACGCAAAGGGAGCACCCTGCACATGCGCAACTCGATCATCACACTGGCGGCCTGTCTTTCAGCAGCGGCCTGCGGCGGAGGCAGCGGCAGCGGCACCACCGTCGGCACGGCAGCGGACGCGGCGGCCTTCTGCACCGGCTACTACGCGAACCTGGTCAACTTCCAGGTCACCTGCGACCACGCCGACCGCGACGCATTCAACAAGGCGTTCATGGTGGACTGCACCGGGGGCAGCAAGGAGGTGACCTCCGGACGCATCCGCTTCGACACCAGCAAGTCGGCGGGCTGTCTCGCGGCGATCCAGGGGGCCTCGTGCACCAGCCGGCTGAACGTCTCCGAGCTCAGCCAGTTTCCCGCCTGCAGCGGGCTCGTCAACGGCACCGTCGCCGTCGGTGGCAACTGCTACAACAGCGACGAGTGCAACAACGGCCACTGCAACTCGACGCCCTCCACCTGCCCCGGGACCTGCCAGGCCCTCCTCAAGGTGGGCGACAACTGCTCGGCCAACGCCAACCTCTGCCCGGCTGAGAGCTTCTGCAACAACAACATCTGCACCAACACCGTGGGCCTCGGCGCCACTTGCGGCAACCCGGGCAACGGCTGCGGCAACGAGCTGAACTGCGTCTCGGGCACCTGCCAGGCGCGGCCCACCAGCGGCCCCTGCGATCAGTCCACCGTCTATTGCGCCCTGGGCTATGCCTGCGCCAACGGCACGACCTGCTCGGCCAAGGTGGCCACGGGCGGCGACTGCACCGTCGGCCCCGAGGTGTGCGGCGCCGGCGACTATTGCAACAGCGCGCACAAGTGCGTCGAGGGCGGCGTCATCGGCGGCGCCTGCGAGCCGCAGGACAACGGCAGTAGCTGCCTGACCGGCTACTGCAACAGCTCGAACGTCTGCGCCGCCCGGCTCACCGACGGCAGCGCCTGCACCAGCTTCAACGAGTGCGCCAGCTTCAACTGCAACAGCTCCATGGTCTGCGCCGCGGCGGTCCACACCTGCGCCGCGCCGTAGCCAAGAGCGGCAGGACCCAGGGGATGAGGGCCTCCGGCATGCGGAGGCTCGACCATCCGATCGCGGGGCGAGCGCCGCTTGCGGAGCTTGCCCCGCTCTGTCACCCTCGGCGCAGGGCCGCGGCAGCCGCGAACGGCCGGAGAAGGACTGCGCATGCCGAGCGTCAGCCGCGTTGCTTGCTTGCGGGCGGCCGCGTGCATCGGCACAGCCCTCGGCCTGCTCGCCTCCGGCTGCGGCGGAGGAGGCGGCGGCGCCAATGGCGATTGGTACTACCATTGGAACTGCCACGGCGACTCGCAGTGCCTCGCGACCAATCCGACTGGCGCCGCCTCGGGCACGCTGGACGAAGGTCCCGTCCTGGTGAACTGCACGCAGCTCCGGGAGTTCTCCAAGCGCTTCTGGGGACCCGCGGCGACCGACTCTTGCGACCAATCGCCCGGCGGCAGCGGCCCGCCCGACGCGGGATCCGATGGAGGCACGGGCGTCACCGGCGCGCCGACCATCACCTACGTGACGCCCGGCGGCGCCCCCGGCACGGTCATCTCCGTCACCGGAACCAACTTCCCGTCTTCGGCGGCGGGCGTGACGGTGACCATCGGCGGGGCCACAGCCACTGTGGTCTCCGCGAGCGCCGGCAATATCAATATCAGCGTCCCCAATCTAAATGCCGGCAACTATCCGCTCATCGTCACCACGGCGGGCGGCAGCGCCACCTGGACCTCGCCCTTTCAAGTCCTCGCCAAGCACAGCCCCGGCGCGCTGGTGGTAGACGCGAGCAGCGTCTATTGGCTCGAGGACGACGGCAGCGTGAAGAAGGTCTCCCTCGCTGGAGGCACGGTGACCGCGCTCGCCACCGGCCTCGGATCGCCGCGGGGATTGGCGCAGGACTCAAGCTCCATCTATTTCACCGATCTCCAAAAGGGCAACGTGCAGCGCGTGGCGAAGAGCGGCGGCGCGGTCGCGACCCTGGCGTCGGGCTTGAGCTCGCCCTTTGCCATCGCGGTCGATTCGACCTCGGTCTATTTCATCGAAAATGGCAACACCACCATGAGCAAGGTCCCGATCGGAGGCGGCGCGGTGACCAGGCTCCTGACCGGCTCCATCTACGGCGACGTCCTGGCCGTCGACGCCTCCGGGCTCTACTATTTCGTCCCCGCGCAGGTCCTCTACAAGGTGGGCCTCGCGGGCGGCGCCGCCGTGCAGATCGAGAACATCTCCGATAGCCTGGGCGGCTCGCTGGCGATCGACTCTACCTCGGTCTATTGGGGATTCAGCGCCCTCCGCCGGGCGCCGGTGGGAGGAGGAAGCGCGACCACTTATACGGCGCCGATCGGCCGCGTCGGGGCCGTGGCGGTCGATGCCTCCAGCCTCTACTACGTAAACATTTCCCTGGACGGCGCGGTCAGCACCACGCAGATCGCCTCGGTGCCGCTGCAGGACGGGGCCGTCAAGGTGCTCGTCCAGGCCTCGGGCGCGAACGACGCGCTGGCCGTGGATGGCACCAGCGTCTATTGGACCGAGCGGTCCACCTCCTCGGTCAAGAAGGTGCCCAAGGGCGGCGGCGCGGTGGTGACGCTCGCGACGAGCCCGAACGTCCCGTAGGCCCATATCCCTGGCGCAGGCCTTGCTATCGCCTCCGTCCACGCGGTCTTTCGCTGCGCGCGCTCGGGAATGCGGGGAGTCCTGGCGCTGGGGCATTTGCCGCTGGTGGGTGCCGGTCAAGGCCAAGCTCTTCGACCCTCGATAAGGTAGGATTTGCCTCATGCCGCGCGCCGGAAAGCAGCCACCTCCGGCGCGGGGCGCGGGCGATCGCAAGCAAGAGAGCCTGCACCCGCGCAGCCGGCATCGCGGCGGGCTCGACTTCGCGCGCCTGACCGCGACCAGCCCCGAGCTGGCGCAGTTCGTCGCCGTCAATCAATGGGGGAATGAATCGGTCGATTTCGCCGACCCCGCCGCGGTCAAGGCGCTCAACAAAGCGCTGCTCAAGCAGTACTATCAGGTCGCTGCCTGGGATATTCCGCCCGGGTATCTCTGCCCTTCCATTCCAGGCCGGGCCGACTATGTCCATTGCGTCGCCGATCTATTGGCGTCCTCCAATGGCGGCGTGATCCCGCGCGGGGCCGCCGTGCGCGCGCTCGATCTGGGTGTCGGCGCGAGCCTCGTCTATCCCTTGATTGGCAACAGTGAGTATGGCTGGCGCTTCCTGGGCTCCGACATCGACCCGCTCGCGCTCGCCGCGGCGAAGCTGATTGTTGATTCCAATCCCGCATTGAAGGGAAAGGTTGAGCTGCGCCTGCAAGCCGACTCGCGCCAGGTGCTGGCGGGGCTCCTCAAGCCCGGCGAATCGGTGGAAGTGACGATGTGCAATCCGCCCTTCCATTCCTCGCCCGAGGAGGCCGAGGCCGGCGCGCGCCGCAAGTGGAAGAACCTGGGGAGAGGCGGCAGCCCCGGCGAGCAACCGAGGCTCAACTTCGGCGGGCGGGCCAAAGAGCTCTGGTGCCCGGGTGGCGAGAGCGCGTTCGTGACCACGCTCATCGAGGAGAGCGCCGCCCTGCCCGCGCGCTCTTTCTGGTTCACTTCGCTGGTCTCCAAGCAGTCGAGCCTGCAAGCCCTGCAGCGCGCGCTGCGCCGGGCCTCTGCCCGCGAGACCCGGATCGTGGAGATGAAGCAGGGGCAGAAGACGAGCCGGATGTTGGCCTGGACCTTCCTCGACGAGGCCAGCCAGGAGGCGTGGCGGGCGCGGCGCTGGCGGCCTGGGTGACACGATCTCGCGGCCGTTTGCGCCTGAAGAGGTGCGGGCGTCTTTTCCTCCGCGCTGACGAAAGGACACCCAAGATGCGGACCTGTCCAGTGCTGAGGATGCGCGCGGGGGCGGCGCTGCTCGCGGGCCTCGTCGCGGCCTGCGGCGGAGCGAGCGCCGGCAACCCCGGGAACGACGCCGGCCTGCCCGACGCTGGCCTGCCCGACGCCGGAGCCATGGGCGTCGATGACCTGAGCGCCACGCTCGAGCCCTTTCGCGCCGACGGCGGAATGCCCGGCATCACCGGCGCGGTCTTTCGCGGAGGCGCGCTGATCGCGCTCGGGGCCAGCGGCGTGCGCAAGCAGGGCGATTCCACCAAGGTCACGACCTCCGATCAATGGCACCTGGGGTCCGACACCAAGGCGATGACCGCGACGCTGATCGGGATCTTCGTCGATCAGGGCAAGCTCCATTTCAACGACACCATCGGCCAGCTCTTCCCCGGCGAGACCATCGACCCCGGATATCAAAGCGTCACCCTGCAGCAACTGCTCGAGCACCGGGGCGGCACGCCCGGCAACGTCCCGGCTGATATCTGGGCGAAGATGTGGTCCGACGGCAGCAGCCCCACGGCGCGCAGCACCGCGGTCCACTCGTTGCTCGGCCGCGCGCCCGAGCAGGCGCCTGGTACCTATGTCTATTCCAACTCAGGCTATATCATCGCCGGCGCCGCACTCGAGCGCATCGCCGGCGATACCTGGGAGCACCTGATCAAGGCCCAGCTCTGGACTCCGCTCGGGATGGCCTCCTGCGGCTTTGGCCCTCCCGGAACGCCCGGCGCGGTGGCCGAGCCCTGGGGACATCTGGCCGGCTCGAACGGCGTCCTCACGCCCTACGACCCGGGCACGACCGGCGCGGACAATCCGCCCTCGCTGGGGCCCGCCGGCACCGCCCATTGCGCCATCGCCGATTGGGGCAAGTTCCTCGCGCTGCACCTCGCGGCCGCGCGCAACGAGGCGCCAACGCTCGTGACCAACGCCACCCTGCAGGCGCTGCAGACTCCGCCGAGCGGCGGCGACTATGCCGCCGGCTGGATCGTCACCTCCCGCCCCTGGGCCGGAGGGACGGCGCTGACCCACACCGGAAGCAATACGCTCTGGTTTGCGACCGCTTGGCTCGCGCCGGCCAAGAACCTGGCCTTCGTGGTCGCGACCAACTGCGCCACCAACGCGGCGGCCACCAACGTAGACGCCGCCTTCGGTCCGCTCATTGCCAGGTATGCGCCTTGAGTCTCAGGGCGTGGCCGCACACTCCTGGCCAGGCCCTGTCATCGCGACCCGCTCAACTCTCTTGAGTTGACCTTGAGTTGCGGCGGCGCCTCGCCAACAGGCCCGCCAGGACCATCGAGCAGGCCACCAGCGCCGCGGGCAGCCCTGCCGTCGCGCACCCTCCGGACGAGGCGGTGGGCTTGCCGACCGAGATGGTCGCCTCGAGGTTGTCGTCGCTGCCCGTGCCGGGCGCGCTCAAGATCGCGCTCACCGCAAAAGGAAAGACCGTGGGCTTGGCCGGCTGCACGGTCACCACCACGGGCCGCACCTCGCCGGCGGCCACCGTGCCGAGCGTGCAGGGAATCGCCGTGCAGCCGCCCGCGGCCGAGACGAGCGCCGCGCCCGCGGGCAGGCTCAGGTTGAGGGTGACGCCATCGACGGCCGTGGTCCGCCGGTTGAGCACCGCGATGAGGTAGGTGGCCTGCGCGCCGTCGGCCAGCGTCAGGTCGAGCGCCTTGCTCATCCCCACCGAGAGCCCGTTGACGATCGGCCAGCCCAGATCGGCGAGGGCCGCCGGCGTCAGGTCGAGGTTGAGCCGCTCGTTCGCGCCGATGAACGGCTCCATCAAGAGCGTCTTCGGAAACGACTGCGTGTTCCAGTGCGAGAGCGTCGAGCCGGGCGAGATGGTCGGCGGCGTGTAGAGCAGCACCCGCGCTTGCGTGGCGTCGGTGTTGGAGAGGTGATTGGAGGAGCCGAAGCCGGCCGAGACGGTGCCGCCGTCGAGCCGCGCGAGGACGCTGTTTCCGTCGAGGTTGCTGATGAAGACCGCGGGCACCGAGAGCGGACCGCCGCCGTCGGTCGGCGAGGCCATGGTGATGAGCGGGCCCGCGTCGCGGTCGAAGATGATCACGCCCGAGGCGCCGGCGGCCGCGGCGCGGACCGACTTGTCGTAGAAGCTGCAGGTGCCGCGCTCGACCAGGCCCAGCCTGCCCGCGAGCGATCCGCCGGCGAGATCGGCGCAGGCGTCGAGCGGCACGGCGGGCGCGATGTCGAAGGTGCCGCCGTCGGGGATTGGACCAGAGAACTGGCCCGGCAGGTAGCCGTCCTCTGACGTGGCGCCGCCGCTGGCCACCTCGAGCACCGGGGCGTTGCCGAGGAAGCGGGCGGCGCCGGCCGCGACGTTCGGGCCATCGAAGGCGAGCTTGCTGCCGCCGATGAGCAGGGGCGCGCGCTGGGATGGCTGGTATCCGGCCCAGTCGGCGCCGGCCGCCTCGTCGAAGACGTGGAAGTCGTACGCGCTCGGCGGTCCGTTCAGCGCGCCGCTGTGGGGATCGACGAACGAGGAGAACCCAAGCCCGTGCGCGAACTCGTGCAGCAGCGTCGCCAGGAGCGAGCCCTGGCCGGGGGCCAGCGCGTTGTCGAGGCCGTAGTACCAGCCGAGCCCCGCCAGGCAGTTGGCGGTGCCGATGCCGGCGTTGAAGCGCGCCTTGATGTGCGCGCTCCCGGGCGAGAGGTCCCTGCCGACGAGCGCGTTGGCCAGCGCCACCACGTAGCCCGCTTGCGGATTGGGGAGGCCGCCGCCGGTCTCGTAGCTTGCGGCGCGCGTGTACCCGAGCAGCCCCTCGGTCGCGGTGCACGTGAAGTCAGAGTCCTGCGCCGGCGTGACGAAGGCGGCGTCGATGAGGATCGGGACCTGGCTCTTGAGGGTCGCGCCCCAGATGGCCGCCGCGTACTGGAAGAGGATGACCGCCTGCGCGCCCTTGGTGGTGCCGAAATTGAGCCCCACCGGCGCCGCTGGGGTTGGGTCGTTGAAGCCCTGGCCCGAGGCGTTGGAGTTCTGGATGCGCAGCTCGGCGGCGCTGGCTGCCTGCGCGGCGAGCAAGAGCGCGGAGAGGGCGAGCGCACGCGCGGCAGGGGCGAGTCGCTTCATTTCGCGGCTCCCTGCTGCGCTGCCGCGCCGAGGAACTCGCGGCTGGCTGCCTCCGACTCGACGCACTTCGCCGAGACCGTCCCGTCGGGATTGGTCCGCGCGACGATCACCTGGCCAAGGCCCTGCTGGACCGTGAAGCTGCGCCGGTCGCCCGGACCGTGCGTCACCTGGGTTCCCTCGGGCCGCCGCGAAGTGAGGCGAGAGACGGCCTGGTGGAGCTGCTCCGAGGAGCTGACGCCGGCCGCGGCGGTGGCGCGCGCGTCGGCAGCAGGTGCGTCGGGCTGGGTGCCGGAGCATCCGGCGAGCAGGGCGGCCAGGGCAGACCAGGGAATCAGTGCGCGCATCCCTTCACTCTATACGCCAGCGCCTCCGCCGCGAACGCCCGACGAGCCACCGGTGCGCCGCGCGTGCCCTCTGCGGAGCGGGGAGCGCTCGCTGCAAAATAAAGAGAGAGGGGCAAGCATCTGCGCTTGGGCGAACCTACCCTGAGCCCACTCAACCTCGCTGCGACCCTTCGCCTGCGGCGGAGCGCAGCGCGGAGTCCGACCAAGCCAGCGCGCGAACGCCTCCAAGGCTCTCGCGCCATTCCATCGGGCCTCCTTCAGGAGCTCCGAGGACGGAGTCCATCATGAACCACGACCTCATCGAAACCGCCGAAGCCGCCGGAAACTTCAAGACCCTCGCCACCGCGCTCAACGACGCCGATCTGGTGGAGACCCTCAAGGGCAAGGGCCCCTACACGGTCTTCGCGCCGACCGACGCCGCGTTCGCCAAGCTACCGAAGGGGCAGATCGAGACGCTCCTGAAGGACAAGGAGAAGCTCAAGGGCGTGCTGCTCTTCCACGTGCTCTCCGGGAACATCTCGGCGGCGCAGGTCGGCAAGATGCACGACGGCGACAGGGTCAAGACCGTGAACGGCAAGGAGTTCACGCTCGGCCTCAAGAACAACGAGGTCACCGTCAACGGCGCGCGCGTCAGCAAGACCGACATCCAGGCGTCGAACGGCGTCATCCACGCCATCGACACCGTGATCATGCCAAGCTGAGCCGCGCAGCCAGGCAGGGCCGTCGAGGATCGCTCTCGACGGCCCTTTTTTCTTCTACGGGTTTCAGGGGACCGAATAGCTCTCGAGCTCGCTGGTGAGCGCGTTCGGCGCCTCGCCGTGCATCGACTTCACGAGGCCCACGCCCTTGGCCACCCAGACGCTCGAGTGCGTCACGGTTCCTCCGTGCGGCAGGTGACCCTTCATCTTCTCCGCGTCCGCGCCCACCATCTTCATCTCCATGGTCGCGTCGCTCTCGATGCGCAGCGCATCGAATTCGCCCGCCTTCACCCGCACGGTCTCGCGGCCCGCCACCCGGTGCACGGTGGTGATGTCCACCGTCATGGTCATGTCGTGGCCTCCGGTCCGCGCCATCTCGGTGGTGCGGCGCTCGGTCCACGAGTCGCCCACGCGCAGCTTGGAAGGAAACATCACCCCTTCGTGCCGCAGCGTCTTTACCGTCGCGCCCACGGGCTGGTGGCGCCCGCCGCGCATCATCAACGCGTCAGTGTCCACCACCAGCCCCTTCGAGGTGCAGCGCGCGTCGAAGGAGTGCGAGGTCTGCGCCTCGCCGGTCCCGACGCTGCTCTCGATGGTCAGCCGATCGCCGTCGGCCGCCTTGACCGTCATGCGGGTGGAATGGCCCGCGCCGTCGCGGTAGCGAAAGACCGAGCCGGGCTTGTTTCCGAAATAGGGGTTCTCGCAGATCGCCAGAGAGGGAAAGGAAGCCAGCAGGACGAGCGGGACCAGGACACGCATCGAGCACCTCGGGAGGACCAGGAGCTTGCACACGCGCAGCCGCTTTGGCCGAGCGGGCAAGCTCAGGAGAGGCTCGCTTCCAATGGCGCGCGGTCAGCTCGCCTGGTTCTTGATGGGCAGCTCGAGCACGAAGACGCAGCCCCTGGAGGGCAGGTCGCGAACGCGCACCGATCCGGCGTGCGCCCCGATCGCCCGGCGCGCAATGGCCAGCCCCAATCCGAAGCCGGATCGGTCGCTGCCGCGCTGCACGTGCGGCTCGAAGAGCTCGTCGGTCTGGCCGGGCGGCAGGCCGCCGCACTCATCCTCGATCTCGATGACGAGGCGGCCTTCGGTCTCGATCACGCGCAGCGAGATGGCGGCGCCGGGCGGGCTGAACTTGACGGCGTTGCGCAGCAGGTTCGAGAGCGCCGAGAGCAAGAGGCGCTTGTCGCCGTGAAGGATGGCGCAGGTCACCGCCTCGACCTCGACGCGGAGGCCCTTGGCCTGCACTTCCAGCGAGGTGTCGGCGAGGACCTCGGCGATGAGCTGCGGAACTGGAATGTCGATCGCGTGCTCGTCGAGCGGGACCTCGAGGCGGGCTCGCATGAGCGCGACCTCGACCTGCGAGTTGAGCCGGGCCAGCCCGCTCTGCAGCATCGCCAGGGCCCGCAGATCGAGCGCCCCCTTGCCGCGCGTCGCCAGATCGTACGCGAGGAGCATGGAGCCGACCGATCCCCGCAGCTCGTGGGCGAGGAACGCGAGCTCCTCGGAGGCCACCCTGCCGAGCTCTGCCTCGCGCTCACGCGCAAGCTCCGCGGCGGCGCGGGCGATGCCGCCGACCAGGGCCCGCGTCAGCGAGCGCAGCTCCAGCACCGAGCAAGGCAGGCCCGAGCCATCGAGCGCCTCGAAGATCGATGCCTGCACCGCCGCGTGCCCGCGCACGATCAGGGCGAGGCCATCGCCGGCCAGGGGCTGGCCCATCGGACCGTCGCCGCGAATGCGGCAGACAATCTGGTCGATGAACCGCGACATCGCCTCGACGGCAACGCGCGCGGCCTCGTCGGTCGCCGCCCCCACGTGCCGGGAGAAGGAGGCCGCGATCGGAGCGCGCCGTGATTGGAGCAGGTGCGCGAGCCATTGGGTCCTGCTCATACGGCCTTTCCAACGACCGCCGCGGCTGCGGGAAGCGTGATGGTGAAGATGCAACCGACGCCGGGCAGGTCGCGCACCAGCAGGGTGCCGCCGCTGGACTCGACACCGCGCCGGGCGATGGAGAGACCGAGGCCAAGCCCAGGCTCTTCGGAAGCCGCGCGAACGAAGGTGGCAAAGAGGTTCTGGCCCGGGGGCAGGCCGCCGCACCGATCCTCGACCTCGATGACGACGTTGCCTTCGCTCTCGCGCGCCCGCAGGAAGACCTGGCTGCGCGGGCGCGTGTACTTGAACGCGTTCTGCAGCAGGTTCCCCAGCGCCGCCGCGAGGATCAAGCGGTCGGCGCTGACCGCGAGCCCGTACGGCGGCCGCTCGACGGTGAGCTGCAGCCCGCGCTCGAGGGCACCCATCGAGGCAGCCACCTCCTCCTCCTCGAAGAAGCCGGCCAGGTCGATGCGCACGCGGTGCTCGAGCCCCGCCGAGAGGCGCACCGCTGCGAGCGAGCCGTTGTTGAGGTTGCGCAACCCCTCCAGGCTCCGGGCGAGGACGGCGCCGGTGCTGCCGCCGATGGCCACGGTGCCCTTGCGCAGCATCTGGAAGGCCAGCAAGGCGGTGGAGAGCAGGTTTCTCTGCTCGTGCGCGAGGATTCCCAGCCGCTCGGTCTCCGCGCCGTGGAGGCTGGCTTCCCGCTGCCTCGCCCACTCGCTCACCGCGCCGGCGATGGCGTTGTCGAGGCAGCGATTCAAGGTGTGGAACTCGGCCGTGGTGATGGGCGCGTCGATGTCGAGCGCCAGCTCGGTGACGGCCTGGCAGACGTCACCGTAGTCGTGGACCACCTGGCCGATGTTGAAGCCATGGTTCATGAGCTCGTGCCCATGGAGCGCCGCGCTATTGACGATCTCGAGCTGCGAGGCGGGCGCGCCGCTGTCGGCCGCTTCCAGCCGCAGCGCGTCCGCGAGCTGGCTGAGGAAGATCGGAACGCCGTGCACCAGCTCGTACTCGGTGGCCCTGGGCGCCGGGCGGCGAGCAACCTTTGCCCGGGTTCTCTTGATCAGCTCATCGCGATGATTAATGAGAAATTCATGCAGCATTGGAGGACCTCTGAACGAGAGCATGAGCGCTCGCCCGCTTACGTGTTCATACGTACCTCTTTCTCTCTGAGTGAAGTGTCCGCAGGAGGACAATGAGGGGCAGCGGAGCGGCGGCACGATCGCGGCCCGGCCTTGGCGAGGCCGCGATCGGGGCTGGCACCTCGAGCGCCGATCAGAAGCTGACGACGAGGTCAGGCAAGAAGAGCAGCCCGCTTCCCTCCGGCGTGAGCGAGCGCGAGAGGTCGTCGTGCAGCACGATCTTTCCGCGCGACCGCAGCTGCGCGGCCTCGACGTCGAGCGCGATCGGGCGCTCGTAGAGATCGACGCTCCCGCTGCTGGATCCGTGCGCATAGGAGCCCGGGTTGTCGAGCTGCACCTCGAGGTGCACCGTGGTCGCCGCCAGCGGCAGCGTGAACGTCGCGAAGAGCCAGGCCTGCCCGGTGTGCGCGAGGTTCATGTGCGTCCCTTGGATGGTCACCGGCTGGGGCACGCCGTCGGCCCAGACGTGGACCGAGTGGGTCGTCACCGCCACCGAGCTGAAGCCGGAGGGGTGCACTCCGCGCATCCTCATCTCGATGGTCCCGCCCGGCAGCAGCAGATCGCTCTGGCTGCTCCCCAGGAGATCAACGCCGTTCGATGGTTGTCCGCCGCAAGCGGCCAGCAGGGCCAGAAATCCCGTCACGAGAATCGTCTTTGTGGTTGTCATCGGGTTCTCGCTCAGTTGATTGGACAGGGATTGTCGAGTGCGCCGCAGATGGTGCCGCCGTCGGGCAGCGAGTTCTCTCCGCCGCAGACCAGGCGCGCGGTGCAGAGGGCCTGGCCGCTGTCGAAGAGGACGTGGCCGGTGAAGTCCACGGCGCTGCTGATCTCGCCCGCCACTTGCTGGCGATTGATGGAGAGGCATTGCTCGCGCGACGAGAGGACGCCTAGAACCGTCGTGGTCAGCGAGCCGCCCGGAGGAACCGTGAAGGGCGCGGGAGGGTTGAACAGAAAGGCAGGTCCCAGAGCAGCACGGCCTGCGCGGTGGAGCCTTTGGTCGGGATGTCGTTGATGACCGTGAAGTTCAGCTCGACCCCGGCAGGATAGTGGTCGAGCAGGAGCACGGTGCCGGGCTTGCCGATCACGCCTCCCCGCTCGTCGAGGCTGGCCAGCGTCAGCTTGCAGCTCAGCTGGTGCGCCCGCGCTTCCATCGCTAAGAGCGCGAGCGCGGCACCTAGAAAGACCGACGTCCCTAGACTCAGTTTTCGCATTTGGTTTCTCCGAGACGCGCCCGGAGTGGGCGCGCACGAAGCATCGCCACTGTACGTAGAAACACCTAGCTTCGACCGCTCGCGCGGCTGACAGCCGGGCAGCAGGTGTCGCTCGTGCGGTGGCGCGGCGGGCGGACCAGATCAGGGCGCCTGCGGTCTCGAGCCGCGCGCGCTCGCGCCTGCCAGTTGCAGGCCCCAGGCGAGGTTGTTTCTCGCCCTGCTTGAGTTGAAACCAATCAGGGCACGTATTGACGAACGATGCCGAGCAGCCGGTGATAGTCGATGGGCTTGCGGAGAAAGCCCGCGACCTGCAGCCCGGCGGCCCGTGGACCGGCGTCCAACTCGGCGGACAGGATCCAGACGGGCACCGGGCGCAGGCGGTCCACCGTGCGCTGCTCCAGGCAGAACTCGTAGCCGTCCATCACCGGCATGCGCAGGTCGAGCAGGATGAGAGCGGGCAGCGGCGAGCGACCCAGATAGTCGAGCGCCTCGCGCCCGTTGCCCGCGACCGCGATGGTGATGCCGTCCATCACCAGACCCTCGGTCACGACCTCGCGCAGGGCCACGTCGTCCTCGACCAGCAGCACCTCGGCGGCGGCAGCGCTCATCGGGCGTCCTCGCTCTGCTGGGGAGTCTCCGGGCGGTTGTCGAGCGGCAGCGTGACGGTGAACAGCGAGCCTTTGCCGACCTCGCTCTCCACCGCGATGGTCCCGCCGTGCGCCTCGACGATCTGCCGCGTCACGTAGAGCCCGAGCCCAAGGCCGGTGACGTGGCGCGCCGTCGTCGCCCGCTCGAAGCGGCCGAAGATGCGCTGCAGGTCGCTGGCCGCGATGCCCATGCCCGCGTCGCGCACCAGGAGCGAGGCGTGGGTCTGGTTGGCCTTGAGCATCACCTGCACCGGCTTGCCGCCGCCATACTTGAAGCCGTTGGTCACGAGGTTCGTCACCACCTGCTCGAGCCGCAGCCGGTCGCAGCGGCCGACGATGGCGTCCCCGTCCTCGAAGACGAGCTGGTTGGAGCTCGACTCGGTGCGAAGGCGCTCGAGCGTCTCGCGGACCAAGGCGCGAAAGTCGAGCGGCTCCTGGTTGAGCGCGATGCGGCCGCTCGCGAGCATGGAGACGTCGAGCAGCGTGTCGATCAGCCGCGCCATCCGCTTGGTCTGCCCCAGGCAGGCGGCGAGCCGCGCCGCCACCTCTTCCCTGGGGGCCGGGACCTCTGCGTTGTGCTTGAGCTGCAAGAGCTGCAGCTGCATCTGCAACGTCGAGAGCGGCGTCCGCAGCTCGTGCGAGGCGATGGAGACGAACTCGTCGCGCAGGGCGACCGCGCTGCGCGCCTGCCGGTAGAGCGCAGAGTTTCCCAGCGCCAGCGCGGCGCGCAGGGCCAGCTCCTCGGCCAGGAGCCGATCTGCCGGCGAGAAGCGGCCTCGCGTCGGCCACAGGGTCAGGGCGATGGCGCCGATGGCGCGATCGGCCATCTTCATCGGCACCACCATCAGCGTGGCGCGATCCTCGTCGAACCAGGTGCGGGCGCTGGCCAGCGCGGAGTCGATGCGCTGCTGCAGTTCTGGCAAAGGCGGCTTGCGCAGAGAGCCCATCTGGCTCGCGTCCGCCAGCCCGATGGCGCACTCGTCGGCGAAGCTCGGCACCAGCGCGCGGCTGATGTTGTCGAGGGTGCTGTCGTAGTCGAGCGAGCTGGAGACGATCTGCCCCGCGTGCGCGAACCAGGAGGCACGGCGCTCATCTTCCGAGGCGGACTTGTTGCGCTCTTCGGCGGCGTCCGCGGCGTTGGTCTGGTAGCTCTGCCGATCGAAGGCGTCGCGGATCTTCTGCGCGATGGCCTGCCCGTCCACGTCGCCTTTGACCAGGTAGTCCTGGGCCCCCTCGTGCAGCGCCTGGGCGCGCAGGCGGTCGTCTCGCAGACCGGTGACCACGAGCACCGGAATCGCCGGCACCAAGGCGCGGATCCGGCGCAGCCCGCTCAACCCCGAGGCATCGGGCAAGCTCAGGTCAAGGACCACCGCCCGGATGTCGCCCTCTGCGAGCACCGCCACCGCCTCCGAGAGGCGGGTGACACGGCGGATCAAGTCCTTGCCTCCATAAGGCAGCAGCGCTTCGACCAGCGCATCCGCGTCGGCATCCTCGTCCTCTATGAGGAGCACGCTCTGTGGACGGCTGTCAGGACCACTCGGCATCAAGTCCCCGCCTTGGGCGGGGCATTGCCTCGGGGATCCGGGGCGGGCACTCGCTGAGTAATGCTACTTACGAGGGTGCAGAAGGGCAAGCGAGCAGTCGGGGGGTTGCGCCCGCGCAAGCAACCGCTCACTTGCTTACTGGAAGATCGTGGTTAGCTTCTTTCTGTCCTCCCTCCGGCTTGCCTCTCCAGCTCTGGGATGCACCACCTCGGCAATCGGCGGCCGAGGTGTGTGTTCACTCACCGACCAGAAGTCTCCGGAGACCACACATGGCTCGTCTGCTTGCGCTCCTCGCTCTCGTCTCTTCCGCAGCCCTGGCCGATGCGCAGACCGCGCCGGTCAGCGAGCCCGCCCGCTGGGCGCTCGGAGTCACCCTCGGCGAGCCGACCGGGTTCAGCGCCAAGCGCTATCTCGGCGGCAAGGACGCCTTCGACATCAACATCGACCCCATCTATGGCCCGGGCTTTCGCGTCGGCGCCGACTATCTCTGGGGCCTCGCGCAATTTCTCCAGGATCGCTCGGCCCTCGACCTGAACTTCTATCTCGGCGTCGGCCCGTTCGTGGGCACGCTGCAGGGGCCCTGCGACGGCTTTGGCAACTGGCGCTACAACTGCAATGGCGACATCTATGCCGGCGCGCGCATGCCCATCGGCCTCGAGGCGCTCTTCAAGCGCGCCCCCTTCACCGTCGGCCTCGAGGTGGCCCCGGGCATCGCCTTCGCGCCCGGCCGCGTCGGCTTCATCTTCGACGTCAGCCTGGTCGGCCGCGTCCTGCTGAATTAAATTCTCCGATACTCAACAATGAATCAATCAGGTCTTCGTGGCCGCAGAAGGGCGCGAGTGGTCTCTCGACGCGCACCGCGCACTCTCAAATCTCAGGAGCAACTCATGACTCGCATGCAATTTTTCAAACGATGCACTGGTCTGTCCACGCTGGTGTTCGCCGCTGCGCTCGCCGGTTGCGGAGGCGGCGGCTCTCCTCCGCCTGCTCCGAACGGGCCCACCGTCAGCTCGACCAGCCCGGCCCTCGGCGACACCGCGGTGGCCACCAACGGCAGCATCGCCGCCACCTTCAGCGAGCCGATGGACCCGGCCAGCCTCAACGCCACCACCTTCACGGTCGCGGGCCCAGGCTCGGCCGCAGTGGCGGGCACCGTCACCTATTCGGGCGTGACCGCGATCTTCAAGCCGAACGCGAACCTGACCGCGAACACCGCGTACACCGCCACCATCACCACCGGCGCGAAGAACCTGGCCGGCAGCGCGCTCACCTCGAGCTACTCGTGGCAGGTGACCACCGGCGCGGACGCCGACACCACCGCGCCCACCGTCAGCTCGACCTCGCCTGCCAGCGCTGCCACCGGCGTCTCGCTCGGCGGCAACGTCCTGGTCACCTTCTCGAAGCCGATGGACCCCGCCTCCATCACCACCACCAACTTCGTCCTCAAGCGCGGCACCGTCAGCGTCGCCGGCGCCGTCAGCTACTCCGGCGTGACTGCCACGTTCAATCCCACGGCCGCCCTCACCGCCAGCTCGAGCTACACCGCCACCATCGACTCGGCCAAGGACCTCGCGGGCAACACGATGGCGGGCAGCTACGGCTGGAGCTTCACCACCGGCACCACCACCGACACCACCGCTCCGACCACCAGCTCGACGTATCCGGCCGACGGCGCGACCGCGATCGCCCTCAATAGCGCCATCACCGCGACCTTCAGCGAGCCGATGTCGCCGACCACCATCACCACCGCGACCTTCACCGTGACCACCGGCGGCGCCGCGGTCCCGGGCACCGTCCTCTACACGGGGCTCACCGCGACCTTCCGCCCCGCGGCCGCGCTCTCGGCGAGCAAGCTCTACACCGCGACCATCACCACCGGCGCCAAGGACCTGGCCGGCAACGCCATCGCCGCGAGCCACGCCTGGAGCTTCACCACCGGCACCACGGCCGACACCACGCCGCCGACGGTGACCACCACCACTCCGCTGCCGGCCGCCACCAGCGTGCTCGGCACCTCGAGCGTGCAGGCCACCTTCAGCGAGGCGATGTCGGCCCAGAGCGTCAGCGGCGCGACCTTCACGGTGACCGGCCCGAGCAGCGTGGCCGTGCCCGGCTCGGTGACCTTCGACGCGGCGACCAAGGTCGCGACCTTCCAGCCGAGCGCGGCCCTGGCGCCCGGCACCGTCTACCAGGCGAAGGTCCGCGGCGGCGCGAAAGGCGTCACCGACCTGGCCGGCAACGCGCTGGCGAGCGACTACACCTGGGGCTTCACCACCGGCAGCCACGTCGGCCTCTCGCCGGTCCTGCTCGGCTCCTCGGCGAACTACGTCATCCTCGCCAAGACCGCCATCTCCAGCGTGCCCCCGTCGGTGATCACCGGAGACATCGCGGTGAGCCCCGCCGCCGAGACCTTCATCACCGGCTTCTCGGTCACCGACGCGACCGGCTACGCCACCTCGACGCAGGTGACCGGCAAGGTCTACGCCGCCGACCAGGCCCCGCCCACGCCGAGCAACCTCACCACCGCGGTCTCCGACATGCAGACCGGGTACACCGACGCTGCGGGCCGCCCCACGCCTGACTTCCTCGAGCTGCACACCGGCGCCATCGGCGGGCTGACCCTGACGCCCGGCCTCTACAAGTGGACCAGCACCGTCACCATCTCCGACGACCTCACCATCACCGGCGAGGCCACCGACGTCTACATCTTCCAGATCTCGGGCGACCTCACCATGACTGGCGCCAAGCACGTGCTGCTGAGCGGCGCCATCAAGGCCAAGAACATCTTCTGGCAGGTGGCGGGCGCGGTGAACATCGGGACCACCGCGCACTTCGAGGGCATCATCCTCAGCCAGACGGCCGCCACGCTGCAGACCGGGGCGACGATGAACGGCCGCATCCTGGCGCAGACCGCGGTGGCGCTCGACCACAGCACCGTCACTAACCCCGCGCCGTAGCATTGCCGCGCCGCCGCCCCTCGCGATTGAGGAGCGGCGGCCGGCGCAGGCCCGGAAGGCGGCGCGCGGCAGGCCTCGCGCCGCTGGCAAGAGTGACCCGAACATTGGCAAAACCGCCACTGGCGGCGCGGCCCCTCCTCTCGCATCCTGTCCGCACGCTGGATGAACGAGGAGGGACCGATGGCCGAAGCAATCGTCTCGCTCGCCGAACCGAAGACCCGCTCTTCTTCGCCTCCGCGCGCGCCCACCGCGCCTCCGCCGCCGGGGCTGGGCTTTCTCTTGGTGCGCTCCGGGCTGCGGGCCGCCAGCGCGCTCGCCCCGCCGCTCGCGGCCTCGGTCGCCACCCGCCTCTTCCTCACACCCGCCCGCTCGCGCGACGTTCCGCTCCCGCCCGGCGGGCATCGCTTCCAGCTCCAGACCGGCGAGGGCCTGCTGTCGATCCTCTCCTGGGGCTCGGGGCCGACGGCGCTGATCCAGCACGGCTGGGGCTCGCGCGCCTCGCACACCGGCGCGCTGGTGCAGGCGCTCCTGCGCCAGGGCTTCAGCGTCATCGCGCCCGACGCGCCCGCCCACGGCGACTCGGAGGGCCGCGTCACCACCATCGCCGCGATGGCCCGCGCGCTGCTCGCGGTCGCGCGCCGGGTGTGGCCGGTGGACGTGCTCGTCGGCCACTCCGCGGGCGCGGCCGCGGCGACGCTCGCGCTGGCCGATGGCCTGCAGGCGCGGCGGGCGGTGTTCCTCGCGCCGATGACCAGCGGCCGGCGCACCTTGCAGGACTGGTCGCGCGCGATGAACGTCGGCCCCTGGGTGCTGCCGGGCATCGAGCAGCGCATCTCCAGGGCCGCCCGCGTGCCCTTCGAGGCGCTGGAGCTGGCGCGGCTCGCCCCCAAGCTGCGCGTTCCGCTGCTCGTTCTCCACGACCCAGAGGACCTGGAGACGCCCTTCGACGGCTCGGCGGGGCTGGTGCGCGCCTGGCCCTCCGCGCTGCTCGAGGAGGCGCCGGGGCTCGGCCACCGCCGCATCCTCCGCAGCCCCGAGATCGCCGCCCGCGCCGCCGCCTTCCTGGCTCGATGAGCGGCCGCGCCCCTTGGCTGGAACGGCCCTTATCGGGTTATTCTTGCCAGATGGCCACACGCCGCGTGCTCATCGCCCTGGTCGAGGGCTTTGCCGACTCCGGCGTGGGCGTGCTGCTCGACGTCCTCGCCACCGCCAACCAGATCGCGGCACGCGACCCGGCGCGCCGCTTCCGCACGCCGCCCTTCGAGGTGCTGATCGGCTCTTTGCGCGGCCGGGCGGTCCGCTCCGGCGCCGGCTATCGCCACGCCGTGGACGGCAAGCTCGACGAGCTCCAGGCCGACGTGCTCGTCATCCCCGGCCTCTTCTGGGCCACCGTCGAGGACGTCGAGGCAGGCCTGCGCAGCAAGGAGGTCCGCGCGCTCGCCGACACCGCCCGGGTCGCCCACGCCTCGGGCACGCTGGTCTGCGCCGGCTGCTCCGGGGCCTTCGTCGCCGCCGAGGCCGGCATCCTCGACGGCCAGCCCGCGACCACCAGCTGGTGGCTGGCCGCGGACTTCCAGCGCCGCTATCCGCTGGTAGACCTCGCGCCCGAGCGGGTGCTGACCGCCGGCAAGGGCGTGCTCTCTTGCGGCACCGGCATGGCGGTCACAGACCTGGCGCTGCACCTCGTGCACCGCTTCGCCTCGCCGGCCCTGGCAAGGCTCTGCGCCCGCTTCCTGCTCGTGGACGAGCGCGTCTCGCAGGCGCCCTACGTCCTCTTGCGCAGCATGGCGGGCCAGAGCCCCACCGTGGAGAAAGTCGAGCGCTGGGTGCGCGCCCACCTCGCCGAGGAGATCGACCTGCCGCGGCTCGCGCGCGCGGTCGGCGCCAGCGCGCGCACGCTGGCCCGGCGCATCGAGGAGGGCTCGGGCATCACGCCGGGCAAGCTGGTGCAGCGCGTGCGCGTCGAGGCCGCCACCGCGCTGCTCGAGTCCACCGAGCTGCCGCTGGAGGAGATCGCCCTGCGCGTCGGCTATCGCGACGTGTCGGCCCTGCGCAAGCTGGTGGTGCGCGACGCGGGCCGCGGACCGCGCGAGATCCGCCGCCGCACGCGCCAGCTCAAGTCCGTCGGCCGCGTGACGGCCAGGTAAAGGCTCTCCAGCCTCCGGCTCACAGGCAGTAGCCCATCGGCGCGTAATTCGACGGCACGTTCTTGCAGGTGTAGCCGCTCGGGCAGCCGTGTCCGCCGCTGCAGATCGGCGTGCAGACGTTGGCGGTCCCGCTGGCGTGCGTCTGGGCGCAGACCGCGTCGATGCCGCAGTCGGTGTCGGCGGCGCAGGCGCCGTTGGTGGCGGTGCTCCCGATGGCGCGACAGGAGGCGAACGAGGTCGATCCGTCGGTGGTGAAGTTGAAGGTGCTGCAGGTGAAGTTGGTGGCGCAGTCGCCCGGCGAGAAGACGCGGCAGGTCTCCTCGCAGGTGCCGACCGAGGCCAGCCCCTCGGTGCGCGCCATGCACGAGGCGCCAAATCCATTGACCTGCGCCGGGCAGTCCTGCTGCCCCTTGCAGAGCGGATGGCAGGTCTGCGCGCCCGCCAGCTCGCCGAAGGAGGTGCACAAGAACCTGGGCGCGCAGCTGTCGTGGCCGATGCCCGTCGCGTCGCTCGGGTCGCGGGTGCAGGCCTGCTTGTTGATGCCGTTGTTGGCGCCGAAGGGCTGGGCGCACTCGGCGAAGACGGTGCTGGTGGCGGTGTTCGCGAGCAGCGTGCACTTGCTCGGGCCGCCCGCGGGGCAGTCCTGGGTGAGCACGTCGCAGCCCACCGAGCAGCGGTATTCGCAGGAGCCGATGTCGCCGCAGGCGCGCGTCTTGGTGCGGCCATCGACGCAGGTGCAGTTGGTCTGGACCTGCGCGATCGGCTCGTTGCAGGAGGCGGTGGTGACCGGCGTGTTGGGCTTGCACCACCACGCGCCGCCCGGGCAGTTCGAGCCGGTGCTGTTGCAGGCGCTGTTGCTGCAATCGACCGCGCTGAAGCCGGCGCCGCAGCCGCAGGTGCTGTTGGCGGCGCAGGTGCCGTTGAGCGGGCAGGTGTAGCCCGTGCATTGCACGCCGACGGGAAGGTTGCTCGTGGGGCAGATGGCAAAGCACGCGGTCTGCGCAACCGCGCCGGCGCAGGCCGCGACCGAGTGGCCCGCGGCCATGCAGGCCGATTTGCCATCGTGCCAGACGCCCCCGCACGACTGGCCGCTCGGGCAGGCCTGGCTTGCGGTGCAGTCCGCGAGGCAGCCGCCGCCGGTCGCGCCCGAGCAGACGCGCCCGGCGCCGCACGCGCCCGAGGCGCCGCACGCCGGCGAGCAGAGCCCTTCGAAGCAGACGCCGCCCGAGCCCTTGGGGCCGCAGTTCGAGTCGTCGGAGAGCGCGCAGGCCGAGTCGAGGCCCGTGTTCGGAGGCGTGCAGACCTTGGCGCCGCTCGGCAGCGCCGCGCAGGCGAGGCCCGTCGGGCAGGCCTGGCCCGCGCTGCAGTCGAGCATGCACGAGCCGGGGCCGCTGGCTGCGGTGCAGACGCTGCCCGAGCCGCAGCTCTGGCCGTTGGTGCAGAGCGGCGCGCACTCGCCGACGTCACACAGGCCGCCGAGGCCCAGCGGTCCGCAGGCGGTGGACTGTCCGGTGCAGCCCGCCGTGTAGCCGCCCTCGCCGGGCGCGGTGCAGAACTTCTTGCCGCTGGTGCCGTTGTTGACCCAGGGGCCGTTGCAGGTCAGGTCGGCCGGGCAGGCGCCGCTGCCGGTGCAGTCGATCAGGCACACGCCCCCGCCCGCCAGGCTGCAGCTGCGGCCCGCCGGGCAGCCGGCGCTCGAGGTGCACGGCACCTCGCAGTGGCCAGAGGTGCAGACGCCGCCCGCTCCTCGGGGACCGCAGGCCGCGCTCTCGGTCGCGCACTTCTTGCCGAGGCCCACCGCGGGGACGAGGCACGCGAGCTGCGCGGTGGCGAAGAGCGCTGAGCACCGCGTGCCGGCGGAGCACGCCTGGCCGCTCGAGCAGTCGACGAGGCAAGAGCCCGCGCCGCTCGCCGCGCTGCAGAAAGAGCCGGCCGGGCAGCTGCTGGCAGCGGTGCCGCAGGGCAGCGTGCACTGGCCCGAGTCGCAGGACGCACCGAGCCCCTTGGGACCGCAAGCGGTGCTGGTGGCCGCGGCCGCGCACTGCGCGCTCGGGCCGAGGCCCGCGGCGGCATCGACGCAGAGCTTCTTGCCGCTCGCCCAGGGGCCGTTGCAGGCGAGGTCGCCCGGGCAGGTGTTGCCGGCGGTGCAATCCACGAGGCACACGCCGTCGCCGGTGGCCGCGCTGCACGAGCGGCCCGAGGGGCAGCCGGCGCCGCCGGTGCACGCAGCCTGGCAGCGCCCGCCGCTGCAGATCCCGGCGGCGCCGAGCGGGCCGCAGCTCGCGCCCTCCGTCGCGCACGGCTGGTCGAGGCCCACCGCGGGCGCGAGGCAGGCCTTGTGCGCGCCGTCGAGCAGCGCGTTGCAGGTCAGCGGCGCTGTGCACGCTGCTCCCGAGGTGCAGTCGGTCAGGCAGACTCCGGCGCCCTTCGCGGTCGAGCAGACGCGGCCCGCCGGGCAGCCCGCGCCGTCGGCGCACGCCAGCTCGCAGCTCGCGCCGAAGCAGATCGCGGCCGAGCCCTTGGGACCGCACGCGGCGCCGTCCGCGCCGGAGCAGGCCGCGCCCTGGCCCTTGCCGGCGGGCAGGCACGCCTTGTGGCCCCAACCGTCCTGGCAGGTGAGTCCCGCCGGGCAAGTGACGCCCGCGCTGCTGCAGTCGGTGAGGCAGACGCCGGCGCCTTTGGTCGAGGTGCAGCCGCGGCCGGAGGGGCAGCCCGCGCCATCGGTGCAGCCGGGCGCGCAGCGGCCGAGCGACGCCTCGCAGGTGAGCCCCGCCCCGCCCGCGCTGCAGTCGCCGCTCGCCGGACAGAGCGCGTCGGCCCGAGCGGTCACGCACCCGGTCCCTGGAAGGCAGGCCAGCCCCGCGGCGCAGCTGTTGTCGAGCGCGCAGGGAAAGGGAGTGAGCGACGCGGCGTCCTTGGCGCAACCGGCAGCCAGCGCCAGCAGCAGAAGCGCCGAGAGCCCCGAGCCGCGCCTCACGGCCACCTCCAGGAGAGCAGCATCCCCGAGGGCGTGGCCAGCAAGGACACCTTCGGCTCCTTGGATTCGGAGTTGAAGAGGATGAGCGGAATCCCGATGGCGACGCCCACCACCGCGGCCGCGCCCAGGGCGAGCGTCAGCGTGTTGTACGTCTTGCCTTGGTCGAGGATCGCCTGCTGGTCGGCGGCCGTCTTCAGCCCGCCCGAGGCCAGCTGGTCGTTGCTGCTCTTGCCCTTGAGCGCGAAGAACGTCGCTCCGCCGGCCAGCGCGACGCCGGCGATCGAGAGCCCATATCCCCAGCGGCGGCGCGTGCGGATCGAGTCGGCCTCGCCCTGCCTTGCGTCGCGGACGGCCCGGGCGGCGCTGGTGACGCGGTCGCGCTCGCGCTGCTGGTCGTCGCGGATTTTCTGCTCGGCGGCGAGCCGCTCGCGGTCAACGCGGTCCCGCTCGCTCTTCGCCTCCGCGGCTGCCTTCTCCTGCGCCGCGACGCGCTCGCAGCCGTCGCGCTGGCCGTACTCGCAGGCGCGGCGGAACCAGGGAGTGGCCAGGGCTTGATCGCCGGGGTGCGCCGACAACGTCAGGATGCCGACCGAGGCGCACGACTCGCCATCGCGCAGGTCGCAGGCCTTGCCGTAGAGCTGCAGCACGCGGGCCTGGTCGGGGGCGCCGAGCGAGCCGTCCGACAGCCCGCGCGCCAGCTTGCGACAGCCGGCCGCGGTCCCGGCTTCACAGGCGCGCTGGAGCGCGAGCCGCGCCCGCTCCGGGTCGGGCTTGGTGCCTTCGGCGCCGAGCAGCAGCGCGCCGAGCCGCTCGCACGACTTCCCCGAGCCGAGCTCGCAGCCCTTCTCGTGAAAGCCGACGGCGAGCTTCCACTCCTTGGCCGCCTCGTGAACGCTCGCGGCCTGCTCGCAGCGGTCGGCCTTCTTGGCCAGCTCGCACTCGACCGAGGCGCGGGCGTTCGACCGCGACTGCTCGTTCGGGATCAAGCGCAGCAGGGGCTCGATGTCGCCGGCGCCATACAGCCTGGCGTAGCGCAGCAAGAGCTCCTCCTTGAGCGACTCGGCGACGGCGACCGTCAGCGGCAAGAGCTTCACCAATTGGTCGTGATCGCTCTTGCGCTGCTCGGTGAGCTTTCGCTGCTCCTCGGCGAACTCGTGCCACTGCCGCGCGCGCTGGGCCGCCTCGTCCTTGTAGGGGTTGCGACCGGGCGCCTCCGAGAGCGCCTTCCAGGCGTGGGCCGCCGCGGCCGGCTGATCCTTGGCGACGGCCTCGGCCTTGAGCGCCGCCTCGTAGAGCACGAGCACGTCGGTGTCCACGTCGAGGTTCATCACGCTCGCCGAGAGCTTGCCCGAGAGCGCGGGCACCTCGCCGAGCTGCTTCTTGCCAGAGACGGCGACCCGCGAGTTGTCGGCCTTTTGCCCCTTGAGCGGCGCCACCAGCTCGTCCACGGCGTCGCGCACGGCGGCCTCGAGCTCGCGCTCGGTGCGTCCGCTGGCGGTGGCGGAGCTGAGCGGCCGCGCCAGCCGCGTCTCGTAGAGATCGAGCACCAGCTCGATCTTTCCCTCGGAGCGGCGGAGGTTGGCCGCGACCACGTAGTCGGCGCTGATCTTCTGGCCGGTCTCGACCGCGCAGAGCCCTTCGCACGCCTCGAGCGAGCTGCCCGCCACCTTGAGCAGCATCTCCACGCTCTCGCGCATCACCACGCTCAGCTCGGGCAGCGCCTTGAGCGCCGCGCGGCGCACGTGGTCGATGAGCGCCCGGGCGTCGATCGCCTTCCGGTCCTCGCCCCGAAGCTTGTTCGCTTCCTCGCGGACATCGAGGATGGCGATGCGCTGCGCCGAGATCTGCTGTCCCTGCGCCCCGCTCGTGAAGCCCACCACCAGGTACGTCGCCACCGCGCAAGCACGCGCCAGTCTCCGCATCCCCGACCTCGATTCCGGGCTGCTGGATCCACTGCCGCGCTCAGCGTGGGCTTCTGTACACTTTCAGTCAAGCTGCACGAACGCGAGCCGATCAGCGAGCCCCAGCCGCGATCTTCTGCACCTCGTCGGCCGAGAGCGCGATGCGCCCCGCGGCGCAGTTCTCCTCGAGGTGCTCGAGCGAGCCCGTGCCCGGGATGGGCAGCATGACCTTCGATCGCGCCAGCAGCCAGGCGATGGCGATCTGCGCCGCCGTGGCGCCGTGCGCCTGGGCCACCTCGACGACGCCCCGGTGGCGGCCGACCTGCCCCACCGCGAGCGGGAAGAACGGCAGATAGGCGATGCCCTTCTCCTCGCAAAGCGCGAGCACCGCTTCGGGCGACTCCACCTCGGAGTGCGACGCCTTCGCCAGCGCGCCCCGGCCGCCCGAGACATTGAACATGTTCTGCACGGCCACGATCGGCGTGCGCGCGAGCGCGACCTCCACCTGCGCCACCGAGACGTTGCTCACCGCGATGTGCCGGATCTTGCCTTCCTGCCGCAGCGCGATCAGCGCGTCCACCTGCTCCTCCCACGACACCGCGGTCGGCATGTAGCGCAGGTGCACGACGTCGAGCACCTCGCGCCGCAGCGTGCGCAGGTCGTGCTCACATCCTTGGCGCAGCTCGGCGGGCTTGTTGAAGGGCGCCCAGCTCTTGTCGGGCAGCCGCTGGCCGCCGAGCTTGGTCGCGATCACCAGCCCGGCGGGATAGGGATGCAGAGCGTCGGCAATGATTTCATTGGCCGTGAACGGGCCGTAGTACCAGGAGGTGTCGATCAGGTTCACGCCAAGCTCGACGGCGCGCTGCACGACGCGCACGGCCTTCTGCCGATCGAGCGGCTCGCCCCACACATCCTTGCCGGGCAGCCGCATGGCGCCAAAGCCCAGGCGGCTGACCTCGAGATCTCCGAGGCGGATGGTGGATGGCTTTTGGGCGAGCTCGCTCATGTCTGGCTCCTCAATCCTTGATGGTCCGTCCGACGCGCTTCACTTCGCTCTCGTGTACGGTGACGGCGTCGAGGATGAGATTCGCGGAATCGAGCGGCGCCGTGTGCGCCCCGAGATAGGTGTGGAGCAAAGCCAGGCTTCCGTCGTGCGAGGTCGCGACCAGCGCCTTGCCCTTCATCAGGCAGTCGGCGCCGGCCACCAGGATGGCGCGGCAGTACGCGTGCCAGGCGGTGTTGGCCTTGTGGAAGCCCTTGTCCTGCGAGGTGGCGGCGGGGGTCTTGGGATAGAGCGGCGACCAGGACTCGCCCCGGCCCAGGTGCGTGGACGAGGCCGGATACCCAGTGGCCTCCATGAACACCGAGCAAGGGAAGCACGAGGAGAGCTTGGTGGTCTTGTCGCCGACCGCGATCTCGTGCGGAATGCCGGCCTTGGCCTTGGCGAGCCCGGTCTCGATCTTCCAATAGATATCGTAGATGGCTTGAATCATTCCGTGGGTGTATCCGACGATATCGGTGCCCGGCGTCGGCTCGGGCCCCTCGAAGTGCATCCCCTCGGCCTTGAGCGAGGTGTCCTTGCCGCTCTTGTCGGGGAGCGGCCCGTTCTGCACCTTCTTGGTGCCGATCATGCCCCAGGTCTTCTTGTCGTCGCCAGCGCCTACCTCGGGACCCATGCCGGGGAGGATGGCGGTCGGGTGCCACCGGCGCCCATTGGCATTGTCGGTCGGTATCGTGTGCCGATAGGTCGTCAACAGTCCCGTCTGCCCGCCCTCGCGGCCCGAGATGAAGCCGGTATAGGCGCCGCGCCCTTGATATCCAACCTTCTCGGTCGAGAGCTTGATCAACTCAGCCGACAACCCGGTCGGCAGGGTCGGCGTATATCGATCGGAGTCGGTCACGTGCAGGCTGCCGGTGCCGCCGATGATGCGGTTGTCGGCGCCCACGGTATAGATGGGGCTGACTCCCATCTGCGCGACCTTGCTGGTGCCGAGCCCTGTGATTCCGCTCTTGGCGAGCAGCTTGTTGATCTTGGCGACCACCGCGTGGTGGAGCCCGATGTCCTCGACCGCTTCGTGATTCTCCTTGGTCTGGACGTCATAGCTGTTCTTCAAATCAACCCCGACCTTGACCTCGAGGTCATAGCGGCAATCCTTGCCTGCCTTGAGGCGCTCGATGGCGTGGCCAATCACCGCCGCGGTCATGATGATATCGGCGTCGATGACCGGATTGGCCGCCGGCCCATTGTCGAAGATGCCGCGCTCTTTCACCGTCTGCGCGCGGGCGGACCTGGGCAAAAGCGTGCTGGCGCCGAGCAGCGCCGCGCCCTGCAAGAGCGTGCGCCGGGAGACGGCCAGCTCGGACGCCGATTGGGACGGAGCAGAGGGCTTCTTCGTGCGATTGCGGGGGGCCATTGCGATCTCCGGGGGCGGAAAAGCTGCGAGGAGCAATATCGCGCAGGAGATTGCGGGGAGCAACTCGAGCCGGCGAACGGGTGGCGCGAGCTCTCGGTCGTCACTGGGGATGGCGGGCACGGGCGGCTTCGTCGAGGTACCGCTTCCACCGCTCAAAGAGGCGTCGCTGGTTTGCCTCTCGGCTCCCAAGGTCCGGCCAGTCATCTCCTGGTTGGTACCTGACAAACGTCGCGATCTGCTCGGGGTAGTCGAAATCCGCGTGTACCACTTCTACCGTCCCAAGCGGATCTGGGAACTCATCTCGGTGTTCGTAGATCCACGCGAGCACGAGATAGAGCCACAGGTCGCGGATATCGCTCTCGGGACGCCCGGGCTCAAGGTCCGCAAGCTGCTCGACGAGCTCCAATGCTGGTTCGTCCTTGCGCGCACCGGCGAGGTCGCACAGCGCCGCAGGGGGGGCCGGGAGCTCGAGAACCAGATCAACCGCCAGCTCGACGGGCGCCCCGGGATCGAGGAGTTCGTTCACGAGTCCAAAGCGGACGTCGCGCCAGTCCATGCGCACCCGAGCGCGGATGAATCCGTATGGAATGTGCAACCGCAGCACGTCCACGACGTCTACCTCACACTCTGGTTGGCGGCGCCAAAGAGAGTAAATCAATCAGCTGCAGGGTGGTGTCCCTTCATAGCAGGTCATCGTGAGCGCAACACCAAGTCTTAGGAGTGCCGCGAGGAAGTCGGCACTCATTTCGAGATTACACTGCCCTTCGTACGCGACATCGGCGTGCATCACGGTGGATGTGGCTCCGACACTGGAACAAGCCGCGAGCAGGATCTCGGCCTGGTGAAAGTGCCCGTCCGCCCGGGCGCACCCCGGAAACTGGGTTGACCCGGGCGCCGGCGTCGTGGCAGGCGGCGACGGCGTCGGACGGTGCTTACAGAGCGGGGGCCACGTCGCGCCGAGCCTTCCAGCGAGCTGGCAGCAGGTCGG